>NZ_PYYB01000001.1:740541-1481082 GCF_003044185.1 Paraconexibacter algicola
AGGCGATCGACACGACGTCCCCCTCGACGTCGACGGTCGGCTGCGAGAACGCGTGCCAGGTGTAGAGGATCGGGGAGACCGGGACGACCGCGGCGAACCGCTGTCCGGCGTCGGAGCTGGCCGCGGCGTAGACGCTGCTGCGCCCGATCCAGGAGACGACCGCGCGGCCGCCGTCGAGGTCGAGGCCGAGCGGGTCGCCGCAGTGGTGGTCGGGGCAGCGCGTGCTCGCGTCCGCGAGCGTGCGGGAGCCGAAGGAGTGGCCGCCGTCGGCCGAGGCGAGGACGACGGCGTCCGGGCCGTGGACGAGCACGACGTGCCCGTCCTCCGCGGCGATGCGCGGGACGGAGAGGCCGGACGCGGGAAAGGTCAGCGGCTCGTCCAGGGTCCGGCCGTCGTCGACCGATCGCCGGTAGCGCAGCTCGTCCCCGGTCGACAGCCACGTGACGTGGACGCTCGTGCCGTCGACGGCGACGTCGTAGCGCTCGTCGACGCGGTCGCCGACCCGGCTGACGCGCGCCTGGCACGGGAAGGTGGCGCCACCGTCACGGGACCCCGCGGCCCGCAGGCGCGTCGGCTGTCCCGGCGCGGTCTGCGACCAGACGACGTAGACGCGCTCGCCGTCGGCGTCGATGCGCGGCTGGCCGAGGTGGTCGCGCGTGCGGGGCGTGACGTCGTGCGCCGGACCGAACGTGCGTCCGCCGTTGCGGCTGGTGGCCAGGACGATGCCCGCGTGCCCGTCGCCGGTCTCGACCCAGGCCACGTGCACGGTCGTGCCCGTGACCGCGACGACGGGGTCCTGGCCGGTCGGGATGCGGCCGGGACGGTCGAACGACCAGCGGGCCTCGGCGCTGCCGGCGGCCGGGTCGAGCCGGGCGGCGACGATCCGGGCGTTCTCCCGCCACGCGGCCGCCGTGGTCCCGTCACGGCTCTCGGCGTCCGGCCGGTAGGTGGAGGGCTGCTCGCCGGCGTCGAGGCGCAGGAGCTCGCCGAACGTGGGGGTGGGCGTCGCGGACGCCGCCGCGGGAGCGGCGAGGGCGGCGAGGAGGACGGCGTGCAGGACGCGAGCGATGGTGCGGGAGCGGGGCATGGTGGTCTCGGGTGCGCTTCAGCAGGGACGGGAACGGTGGTGCCCGCCGCCACGGGTGGACGGCGGCGGGCGTCGCGGGCGAGGTCAGGCGACGGCCGGGGCGAGCTCGGCCGGGCGGGTGCCGGGAGGGCCGACGAACGTGATGCCGTGCTCGCCGGCGATCCGTGCGAGGCGCTCGACGTCGGGCGGGCCGTCGAGGACGGGCAGCGTGTCCGTCGCGGCCGGCTCGCCGAAGGCGCGGACGAACCGCTCGAAACCGGCCGGCACGGAGACGACGAGCATCCGGCAGGGCGCGGCGCTCGTGACCTCGATCGTGTGCGGCTCACCGGCCGGGGCGTGGAGGCTGTCGCCGGGCCGCAGGACGGTCGCGCCCTGCGGCCCGTGCACGGTGAGCTCGCCCTCGAGGACGTGGAAGCCCTCGGCCTCGCCGCGGTGGACGTGGGGCGGCGGCATGTGACCGGCGGGGGCGAGGCACTCGACGAGGGCGTAGGCGTCACCGGTGTCCGTGCCGTCGACGTGGACGTGCATGAGGGCGTCGATGAACCAGTGGGACGAAGCGGGCATGGGGTCTCCTTCCGAGACGGATCGATGGATGGACTGCGGTCCTGCAGAGTGGGAGTCCGAAGCGGACTCGTCGGGAACGAGGTCGAGGAGCTGCTCGAGCGGGAGCGCTGAACGCCGGCCCGACATCACGAGCCGCCCCCGTGGGGCATGGGCGGCTCGTCCGGGGCGCCCGCGACGTCGGCCGCGGACGGGACCGCGGCGAGCAGCGCGTCGAGTGTGGCGAGCAGCCCGAGCCAGCCGTGGAAGCTCCGCGGCGGCACGATGCCGTCGTCGGCGACGCCGGCGAGGTCGTCGTCCTCGACGTCGACGCTCAGGCGGATCTCGCAGCTGCGACGGGGCACGGCGACATCGTGCGCCGCGCACCCCCACCCCCACATCGGGGACACCCCCAGACGGGAACCCCAGTCCTTGCCCGGCGCCCCCGGGGCCGCGCGGCCTCAGCCGTCGGCCAGCGCCCCGACGAGCTCGCGCCGCGACCCGATCCCCAGCTTGCGGTACGTGCTCGACAGGTGGACCTCGACGGTCTTCTGCGTGACGTAGAGCTCCTGCGCGATGTCGCGGTTCGTGCGACCCGCCGCCGCGAGGTCCGCCACCCGGCGCTCGCTCGCCGTCAGCGACGCGACCCCGCTGAGCGCCGTGGCCCGCGGGCGGGCGCCGCTGGCCAGCAGCTCCGCCCGGGCCGCGTCGACGATCGGCGTCGCCCCGCGCGCCGCCGCGAGCTCGTGGGCCTCGCGCAGCGGATCGCGGGCCTCGGCCGGGCGCCGCTCGCGGCGCAGCAGCGTCCCGAGGGCGAGCAGCGCGCGCGCGTGCTCGATGCGCTGCGTCGAGGTCGTCAGCAGCGCGACCGCCTCCCGCAGCAGCCCCTCGTCACGGCGCAGCTCGCCCAGCTGGCGCAGCGTCCGTCCGACCGTGCTCGGCGCCCCCCAGGCCCGGGCGATCGGCAGCTCCTCCTCGACGAGCGCGCGCGCCTCGTCGGTCCGGCCGAGCTGCGCGAGCGCCTCGGCGCGCATCGACCGCCACGGGTTCCACGCCGGGTTCGTCAGCGCCTGCAGCATCTGCGCGTACCGGTCGATCGCCTCGAGCGCCTCCTCGCTGCGGCGGTCGGCCAGGAGCAGGCGGATCCGGGCGCCGTCGTGGAGCCGCATCGCGTCACCCCCGGGCGGCGCGCCGTGCGGTCGGTCGAGGACCTGCGCGGCCCCGGCGAGGTCGCCGAGCTCGCGCCGGACCTCGCTCATCATCGCGGCGACGTAGGCCACCGCCACGCCGTCGTCACCCCAGTCGCGGTTGCCCGCGTCGGCGCGCTCCAGCGACGCCTGCGCGTCGAGCAGGTCGCCCCGGCGCAGAAGCGTGTACCCGCGCCAGAGGTGCACGCCCAGGACGGCGAACTGGGAGCCGCGCCGGTGGGCGTCGGCCAGGGCCTCGTCAAAGACCGCCAGCGCCTCGTCGCGGTCGGCCTCCACCAGCGGGATCGCGGCCGCGATCGTCAGGAACGTGTCGTCCGCCGGGATCAGCACGCCGCCGTCGAGCGCCTCGAGCGCGACCGGGACGACGTCCTGCACGCCGAAGCCGGTGAAGCACCGCTCCAGGGCGGCGACCGCCAGCAGACGCTTCTCGCCGACGGTGGCGCCCATCGGACCGGGACGTGTCTCGAACGACGAGGGCGTCAGGACCGGCGGGCCGCCGAAGAACGCGACGATCCGCTCGAACGCCTCGAGGCTCGACCGCACGTCGACGTCGTCGGCGGGCACCTCCGCGAGCATCCGGCGGCAGAGCTGCTGCGCGTCGGCGGGCCGGTTGACGAGGATCAGCAGCCGGATCAGCGCCAGGGCGGTCTGCACGCGGACCAGCGGCTCGCGCAGCTCCTCGAGCGCGGCGGAGAGGTGCTCGACCGCCGCGAACCCGTCGCTGAGCGCCTCGGTGCGACCGAGGTCGAAGAGCAGCCGGCCACGACGGTCCGCGGCGGGCGGCTCGGCGAGGGCGCGGCGCAGGTGGGCGACCGCGCTCTCCGGCGCCCCGCGGGTCGCGGCGTCGAGGCCGGCCGCGTGCAGCTCGTCGGCCACCCAGTCGACCGCCCGCGGCGGGCTGAGCAGCAGCTGACCGGCGGTCTGGCGCGGGTCGGCGCCGTGGTCGCGCAGGATCTCCGCCGCGCGCGCGTGGCCGTCGGCGCGTTCTCCGGCGGGCAGCTCGAGGTACACGGCGTCGCGCACGAGCGGATGGACGAACCCCAGCGGCAGCTCGGGGCGCAGGATCTCGGCGCGGGCGAGCGGACCGGTCGCGGCGGCGGCCCGCGCGCGGTCCAGGCCGGCCAGCTCGGCCGCGACCCCGAGGTCCGCCTCGTCCCCCAGCAGGGCGACGGCGCGGGCGAGCGCGAGGGCGTCCGCGTCCAGTCGCGCCAGCCGCAGCAGGACCGTGCGGCTCACCGCGCGCGGCCCGACCTCCAGCACCGCGCCGACGCGCTCGGCGGTCGGGGCGACCCGGTCGCTCTCCAGGGCGCGCAGGAGCTGGCGCAGCAGCAGCGGATTGCCGCCGCTGGCGTCGTGGCAGGCGACGCAGAACGCGTCGTCGGCGTCGGCGCCCAGACGCTCGCGCACCAGCCCGGCGGTGGCGGTCGGCGTCAGCGGTGCGAGCGTCAGCGTCTCGGTCTGCGGGGCGGCGAGCAGCTCGGCGAGCAGGTGCGCATCGGTGCCCGTCTCCCCCGTGCGCAGCGTCCCGACGAGCAGCACCGGCAGGCCGTCCAGGCGGCGCGCGAGGTACACGAGGAACCGCAGCGACGCGGGGTCGCACCAGTGCAGGTCGTCGACGAGCAGGACGACCGGTCCGTCGGAGGCGAGGTCGGCGGTCAGCCAGTAGAGGCCGTGCAGCGCGGCGAACGCCCCGGCCTCCTCGGTCGCCGCCGCCCCGGGGGCGAGGAACACGGGGGCGGCGGTCGCCGCGGCGCCGTCGAGGCGGCGCTCCCGCACGGCCGGATCCGCCAGCAGGCCCTCGAACAGCTGCCGTACGACGCCGAACGGGAAGTCCTGCTCGAGGTCCCCGGCGCGGGCGCGCAACGTCGTGACCGACGCGTCGAGCTGGTCGCGCAGGGTCGCGAGCAGGGCGCTCTTGCCGATCCCCGCCGGCCCCTCCAGGACCACGAGGGCGCCGTCCCCGGTCCGCGCCCGCGCGCTGGCGGCCTCCAGCACGGCCAGATCGCGCTCACGGTCGACCAGCCCGTCGGGACGACGGACCTCGGGATCTGCAGCGCTGGTCGTGGGCTCGGTCACGCGGGAGTGGTTCGGGGGACCCGGAGCGCGAGGACGATACCCCGGCGCGCGGGCGCCGTCGATCCGCGGGACGGCCGGGCGCGCGCTCAGCCGTCGAGCCCGAGTGCGCGCAGCGCGCCGGGCAGCGCGGCCGCCCCGTCGACCACGACGTCCGCGGCCGCCAGGGCCTCCGCGTCGTACGCCCCGGTGGTGACGGCGACGACGTGCACGCCGTCGGCGCGGGCACAGGCGATGTCGCGCGGGGTGTCACCGATCACGACCGTCTCGCCGGCCGGGTAGGCGCGGCCGCACGCGCGCCGGCCGGCCCGCAGGCGCGCGATGCCGGGCAGCCGGTCGCGGTCGTCGTGGTCGGACCCGAAGCCGCCCTGCCCGGCGGGGAACCGGTGGCCGATCCCGGCGGCGGCGAGCTTGCGGCGCGCGATCGGCTCGTGGTTGCCGGTGACGAGCGTGCAGAGCACGTCGTCGCGCTCGGCGAGCCCCGCGAGCAGCTCCGGCACCCCGGCGGCGACGTGGGCGGAGAGGTCGTCGGGGCACAGGCGCTCGTAGTGGCGGCAGGCGGCCTCGCGGACCGCGGCGGCGCCCGCCCGCGCCGCAGCGTCCGGCACGCCGGCGAGGCGCACGATGTCTGCGGCGATCGCCCCGTCGGTGCGACCGGCGGCGTCGACCCCGGCACGCGGGATCGCCACCCCGTGCACCTCGCGGATGGCCGCGTGGAGCGCGTCGCGGTGCGCGGCGGACGCGTCGATCAGCAGCGTGCCGTCGATGTCGAAGAGCAGGAGCATCGTCCGGGAGCCTGCCCGATCGCGTCTCGAACCGGTCCCACGCGCTTCGGTCCTGGCGCGCGGACGGGTACGGTGCGCCGCGATGGGGACCGACGCGTTCGGACGCAGCAGCGACGAGCGGGACGCGGGCGCGAGCGCGCGCCCCGTCGACGGGCCGTCCGCCGGCCCGGACCGGACCGTGACCGTCGGGCCGTGGCTGATCGTCCTGCTGCTCGGCGCGATCAGCCTCGGCGGCAGCTCGCTCTTCCTCGTGCGGGCCGAGCGCGAGAACCGCGACGACCCGGTCCAGCAGGCGCAGCGGGGGGAGATCACCGACCGGTCCGCGCGGTCGCTGCTGCGGGCGCGCCCGCTGCGCGCCGCGTACGCCGCCGCCCTGGGGCGGGTGCGCGAGGGCGAGCTCGTGACCGGGCTGACCGTGACGCCCGTCGGGCTCGCGCTCCAGGTGCGGGACGGGCGCGCGTTCCTGCGCCGCCTCGAGGTCGACGTCGTCGGGGGCGTCGAGGCCCGGGACGCGGGCCGCAGCGAGGCGGACGGCCTCCTCCCCTCCCGGGTCGACCTCCGCGGCGTGCCGGCCGCCGTCGCGCGCGTCCGCGCGCGGATCCCGGAGGCCGCCGCGCGCGTGACCGGCGTGGACCTCGGCCTCACGGCCATCGACGGGCGCGTCGCGCAGAGCGAGTGGCGGCTGGCGGTCGCCGACGTCCGCCCGCGCGACGAGACGTGGTTCGCGCGGCGCGACGGGCGGGTCGTGCGGCGCAGCGACGAGGACGCCGCGCTGACGCGACCGGAGCTGCGACCGCCGCCCGCCCCCACGCCGAGCCCGGCCACGGCACCGGCCGCGCGCCCCGGCAGTTCGTCCGCGGGCTCGGTGACCGTGTTCAGCAACGGCCGGCGGGTCCGGCTCACGGGCGCGCGGGCGCGCCGGCTGCAGGTCTGCATCGAGGAGGCCCGCGCCCGCGGGACGGACGACGCGGTCGGCCGCTGCCTGGAGGCGGCGGGCCGGTGAGCCGGCTGCTGCGCCTGCTCGGCGCCGTCGCGATCGTCGGCCTGTCGATCGTGCTCGCGACCGCGGCGATCTACGGGCTGATCCGCACGGGCACCTGCGGCGCGCCGCCCGGGGCGGTCGCGGTCCGCCCCTGTCCGAAGGGGACGGGCGGGCAGGTCCTGCAGCTGATCGGCTCGATCTTCGTGCTGCCCGCGGTCGGGATCGCGCTCGCACCGGTCGCGCGACAGCTGCTCGCCGGGCTGTGGTGGTGCTACCTGTGGCTGGCGATGGGCGCGGCCGCGATGGTGGTCGCCTACGGTCCGGCGTCACCGCCCGGGTCCTCGGGGGACGCGCTCGGCGTCGGGATCACCTTCCTGGCGATCGGCGGGTTCTCGCTGCTGCTGATCCTCGGCCTGATGACGATCGCGCGGCGCGGGAGCGCCGACGCGGAGGAGGTGCTCGCGCGTGCCCGCGCCGAAGGGCGCCTCGGGCCGACGCGGTCCCCGGCCGACGGCGACGCCATGGCGACGCTCGCCGGGCAGCTCGGCGCGATCGCCCGGGCCCGCGAGGCGATCGACGACGACCCGGTCGCCGGCCGGCTGCGCAAGCTCGACGAGCTGCGCACCGCGGGCGTGATCACCGACGCCGAGCACGCGGCCCGGCGCCGGGCGATCCTCGACGAGCTCTGAGGCCTACCGCGCGAACGACGCGTCGGGCGCGAGGCCCAGCGCGTAGGCGGCGATGATCTCGGCGGCCGCCTGCACGTCGGAGATCTGCACCATCTCCACCGGGGAGTGCATGTAGCGCAGCGGCAGCCCGATCAGTCCGGTCGGCACGCCCGCGCGCGAGAGGTGCACGGCGTCCGCGTCGGTGCCGGTGCGCCCGGCGGACGAGCTGACGGTGAACGGCAGCTCCTTGGCGAGCGCCGCGGCGTGGAGGCCCTCGAAGATCGCGGGGTTCAGGACCGACCCCCGTTCGAGCACCGGGCCGGAGCCGAGCTCGTGCTTGCCGAGCTCCTTGACGTCGATGCCCGGCTGGTCGGTGGCGAACGTCACGTCGACGACGATCGCCGCGTCGGGCTCGAGCGCGTAGGCGGTCGTGCGGGAGCCGCCGAAGGTGATCTCCTCCTGGACGGCCGCGACCGCGACGACGTCCCCGGGGGCGCCGCCGGCCTCCGCGACGAGCCGCGCGGCCTCGTAGGCGACATAGCAGCCCAGGCGGTTGTCCATCGAGCGGGAGATCGCGCGGTCGTTGGGCAGCTCGACCGGCTCGCCGGTGATGACTGCGACGTCGCCGATGCGGACGCGGCCGCGGGCCTCCTCGCCGTCCTTCGCCGCGATGTCGATGTGGAGGTCCTCGAGCTTGACGCCCTTGTCGCGCTGGTCGGGCTTGATCAGGTGGATCGGCTTCTTGCCGATGACGCCGGGCACGACCCCGTCCTTGGTGAGGACGTCGACGCGCTGACCGACCAGGTTCGGCGGGTCCCAGCCGCCGACGCCGATGACGTAGAGGAAGCCGTCGTCGTCGATGTGGGTGACGATCAGCCCGATCTCGTCGATGTGGCCGATGATCGCGAGCGACCGGCCGCCGGCCGTGCCGGGGACCTTCGCCCACACGGACCCCATGACGTCCGTGGTCACCTCCGCGAACTCGGCGGCGGCGTCGCGGAAGGCGGCGGCGGGCGCGGTCTCGTAGCCGGAGGGGCCGGCGGCGGTCAGCAGGCGGTGCAGGACGGGAGGGATGGCCATCGCCGCAATCTACTGGCGCGCCGTGGCGGGCCGTCAGTGCAGGCGTGCGCGCAGCCGGCTGACCTCGAGCTCGAGCACCCGGCGCGACTCGGCGTCGCAGGGCAGGTCGAGCCGCAGCTCGGCGGCGCGGATCGCGAGCGCCAGGTCGCCGCGCTCCATCGCCCCGGAGGCGAGCGCGGTGAGCATGCCGTAGGCGATCTGGTGCGGGCAGCGCCAGCGGGCCTCGTCGGGCAGCTCGTGCAGCGGGACGCGGCGGCCGCCCGCGGCGGGGTCGACGACGAGGCCGGCGCCGGGCCGGGCGTCGGCGACGAGCGGGCGCCCCTCCGCACTGAGGGCCCCGAGGGGGACACCGGTGCGGCGCCCGACGAGCAGCCACAGGGCGGCGATCGCGGTGGGGTGCCCCTGCCGGAAGGCGAGCACGCGGTCGAGCGCGACGGCGTCGACGTGGTCGGCGGCGATCGGCTCGAGGTCGCCCAGGACGGTGCGCAGGGC
This sequence comes from Paraconexibacter algicola, assembly GCF_003044185.1. Taxonomy (GTDB): domain Bacteria; phylum Actinomycetota; class Thermoleophilia; order Solirubrobacterales; family Solirubrobacteraceae; genus Paraconexibacter; species Paraconexibacter algicola. The sequence continues at coordinate 749,457 of NZ_PYYB01000001.1, forward strand.
GTCGAGCTGCTCCTGCGGCGGGAGCCCTTCGAGCAGGCCCGCGTCGAGCGCGAGCCGGTCGAGCGCGAAGAGGACGGCGTCGCGGTCGATGCGGCGGAACTCGGCGACCATCGCGACGAGGAACTCGTCGAGGGCCGGGCAGGAGCCGCAGGCGAGCTGGGCGTAGGGCGAGGAGGAGCGATCCGGATCGAGCATCGTAAGGTCACCCTAACAAATGCCGACGGATCTGATCGGATTTCTCGATCGACCGCGGCGTCGGCGCTCAGCCCGCCGGCCGCCGCGGTGCCCGCGCGGCCGCGCGACGGCGGCGCTCCGCCGCGGCCTGCCGTCGCCGCGCCGCCGCGCGCTGCGCCGCCGCCTGCCGCCGCGCCTGCGCGGCGACGGCCGCACGCCGCTGCGCGGGGCTCGTGCAGTCCGCCTCGAGGCGCCGCGCCGCCGTCAGCACCCCGCCGAGCACGTGGCGGCGGAACCACGGCAGCGCGTACAGCTGCACCTCGTGGCCGAGCGCGGTGTAGAACGAGCGGCCCCGGCCGAGGTCCTGGCACCAGGCCATCGGGTGGTCGCCCATCCGGCCGCTGGCCGGCACCACGCCCGGACCGGGGATGTCCGTCGTGTTGGGATCCGGCAGGTAGGTGCGCTCGTCGATCGACAGCAGCACGCGGACGCGGTCCCGCGGGTTCAGGCGGAACGAGTAGAACTCGTCGAAGACCGCGAAGCGGGCGGGCAGGTGGCTGGTGGCGGGCTCCAGCGGCGCCTCGTTGACGTAGATCCCGAGCTGCTCGAGCGGATGGGCGAGGAACTCCCCGCCCACGAGCTCCCGGTACCACGGCCAGCCGTGCTCGGTGTCCGCCGCCGCGTGCAGGCCGAAGAACGCGCCGCCGCGCTCGACGAACCGCCGCAGCGCGTCCTGCGCGAGGTCGTCCAGGACGTCCCCGACCGTGTTGACGAACGCGACGACCTCCACGTCCGCGAGCCCCGCGTCGCTGATGTCCCGGTACTCCTCGGTGGTGCGCACGCGGAACCCGTGGCGGGCCCCGAGGTCGCGCAGCAGCGCGACGCCGAGCGGGATCGAGGCGTGGCGGTAGCCGTTGGTGCGCGTGAAGACGAGCACGTCGAACGGCTCGGCGGCCGCCCGCGCGCCCGCCGGCGGGGCGGGGGCCGCGGACGCGGCGGGCGCGCCGGCGAGCAGGACGGTGGCGGCGAGCAGGGCCGCCCGGAGCAGCGGGCGCATCAGGAGGCCTTCGCGGTCGTGGCCCCGGCGATCGCGAACGCGACGCGCCGGGCGTTGGACATGATCGTGTTGGTCGGGTTGAAGCCCGGGAACGTCGGGAACGTCGACGCGTCGGCGACCCAGACGCCGTCGACCTCGTGCAGCCGGCCGGACGGGTCGCAGACGCTCGTGCGCGGATCGGTCCCCATCCGGGCGGTGCCCGCGAGGTGCGCGGTGGCGTACGGGCCGGACTGGACGAGCGGGAACGGGATGACCGCGGCCCCCAGCGATCCCGGCGCGGCGAGGTGCATCCGCTCCAGCCGCGCGCCGAGCAGCACCGCGGCGACCTTCTCGTGCGGGTGGGCGGAGTACGTGATCCGCGCCGCCGGGAAGCCGTGGTGGTCGCGCACGTCCGGGTCGAGGTCGATGCGGTTGTCGGCGAGCGGCAGGTCCTCCCCGACGAGCTGGGAGCCCGCGACGCGCTGGTGCAGCAGGCCGGCCCGCATGGCCTGCCGGTGCGCGGTCCCGAAGCCGAGGATCGGGGCGAGCAGCTTCGCCTCCGCGAACGCCGGGACGCCGCTGCCGACCTGGGCGAGGCCGCCCTTGATCCACGGCACCCCGAGCGCGCGCACCTCCGGCCCGGTGAACGGGCCCATCAGGTCGTCCATCTGCAGCGGGTTGCTCTGCCCGCGCAGCGGGTGCAGGTCGTCCGGGTAGAGCGCGGCGGCGAGCGTGAACGCGTGGAACATCATGTTGCGGCCGACCTGGTCGCTGCCGTTGCCCAGCCCGCGCTCGTGCGCGCCCGACGCGCTCATCAGCAGCAGCCGCGCGGTGTTGATCGGGCTGCCCGCGAGCACGACGGTGTCGGCGGCGATGCGGCGGCGCCGGCCGCGGGCGTCGACGTAGCGCACGCCGGTCACCCGGCGCCCGTCGCGCGTGGTGTCGACGCGGTGCACGAACGCGCGTGCGAGCACCCGGACCCGGCCGGCGCGGACCGCCGGGTTCAGCCACGCGGTGATCGCGTCGCCGCGGGCGTCGATCGGGCAGCCGAAGCCGGAGCACAGCCCGCACGACGTGCAGGCGGGACGGCCGCGGAACGGCGCCGAGTTCACGGCGGCGGGCTGCGGATAGGCCTCGTAGCCGGAGAGCCGCGCAGCGGTCCGCAGCAGCTGCCCGGTGTGGGAGATCGGCAGCGGCGCCATCGCGAACTCGCTGCGCCGCGGCGCCTGCTCGCGCGTCCGGGCGGGCATCGCGGCGCGGCTGCCGCTGACCCCGACGCGGCGCTCGACGGCGTCGTAGTGCGGCTCCAGGTCCGCGTAGGTGATCGGCCAGTCGGCGACCTGCGCCCCGGGCTGCGGGCCGAGGTCGCTGAGGGTCGAGAAGTCCTGCTTCCAGAACCGCGGGAACTTCGCGTTGTAGTGGAGCGTCGTCCCGCCGACGGCGGCGCCGAGCTGGCCGAACGCCCCGACCGCGGTCCGCGCCCGGCCGGCCGCGGCGTCCTCCCGGGTGCGCTGCGTGTACGGCTCCAGCAGCGGGTCGGGGAACCCGAAGTGCCGCGCGGACTTGATCTCGTCGCTGCCGTAGCGCGTGCCGAGATCGCCGTCGGTGGCCCGGCCGAGCCCCGACCGCATGTGACGCCCGCGCTCCAGCACGGTGACCTCCCAGCCCCGCCTGGCGAGCTCGTACGCGACGACGCTGCCCGCCGCGCCGGAGCCGACGACGACCGCCTCACGCCCCACGACGGACCTCCTCCTGCAGCGCGGCGAGGCGGGCGCCGAGGCCGTCGAGATCGCCGAGGGCCCCGAGGTCGGCGCGCAGGTCGCTGAGCCGCTCACCGGAGCGGGAGGTCAGGCCGTGCACGAGCTCGGAGGAGCCGCCGAGCGGGGCGAGGTCGAGCAGGCCGAGCAGGATCTCGGCGGGGACGGCGGCGAGGCCCGGCTCGGGTGGCGCCGCGATCTGCTCGGGCGTGTAGCCGCGCGGGAGGGTGTCGCCGTCGTAGCCGATCGCCCGCCAGCCGGCGAGGTCGCGGTTGCCGCCGTACTCGGGCGCCCCGTAGAGGAACTCGATCGCGTGCGGGAAGGCGACGTCGAGCAGCTCCTGCACGTCGGGGTCGCGGCTCGTGCGCAGCAGCGTGTCGGCCGCCGGGACGGGCAGCGCCGCGAAGTCGCCGCGGGCGGCGCGGTCCAGGGCGGCGAGCCCCTCGCGGTACACGGCCTGCCAGCCGCGCACCGGACCGGCCCACTCCAGCCGCTGCAGTCCGCGCGTGCCCTCGATGCGGATGCGCCAGGCGCGGCGCTCGTAGCGGTCGAGCTCGAGGAAGCGGACGAAGTCGTTGCGGGGCGCGCCGCCGCGGTCGGAGAAGCCGCCGCCCGCCCAGATCCGCGGCGGGGACACGGCGAACGCGCCGAGCAGCGCGTCGATCGCCTCGGGGCAGCCGGCGTCGGCGGCGCCCGGGAGGTCGTCGGTCGGGATCAGCACGGCGCACAGCGCGCGCAGCGTCCGCAGCTCCGCCGCGGTGAGGAACGCGGCGCGTCCGTCGGCGCGCAGGCCGACCGCGATCGCGTCCCCGGTCGTCGCCGTCGCCGATCCGGCGAGCAGCACGGCGACCGTCGCCGCGGTCCCGTCACGCAGCAGCACGCGGCGCGTCACGCCGCCCGTCAGCGGGGCCTGGGCCCCGGTCCCCTCGTCGTCCACGGTCCTCCCTCCGTTTTCCGGACGGTGGGGACGCTACCCGCCGCGGCGGGTCGCGCGCCACCCCGGGCGCGTCAGGAGAGCGCGCGCTGCGCGGATGAGCGCAGCACCGAGCGCGAGGAGTGCGCGGGGTTGCCGTCGTCCGGCTCGACCGACACGTCGATGAACGCGTAGCGACTGGCGTCGACCCCGAGCGGGAAGTCGGCGTCCACGCGGCCCTTGTCGTCGACCTTGAAGGTGCCGACGCTGACGAGGTCGTCGGCGGAGTTCAGGAGCCAGAGCTCGTAGTGCTCGCCGGCGCGGCTCGGGGCGAGGCCCGCGACGTCGAGGTGCATGCCGCCGCCGCGCATCGCGACGGTCGCGCGCTGCGGCCGGGCGGTGCCGTCGAGCGCCGCGAGGGTGACGGGCGCGCCCTCGGTCGCGGGCGCGTCGTCGCCGCCCCCGGCGACGAGCGTGCCGCCGAGCGCCCCGACCGCGACGAGCGCGACCGAGGAGGCGAGCGCCATCGCCGGGCGCAGCACGATGCCCCCGCCGGCGCGGCGGGCACGACGGCGTCGCGCGGGCGCGGCGGGCCGGGCGGCGCGCGCCGCCTCGAGGTCCAGCGGCGGCGGGTCGAGGTCCCCGGTGGAGCCGGTGACCGCGAGCGCGGCGCCGACGCGCCGCAGCCGCTCGAGCTCGGCCCGGAACGCCGGGTCCTCGCGGACCAGGCGCTCGGCCTCGGCGCGCTCCTGCGGGTCGAGGCCTCCGAGCAGCACGGCGGCGGGATCGACGGGCCAGCGCGTCATGCGGGGGCCTCGGATCCGGCGGCCTGCGCGGTCGCGGCGACGACCGGCACGGGCGCGAGCTCGATCGAGGCGTGCGCGGCCGCGGCGGCCGGCGCCGGGGCGAGCGCGTCGTCGGCGAGGTCGGCCAAGCGGCGCAGGCCGCGGACCATGCGCGTCTTGACGGTGCCCAGGGGCAGGCCGGTGCGCTCGGCGATCTCGCTCTGGCTGAGGTCGGCGTGGAAGCGCAGGCGCAGCAGCTCCGCCTCCTCCTGGGGCAGGCGCGCGAGGAGGTCGGCGACGGTCCAGCGCTCGACGAGGACGTCGGGATCGGTCCCGCGGTCGACGACGGTCTCGACCGGCATCTCCTGCGGGTCGGTGGGCTCGGGCACGCGGCGGCGCAGCTCGTCGATCGCCCGTGAGCGCGTGATCGTCATGACCCAGGCCAGCAGCGATCCGCGCTGCGCGTCGAACTGGTCGCCGCGGCGCCAGACCTCGGTGAGCACCTGCTGGAAGACGTCCTCGGCCCGTCCACGGTCCCCGAGCGTCTGCACGAGGTAGCCGAAGACGGTGCGGCCCACCGCCTCGTGCAGGGCCTCGAGCGCCTGCTCGTCTCCGCGACGCAGACCTTCTGCGATGCGGCGCTCACGGCGCTGGGGTGAGGACGTGGGGAGCCATCTCACTTCCGGGGTACGAGCCGGGACACGGAATTGGTCGTGGCGCGATGACGTTCCCCAGCACTTCTGGCGCATCAACGCTCAACCAATCCTGCGTCGACTGTCGGACCTCCCCCCAGATCCCACCCCGACTCAGGAGATCGAACATGTCTGTCACCCGTACGTCCACCCTCATCGCCGGCGCCCTCGCCGCCGGCCTGGCCCTCGCCCCCGCGGCCTCCGCGCAGTCGACGTCGAGCAAGCTCGACATCAGCGGCGGCGGCACCACCCTGAAGCTCGACTCCGGCACCGCCAAGGCGCTGAAGTCGCTCGGCGTCTCGGTCGCCCCGACCGGCCGCGCGACCGCCGGCAGCGCGGGCGTCCGCTTCCCGATCACGGGCGGCGAGCTCGACCCGGCCTCCGCGGCCGGCGTCATCCGTCACACCGGTGGTCTGCGCCTCTCGGCCGGCCGCACCCGCGTGACGCTCTCCGACTTCACCGTCGCGGTGAACAAGGCCCCGACGATGAGCGCCCGCGTCAACGGCGGCAAGCGCCTCGGCGCGCTCGTCCCGGTCGTCGGCAAGGCGCGCATCACGCGCTCCGGCCTCGGCGTCACCGTGTCGCGCATCGACATCCACCTCTCCACCAAGGGCGCCGCGGCGCTGAACAAGACCTTCGGCGTGAAGGCGTTCAAGCCGCGCCTGAAGCTCGGCACGGCGACGGTCGCCACCTCCCTCGCCGAGGTCCGCTTCACCGGCGGCCAGACCGCCCTCGCGCTCGATCCCGGCGCCGTCTCGGCGCTGACGAGCCTCGGCGTCGCGCCCGGCATCGTCGGCCCCGCGGTCGCCAACCCGGACGGCTCGCTCGGCTTCCCGATCACCGGCGGTGGCGTCAACGCCAAGACGCTGGCCGGCCAGATCCCGCACTCGGGCGGCATCTCGCTGACGAAGGGCGGCACGGTCGTGCGGCTGACCGACTTCAACATCGACACCCGCAAGGCGGAGCTGACGGCCGCGATCAACGGCGGCACGCGCGCCGCGATCCTGTCGCTGGACCTCAGCGCTCCGAAGGTCGACGTCTCCGGCCGCACCGTGTCGGTCGGCAACGTGACCGGCAAGCTCACCCAGGGCGCCGCCGACGCGCTGAACGCGGCGTTCGGCACCGCGGCGTTCACGGCCGGCCTGACGCTCGGCGTCGCGACGGTCAAGGGCGAGATCGCGTAGGGCGACAGACCCCTCCGATCCGCGAGCGGCGGGCCTCCGGGCCCGCCGCTCGTCGTTCCGGGGACCGGTGTCAGCGGTCCCCGTCGTCCAGCTCGGTCCCGACCACGCGGCGCCCGCCGTCGAGGAGGACCTCGACGAGCGCGCCGTCGGCGCGCTGGACCTCGACCTCGTAGCGGCCGTCGTCACGGTCGACGCTGACGGCGCGCCCGCCGCCCAGGTGCGCGGTCGCGAGGCGGGCGACGGCCCGCGCCTCCCCGACCGGCACCCCGTCATCGACCGTGAGGGTCGTGGCCGCGGGCGCGGCGGTCCCGGCCGCCGGGGCGGCGATCGTCACGACGCGGTCCGGGCGGTCACGGTCGTCGTCCCCGTCGAGCAGGTCGGCGCCGGCGACCCCCGCACCGACACCGCCGACGACCAGGGCGGCACCCGCCGCGAGCAGGCTCAGTCGTCCCATTCGACGCGCTCCGTGATCGTGCGGGTCGTGCAGCCGTCCGCGCCGCAGGCGCGCACGCGGAAGGTCACGCGGGCGCCGTCGCGGCGGTCCGCGGTCCGGGCGGTGACGGTGCGACGCCACTCGCGTGAGCCGTCGTCGTCGACCTCGACGAGCCGGGCGGCGAACGAGCGTCCGCCGTAGAGGAACGTCACGCGGGTGGCCCCGCGCGTCTCGGCCTCCAGGCGCAGCCCGGTGCGGTTCTGGGTCAGGTCGGCGTCGCCGTCGACGACGCGGCCGGGCGCGGCCGAGGCGGCGGAGCTGAAGCCGACGGCCGCGATCGTGGCGGCGAGCGCGGCGCCGGCGGTGAGGGTGAGGGGGCGAGGGGTGGTGGTCATGGGACCACGGTGCCGCAGGCCGGATGAAAGCTCCGTGAAAACTGCGTCAGGTGGCGCGCAGGCGCAGGCGCACCTCGCCGCCGCCCTGCGGGGCGTCGTGCACGGTCGCGGTGCCGCCGTGCGCCTCGGCGATCAGCGCGACGATCGCGAGCCCCAGCCCGGCGCCGCGGCCGCTGCGGCCCTCGTGGGCCCGCGAGAAGCGGTCGAACGCCCGCTCGCGGAACGCCGCCGGGAAGCCGTCGCCCGCGTCGCGGACGGCGAGCACGACCGCGTCCCCGTCGGCCCAGGCGTGCAGCGTCACCGGCGCGCGACCGTGACGCAGCGCGTTGTCCACGAGGTTGCCGAGCGCCTGGGCGAGCCGCAGCCGGTCGCCGTCCAGCCGCAGGCCGTCCGGCGCCTGCACCGCGACGGTCGCGCGCGCGGCGAACCGCCGCGCCTGCTCGCGCAGGAGCTCCCCGGCGGCCAGCGGTTCGCGCTGCAGCTCCAAGCGCTGTTCGTCGGCGCGCGCGAGCAGCAGCAGGTCCTCGGCGATCCGGCCGAGCCGCCGTGTCTCGTCGGCGGCGACGGTGAGCGACGCGCGCAGCTCGGGGTCCGCGTCGCCGAGGGTCTGCAGCGCGAGCTCGAGCTCGCCGCCGATCACCGCCAGCGGGGTCCGCAGCTCGTGGCTGACGTCCGACACGAGCGCCCGCTCGTGCTCGGCGGCCCGCTGCAGGCGGTCGAGCATCTCGTTGAGCGAGCGGCCGAGCCGCGCCAGCTCGTCCCCGCCGGGCGGCACGGGCAGCCGCTCCCCCGACCCCGGGTCGGCGATCGCGGCGGCCCGCTGCCGCATCCGCTCGACCGGGCGCAGCGACGCGACGATCGCCCCGCCGCCCGCCAGCGCGACGAGCACGAGCGCGACCGGCAGGACGAGCAGCAGCGCGCCGCGGACCTCGCGCAGCGCCTCGTCGTGGTCCTCGTAGGTGGAGCCGACGATCAGCGCGTAGCGCACACCGCCCGCCCGGACCTGCCGGGCCAGGACGCGGGCGCGGTCGGTCTCGTAGGCCTCGACGCCGGTCTCCTCGAGCGCCTCGAGGTCGATCTCGTCGGCGCCGTCGTCGTCCCCGGCCACCACGACGTCGCGCAGGCGGATGTCGCGCCCCTCGACCGCCGCGCGTCGGCCGGCGGCGTCGAGCAGCGGTCGCAGCGGCAGGCCGGGCGAGGACGAGACGAGCCGCTCGCCGGGGCCGACGACCTGCGTGAAGGTCTCCCCCGGGTCGTCGAGCCCGACGGTCAGGCCGGGCGCCGGGCCGCCACGGTCCACGAGCAGCCGGCCGACCGCGGCGGTGCGGGTCTCGAGCGTCTCGTCGAGCGCGTCGGTGAGCCGCGCCTCGAGCGCCGCGTTCACCAGCACGCCGCCGATCGCGATCGCCGCGACGATCGCGGCGAGGTAGGCGAGCGTCACCCGGGTCCGCAGCCCGGCCCGGCGGATCAGTCGCACAGCCGGTACCCGTGCCCGCGCACGGTCTCCAGCGAGCGGGCGCCGAACGGCCGGTCGATCTTGTCGCGCAGCAGGCGCACGTACGCGTCGACGACGTTGGACCGGTTCTCGTAGGCCATGTCCCAGCCGGCCTCCAGCAGCTCCGCCCGCGTCAGCACCTCGCCGGGACGGCGCAGGAACGCCTCCAGCAGCGTGAACTCCTTCGCCGAGAGCGCGAGCTCGGTGTCCCCGCGCCAGGCGCGCCGTGCCGCCGGGTCGAGCCGCAGCCCGGCGGCCTCGAGCACCGCGGGCCGCTCGCGGGCGCCGCGGCGCGCGAGGGCGCGCAGCCGCGCGGTCAGCTCCTCGAACGTGAACGGCTTCAGGACGTAGTCGTCGGCGCCGGTGTCGAGCCCGCGCACGCGGTCGGCGGTCGCGTCGCGCGCGGTGAGCATGAGGACCGGCGACCACACGTCGGCGGCGCGCAGGCGCGCGCAGACCGCGAACCCGTCGGTGTCCGGCAAGCCGACGTCGAGGACGATCGCGTCGTAGGTGGCGGACCGCGCCATCCAGTCCGCGTCGGCCCCGGTCGCCGCGAGGTCGATCGTCATCCCCGCCCGCTCCAGGCCCCGGCGGAGCATGTCGGCCATCCGCGGATCGTCCTCGACCACCAGCACGCGCATGACGGCAGTCTTCCCGGAGTGCGGATGAAGGGGACGTGAAAGCCGCGCGGGTGGCGGCTCCCACGTCCCGATCGGTCGTTACGCCGCCGCGATCTGCCGCAGGACGTAGAGGAGGATGCCGCCGTGGCGGAAGTAGTCCGCCTCCTTGGGCGTGTCGATGCGGACGACCGCGTCGAACTCGACGTCGCCCGCCTTGACCTTGACGGTCTTCGGCAGCTCGCCGCCGTTGAGCGCGTCGGCGTAGCCCGTGATGTCGAAGGTCTCCTCGCCGGTCAGGCCGAGCGAGTCGGCGGTCTCGCCGGCCGGGAACTGCAGCGGCAGGACGCCCATGCCGACGAGGTTCGAGCGGTGGATGCGCTCGAAGGACTCGGCGATCACCGCGCGGACGCCGAGCAGGTTCGTGCCCTTGGCGGCCCAGTCGCGGGAGGAGCCGGAGCCGTACTCCTTGCCGCCCAGGACGACGAGCGGGATGCCCGCCGCCTGGTACTTCTCCGACGCGTCGGCGATCGCGACGACCTCGCTCGCGTCACCGTCCGGGCCGAGGTACCGCGTGACACCGCCCTCGGTGCCCGGTGCGAGCAGGTTGCGCAGGCGGATGTTCGCGAACGTGCCGCGGATCATCACCTCGTGGTTGCCGCGCCGCGAGCCGAAGGAGTTGAAGTCCTTGGGCTCGACGCCGTTGGCCTCGAGGTAGCGCCCGGCGGGGCCGTCCTTCTTGATCGCGCCCGCGGGCGAGATGTGGTCGGTGGTAACCGAGTCGCCGAGCTTCGCGAGCACCTTGGCGCCCGTGATGTCGGTGACCGCCTCGGGCGTCTGCGGCATGCCGTCGAAGTACGGCGCCTTGCGCACGTAGGTGGAGTCGGCGTCCCAGGCGAAGCGGTCACCGGTCGGGACGTCGAGCGCGTTCCACTCGGGGCCGCCGTCGAAGACCTGGCCGTAGCTCTTGTGGAACATGTCCGACTGCACGGCCTCCTCGACGGTCTGCGCGACCTCGGCGGTCGAGGGCCAGATGTCCTTGAGGTAGACGTCGCTGCCGTCGTCGGCCTGCCCGATGGGGTCGTTCAGCAGGTCGACGTCCATCGACCCGGCGATCGCGTAGGCGACGACGAGCGGCGGGGACGCGAGGTAGTTCATCTTCACGTCCGGGTTGATCCGGCCCTCGAAGTTGCGGTTGCCGGAGAGCACCGACACCGCGACGAGGTCGTTCTCCTGGATCGCCGCGCTGATCTCGGCGGGCAGCGGGCCGGAGTTGCCGATGCAGGTCGTGCAGCCGTAGCCGACGTTGTGGAAGCCCAGGCCCTCGAGGTCGTCGATCAGGCCCGCGCGCTCCAGGTACTCGGTGACGACCATCGAGCCCGGGGCCAGGGACGTCTTGACCCACGGCGCGGCCTTGAGGCCCTTGGCGACCGCGTTGCGGGCCAGCAGGCCGGCGGCGAGCATGACCGACGGGTTGGAGGTGTTCGTGCACGAGGTGATCGCGGCGATGACGACGGCGCCGTCCTTCAGCGCGCACGTCTCGCCGGAGGCGAGCGCGACGTCGGTGGAGCGGCGGGTCGCGGTCGCCAGCGGCGCCTCGTCCTCGACCGCGCGCTCGCCCGGCTGGTCGGTCGGACCGTCACCCGGCATGTACGCCTTGATCGCCTCGTCGAACGCCGAGGCGGCGTCGCTGAGCGCGACGCGGTCCTGCGGACGCTTGGGGCCGGCGATCGAGGGGACGACGGTCGAGAGGTCGAGCTCGAGCGTGTCGGAGAAGGTCGGCTCCTCCGCGTGCTCGTCGTGCCACATGCCCTGCTCCTTGGCGTAGGCCTCGACGAGCTCGCAGAGGTCGTCCGGCCGGCCCGAGAAGCGCATGTAGCGGATCGTCTCGGCGTCGATCGGGAAGATCGCGCAGGTCGAGCCGAACTCGGGCGACATGTTGCCGATCGTCGCGCGGTCGGCCAGCGGGAGCGCGGTGACGCCCGCGCCGTAGAACTCGACGAACTTGCCGACGACGCCCTTCTCGCGGAGCATCTCGGTGATCGTCAGCACGAGGTCGGTGGCGGTCGCGCCCTCGGGCAGCTCGCCCTTGAGCTTGAAGCCGATGACCTGCGGGATGAGCATCGGGATCGGCTGGCCGAGCATCGCGGCCTCGGCCTCGATGCCGCCGACGCCCCAGCCGAGCACGCCGAGGCCGTTGATCATCGTCGTGTGCGAGTCGGTGCCGACGACGGTGTCGGGGTAGGCGGTGCCGGTCTTGTCGTCGACGAAGACGGTGCGCGCCAGGTACTCGAGGTTGACCTGGTGGACGATGCCGGTGTCCGGCGGGACGACCTTGAAGGAGTCGAACGCCTGCTGGCCCCACTTGAGGAACTGGTAGCGCTCCTCGTTGCGCTGGAACTCGATCTCGGCGTTGCGGCGGAACGCGTCCTTGCTGCCGAAGACGTCGACCTGGACGGAGTGGTCGATGACGAGCTCGGCGGGGACGAGCGGCTCGATCTTCGACGGGTCGCCGCCGAGGTCGGCCATCGCGTCGCGCATCGCGGCGAGGTCGACGACCGCGGGGACGCCGGTGAAGTCCTGCATCACCACGCGCGCGGGGGTGAAGTTGATCTCCTTGGACGGGTCGGCCTTGGCGTCCCAGGTGGCGAGCGCCTCGATCGACTCCTTCGTCACGGCACCGTTGCCCTCGGTGCGCAGGAGGTTCTCGAGCAGGACCTTCAGCGAGTAGGGGAGCCGGGCGACGTCGTACTGGGACTGCAGGGCGTCGAGGCGGTAGATGGTCAGGTCGCGGCCGCCGACCGAGAGGGTCGCGCGGGCGTCGAAGGAGTTCGGGTTCTCGGACATGTCAGGTCCTCTGGTGGTCTTGGTGTGCGGTGTGCGGCGGGGTCATGCGTCGTCGGGCAGCAGGACGAGCTCGTCGCCCGACGTCGTCTTCACGGTGCGGAAGTCCGGGTTGAAGGTGGCGATGCGCGTCGTCCGCAGTCTCTCCGCGAGCGCGACGAGCGACGCATTGGTGAGGCCGAGCGCCGGGTGGGCGCGCGCGATGCGCAGGGACTCGGCGAGGGCGTCGGCCCACCAGCGGGTGGTGTAGGCGCCGACCTCGAGGTCGTGCCAGACCTTGGCCTGGGCGCGGGCGCCGCCGCCGTCGCGGACCGCGACCTCGAGCTCGGCGACCGCCAGCGGCGTGAGGACGAGCTCCTCGTCGGTGCGGGTGAGCCACGCGACGGCGCGCTCGTGCTGGGTGGCGCCCTTGTCGTAGGCGGCGAGGAGCAGGGAGCAGTCGGCGACGACGCTCACGCGCCCGCCCTGCGGCTGTCGAACACGCCGATCGACGGCTTGGGCCGGCGCGGACGCTCGACCGCGGCGGTGAGCGTGCGGCGGATGAACTCGGCCTTGGTGATGCCGTCCTCGCCGGCGCGCTCGGCGAGCCGCGCGTCGAGCTCGTCGCTGAGGTAGATCGAGGTCTTCTTCACCGGCTGGTCGGCCATCCGGTGACGTAGGGTATCACCCTACATTCGGACCGCGGGGGTCGGATTTGCCCCCGCGGCGCCCGATCGGCCAGGTCAGCTCGCGCAGCCGGTGCTGCGGCCGGTGAAGCCGCGGACGAGCGCGTCGGCGTTGGCCTGCTCGCTGCTCAGGTACGTCGCGCCGGCGGAGCCCTCGGGCCCGAGCGTGTCGGCGTAGAGCGTCCCGCCGACCTTCGCGCCGGTCCGCTGGCTGATCGCCTCGGCGAGCTTCGGGTTCAGCGAGCTCTCGGGGAAGATCGCGCGCACGCCCTCCGTCTCGATCGTGCGGGCGAGCGCGGTCAGCTCACCCGCGGAGGCCTGCGCCTGGGTGGTCGTCGCGGGGATGATGGCGCCGACGACCTCGATGTCGTAGCGGGCGGCGAGGTAGCCGAACGCGTCGTGGTCGGAGACGAGCTTGCGCTGCGCGGCGGGGACCGCGGAGAAGCAGCGCTGCAGCCGCTGGTCGAGCGCGCGGACCTTCGTCACGTAGGCGGCGGCGCGGGCGCGGTAGTCGGGGGCGCCCGCCGGGTCGACCTCGGCGAGCTTCGTGGCGATGCGCTGCGCGGCGTACTCGACGTTGCGCGGGTCGTGCCACCAGTGCGGGTCGACGTCGCCGTGCTCGTCGCCCTCCTCCTCGCTGTGCTTCCCGCCCTCCTCCTCGGCGTGCTCCTCGTCCTCGTGCTCGTGGCCGCCCTCGCGCTCGACGGGGCGCCCCTGCCCGACGTCGAGCACGGCGCCCTCGATGCCCGCCTGCTTGGCGACGTCCCCCGACCAGGCGTCGAGGTCGTCACCGGAGACGAACATGACCTTCGCGCCCGTGGCCTCCCGCAGGTCCTGGGGTCGCGGCTCGTAGTCGTGCGGATCGGAGTTGGCCTGCAGCAGCTGCGTGACGTCGACGCGGTCGCCGCCGACCTCGCGCGCGAAGTCGCCGAGCTGGGTGGTCGTGGCGACGACCTTGACGGCCGCGTCGCCGCCGCCCGAGCCGGCGGTGCCCGGGTCGTCGTCACCGCACGCGGTGACGGTCAGCGCGGCGGTCAGCAGGCCGGCCGCGAGCAGGGAGCGCGAGGGCGCGGAGCGGGAGGTGGTCGGGCGCGTCATGGACCACAGGCTAGCGCAAATAAGAATGATTCTCTTTCTCTACGGTACGCTCCCGCCATGGCCCGACCCACCACCGACCGACCGCGCCGCGGCAAGCCGCGCAAGCGCATCCTGCTCCCCGAGCCGATCAGCTACCTGGACATCCAGACGCTGTCGCAGTTCCTCACCGAGCGGGGCAAGATCAAGGCCCGCACCCAGACCGGCCTCTCGCGCCGCCAGCAGCGCGAGGTCGCCCAGGCGATCAAGCGCGCCCGCGAGCTCGCGCTGCTGCCCTACGTGCGCCGCGACGCGCCCGAGCCGCGCCGCCGCGGGCGGGGCCCCGCGTGATCACCGCGACGGCGACCCGCACCGGCCTCGGCCAGGTCGTGCGCGCGACCGTCCCCAGCGACGCCGACGCGATCCTCGACCCCGCCGCCGCGCTCTGGCGCTGGGAGCGGCACCTGCCCGACGCGACCGCGCGCCAGGCGGCCACGCTCGCGCGCACGACGCGCCACGCCGTCCGCGGGGAGGTCCCGGTCGCCGACCGCGTCCCCGCGATCGAGGCGCTGCTCGACGAGCTCGCCCCGGGCCGCGCCGCGGACCGCCGCGCGCTCACCCACGACATCGCCGCGCTCGCCTTCCTGCTCGCCCGCGTCGGCGGCGCCACCCGCGTCGCGGTCCGCATCGAGACCGACCCCTCGGCGGGCTGCCCGCTGCTGCACGTCGACTCGGTCGCGCTGCGGCTGCTGTGCACCTACGTCGGCCCGGGCACCGCGTGGCTCGCGGAGGCCGACGCCGTCCGCGAGGAGCTCGGTCTCCGCGGCCGCACCCCGGAGCAGGCGAACGCCGCGATCGCCCCCGACGCGAGCGCGATCCGGCACCTCGCTCCTGGCGAGGTCGGGATCCTCAAGGGCTCGAGCTTCCCCGGCTGCCGACACGGCCTCGTGCACCGCTCCCCCGTCGGCGACGACGACCGCCTCCTGGTCGCCGTCGACCTCCTCGACCCACCCGCCCTGCAGCTGCGGCGATGAGCACGGACGTCGCGCGGGACAACGGCGACTGGATCGAGGAGGCGCACCGCGCGCTGGCCGCCGGCGGCCACCGCACCGGCGGCGCGCGGACCGTCGTCGTCGAGCTGCTCGGCCGCGTCGGCGGTGGCGTCACGGCGCAGGAGCTCGCGATGCTCGCGCAGCAGGGCCCGCGGCCCGCGAGCCTCGCCAGCGTCTACCGGACGCTCGGCATCCTCGTCGACCTCGGTCGCCTGCACCCCGTCGACGTCGGCAACGGCATCGCCCGCTACGAGCTCGTGCTGCCCGACGGCCAGCACCGCCACCACGTCGTCTGCCGGCGCTGCGCCCGCACCGACGTGTTCGAGGACGAACCGCTCGAGGAGGCGATCCACGCCGTGGAGCGGCGCACCCCGTTCGTCGTCGAGACGCACGACGTCGTCCTGCGCGGCCTGTGCCCGGACTGCGCGCAGGACGACGGCGACTGACGCGAACGAGTCTCGTCAGCAGCTGCTGGACCGGGTCGCCGCGTCGGCCTACGGTGGGATCTCCCCTCGACCCAGGAGATCCCATGTCCGAGAGCACCTGCACCGACGCGCACGACTGCGGCGCCCACGCCGACGACCACGTCCACGGCGACGGCTGCGGCCACGAGGCCGTCCAGCACGGCGACCACGTCGACTACGTCGTCGACGGGCACCTGCACCACCCGCACGGCGACCACTGCGACGATCACGGCCCCGCCACCGCGGCCGCCTGAGTCAGACGCCCTGCGCGGCGGGGACCGGCGCCGCCGGCTCCGCCGCCAGCACCTCCCGCGCCGCTCGCTCCCCCGAGAGGACCGCGCCCTCCATGTAGCCGCCGAACGCCTCGGCCGTCTCGGTCCCGGCCCAGTGGATCCGGCCGCACGGTCGGCGCAGGTGCGGCCCGAGCGACGCCAGCGCCCCGGGCACGCAGAACCCCGCGTACCCACCGCGCGAGAACTCCTCCTCGGCCCAGACGCGCTCGACGTAGTCGAGCGGACGGCCGGCGCGAGCCCCGAACAGGCGCACGAACGCCTCGAGCACCAGTGCACGCCGCTCGTCCGGCGCCAGCGCGCCCAGGCGCCGCGCAGCGTCCCCCTCCAGGAACCCGAGCAGCACACCGGCCGCACCGTCACGCGGCGAGTTGTCGAACACGATCCGCACCGGGCCGGTCGTGCACGTCGCCTGCCCGGAGAGCCCGTCCGCCCGCCAGAACGGCGTCTCGTAGACCGCCATGCACTTCGCGACCGCCCCCATCACCGAGCGCTGCGCGAGCTGGTCACGGCCACCCGGGAGCGCCGGGGCGTAGGCGAGGCGGGCCGCCAGCGTCGGGGGGAGCGCGACGATCACCCGCCGCGCCCGGGCCTCCACGCCGTCGGCGCGGACGAGCACCCGGTCCCCGGAGACGGCGACCGCCCGCACCGGCGCGCCGAGCCGCACCCGGTCCGCGATCGTGTCCGCCGCGCGGATCGCCAGGAGCTGCGAGCCGCCGACCACGCGGTCCTGCTGGGCGCCGCCCTCGGTCTCCAGCATCGCTTCCAGACCACCGCTGGCGCGCACCGCGGCGAGGAACTGCAGCAGCGAGATCTCCTGCGGCTGCGCGCAGAACAGGCCCTCGCAGACCAGCTCGAAGAACGCCCGTCCCAGGCGCGTCCGGACGTTGCGGCGCAGCCACGACGCGAGCGTCGTGCCGTCCCACACGGAGGCGTGCGGCGCCTCCCACGGCGTCGCGGCCGGGACGCGCCGGGCCATCCGCTCGAGCCGCAGCTGCGCGACGGCCACCTCCGCCAGGGCCACGGGACTCAGGCGCGGCAGCGCGCCGCCGTAGCGGCGCAGGACGCCGCGGTCCTCGAACAGCGCATCCCCGGTGTCGTGGGTCGGGAACGTGGCGAGCCCGAGCTCGCGGATCCACGCGTGGACGCGCGTATGCGTGGGCCCGACCCACTGGCCGCCCAGCTCGACCACGCCGACGCCGTCGAGATCGTGGTTCAGCAGGCGACCGCCGACCCGGTCGCGCGCCTCGAGCACGACCACCTCCCGCCCCGCGGCGGTCAGCTCCCGTGCGGCGGCGAGGCCCGCGAGCCCGGCTCCGACGACGACGATCTGGGTGTCGATCCGCTCCATGCGGGGAGGATCGCCGGACCGGTCCCGCACCCACCGCACGAGTTCCGCGTATCCGGTGGTCGTCGATGCGCGAATGTCGCGGAGGACGTGCCGGTACCGTTCCTCGCGTGGATCCGGGGGCGGTTCAGCGGGCGGTGGAGTGCGTGGCCGGAGCGCTCGTCGCTCGCGAAGGCGAGCTCGAGGCCACGATGCTCGCGCGGTTCGGGGCGCAGGCGCCCGAGGCGGGAACCACGACCGACCCCGACGTCGCCGTGGCGATGCGCGCGAGCAGCCGCGCCAACCTCCGCGCGGCGATCCGCCACGTCGTCGACGGCGGACCGCCGCTCCCGCACGGCGCGCCGGTCGAAGCGCTCGAGGAGGCCCGCACCTGCGCGGGTGCGGGGATTCCCGTCGCCCCCGGGCTGCAGACGTACCGGATCGGCCAGGCGGTCGTGCTCGATGCCGTCCTCGACGTGCTCGAGACGCTGGACGATCTCGACGCCGCCACGCGGAGTGCGGCGCTGCGCCGGTGCACCCGCCGCTCGTTCGCCTACGTCGACGCGATCGTCCCGCTCGTCATCGACGAGTACACGCGGGAGCGCGACCGCCTGCTGCGCGGACGCGAGCAGCGGCGGGCCGCGCTCGTGCGCGACGTGCTCGACGGCGAGCCGGTCGACGCGGGCGAGCTCGGCTACGACCTCGCCGCCACGCACCGCGCCGTGATCGCGTGGGGCCCGCGCGCCGAGGCCGTCCTGCTCGCCCTCGCCGCGGGGCTCGAGCTGCGCGCGCTGACCGTCACGGCGACCGCCACGACCGTCTGGGGCTGGTTCGCGGGACGGGCCGTCGCGGACGACCGGTCCCTGCGCGCGATGGCGATCCCGGACGGGGTCGGCCTCGCCGTCGGGCGCCCGAGGGCGGGAGCCGACGGCTTCCGCGCGAGCCACCGCGAGGCGCGCGCCGCCCAGCGGATCGCGGCGGCGACCGGCGCCGACGTGACCTTTCACGACGACGTCGCGCTGGAGGCGGTGCTGCTCGCCGACGAGTCCGCCGCCCGGGCGTTCGTGGAGGCGGAGCTCGGAGCGCTGGACGGGGACCGCGGCGGCGCGAAGCTCCGCGAGACGCTGGCGGCGTACGCGGCGGCGGGCTTCAACGCCTCCGCGGCCGCGGCGACGCTGGGCGTGAACGACCGGACGGTCGCCTACCGGCTGCGCACGGTCGAGGAGCGCCTGGGCCGCCCCGTGCGCTCCCGTCTGCCGGAGCTGCTCGCGGCCATCCGCGTCGAACGGGTGCTCGGACCGCCGTCGGGGTGACGCCCCATGCGCCGCTCAGGCCGCGGCGTGCTCCGCGGTCCAGCGGGGCAGCGGGTCGGGCAGGTCGCCCCACGCGCGCGGGCCGGCCGCGAACGTCGCGTCGTCGACGAGGGCGCCGTCGAGCGCCGCCCGGATCGCCGCCTCGTCCATCTCGCGGCCGATGAACACGAGCTCCTGCCGGCGGTCGCCGTGGGGCTCCTGCCAGTAGCGCTCGTGGATGCGGCGCATCTGCTCGGAGACCGGCCAGCGCGACTGCGGCACCGACGCCCACCAGACGCCGACCGGACGGCTGCTCACGACCCCGCCCGCCTGCGACAGCTCGCCGACGTGGTCGTTGCGCGTCGCGAGCCAGAAGTACCCCTTCGCGCGCAGCACGCCGGGGAAGCGGGTCGCGAGCAGCGGCGCGAGGCGCCGCGGGTCGAACGGGCGACGGGCCTCGTAGACGAACGACCGGATCCCGTACTCCTCGGTCTCGGGCTGCTCCTCGCCGCGCATGACCTGCAGCCAGCCGGGCGCCTGCGCCGCGTGGGCGAAGTCGAAGAGCCCGGTGCCGAGCACCTGTCCCGGGTCGACGCGGCCGTGCGTCGCGCGGACGCGGCGGGCGCGCGGGTTCAGCGCGACGATCTCCTGCTCGAGCAGCTCGAGCTCGCGCGCGTCGGCGAGGTCGGTCTTGTTCAGGACGATCACGTCGGCGAACTCCACCTGGTCGACGAGCAGGTCGGCGACCGTGCGGTCGTCGCCGTCACCCGTGACCTCGCCGCGCTGGGCGAGGTGCTCGTGCTCGGCCATGTCGCGCCGGAAGGCGCCGGCGTCGACGACGGTGACCATCGTGTCGAGCTGCGCGACGTCGGCCAGCGAGGTGCCGTCCTCGAAGCGGAACGTGAACGTCTCGGCGACCGGGAGCGGCTCGCTGATGCCGGTGGACTCGATGATCAGGTGGTCGAAGCGGTCCTCGCGGGCCAGCCGCCCGACCTCCTGCAGCAGGTCCTCCCGCAGCGTGCAGCAGATGCAGCCGTTGCTGAGCTCGACGAGCTGCTCCTGCGCGTGGTCGATCTCGACCTTCCCCTCGATCAGCGAGGCGTCGACGTTCACCTCGCTCATGTCGTTGACGATCACCGCGACGCGCAGCCCGTCGCGGTTGTGGAGCAGGTGCTCCAGCAGCGTGGTCTTGCCGGCGCCGAGGAAGCCGGAGAGGACGGTGACGGGCAGGCGGCTCATCGCAGCGCCTCCCGGGCGTCGTCGGCCTCGTCGAGCTCGTCGGCGAACAGCCACGGCTCGAACGGGTCGGGCAGCGACTCCCAGCCGCCCTCGCCGAGCTCCATCTCGGCGTCGGTGAGGAGGCAGTCGTCGAGGTCGGCGCGGATGGCGTCCTCGTCCATGTCGGCGCCGATGAAGACGATCTCCTGGCGGCGGTCGCCCCAGGGCTCCTCCCAGAACGGGTCGATCATCACGGCCTTCAGCTCGTCCTCGGGCCACTCGTGGCGCGGGACGGTGGCCCACCAGCCGCCGGCGGGCTGGAGCGTCAGGACGCGGCCCGCCTGCGCCCAGCCGCCCGCGATCACCGGGCGGCTCGCGAGCCAGAAGAAGCCCTTGGCGCGCAGGACGCCCGGCCACTCGCCGTTGGCGCGCTCCCAGATGCGGGTCGGGTCGAACGGGCGGCGGGCGCGGTAGACGAACGAGCTGATGCCGTACTCCTCGGTCTCGGGCTGCTCCTCGCCGCGGAGGGTCGCGAGCCAGCCGGGCGCCTCGGCGGCGCGGTCGAAGTCGAACAGCGCGGTGTCGAGGACGAGGCCGAGGTCGACCTCGCCGCGGACGGCGCGGACGATCCGGGCGGCCGGGTTGAGCGTCCGGACGATCGCCTCGGTGCGGTCGAGGGTCTCGGCGTCGACGAGGTCGGCCTTGTTGAGCACGACGACGTTGGCGAACTCGACCTGCTCGACGAGGAGGTCGACGATCGCGCGGTCGTCCTCGTCGCTGAGCCCCAGGCCGCGCGAGGCGAGGTCGTCGACGCCGTCGCACTGGTCCAGGAAGGTGGAGCTGTCGACGACGGTGACCATCGTGTCGAGCCGCGCGATGTCGGAGAGCGTGCGGCCGGTCTCGTCGGCGAACGTGAAGGTCTCGGCGACCGGGAGCGGCTCGCTGATGCCGGTCGACTCGATCAGCAGCTGGTCGAAGCGGCCCTCGCGGGCGAGGCGCGCGACCTCGACGAGGAGATCCTCGCGCAGCGTGCAGCAGATGCAGCCGTTGCTCATCTCCACGAGCTGCTCCTGGACATGGTCGATGCGGGCGTCGCCATCGCGGACGAGCTGGGCGTCGACGTTCACCTCGCTCATGTCGTTGACGATGACCGCGACGCGGCGGCCCTCGCGGTTGCGGAGCACGTGCTCGAGCAGCGTGGTCTTGCCGGCGCCGAGGAAGCCGGACAGGACGGTGACGGGGAGCCTGGTCATGCCCACCACTATATAAGATTCGTTCTCATTCTCATGAAGACCACGTTCTGAGGAGCGACCGATGGCGAAGAAGGGCGACACCCGCGTCACCATCCGGCTGGAGTCGACGGCCGGCACCGGCACGACGTACTGGACGACGAAGTCGAAGCGGAACACCCCCGGCCGGCTCGAGCTGCGCAAGTACGACAAGCGGATCCGCCAGACCGTCCTGTTCCGCGAGTCGCGGTAGCGCTTACGCGCCAAAGTGCGGCGGCTGTACGTCCGCCCCGTGAGGGCGGTCGTAGTTGCGGTCAATGGCCGAGCAGTCCACACGACGCGCGCCGCGCCCGGGAGCCCTGCTCTTCGCGGCCCTCGGCGCGCTCGTCGTGCTCGCGGCGCTCGCCGCCGGCGGGCTGCTGTTCCTCGTCCCGCTCGCAGTGCTGCTCGCGCCGCTGCTGCTCGGCCGCTACGTCGGCGAGGAGCGCCTCGCGCGGCTGCTCACGCGCCTGCGGCCCCGCCGCACCCCGCGCGCCCGCCCCGCCACGCCCGCCACGCACGGCGTGGACCTCGGCTTCCGCGCCCACGGCCTGCTCGCCGCCTTCCGGCTGGCCGAGCGCGGGCCGCCCACGTTCGCCTGACCGCGACCCAGCTGCACGCCCTCCGCGCGTGCCGGCCTATGTGGTGTGGGCCTGCACGCGAGCCTGGGCGTGTCGGTGGCGACGGTCCGCCGAACCCGGTCGTGGCGTCTCCCGCGCTGCACCCGACATCCGCTTCGGCGGCGCCCGCCGCCCCGATCGGCCGGGGCGTCCCTCCCCCATCCAGGGCGGGACGCCCCGCGCCACCCCCATGTCGTTCCAACCCAGCAGGACACCTGAGGAGGTACCGATGGACCCGGACCAGCCGGTGATGGACCAGCAGGACACGAGCACCCGCATCGTGCGCGGGAGCGCCCTGGACGAGCTCCAGCGCGACCCCTCGTCGCGGGCCACCTTCCTGCGGATGATGGGTGGCGGCGGCGCCGCGCTCGCGCTCGGCACCCTGCTCGCCGCGTGCGGTGACGACGACGAGGACTCCGGCTCGACCGCGAGCACCCCCGCCGAGACCACGACCGCGGGCGCCGACACCGGCGACGCCGCGGGCGACATCGAGATCGTCAACTACGCGCTGACGCTCGAGTACCTGGAGACCGACTTCTACAACCAGGTGATCGCGGCGGACATCATCAAGGACAAGGCCGTGCTCGAGATCGCCAAGAAGTTCGGCGAGAGCGAGCAGGCGCACGTCGACGCGCTGAAGACCGCCGTCGAGGGCCTGGGCGGCACCGCCGTCGAGGCGCCGAAGACGAACTTCGACGACGTCCTCGGTGGCGGCCTCGAGAAGGTCCTGCAGGCTGCGGCCGACGTCGAGAACCTCGGCGCCGCCGCGTACCTCGGTCAGGCCGGGGCGATCAAGAACAAGGACATCCTCGCCGCCGCGCTGTCGATCCACAGCGTCGAGGCCCGCCACGCGGCGGCCCTCAACCAGCTGATCGGCCGCGGCTTCACCGCCGACGGCGGGCAGGGATCGATCCCCAACGGCGCGTTCGCCAAGCCGATGGACAAGGCCGCCGTCCTCGACGCCGTCAAGCCCTTCCTCGCCGCGTAAGGAGACCGTGAACATGAGCCAGAACATCCAGGTCCCCGAGCTCGCGCAGATCAAGGTCCACGGTCACACCCGTGCCGCCTTCCTGACGCGTGCCTCCCTCTCCGCCGGTGCCGTCTTCGGCCTCGCGGCGGTCTCGCCGATCACGCGGGCGGCCATCGCGCAGTCCGGCGGCGGCGACCTCGACATCGCCAACTACGCGCTCACCCTCGAGTACCTCGAGGCCGCGTTCTACGCCCAGGCGCTGAAGGAGGTCTCCGGCCTCAGCGGCGACACGAAGAAGCTCGCGACCGAGCTGCGCGACAACGAGGACGAGCACGTCGGCGCCCTGAAGTCGATGATCGAGGACGCCGGCGGCACGCCCGTCGACGTGCCGACCGTCGACTTCGGCGACTCGTTCAAGGACGAGGCGACGTTCCTGAAGACCGCCAACGTCTTCGAGGACCTCGGCGTCAGCGCCTACAACGGCGCCGGCCCGCTCATCGAGAGCACCGACATCCTCGGGGCCGCCGGCACGATCGTGCAGGTCGAGGCGCGGCACGCGGCGCTCGTGCGCCTCGCCCGCAGCAAGCCGCCGGCGCCGCAGGCGTTCGACAAGGCCTCGACGATGGACGAGGTCCTCGCCGCGGCCAAGCCGTTCATCAAGAGCTAGATCGCAGCACCCCGGACCGCTGCGCCCCGCTCAGGTGGGGCGCAGCAGGTCCTCCCGCGCGACGACGTCGCGGGCGACGTCGACGAGCTTGGCGTTGCGCTTGCGCGCGGTCTGCTGCAGCCGGCGGAACGCGTCGGGCTCGGGCAGGCCGAGCGCCTCCATCAGGATCGCCTTCGCGTGCTCCACGACCTTGCGGTCCTCCAGCGCGTGCCGGGCGGTGCTCACCTCCTCCTCGAGCGCGACGAGCTCGGCGTGCCGGCTCGCCGCCAGCAGGATGCTCGCCTCGAGCTGACGGTCGTCGACCGGCTTGACGAGGTACGCGTTGACGCCGTGGGCGACGCACCGCTCCAGCAGGTCCGGGGCCGGGACCCCGGTGATGATCACCACGGGCCGGCGCAGCCCCATCTCGGTCAGCCGCTGCGCGGCGCCCAGCCCGTCCAGGTGCGGCATGTGGACGTCGAAGAGGTAGAGGTCGGGCTCCTGCTCCTGCGCGAGCTCGACCGCCTGCACGCCGTCGGCCGCCGGGCCGATCACCTCGTGCCCGAGCGCAGCGAGCCGCGCACCCAGGCCGAGCGCGATGACGGGATCGTCCTCGGCGACGAGGATCCGCACGTCAGCCGCCCCGGTCGGGGGTCGCGGTGCGGGCCCGGACGACCGAGCCCGGGACGAGCGTCGGCGCCGGCAGCCCCTCCTGCGCGAGCGCCGCGGCCCAGCGGTCCAGCCGCACCGGCCCGTCGAAGACGACGTGCAGCGTGTCGGGCCGGGAGGTCGGCAGGACGTCCCGGACCTCACGGCAGAGGAACAGCTGCCAGCGGATCTCGCCGCGGCGGGCGCGGGCGGGGAAGGCGTCGGGAAAGCGGAGCAGGCAGAGGGTCATGACCGGTCCTCGGGCAGGGGTCAGCGGCGACGGGAGGCGGTCATGGCCTCGGGGCGGTACCGGCCGTGGGCACCAGCTCGATTCTAGCCGTCCCGTCGCGCGGGGCCCGGGCGTCGGCGAGGACGCCCCCGCGCAGCTCCAGCACCCGGTCGAAGCCGTCGAGGCCGGTCGGGTCGTGGGTGACGACCACCAGCGTGCGCCCGCGCGCCGCCCGCCGCGCGTCGGCGAGCACGGTCGCCGCGGTGGGGTGGTCGAGCATCGCGGTCGGCTCGTCGAGCACGAGGACGTCCGCGCCGCTGAGCAGCGTGCGGGCCAGCGCGATGCGGCGCCGCTGACCGCCGGAGACGGCCGATCCGTCCTCCCCGACGAGCGTGTCGAGGCCGTCGGGCAGCGTGGTGAGCCACGCGGCCAGGCCCGCGTCGGCGAGCGCGGCGCGGACCTCGTCGTCGGTGGCCTGCGGGCGGCCGATCCGGATGTTCGCGGCGATCGTCCCGGCCAGCAGGTGCGCGTCCTGCCCGCCGAGACGCACCCGGTCGCGCAGCGCCGTGGGGTCGGCGTCGCGCAGGTCGACGCCGCCGAGGCGGACCGTCCCGGCGTCCGGGTCGAGCTGGCGGGTGAGGAGCGCGGCGAGCGTCGACTTGCCGGTGCCGCTCGGGCCGACGATCGCGACGTGCTCGCCCGGGTCGACGGTGAGGTCGACGCCCCGCAGGACGGCGGGCGTGCCCGGGCCACCCGGCCGGTGGGTGACCGACCGCAGGCGCAGCGCGGCGGGCCGCGCCGGCAGCGGCCGCGGACGGGCGGGAGCGGGGGTCGCCTGCGGCCCGTCGGTCGCCGCGGCCAGCCGGCGCTCCGCCGCGCGGACGGCGGCGAGCCGCTCCTCGGCCTCGGGCAGCGCCCGTGTCTCCTCCATCGTCGCGAGCCCGAGCAGGACCAGGGCGCCGAGCCAGACGGGGTCCAGGCCCGCCGACGACGCGACCGCCAGGACGGCCAGCGTGCCGAGCCCGGCCACCGCTGAGGCGAGCCCCGCGCCCGTGGCGATCGCGGCGGCGACCTGCCGCTCGGCCCGCGCCACCCGGCCCGCGGCGTCGGCGAGCTCGGCGCGGACGCGCGGCCCGGCGCCCGCGACGGCGAGCTGCGGGCCGTGCTCGAGCGCCTCGTCGAGCGCGGTCGCGTAGCCGTCGCGCGACCGGCCGGCGCGGTCCAGCGCTGCGCGGACGAGACGCCGCACGAGACCCGGGACCGCCACCAGCGCCAGCGCGCACGCGGCCAGCAGGACCGCGCCGGCGGTCGGCAGCAGCACCGTCGCGCCCGCGACGCCGAGGACGACCGCGACGGCCGTCGCCACGCGCGGCACGAGGACGCGCAGGTCGCGGTCCGGCAGGCGGTCGACGTCGGCGGTGAAGCGCGTCAGCGCGTCGCTGGCCCCGGGCCTCCCGGGCAGGCCGACGCGGTGGGCCAGGCGCTCGAACAAGGTCGCGCGCTCGCGGGAGGCGCGGTGCAGCGCGAGGTCGTGGGAGGCGAGCCGCTCGAAGTAGCGGGCCAGCGCCCGGGTCGTGCCGAGGGCCCGGACCACGACGATCGCGGTCAGCAGCGCGAGCACCGGCGGGCGCTCCGCCGCCCGGACGATCAGCCAGCCGGACGTCGCCAGCAGCCCGAGGCCCGCGGCGCTGCCGAGCAGCACGAGCGCGAGCGCCCGGCGGCGGGACGCGGGGCGCGGGACGGCGGGCCCGGGCGATGCGGCCGTGGCCTCGGGGACGGGATTGCCGCCGCCCGGGGTGGCCGGCGGCGACGCCGCGTGCCCCGAGGGCACGGCCGGTGTCGCGGGTCGGTCCGGGGCCGCGGGTGGCGCGACGGCGAGCCGCTGCGCGCAGGCGTCGGCGAGGAGCGGGTCGTGGGTGGCGACCACGAGCGTGCGGCCCTCCGCGGCGGCGACGATGCCGCCGACGACGCGGCGGGCCGTGGCCCGGTCCAGGTGCGCGGTCGGCTCGTCCAGCAGCAGCACCGGCGCGCGCGACACGAGCACCGCGGCGAGCGCGAGCCGCTGCTGCTCGCCGAGGCTCAGCGGTCGGCCGCCACGCCCGACGCGCGTGTCGAGCCCGTCGGGCAGCGTCCGGACGAGGCCGTCCGCCGCCGCGCGCTCCAGGGCGGTCCAGAGCTCCGCCTCGGGCGCTTCGGGGGCGCGCGTGCGCAGCAGCTCGCGGACGGTGCCCGCGGGCAGGCCGGGCAGCTGGTCGAGCCAGGCGACGTGCGCCCACCACGCGTCGCGGTCGAGCTCCCGCAGGTCGATCCCCGCGGCACGCACGGTCCCCGCGGCCGGCGCCACCACCCCGGCGAGCAGCGCCAGCGCCGTCGACTTGCCCGCCCCGGACGGCCCGACGATCGCCAGCGAGCCGCCCGCCGGGACGCGGACGTCGAGCGCCGCGAGACCCTCGCCCTCGCGGGCGCCGCCGCGGACGGTCGCGCGCTCGAGCGCGAGCGCGGACGGTCCCGCCGGGACGGGCCGGGTGCCGGCGGGGGGCAGCGGGCCGTCGTCGTCCAGCACCGCGAGCAGCCGCCTGGCCGCCTCCACCCCGTCCTCGGCGGCGTGGAAGCGCGCCCCGGCCGCGCGCAGCGGCGCGTACACCTCGGGGGCCAGCAGCAGCACGAACAGCCCGATCGCGAGATCCAGCGAGCCGGACGCCAGCAGCACGCCGGTCGTGGCGGCCGCCACGGCGGTACCGAGCATCGCCAGCAGCTCGAGCACCAGCGCGGACAGCATCGCGACGCGCAGCGCGCCGAGCGACTCGACCCGCAGGCGCTCCCCGACCTGCTCGAGCACCGCGGCCTGCGCGTCGGCGCGGCCGTGCGCGCGCAACGTCGGCAGGCCGCGCACGACCTCGAAGAAGTGGGCCGACAGCGTCGCGAGCGCGTCCTGCCGCTCGCGCGCGTGGTCGGCCGAGCGCCGCCCGACGAGGATCAGCAGCAGCACCGCGGCGGGCAGCGTCAGCAGCAGCAGGACGCCGACGACCGGGACGCGGACCGCGATCGCCACGGCCATCGCCAGCGGCACGATGCCCGCCAGCACGGCCTGCGGCAGCGCGCGGGCGAACAGCTCGGCGAGCGCGTCGACCCCCTGCACCGCACCGCCGACGAGCTCGCCGCGCCGCGCCGACGTCAGTCCGCGACCACTGCCCGCCAGGGCGCGCTCGGCCAGGCCGGCGCGCAGGTCCGCCTGCACACGGGCCGCGGCCGCCCGGCCCAGCAGCTCACCGGCGGCGACCGACGCGGCCCGCAGCAGCACGAGCCCGGCGAGCACGAGCGCGGCGGACAGGCCGAGCGCCCGGTCGGAGAACGCCGCCGCGTCGACCGCGTCGGCGACCCCCCAGGCGAGGCCGATCGTCGCCGCGGCGCCCAGGCAGCCCGCCAGCACCGCCCCGACGAGCAGCCGTCGCGCCGCCGGGGTGCGGCCGAGGAGCAGGCGGCCGATCTCGCGCCCGGTCATCGCAGCCCCTCGAAGAGGCCCTCGCCCAGCCCGCGACGCGGCCCGGTGCTGCGCCGTCGCCCGGCGAGGTGCAGGACCCAGAGCAGGACGGGCAGCAGCGCGACCGTGATCGCCGTCATCCACGCCAGCGTGTAGCCGCCCGACGCGCTGGTGGCGAGGTCGACGCCGCCCGCACCGGCGATCACGCGCGAGCCGAGCGCGGCGACGAGCGCGCCGAGCAGCCCGCCGACCGCAACGCCCGCCGCGTGGTGCGCGACACGGGCCCGGCCCTGCCCGCCCGCGACCGTCAGGGTCGCCAGGGCGGCCCCCGCGACGACGAGCAGGGCGACCGCGAGCGGCCCGGCGGTCACGCCGTCCGCCGCCCCCTGCGCGACGCCGACCGTCGCGGCGACGCCGAGGACCGCGGCGAGCGGTGCGGCCCAGCGCAGGCGACGGGTCGCGGCGACCGCCAGCGCCCCGCTGGTGCGGTGCGCCAGCAGCGCGGCGCCCATCGCGTGGCAGAGCGCCAGCAGCGCGAGCCCGGCGAGGACCGCGCTCCACGACAGCACGTCCACGCCGCCCCGCGCGAGCGACCCGTCGGCCGCCGCCGCCCACGCCACGCCCCACCCGACCGGCAGGACGGCGGAGCAGGCGATCACCGCGCGCGTCCACCGCTCCCGGCCGATCGGCGAGTGGTGGTCGGCGAACTCGATCCCCGCGTGCCGCACGATCAGGGCGAGGATCAGCACCACGAGCGGCAGGTACAGGCCTTCGGTGAAGCCCGCGTACCAGGCCGGGAAGGCGCCGAACATCGCGCCGATCGCGCAGATCAGCCAGACGTCGTTGGCCTGCCAGGTCGGGCCGATCGCCCGCAGCGCCGCCTGGCGGTTCACCGTGCGGGCGGCGCCGCTGCCCAGGCGCAGCAGCATCGTCACGCCGAGCTCCGCGCCGCCGAGCACGAGGTACAGGGTCCAGATGCCCGTCACGAGGACGAGCCAGATGGTCTCCAGGGAGGTCATCGTCGTGCTCCTCTCAGTAGCTCAGGGCCAGCGCCTGGGTCGGCGCGGTCCTCGGGGTGTCCGGTCCGTCGTGGTCGTCGTCGGCGGCCGGCGGCAGGCCGTGCCCGAGCTCGCGCCGCAGCACGGT
This sequence comes from Paraconexibacter algicola, assembly GCF_003044185.1. Taxonomy (GTDB): domain Bacteria; phylum Actinomycetota; class Thermoleophilia; order Solirubrobacterales; family Solirubrobacteraceae; genus Paraconexibacter; species Paraconexibacter algicola. Next base: position 778,172 of record NZ_PYYB01000001.1, read on the forward strand.
CGCGGCGCACGCGAACACGACGCCGTAGATCGTCAGGAAGGCGACGAGCGAGATCCCGACCGTCGTCGCCGAGACGGTCGAGAGCGCGTCCTCGGTGCGCAGCAGGCCCTGCACCGCCCAGGGCTGTCGGCCGCCCTCGCGCAGGATCCAGCCGCCCGCCTGCGCCACCACGGGGATCGCGATCGCCAGCGGCGCCAGCCGCAGGAACAGCGGGGTCGTCGTGAGCTTGCGGCGGCGCGACAGCAGCGTCGCCCAGGCGAACAGCCCGATCAGCAGCATGCCGCTGCCGACCATCGCGCGGAAGCTCCAGTACATGAGCCCCACGACCGGTGTGTAGTCCCCGGGCCCGTAGCGGGCCTCCGCCTCCGCCTGCGCCTGGTCGATGCCCTTGACCTCGGCGAGCGGGTCGAACTTCTCCAGGAACGAGAGCAGGTACGGGATGCGGATGTCGATCACCGGCGGGCCGGGATCGGTGGACAGGCCGCCGATCGCGAAGATCGACAGGCCGGCCCCCTTCTCCGTGGAGTAGAGCGCCTCGGCGGCCGCCATCTTCAGCGGCTGGCGCTCCATCGCGACGACCGCCTGGAAGTGCCCGGCGCCGGCGGAGCCGAGCGCGAGCAGCAGGCCGAGGATCGCCGCCGGCCGGGTGACCAGCGCGAACACGTCCGCGTCCCGGCCGCGGGCGATGTGCCAGACCGCGATGCCCAGTACCACGACCGCGCCGGTCACCAGCGCGGACAGCAGGACGTGCGACGTGGTGAGGATCGTGTCGACGTTCACGAGCACCGACCACAGGTCGGTGAGCTCGGCGCGCCCGTCCACGATCCGGTACCCGGTCGGCGCCTGCATCCACGAGTTCGCGACGAGGATCGCGTACGCGGACAGCATCGCCGCGGCGGCCACCACGCCCAGGCAGGCGGCGTGGACCTTCGGGTTGAGGCGGCCCCAGCCGAAGATCCAGAAGCCGAGGAACAGCGACTCGACGAAGAACGCGGCGAGACCCTCGAGCGCCAGCGGCGCGCCGAACACGTCACCGACGTAGCGCGAGAACCCCGCCCAGTTCATGCCGAACTGGAACGTCTGGACGATGCCGGTGACGACGCCGACCGCGAACGCGATGAGCATCGCGCGCCCGTAGAACTTCGTCAGGCGCAGCCACCGCTCATCACCGGTGCGCAGCCACTGCAGCTGCATGCCGAGCACCGCGCAGACGAGGCCGATCGACACGCCGACGACGGCGAAGTGCATGAGGGTCGTGAGGCCGAACTGCCAGCGGGCGAGGTCCAGCGAGGTGACGTCGGGCATGGTGATCTCCGGTGTCCGTGCCCCGGGAGGGGCGAGGTCAGGAGGGCGATCACGGCCCGGTGCCGCCGACAGGGGCGACGTCTCCCTACTGTAGCGCGCGTGGCCTCCGTCCCCAGCCCCGATCCGGCCGTCGCGGACCGCGAGGCGCTCCGTGCCGCGCTCCGCGCCGGACTGCTGCTCGGGTGGACGTCGGTGGTCGGGATCGCGGTCGTGCTCGTGTTCGGTCCGGAGGTCCGCTCGCCCACCGCGGTCGCGGTCCTGACCGGGGTCGGGGCGCTCGCCCACACGTTCCTGGCGACGCTCGACTGGCCGCAGCTGCTGCGCACGCGACGCGGCCGGCTGCTGCTCGACGCGTGGGGCGCCGGGGTGCTCGTCGCGGTCTGCGCGCTCGCGATCTTCGCGGGCGGCCAGTCGCGCCTGGACCTGCTGCTGCTGCTCGTCGTGCCGTTCCTGGCGATCACCCACCAGGAGCGGCCGGGGCAGCTCGCCGGCTGGCTCGTCGCCGCGGGGGCGGCGTTCCTCGCCGCGGTGCTCGCGCCCGAAGACCGGCTGGAGACCGGCGAGGTGCTGCTGCACCTCGTGCTGCTCGTCGGCGCGACGCTGCTGGGGCTCAGCCTGACCCGGGCGCTCGAGCGGCAGGCGCTCGCGCGCGCGGAGGCGGCGCGGCGGGCGGCGCTCGAGGGCGCGCTGCTCGCCGAGGCGCACCACCGCGTCAAGAACTCGCTGCAGGTCGTGTCCGACCTGCTGCTGCTCGGCCGTCCGGCCGACCCGACCGCCGCCGCGGTGCTCGACCGGGCCGCGGGGCGGATCCGCTCGATCGCCGCGGTCCACCGGGCGCTCGAGAGCCGGGCGGGCGCCCCGGTCGCCGCCCCGGAGCTCGTCACGGCGCTCGTCGAGGCGATCGCCCCCGACGTCCCGGTCCGCGTCCACGTCGCCGAGCAGCTCACGCTCAGCGCCGACCGCGCCCAGTCCCTGGGGGTCGTGGTCAACGAGCTGCTGACCAACGCGCTGGAGCACGGCCGCCCGCCCTACGCCCTGGAGCTCGTGCCGCACGGCGACGAGATCGCGCTGCTCGTGCAGGACGCCGGGGACGGCCCCGACGTCGCCCGGGCCGACGCGGACCCCGCCGACGGGCTCGGCCTCGTGCTCGTGCGCCAGATCGTCGGGGCCGGGCTGAACGGGCGGATCGAGACGCGGGGCGGCGCGGTGCGCGTGACGTTCCCGGCGGCCGCCCCCGGCGCCTGAGCCACCGCGCGCCGCGCGCGTCGTGCGCCGCGACGGGTCGCCCGACGGCCCCGCCGAGCACGACGCACCGACACCGTCGAGGGCCCGATCCGTCGCGCACACCCCCGCGCGTTCTGGGTGATCCGGCGCCCAGATATGGGCCGCAGATCACCCAGAACCGCCGTGTCCGCCGCGCTCGAGCGCGTACTGGGTGATCGCGAGGCCATATCCGGGCCGCAGATCACCCAGAACCGCCGTGGTCGCCGACCGCGCGCGATCGACCGACCCCGCCCGCGGGACGGGCCGCGCCCGCGAACTCGCGGGCGCTGGTCCTGGCGCTGGCGAAGAGCGGGCGCGGGCGGAGCGGGCATCTTCCGTGCTCGGCCGCGCACGCCCACGCCGTTCTGGGTGATCCGGCACCCAGATATGGGCCGCAGATCACCCAGAACGCACCTGCGGGCGCGGCGCGCGCGCAAGCGCGGGCGCGCGCGGCTGGCGCCGCACGCGCCGCGCGCGCCCGGGCAACGCGCCGCCCCGGGTGCGCCCGCGCTCAGGCGCGCACGCCGCGCGCGCCGCGCGGCGGGGTGGATCCGGCGCACGCGCCGGCGTCGAGGCGCCGGCCGGCATCCTGGCCGCGGGCGCTGTTGTCGTTCAGGAGCACGTGGACGCCGAGGATCGCGCGCGCGTCCTCGCGGCGGGCAGCGCGGAGCATGCGGCCGAGGAGGCGCTCCTGGCGCTCGAGGAACGCGACGTAGGCGCGGCGGGCAGGCAGCCGCGCGTCCGGGGTCGGGAGGACGGTGAGGCGTCGCGCCGCGTCGTGGGTCGCGGCGATCGCGATCGGTGCGGCGGCGCGGATGTCCTGCGGATCGCGCAGCGGCGGCAGGGCAGCGAGGCGGTCGTGGGTACGCGCGCAGATCGCGGAGGCGCCCTCGACGAAGCGGTCGACGGCGTCCGGGGCGGAGCGGTCCACAGCGACCGGGACGGCGATCGCGACGAGCGCGGAGCCGGTGAGCGTGAGAAGGCGCAGTTCGGGAAAGCGGGCCACGAAGTTCGGTCCTGGGACGGAGGTCGTGAGCACGATCGACGCCGGCGGCCCGGCCGCGACGGTGTCGCGGTCCGGGGCCGCCGGGTCGAACGGCCGGTCGGAGACGGGAGGCCACGTCGGGCGCGACGTCCCCCCGGCGGGATCCGTCGCCGACCGCCACACCACGAGGCGGCCGGCGCGGAGGTCTGCGGTGGGGCCTAGAGCGTCGCCTCCTGCTGCGCGACGCGGTCGCCGCTCAGGGCCTGCACGGTGACGCCGAGCTTGCCCTTCGCCGCGCGCAGCGCCTTGGCGCCGGCGGTCGTGGCCTTCACCGTCACGCGACCGGTCGCGTCCGAGCCGATCGTGCCCGTGCCGCTGGCGATGACGCGGCTCTTGAGCTTCAGCGCGCGGGCGCGCGTCTCGGTGACGAGCACGCGGACCGTGACGGGCTCGCCGGCGGGGCCGTTGACCGTGGCGGTCATGCCGTCGTTCGCCATCTCGCTCGCGGTCGGCAGCGACGCGACGGCGACCTGCAGGCGCGTGAGCTTCAGGCGCAGCGCCGTGGCGTCCGCCTTCGCGCTCGTGGCCGCGGCGTCGCTGGCCGCCGCGCCCTTCTCGGCGGTGACGCGCGCGGCGTCGGCCGCCTTGACCGCCGCCTCGGCGGTGGCGATGCGGCTTTCCGCCGCCGACTTCGCGGCGATCGCGTCGGCGAGGTCCGCCTCGGCCTTGGCCTTCGCGGCGTCCGCCGCGGTCTTCGCGCCGTTGGCGGTGTCGAGCGCGCCCTGGAGCGTCAGCTTGTCCGCGTTGAGCTGCCCGATCTGCGTGTTCAGCGGCGCGACGATGTCCGCGGCGTAGCCGGCGTTCAGGCTGGCGGTGGTCGTCTGGATGGTGTCGGCGGGGTAGAACGTGCCGCCGATCCCCACGCAGGCGGCGCTCAGCTGATCGGTGGTCATGTCCGCGGTCAGCGTCTTGCCGGTGATCGTGTTGATGCGCGGCAGCCACAGGGCCGGGTCGTCCTCGAGGCCGGCGCTGGTCGCCTGCCACGGGATGTAGCCGTAGAACGGGTCGTTGCCCTGCCACGAGAGGACGGCGGAGAGCGCGTTGAGCTCCGGCGTGCTGCAGGTGGCGTGCGGCTGCGCGGCGGTGCCGCCCTCCGACAGCCAGCGGGCCTTGTCCGACGCGAAGCTCGTCCGGTAGGCGGACGGCAGCTTCTTGAAGTCGAGCATGCCGGCGACGCCCGGCCGGTTGTTCGTCTCGCGCAGGACGTACGTGTAGCCGTGGTTGGTCACGGCGTACCGGGTCTGCGTCAGCAGGTCGTTCTGCGTCGCGTTCGCGGGCAGCGGCGTCGGGGCGACCTTGGCCGTATCGGTGTACACGCTGCCGTGCGCGCCGGCGGTGGCCGGGACGGCGAGGGCGGCGGCCGCCACGGCGGCGGACGCGAGGTGCTTCTTGGACTTCATCGGATGACTCCCGTGTTCGATGTGGCCCGCTCGGCGCGGTCGCCGGCGGGGGTGAAGATGGCCTGGTAGCGGCCACGCTTGGGGTTGGCGAGACGGATGCGGAAGCGGCCGCTGGTCGAGACGGTCGCCCTGCCCGACGGCGTGATCGCCGTCGTCCGCAGCAGCTGGATCCGGCCGGGGAGGCCGGGCTTGACGACACCGGTGACGAGCACCGCGCCGGAGCGCAGGCGCGTCGTGGTGATGCGCACGAGCGGACGGACGAGCACGCTGCGCGTCTGCGACCCGAACCCGTCGACCACGGCCCGCAGGCCGGTGGACTCGGGGATCCGGACCAGGCCGCTGAACGAGCCGTCCGCCGTCGTCACGAGGTTGGGGACCTTCACCCGGGAGACCGTCGACCGGATGGTCACGATCATCCCGGCGCGGGCGGGGACCACCCGGCCGCTGATCCGCACGCGCCCGTCGCCGGTGACCCGGGCGGGGGCGGTGAGCTGCACGGCGGTGAGCCCGGCGGTCCCGGTCCCGAGGCCGCCGGCCGGGCCGGCGGTGCCGCCCGTCCCGTCCGCCCCGGTGCCGGTGCCCGAGCCGGCGCCCGAGCCTGTCCCGGTCCCCGGGGAGGTCCCACCCCCGGTCCCGGTGCCGGTCCCCGTCCCGCTGCCGCCACCGGTGCCGGCGCCGCCGCCGTTCCCGCCGAAGCAGGACGCGACGACGAGGTCGGCGCCGTAGGCGGGCTCGGTCGGCGTGATGCCGCCCGGTGCCCGGTCGACGTAGTGGGTGACGCCGGGGGCGTCCTCCCCGTCGGCCGTCAGCACGAACGGCTCGGCGATCACGGCACCGCTGACGGCCCCGGTCGCGGCGGGCACGTCGATCGTCATGCTGCCGCCCGGGCCCTGGGTCACCGACCCGGTCGTCGGGCCGGCCGACACGAACCGCCCGCCGGACCACGTCCCGTGGTCGTAGACGGGCGGCGCGTTGCGCGGGGCGACGCCCCGCACGTAGCGGACGGTCCCGCCGACGCGGAAGAGCATCGCGAAGGTCGCCGAGGACGAGTCCTCGTGCGCGGGCTCCCACGCGGCGCTCTTGACCTGGATGACGGCCTGGAGCTGCCCCGCGGTCTGGCCGAACCAGGCCGCGGTGACGTCGGTGTTGATGTGGTGGCCGTCGCCGGTGGCGTCGGTGATCTGGGCGCTGCCGCCGCACGGGGCGGGCGCCGCCGCCCCCGCGGAGGCGGGTGCGGCGAGGCCGGCCGCGAGCAGCAGGACAGCCGCAGCGGACGAGCGAGGGATGCTCACGGGGAGCTCCCTCCTTTCGGATGAGGATGGACGGATCGGGCGCGGCACCCGGCCGGGCGCCGCGGACGGTCTAGGAGGCGACGACGGTCGCGGGCGCCGCGGGAGGCGGACGCACGGCGAGCGCGGCGGCGATGAGCCGGCCGACACGTCGGAGGTGGACGGCGCGGTACGTCCGCGGGCGGGCGGGGCGCCGTCGGCGCGCGCGCGGCGCGAACCGCGCGCGCAGGCGGTGCAGCAGCTCCTCCCCGGGCATCGCGCCCGCGAGGAGGGTGCCGAACAGCAGCAGGGTGGGAGCGAGCGCGAGCAGCGCGCCCGGCGCGACCACGACCGCGAACGCCGCGAGGGCGGCGAGCAGCACGAGCAGGCCCGTGAGGGCGCGCGTGCGACAGGTCGTGGTCGGGCGGACGCGCATCGGGCTAGGCGGTGGCGCGGCCCCGGGTGACGGTCACGCCGAGCGCGGCGAGGCCGGCGACGAGTCCGGCGATCGCGAGGCCGAGCGTGAGGCCGTCGCGGCCGCCGTCGTCCCCGGCGTCGGGCGACGCGGCACCGGCCGCGTCCTGGGTCGTGTCGGCCTCCGGCGCGGCGGCGCCGCCGGTCCCGGCGTCCTGCGAGGCGGCCTGCGCGCCCTCGCCGCCGGCGTTCTGGCGCGGCGCGTCGGCGGACACCGTGGTCGTGCTGGCGGGCGACTCGCTGCCCTCCGCCCCGATCCAGCGGACGACGTCGCCGTCGTCGTAGGTCTGGATCGACTTCCACTCGATCGTGCCGGGCGCGTCCGGCGTGGAGGCGAGGAAGCGCAGCGCGACGAGCCCGTCGGCGGCGGCCTCGCCCTTCCAGGTGACGGTCTCCAGCGCCCCGTTGGAGGCGCGTTGCACGGTGCGCTTCCAGCCGGGCTGGTCCTCGAAGGAGAACGGCAGGACGCCCTCGGGGATCTGCAGCTTGACCTCGGTGGTGCCGGTGTCGTCGCGCTCGCCGGGGACGAGCACGGTGAACAGGACCGGGTCGGCGGGCGCGACGGTCTTCGGGAGGACCTCCACGTGCGCGGCGGCCGGCGCCGCGGTGGCGCCGAGCGCGAGCGCGGTCAGGAGCAGCGTGCGTCGGAGCATCAGCGGACGCGGAAGGTCCAGCTGCCGGTCTCGCGGTGACCGTCGATGTAGGTGGCACGCCAGGTCACCTTGTAGGTGCCCTTCGCGAGGCGCTTGGAGGACTTGCCGATGATGCGCTTGACGTTGCGCGGATCGTTCTTGCCGCGCAGCACGGTGCGCGAGCCGCGCGTGACGGTGAAGCTGCCGCCGCTCTTGATCTGCTGCGTGAAGCTGACGTAGACCGTCTTCGGGCCGCTGGAGAGGCTCGCGCCCGGCTTGGGCAGGCGCTGGTCGACCTCGGCGTGGCCGAGCGCGGTGGTGGAGAACGTCAGGGCGCCGAGCGTGCCGAGGACGGCGGCGCGACGGAGGGTCGTGCGGGTCATGCGGTGGTCTCCTGGGACGGTGCGCGCAGGAAGCGCGTCGTGGTCAGTGCGGCGAGCAGCGTCATGCAGACGGCGCTCGCGACGCACCACTGGCAGATGGCGTCGATCTCGGCGATCTCGACGTAGGTGAGGTACATGCTGAAGCCGAAGCCGACCCAGGCGAGGCCGACCGCGGCGAGCAGGCCGGCGTCGCCCGGGACGAGCAGCAGCACCGCGAGGATGCTCACGTAGCCGATCAGGCCGAGCACCGCCACGGGGATCCCGGCGAAGGTCGCCCAGTCGGACGCCTGGACCTTCGAGCAGCCGTGCGAGATCCCGCAGGCGGGGTCGATCCCGGCGTAGTGCGCGTACGTGAGGTACACGGCGACGCCGAGACCGAGGACCGTGACGGCGAGGGTGGCTGTCCGCAGCCGGTCGCTCACGTGCCCGCGAGCTCCTGGACCTTGTCGCGGATCTGGCTGCCGTCGAGCGAGCTGAGCTCGAGCTTCTCGAGCTTGCCGCCGGTCTTCCCGATGAGGAAGGACGGGGTGCTGGAGATGCCGTTCTGGTCGGCGAGCTGCTGGGCCTGGTTGATCGCCTCGGTGCCCGCGGAGCCCTCGCCGTCGGCGATCGCCTTGTCGACGTCGAGGCCGGGGATCCCGCTGAGGGTCGTGCGGACGAACGCGTCGTCGGCGTAGCCGGAGTTCTCGCGGCCCTGGTTGATGAAGAACAGGTCGAGCGCCTGCCAGAGCTTGCCCTGGGCGCCGGCGCCGGCGACGGCGCGCGCGAGGGTCTGGCTGTCGTCGCCGATGAACGCCATCGAGCGGAACTCGACGCGCAGCGTGCCGGCGCGGACCTCGCGCTCGACGAGCGTCGGGAGGCCGTCGCGCGCGAACTCGGCGCAGAACGGGCACTGCATGTCGGCGAACTCGACGAGCGTGACGGGCGCGTCGGCCTGTCCGAGGACGATGCCGGCCTGCGGGATGCCGGCGAACCGCTGGGTGACCTCGGTCTGCCCGGCGACGGTCTCGCCCGCCTTCTTGGTGGGGCCGTCCTCGGTGCCGCCGGCGCTGATCGCGATGAACACGGCGACGATCGCGGCGGCGACGGCGAGCACGCCGCCGAGCTGGGCGAGGCGCCGCTTGCGGGCGGCGGCAGCCTCCGCGGCGGCGGCGGCCGCGTCCCGCTCGGCGCGACGGGCGGCCTTCTGCTCCGCGCGGGTGACCTTCGGCTCGGTGCTCATGCGCCGCTCCCGGCCCGGCGCGCGGTCGCGAGGCCCGCGGCACCGACGAGCAGGCCGAGGCCGCCGACGATCAGCGCGGCGATCGCAAGGCCGTCGCCGCCGTCGTCCCCACCACCGGTGGTGGCGGAGGCGAGCGCGGGCTCGGCCGTGGCGGACTCGGAGGTCTCGGTGCTCTTCGCCTCGCCGTCGTCGTGGTGGCCGCTCGCCCCGTGCTCGTCACCGGTGGCGGCGCCGACCATGACGGTCGGGGCCGGCTTGTCGGACGACTCGTCGCCGATCCAGCGGACGGTCTCGCCGTCCTCGTAGGTCTGCAGCGCCTTGAAGGTCAGCGGCCCCTCGGTGTCGGGAAGCTTGATGCTGATCGGGAAGTCCTGGAACTCGCCCGGGCCGATCCGGGTGTCGCCGGAGGCGGTCCAGGTGATCGTCCTGACCGCGCCGCCGCTGGTGGCGACCTCCGCCTTCCAGCCGGGCACGGGCTGGGTGCTGGCGGACTCGAAGCCGGCGGGGAACTGGACGACGACCTTCGTGGTGCCCGAGTCCTCCCTCTCGTTGGGGACGCGGACGTTCTCGACGACGTAGGCGCCGGCGGCGCCCTCGGCGGGCTGGAGGGTGACGTGCGCGGCGGCGACGCCGGGGAGCGCCAGGACCGCCGCGGCGGTGAGGGTGGTGAGCAGCTTCATCGGATGGGGACCTTGATCGTGGTGGCGTACTCGTCGAACTCGCTGACGCGGTCGACGATCCGGATCTCCCACTCCCCCGCGAGCGTCAGCTGGAACGCGTCGGCGGTGAAGTGGCCGGGACCCGACTTGCGCAGGGCGATGTCGAGCGGGCCGACGTTCGCGGACTTCAGGGTGGCCTGCGCGGTGATGGACTTGGTGTCGTCGAACGGCTCGCCGGTCTTGGCGTCGAACAGGTAGATGTGCATCGTGTTCGAGCCGACGGTGGCGGGCTCGACGGTCGTGTTGAGGTCGAGCGGCCCGACGCGCTGCTCGATGTTCACGGCCTTGGGGGTCGTGTACGAGGCGGGCGGCGAGTAGCCGACGAGCGCGCCGGTGGTGGCGAGCACGGCGACGATGAGGCCGACCTCGGCACGCAGCGTGTTCTTCAGCGTCGTGCCGGCCTGCCCGGGGGTGCCGCCGGTGGCGGCGATCTCGCGCAGCTTGGGGAGCGTGCGCTGCCGGTTCAGGGCGCCGAGGCCGATCAGCACGAGCAGCAGCAGCGCCTTGACGAGGACGGCGCGGCCGAAGCCGGTGTCGAGCAGCTGGGAGAAGCTCGTGAGGTGGAGGACCGCCTGCACGGTGCCGGTGACGGCGAGCACGGCGACGGCGGCGAGCGCGACCGGGGAGAAGCGCAGCAGCACGGCGGAGAGGAGCCGGGCGCGGTCCCCGCCGTCGAGCTTGCCGGTGGCGGCGGGGACGAGCGCGACGAGCGCGATCAGGCCGCCGAGCCAGAGGCTCATCGCGGCCACGTGCGCGACGTCGGTCGGGAGCAGCACCGCGACCGGGTCGCTCGTCCCGGCGTGGCCGGAGAGCGCGGGGGCGAAGGCGAGCGCGGTGACGGGCGCGACGAGCAGCGCGAGCCGCAGCCCGCCGGGACGGTCGAGCACGCGACCGTCGGCACCGAGCGACACGGGGCGCAGGACGGGCACGGTCCGCGGGGTGACGAGCAGGACGCCGCCGAGGATCAGCCAGACGACGAGCTTCAGGCCCCAGACGGTGCCGAAGCGCGTGTCGAGGACCTCGCGGACGGTGGAGGCCTGCAGCGCGTCGAAGAACCCCTGACCGGAGACGATCGACCCCTGGATGAGGATGCCGAGCAGCGCGGTGGCGAGCCCGAGGTTCACGGCGCCGAGCAGCATCGTGCTGCCGCGCTTGGCGTACGCCTCGCTGGCCGCGGCCCAGCGCTCGTCCCCGCCCGCGACGCCGCGCAGCCCCGGGAGCCAGCAGAGCAGCAGGAAGCCGACGCCGCCGAGCGCGAGCGCGATCGCGAGGTAGTCGAGCGCCTTCACCGCGGCGAAGACGGTGGTCGTGGTCGCTCCCGCGGAGGTGCCCTCGACGAGGTCGGCGACCGCGAGGGCCCCGGACTTCGACGGCTCGCCGAGGTGGAAGACGAAGCCGCCGTTGATCACGTGGCCGTCGGCGGACACGAGCCGGTAGGTGGCCGTGTAGGAGCCCTTCGCGAGGCCGGGCTTGAGCTTGACCCCGATCTTCTTGGTGTCACCGCCGGGCCGCAGGATCTCCTGCTCGTCGACGCGCTTGGCGCTGGTGTCGAAGACGCGGACCGCGCCGAAGGACGCCTCGACGGGCTCGTTGAAGCGGAAGACGACCTCGGACGGCTGCCCGTCCTTGAAGACCTCGTCGCGGAACGGCTGGTTGCCGACGAGGAAGGCGTGGGCGGACGCCCCGGCGGGCGCGAGCGCGAGGAACGCGACGAGCGCGACGCCCGCGAGGGCGAGGATGCGGCGCAGATGGCTCACCAGGACTCCTTCGCGGGCGCGGCGGCGCCGTCCTGCTCCTCGGCGGCGCGCCGGCGCCGGACCGTGACGACGAAGACGCCGCTGAGCGCCAGCAGCACGACGAACGCGGCGATCGCGGCGGTCGGCGCGCCCCCGTCGTCAGTGGGGGTCCAGTTGAGGACGCCCGCGATGGTGGCGGGCTGCCCGGCGACCTGGAGGTCGACGGTCCAGTCGAAGACCTTCGTCTTGACGGCCGTGTCCTTCACCTGCGGCGGGGTGCCACCGCCCATCCAGTGGATGCGGTGGTCGTGCCAGGCGAAGCGGCCGGTCTTGTCGAGGACCTTCCAGCGCGGCTCGGCCTTCGGGTCGACGCCCGCGGGGACGGGCACGTTGCCGTCGCGCTCCTCGTTGATGTACGTCGACTTGGAGTTCTCGTTCACCGCCACGGTCCCGTCGGCGTCGATGCGCGCGTACGGCTCGTCCTCGTAGCCGAGCACGACGATGTCGCGGTCGCTGCGGTTCGTCAGCTCGAGGCTGTCCTCGCGGTTGAGGATCTGCGTCGTGACGCCCGTGGGCAGACCGGTCGAGCCGGTGATGAGGGACTGGTAGTTGGGGTCGCCCTTGTGGGCGGCGGCGGTGGACACGCAGGCCGCGAGGGCGGCGAGCGCGACCACGACGATGGTGCGGACGCGGTTCATGGAACCGGGACCTCCAGGGTCGGGGCGTTCAGCGGGACACGGCGGACGGTGCGCGACGGGCACACGTCCGGGAGCACTGGGGCTCCTAGCGGGCGGGCGCGAGCGCGGGCGGTCCGCGCTCGGCGAGCGCGGACGCGACGAGCCGCCCGCGGCGGGCGAACGCCCGCGGGGCGCGCGGCAGGCGCGCGGTGAGCCGGAGTGCGGCGCGGCGACGAGCCGGCGCGAACGCGGCGACGACGGCCGCGAGGCGCTTCTCCCCGAGGTAACGACCCGCCAGCAGCGGGAGCAGCAGCACGAGGACGGGCGCCAGCTCCAGGAGCCAGCTGTCGATTCCCCCGACGGTGGTGAGCAGCGCTGCGAGCACGCCGACGGCGGCCACGAGGGCGACCGGCAGGAGGTCTCGGCGCTGCGTCATCACGGTCAGGGTAGCGCCCGACCTCGCAGGGCGCGAGAGCGGACGTCGCTCAGGGATACGGCCCGACGGCCCGATCGGATGCGTCCCGGTTCGGGCGCTGCTCCGTATCCCGGTCATGGAGAACGTCTGGGACTATCCCCGCCCGCCCGCGCTCGTGCCGTGCACGCGCCGCGTGCGGATCGAGCTCGGCGGCGCCGTGATCGCCGACTCCACCCGCGCGCTGCGGATCCTCGAGACGAGTCACCCGCCGACGATCTACGTACCGCCCGGGGACTTCGCGCCGGGCGCCCTGCGGGCCGCGGACGCGCGCTCGACGTTCTGCGAGTGGAAGGGCCGCGCGACCTACTGGGACGTCGTCGGCGCCGACGGCGTGACCGTCGCGCAGGCGGCCGGCTGGTCCTACCCGGACCCGGTGCCGGCGTACGCGGAGCTCCGCGACCACGTCGCGGTGTACCCGGGCCGCATGGAGCGGTGCCGGCTGGACGAGGAGACCGTCCGGGCGCAGGAGGGCGACTTCTACGGCGGCTGGATCACCGACGACATCACCGGGCGGATGAAGGGCGGGCCGGGCACCTGGGGCTGGTAGGCGCCCCGGTGCCAGAATCCGGAGCATGAGCTCCGACGTCACCCGCCGCGGCCTGCTGGGCGCCGGCGCCGCGGCCGCCGGGTCCGCCGCCCTGCTCCCCGACCGGGCGGCCGCGGCCCGCACCCGCCGCCGCTCGGCGGACGTCGTCGTGGTCGGGGCCGGCCTCGCCGGGCTGATGGCCGCCCGCGAGGTCGCGGCCGCCGGGCGCAGCGTCCTCGTGCTGGAGGCACGCGACCGGGTCGGCGGCCGCACGCTGAACCGCGAGCTGACCACCGCGCGCGGCACGTTCGTGGAGATCGGCGGCCAGTGGGTCGGCCCGACCCAGGACGTGCTCCTCGGTCTCGCCCGCACGCTCGGGGTGGAGACGTTCAAGACCTACGACCGGGGCGACTACCTCTTCCACCGCGAGGGCCGCACCACCCGCTACAGCGCCTCCACGCCGCTGGGGGCGATCCCGCCGGACCTGGGTGCGGTGGAGGCGTTCGCCGCGATCGGCCAGCTCGACGCGATGGCGGCGACGCTGCCGCTCGACGCGCCCTGGACCGCGCCGCGGGCCGAGGAGTGGGACTCCCAGACCTTCGAGACCTGGAAGCGCGCGAACACCGCGACCGCGGGCGCCCGGCTGCTGCTCGACCTCGCGATCGAGGCGGTCTGGGCGGCGCAGCCGCGCGACGTCTCGCTCCTGCACGTCCTCACGTACATCCGCGGGGCGGGCAACGAGACGACCCCCGGGTCGCTGAACCGGCTGATCAGCACCGCGGGCGGCGCGCAGGAGTCGCGCTTCGTCGGCGGCTCGCAGCGCGTGTCGCTGGAGCTGGCCCGTGCACTCGGGCGCCGCCGGATCCTGCTCTCCGCGCCGGTCCGGCGGATCCGCCAGCTCCGCGGCGGGGTCGAGGTGCACGCCGACCGCGTCGGGACCGTCCGCGCCCGCCAGGTCATCGTCACCGCGCCGCCCGCGGTCAGCGCGTTCATCGACTACGACCCGATCCTCCCCGCCGACCGCGCGCAGCTGCTGCAGCGGTTCCCGCAGGGCAACGCGATCAAGTGCATGGCCGTGTACGACGAGCCGTTCTGGCGGGCCGACGGGCTCGCCGGCCAGGTGACGAGCGACGGCGCCCCGGTGCGGATCACGTTCGACAACTCGCCGCCCGACGGCAGCCCCGGCGTGCTGCTGGGCTTCATCGAAGGGCACCTCGCCCGTGTCTGGAGCCGTCGCCCGGCCGCCGAGCGGCGCGCCGCGGTGCTCGAGAGCTTCCGGACCTACTTCGGGCCGCGGGCCGCGTCGCCGCGCGAGTACGTCGAGATGGACTGGTCGGCCGAGCGCTGGACCGGCGGCTGCTACGTCGGCTTCACGCCGCCGGGCGTGCTGCTCGACTACGGCCAGGCGATCCGCCGCCCGTTCGGCCGGATCCACTGGGCCGGGGCCGAGACCGCGACGATCTGGAACGGCTACATGGACGGCGCGCTGCGCAGCGGCCGGCGCGCCGCCGCGGAGGCGCTCGCCGGCTGACCGCCCGGCGGTCGACGACACGGCCCGGGCGCACTGGCGTCCTGTGGGACACTGGACCCATGCCCGCGTACCGCTCCCGCACCGTCACCCACGGACGCAACATGGCCGGCGCCCGCGCCCTGTACCGCGCCACCGGCGTCGCCAAGGGCGACCTCGGCCGCAAGCCGATCATCGCGGTCGCCAACTCCTACACGCAGTTCGTCCCCGGGCACACGCACCTCGCCCCGGTCGGGCAGATCGTCGCGGAGGCGATCAGCGAGGCGGGCGGCATCCCGCGCGAGTTCAACACGATCGCGGTCGACGACGGCATCGCGATGGGCCACGGCGGCATGCTCTACTCGCTCCCCTCCCGCGACCTGATCGCCGACAGCGTCGAGTACATGGTCAACGCGCACTGCGCGGACGCCCTGATCTGCATCTCCAACTGCGACAAGATCACGCCCGGGATGCTCAACGCCGCGCTGCGGCTGAACATCCCGACCGTGTTCGTGTCCGGCGGCCCGATGGAGGGCGGCACCGCGGTCCTCGTCGACGGCACGGTGCGCAAGCGCGTGAACCTCATCACCGCGATCGCGGACGCCGTCGCGGGCGACGTCTCCGACGAGGACATCGAGATCATCGAGGAGGCCGCGTGCCCGACCTGCGGGTCGTGCTCGGGCATGTTCACGGCGAACTCGATGAACTGCCTGACCGAGGCGCTCGGCCTCGCGCTGCCGGGCAACGGGTCGATCCTCGCGACGCACACGGCCCGCAAGGAGCTCTACCAGCGCGCCGCGCGTTGCGTCGTGGAGATCACGCGCCGCTACTACGAGGAGGACGACGAGTCCGTCCTGCCCCGCGCGGTCGCCACCCGCGAGGCGTTCGAGAACGCGATGGCGCTCGACGTCGCGATGGGCGGCTCGACGAACACCGTCCTGCACATCCTCGCCGCCGCCCAGGAGGCGGAGCTCGACTTCACGATGAAGGACATCGACGCGGTGTCGCGGCGCGTGCCGTGCCTGTGCAAGCCCGCGCCGAACGGCCCGTGGCTGATGGAGGACGTGCACCGCGCCGGCGGCATCGCCGCGATCCTCGGCGAGCTGTGGCGCGGCGGGCTGCTCAACGAGAACGTGCACACGGTGCACGCCGGGACGATCGGCGAGTGGCTGCTGCCGTGGGACATCCGCTCGGGCGAGGCGACACCGGAGGCGATCGAGATGTTCCACGCCGCGCCCGGCTGCGTGCGGTCGGCGACCGCGTTCTCGCAGAGCGAGCGGTGGGAGTCGCTGGACACCGACGCCGCGGAGGGCTGCATCCACGACGTGGAGCACGCGCTCTCCCAGGACGGCGGCCTGGCGATCCTCTACGGCAACCTCGCGGTCCGCGGCTGCGTCGTGAAGACCGCGGGCGTCGACGAGTCGATCCTGACGTTCAGCGGTCCGGCGGTCGTGGTCGAGTCGCAGGACGACGCGGTCGACGCGATCCTCGGCGGCAAGGTCAAGGAGGGCGACGTGGTCGTCATCCGCTACGAGGGTCCGCGCGGCGGCCCGGGCATGCAGGAGATGCTCTACCCGACCTCCTACCTGAAGGGCCTCGGGCTCGGCGCGAAGTGCGCGCTGATCACCGATGGGCGCTTCTCGGGCGGCACGTCGGGCCTGTCGATCGGGCACGTCTCGCCGGAGGCGGCGGCCGGGGGCACGATCGCGCTCGTGCAGGACGGCGACACGATCGCCATCGACATCCACACGCGGTCGATCGAGCTGCAGGTGTCCGACGCGGAGCTCGCGGAGCGCCGCGAGGCGCTCGAGTCCGGCGCCGGGTACGTCCCGGCGGCGCGCGACCGGGTGGTCTCGCCCGCGCTGCGCGCGTACGCGGCGATGGCGACCTCCGCGGACACCGGCGCGATCCGCGACGTCAACGCGGTCGAGCGGGCGGTCGCGGCGGCCGCGGATTCGCGCACGCACTCCCAGGCCTGATCCGTGGCGGCGGGACCGGCCTCGCGCCGGTCCCCTGCTACGCTTTCCGGAACGTCGAAGGGCAGTACCCCTACGGCGCGCATCGTCAGCACGGTGACCTCATGTCACCCGGTGCGCGCGGTCTCCGGAGCCACGCTCGGAGGCGGGGAGACCTTCGCGGAAGGACCAACCGTCTACCGCGAAGGAGCACACCGTGCCTGATCTGCTGTCCTCGTCCACCGGCCCCTGGGTCGGCCTCGTCCTCGCCATCGCCGTGCTGCTCGCGATCGACCTGTTCGTCGCCCGCGGCCGCAACGGCGAGATGACCCTGCGCTTCGCGACCGTCGCGAGCATCGTGTGGGTCGGCGTGTCGTTCGCGTTCTTCGGCGTGCTGCTCGCGTTCGGCGACAGCGAGGACGCGGGCGCGTACCTCGCCGGCTACCTCGTCGAGAAGTCGCTGTCGCTGGACAACGTCTTCGTCTTCCTGCTCGTCTTCACCGCGTTCCAGGTGCCGATGGCCGAGCGCCACCGGCTGCTGACCTACGGCATCGTCGGCGCGCTCGTCCTGCGGCTCGTGTTCATCCTCGTCGGCGCGGCCGCGCTGTCGACGTTCAGCTGGCTGAACTACGTGTTCGCGGCGTTCCTCGTCTACACGGGCTACAAGATGTTCAAGCACCGCAACGACCACGAGGGCGAGCAGCAGCTGGTCGACAAGCTCTCCGCGCGCCTGCCGATCACCGAGGACGCCCCGGACGGCAAGCTCGTCGTGCGGCGGGACGGCAAGACCCTGCTGACCGTCGGCGGTGCGGCCCTCGCGGCGATCGCGGTCGTGGACCTGATCTTCGCGATCGACTCGGTGCCCGCGATCCTCGCGATCACCACGGACTCGTTCATCGTGTTCGCGGCCAACGCGTTCGCGCTGCTCGGCCTGCGCCCGCTGTTCTTCCTCGTCGCCGACCTCGTCGAGCGCCTCTACTACCTGAAGACCGCGCTCGCCGCCCTGCTCGTGTTCATCGGCGCGAAGATGGCGATCGCCCAGATCGCCGGCAAGATCGGGCCCGAGATCAGCCTGCCGATCATCGCCGCCATCCTCGGCATCGGCGTCATCGCCTCGCTCGTGCGCGACCGGCGCATGGTCGCCGCCTGAGCGACGGACGGACCGGGCGCGGCCCCCGCCGCGCCCGGGCTGCGGGTCGCGTGGACCGGAGATCCTTCCCGGAAGGATCTGGTGTCCACTCGACGACCCGCGCGGCTACAGGGCCCGGCGCAGGCGGACGACCGGCAGGCCGCCGGGACCGGGGCGGCCGTCGTCGGCCGGGTCCGGGGCGAAGCCGCGTCGCGCGTAGAAGGCGCGGGCCTGCGTGGCGTCGCGCGCCACGTACAGCTGCAGCGCGCGGCGACCGTCGGCGCGGGTCGTCTCGACGACGGCGTCCAGGAGGGCGTCGGCGAGGCCGGTGCCGTGCAGGCCCGGGTCGACGAAGAGCTGCCAGACGTGGCCGAGCTGCTCGTCCTCGGTGGCGATCGCCCCCGCGCTGCCGCGCACGTGCCCGTCCTCGTCCTCGGCCAGCAGCCAGCGCGTGCCCGGACGGTCCAGCCGGTCGGCTTGGGGCTCGGGGACCGCCGGGTCCCAGCCGTCGGGGGCGACGGGCAGGTAGCCGAGGAAGCCCTCCCACACGAGCCGGGCGACGGCGTCCGCGTCGGCGGCCGCCACCGGCCGGATCCGCGTCGCCGGGACGCGCACCTCGTGCCCCGCCGCGGTGAGCGCGGCGCGGACGCGACCGGCCTGCCCGGCGGGCACGAGCACGTAGTCGGTGTCGAACGTCGCCATCGCGAAGACGCTGATCCGCGCCTGCGCGATCGGGCGGGCGACCGACGCGATCACCCCGGTCTCGCCCGTCAGGTCGAACGGCCCCTCGAGCTTCAGCGCTGTCCAGGGACGGTCGACCCGCTCGGCGTCCGCCGGGATCGCGTGCGCGCGGGCGACGAGCGAGACCTCGTCCATCGTCCGCGTGACAGACCACAGCCCTGCCGGGGTCGCGGAGGGGCCCGCGGGCAGGGCGGCATCGACGGGAAACCGGGCGATCGCGTACGCGCCGGGGAGCGGGGTGAGCGTCTGCGCCATCGCCTCCACCCTACGATGGAGGCCATGCCCGATCGCGCCGTGGTCCTCAAGAAGCTCGACGTCGTCCGCTGGGTCGCCCTCGCGGACTTCCTGCTCCTCCTCGTGCTGCTCTACGCGAGCGTCATCGCCGACAGCGACTCGGCCGTCTCGATCCTCGGCCCGATCCACGGCATCGGCTTCCTCGTGCAGCTCTACCTCGTCGCCGTCGGGGCGGGCGAGAAGCTCTGGGGCTGGTGGTTCCTCGGCGCGGTCGTCATCACCGGCGGGCCGCTCGGCGCCCTGCTCGGCGACCTGAAGATCCGCCGGGACCTCGCCGCCGCCTGACCCCCACCGGGGAGCGGCCCGGTGCCAGAAGCTCATCCGACCTGCGCAGCTCGTCGCAGACCCGGGTAGCGGGGACCTCGGAGACACCCGACCCGAGGAGGCACCGATGGACCCGGACCGACCGGCCACGCCGCGCATCGAACGCGGAAGCGCCCTGGACGAGCTGCAGCGCGACCCGTCGTCGCGCGCGACGTTCCTGCGGATGATGGGTGGTGGTGGCGCCGCGCTGGCGCTCGGCACCCTCCTCGCCGCCTGCGGCGACGACGACGACGACGGGGGCGACGGCGCTTCCACCAGCACCACCGGCACCACCGCGGACGGCAGCGCCACGCCCGACGCCGCCGCCGGCAACGACGCGTCGAGCGACATCGAGATCGTCAACTACGCGCTCACGCTCGAGTACCTCGAGGCGGACTTCTATCGCCAGGTCATCGACGCGGACATCATCAAGGACAAGGCGGTCCTCGACATCGCCAAGAAGTTCGGCGAGAGCGAGCAGGCGCACGTCGACGCGCTGAAGACCGCCGTCGAGGGCCTGGGGGGCACCGCCGTCGAGGCGCCGAAGACGAACTTCGACGACGTCCTCGGTGGCGGCCTCGAGAAGGTCCTGCAGTCTGCGGCCGACGTCGAGAACCTCGGCGCCGCCGCGTACCTCGGCCAGGCCGGGGCGATCAAGAACAAGGACATCCTTGCCGCCGCGCTGTCGATCCACAGCGTCGAGGCCCGCCACGCTGCGGCCCTCAACCAGCTGATCGGCCGCGGCTTCACCGCCGACGGCGGGCAGGGATCGATCCCCGACGGCGCGTTCGCCAAGCCCCTGGACATGGCCTCGGTCCTCGAGGCCGTCAAGCCCTTCATCGCCGCGTGAGCAGAGGAGACGACCAGATGAGCACCCAGATCCAGATCCCAGAGCTCGCCCGTATCGAGGTCCGCGGCCACACCCGCGCGGCCTTCCTGACCCGCGCGTCGCTGACCGCGGGCGCGGTCTTCGGCATGGCGGCCGTGACCCCGTTCACGCGGGCCGCGATCGCGCAGTCCGGCGGTGGCGACCTCGACATCGCCAACTACGCGCTCACCCTCGAGTACCTCGAGGCCGCGTTCTACGCCCAGGCGCTGAAGGAGGTCTCCGGCCTCAGCGGCGACACGAAGAAGCTCGCGACCGAGCTGCGCGACAACGAGGACGAGCACGTCGGCGCCCTGAAGTCGATGATCGAGGACGCCGGCGGCACGCCCGTCGACGTGCCGACCGTCGACTTCGGCGACTCGTTCAAGGACGAGGCGACGTTCCTGAAGACCGCCAACGTCTTCGAGGACCTCGGCGTCAGCGCCTACAACGGCGCCGGCCCGATGATCGAGAGCACCGACATCCTCGGGGCCGCCGGCAGCATCGTGCAGGTCGAGGCGCGACACGCCGCGCTGATCCGCCTGGCGCGCGACCGGCCGCCGGCGCCGCAGGCATTCGACAAGGCCTCGACGATGGACGAGGTCCTCGCCGCCGCCAAGCCGTTCATCAAGGGCTAGGGACCGCGCCGTTCCTGCGGGTCCGGGTCGACCGGGCCCGCGGGTGCAGCGTCGACGCTTGTCGCCGCACGGCGCCTCCCCTACAGGTTCGCGATGACGCCCGTCGGCCACCCCGATCGCTCGTCCGCGCTGCTGCGCGGGGCGCTCGTGGTGCTCGCGTGCCTCGCCGTCGTCCTCGCGGGCGGCGGCCTGTTCCTGCTCCCGCTGGCGCTGCTCGTGGCGCCGCTGCTCCTCGGCCGCTACGTCGGCGAGGAGCGGATCGAGCGGCTCGCCGCCGCCATGCGACCGGCCCCGGCCCGTCGGATCCGCGGCGCCGTCGCCGCTCCCGTGCTGCCGCGGGTGCGCGGCTTCCGCTGGCGCGACGCGCTCCTCGCGAGCCGCCTCGCCGAGCGCGGCCCGCCCGCGCTCGCCTAGCAGCACCCGACGCGCGGTGGCCCGAGACCACCGCGCGCGCTCCCGGTGCTGCTTCCAGTCGTGCCGGCCCCGTCGCGGAGGGCTATGTGGTGTGGACCACCGCGAGCGGCAACCGGCACCGACGTCGTCCGACCGATTCGTCGCCCGAACGCACGGTGAAGCGTCAGGGCACCATCCATAGGCGATCGGCCGACCGGCGTCAACCGCCCCTCGGGCCGCCGTGCGCGTTCTCCGGATCGCGCACGGCCCCGAGGCGTGCGTCCTTCCCCCTCCCCTGCCCGCCGGAGTCCCGCCATGTCGCGCCGTCCCCTCGCCCTCGCGCTCTGCGCCGCCGCCCTCGCCGTGACCGCCGCCGGATGCGGCGACGACGAGGAGCCGAGCGCCGGGACCGCCGGCACGACCAGCACCGCCTCCGGCGCGTCCGGTCCGGCCGCCGCCGACGGGGCGAAGCTCTTCGCCCAGGCCAACTGCGGGTCCTGCCACACGCTCGCGCGCGCCGGAACGGACGGCGGCTTCGGCCCGAACCTCGACGAGACGCGCCTGGACGTCGCGGCGATCGAGCGGCAGATCCGCGTCGGGGGTGGCGGCATGCCGCCGTTCCGGGGCACCCTCAGCCCGACGGACATCGCGGCGATCGCCCGGTACGTGGCCGGAGGCGGCGACGGCTGACACGTCGCGAAGTCCTGAGTTTGGCATGCCAAACTCTCTGATATGGTCGAGGCATGACGCCTCGACGCCTGCTGCTGCTCGCCCTCGTCGCGCTCGCCCTGCCCGGCTGCTCCTCCAGCGCGCAGAGCGGTGACATCGCCGACCGCAAGGTCCGCGTCACCACCACCACGAACTTCATCACCGACACGGTCCGCCAGATCGGCGGCGACCGGGTCGCGGTCACCGGCCTGATGGGCCCGGGCGTGGACCCGCACCTCTACAAGGCCAGCGCCGGCGACGTGCGGACGCTCCGCGACGCCGACGTGATCGCCTACGGCGGCCTCGAGCTCGAGGGCAAGATGGCCGACCTGCTCGACGAGCTCGCCGAGCGCCAGACCACGGTGGCGGTCACGAAGGACATCCCGCGCGGCCGGCTGCTCGAGCCGCCGGGTGACGCCGCCGAGCAGGTCGACCCGCACGTGTGGTTCGACGCGACGAACTGGATGATCGTCGCGCGCACGATCGCCGCCACGCTGAAGGAGAAGGACCCCGGCAGCGCGGCGCTCTACGACCGCAACCTCGCCGCCTACGAGCGCGAGCTGCAGCAGACCGACCGCTACGTGCAGCGGCGCATCGCGAGCATCCCCCGGGAGCGGCGGATCCTCGTCACCTCGCACGACGCGTTCGCGTACTTCGGCCGCCGCTACGGCCTCGAGGTCGCCGCGATCCAGGGCATCTCCACCGCCGCCGAGGCCACCACCGGGGACGTCCAGCGCGTCGCCCGGCTGATCGCCGACCGCGACGTCCCCGCCGTGTTCGTCGAGTCGAGCGTGCCGCGGCAGACCATCGACGCGGTCCTCGCCGCCGCCAGACGCCTCGGCGCCGACGCGCGGGTCGGCACCGAGCTGTTCACCGACGCCGCCGGCGACGACGGCACCCCCGAGGGCACCTACGTCGGGATGCTGCGCGCCAACGCCGACCGGATCGCGCAGGGCCTGCGATGAGCGACACGAGCGACCGCCGCGCCGCCGCGCTCGAGCTGCGCCGCCTGACCGTCTCCTACGCCTCGCGGCCCGTCCTGTGGGACGTCGACGTGGCGTTCCCCGCCGGGGCGCTCAGCGCGATCGTCGGCCCGAACGGCGCCGGCAAGTCGACGCTGCTGAAGGCGGCGCTCGGGCTGATCCCCGCCGACGCCGGGCAGACGCTCGTCGACGGGCTGCCGATCGCCCGGGCCCGTGACCGCGTCGCCTACGTCCCGCAGCGCGACGCCGTCGACTGGGACTTCCCGATCACCGTCCGCGAGGTGGTCGAGATGGGCCGCTACGCGTCGACCGGGTGGCTGCGCCGCGTGGCCCGGCGCGAGACGCCGCTGATCGACGACTGCCTCGACCGCGTCGGCATGCGCGCCTACGCCGACCGCCAGATCGGCGCGCTCTCCGGCGGCCAGCGCCAGCGGGTGTTCATCGCCCGGGCACTCGCGCAGCAGACCCCGGTAATGCTGATGGACGAGCCCTTCGCCGGGGTCGACGCGCGGACCGAGGCGAGCATCCTGCGCCTGCTGCGGGAGCTGCGCGACGACGGCCGCTCGATCGTCGTCGTGCACCACGACCTCGGCACCGTGCGGGCGAGCTTCGACTTCGCGTTGCTCCTGAACGTGCGGGCGATCGCCGCCGGGCCGGTCGCGCAGGCGCTGACCGACGAGCAGCTCGCGCGCGCCTACGGCGCGGCCGCGGTCACCGACGGGGAGCAGGACGCGTCGTGGGTCCGCTGATCGACCTCCTGCCGCTCGACTACCCCGACGCGGTCGTCGCGATCGGCGCCGCGCTGCTGGGCATCACCGCCGGGGCGCTCGGCGTCTTCGCGGTCCTGCGCGAGCGCAGCCTCGTCGGGGACGCGCTCGCGCACGCCGCGCTGCCGGGGGTCTGCGTCGCGTTCCTCGTCACCGGCGCGAAGGACGCGGGGACGCTCGTGGTCGGTGCCGCGTTCGCCGGGCTCGTCGGGGCCCTGGCGATGGTCGCGATCGAGCGGTCCGGCCGGATCCGGCCCGACGCGGCGATCGGCGTCGTGCTGTCGAGCTTCTTCTCGCTCGGGATCGTGCTCCTGACGTTCATCGCCAGCTCCGAGAGCGCCAACCAGGCGGGCCTGGAGAAGTACCTCTTCGGGCAGGCCGCCGGGCTGCTGGAGCGCGACCTGTGGATCATGGCCGGCCTCGCCGCCGCCTCGCTGCTCGTCGTCGCGCTCGCGTTCCGGCCGCTGAAGACCACCCTGTTCGACCCCGCGTTCGCGGCCTCGACCGGGCTGCCCGCCCGCGCGCTCGAGACGCTGATGACGGGCCTGCTGGTCGTCGCGGTCGTCGTCGGCCTGCGGACCGTGGGCGCGATCCTCATGGTCGCGATGCTCACCGCGCCGGCGGTCGCCGCCCGGCAGCTCACGGGCCGCCTGGCCCTGATGATCCCGGTGGCGGCGCTGATCGGCGGCGCGGTCGGGGTGACCGGCGCGCTGCTGGCCTCGGGGACCGACCTGCCGACCGGGCCGGTCATCGTGCTCGTCGCGGTCGGGGTCGTCGTCGCCTGCGTGCTGCTCGCTCCCGGCCGCGGGGTGCTGTGGCGCGCGGGGCGGCTGCGCGCCGAGCGCCGACGGCGGCTCGCCGAGGGCGTCCTCGTCGACCTCGAGACCGCGCTGCACGCCGGGCCGCCGCCGACCGCGCAGGAGCTCGCCGACGTCTCCGGCCGGCGACCTGGGGCCGTGCGCCGCGGCCTGCGCGACCTCGAGCGCACCGGCATGCTCGCCGACGACGCCGGGCGCCTGCGGCTGACCGACGCGGGCGCCGCGGCCGCGCACGCGATGCTCGAGCGGCGCGCGCTGTTCGGCGCCTGGCTCGAGCACGGACACCGCCTCGACGTGCCCGACGCGCGCGAGCCGGACCCGACCGACCTGCGCGCCAGCCTCGGTGACGACCTCGCCGACCGGCTCCACGCGCTCGTGCGGCAGCAGGAGGCCCGGTCGTGAACGACGATCTGACCATCGTGCTGACCGCGGGCCTCGTCGCAACCGCGGCCGGACTGCTCGGACCCTTCCTCGTGCTGCGCCGCGTCGCGCTGATGTCCGACGCGGTCTCCCACGCCGTCCTGCCCGGGATCGTCGTGGCGTTCCTCGTCTTCCAGTCGCGCGCGCCACTGCCGGTGATCGCGGGCGCCGCGGTGTTCGCGATCGTCTGCGTGCTCGCGGTCGACGCGCTGCGCGGCAGCGGCCTCGTGAAGAGCGACGCGGCGATCGCGCTGGTCTTCCCCGCCCTGTTCTCGCTCGGCGTCATCGGCATCACGCGGTGGGCCAGCGGCGCCCATCTCGACCTCGACTCGACGATCTACGGGGAGATCGCGTTCGCCCCGTTCGACGTCGTCGCGTTCGGCGGCGTCGAGGTCGCCCGGTCGATCGTGCTGCTCGGCGGCGTCGTGCTGTTCAACCTGCTGCTCGTCGCCGCGCTGTGGAAGGAGCTGAAGGTCACGACCTTCGACCCGGGCTTCGCGCGCACCATCGGCGTGTCCCCCACCGCGATCTCCCGGATCCTGCTGATCGCCGTCGCGATCACCGCGGTCACCGCGTTCGAGTCGGTCGGCGCGATCCTCGTCGTGTCGCTGCTGATCGTGCCCGCGGCGGCCGCGTCGCTGCTGACCCAGCGCCTGTGGGTGATGATCGCGGTGACCGTCACGATCGGGTGGGTCAGCGCGATCGGCGGGTACTCGAGCGCGATCGCGCTCGACGCGTCGATCGCCGGCTGCATGGGCCTCGTCGCGTTCGCGTGCTTCCTGCTGGGGCTGCTGCTCTCCCCGCAGCACGGCGTGCTGGCGCGGCGGGTGCGGGCACGGCGGCGCGGCCGGCGGATCGCCGCCGAGCTCGCGCAGCGCCCGGCCTAGCTACCGCGCGACGACCGTGGTGGTGGGCAGGCGCCGCGGGCCGACCGGGCCGCGGAACGTGCCGCTGACCGTGAACTCGGTGCGGTCGTTCGCGCGCACCGCGGCGCGCGCGTCGCCCGGGATCCGCACGTAGATCGTGCGCCGCCCGATGTAGTCCAGCTTCACCGAACGGGTCGCGATCACGCGGCCGGCGTAGCGGACGGTCAGCGAGCAGCGGCCCTTGTCGTTGCCGCCGCAGGTGACCGGGATGCCGCGGGCGAGCGCGCCGCTGCGCGTCGTGCCGACGGCGGGCGGTCGCGTGAGCGTCCGCTTGTCGATCCCGGTGATGACGCGGATCGCGTTGTTCGCGCGGTCGGACACGTAGACCGTCGAGCCGTCCCCGGGGACCGCGATGCCGCGCGGGTTGTCGAAGCGCGCCTGGCGGGCGGGACCGTCGTCGAAGCCCTGGTTGCCGCCGGCGACCGTCGCGACGACCCCCTCGGGCGACACGACGCGGATGCGGTGCGTGCCGAGGTCGGCGATCCAGACGTAGCCGTCGCGGTCGACGTCGATGGCCGCGGGGCGACCGAACGTCGCGTAGCCCGGCGGGCCGTCGCGCACGCCGTAGTTGCCGTTCCCGGCGAAGGTGTGGTGGCGGCCGGAGCGCGTGACGCGCCGGATCCGCTGCTTGCCGTAGTCGGTGACGTAGAGCGACCCGTCGGGGCCGACGTCCACGCCCCACGGCTCGCTGAGGCCGCGGGTGACGACGGTGCGGCTGCGGGTCGTCGGGTCGACCTTGCGCACCCAGCCGGCGTTGGCCTCCGCGACGTAGACCTTGCCCTGCCGGTCGACCGCGGTGTCGCGCGGGAGCGCGTAGAACTGGCCCGGGGTGAGGTCGGTCGTCTCGCCGCCGTTTGACCGGACCTTGCGCAGCCGCCCGTTCTGGGTGTCGGCGACGTACACATCGCCGTCCGGTCCGACGTCGAGGCCGCCGGGCCCGTTGAACGACGCGGCGGTGCCGACCCCGTTCTCGGCGTTGCCCTCGCCGGAGCCCGCGAGGGTCTGCACGTCCCCGGACGGCGACACGCGGCGGATACGGTGCGACTGCGAGTCGGCGACGAGGATGTTGCCGCTGCCGTCGACGGCGAGGCCGCCGGGGGCGTTGAACTTCGCCGCGGTGCCGAAGCCGTCCTGCCAGCCGCCCGCGCGGTCCCCGGCGAGCAGCCGGACGACCGCGGGGTTCTCCTGCTGCGGTCCCTGCGCGGGCGCGCTCGCCGGCCCGGTCCCGGCCAGCAGGACGGCGGGTGCGGCCGCCAGCACGGCCGCGGTCCGGCGCAGGATCGGGGAGGACACGGGCATCCACGACCATCGTCGCAGAGCGGCTCCGTCGATGGGCCCGCCACGTCCGGACGCGGTGCCCGCCCCGGTCGGCACGGGCACCGCGCACACCGGCTAGACCACCGCCTCCACGCGCCGGGCGGCGAGCCGCGCCAGCCGCGCGCGCATCGCGCCGCCCCCGCCGAGGTAGGCCGCCCCGAGCTGGGCGCGCTTGTAGAACCAGTGGACGTCGGCCTCCCAGGTGAAGCCGATGCCGCCGTGGGCCTGGATCGCGCTCGCGGTCGTCTCGCGCACCCCGTCGGAGGCGGCGGCCTTCGCCAGCGCCGCGCCCTCCGCGAGCCGCTCGGGGTCCGCGTCGGCCGCCCAGGCGGCGAAGTACGTCGCGGCACGGGCGCTCTCGGTGTGCAGGAGCATCTGCGCGCAGCGGTGCTGGACCGCCTGGAACGAGCCGACCGGCACGCCGAACTGCTTGCGGTCCTGGACGTAGGCGACGGTCATCTCCAGCGCGCGGGCGCTGACCCCGACGAGCTCGGCGGCGACCGCGACGCGTGCGCGGTCGAGCGCCGCCTCGACGTCGCCCGGCAGCGGGCTGCCCGCGCCCGCCGGTGCGGAGACCCGCGCGTAGCGGCGGGTCGGGTCGATCGCGTCGACGGGCTCGACGGTCGCCTCGTAGCGCTCCAGCAGCCGGATGCCGTCGGCGTCGGCGAGCAGCAGGAGCGCGGCCCCGTCGGCGTCCGGCACGAGCGCGTCGGCGGTGCCGACCGTGCCGGTGACCTCGCCGCTCGCCAGGCGCGGCAGCCAGGCGGCGCGCTGCCCGTCGTCGCCCGCGGCCTGCAGGACGAGCCCGCACAGCGCGGTCGCCAGGAACGGGGAGCCGGCGAGCGCGTGGCCGCCCTCCTCGAGCAGGGTGCACAGCTCGACGACGCCGAGCCCGCCGCCCCCGTGCTGCTCGTCGATCGCGATGCCGGGCCAGCCGAGCTCGACGAGCTCGGTCCACAGGCCGTCGTCGTAGGTGCGCGACTCGGCGGCCGCGCGGACGCGCTCGAGCGGCGAGCGCTTGGCGAGGAGATCGTGCGCGGTGCGCTTGATCTCGTGCTGGTCCTCGGAGAAGTCGAAGTTCATGGTGGTGGCTCCTAGGCGGCGCGCGGGAGGCGCAGGACGCGCTCGGCGACGATGTTCTTGAGGATCTCGGTGGTGCCGCCCTCGATCGAGTTGCCGCGCGAGCGCAGCAGCTCGTAGGCCCAGGGCGTGCCGGCGACGAGGGCGTCCGCGCCGACGACGTCGGCGGCGGTCTGCGCGAGCAGCTGGTTGGTCTCCGACCACAGCCACTTGGTCAGCGACCCCTCCGGCCCGGGCTGGCCGTACCTCTCGATCGTGCTGAGCCCGCGGTAGGCGAGCAGCCGGAGGTTCTCGGTGCGCAGGTGCAGGTCGCCGAGGCGGTCGGCGACGACGGGGTCGTCGATCCGGCCGTTCTGCACCGCGGCGGTGACGAGGTCGTCGAGCACGTTGCGCATCCGGACCTGCAGGAAGAAGCCCAGGCCGGCGCGCTCGTTCATCAGCGTGGTCAGCGCGACCTTCCAGCCGTTGCCCTCACCGCCGAGGAGGTTCTCGTGCGGGATCCGGGCCTCCTCGATGAACAGCTCGTTGAACTCGGCCTCGCCGGTGATCTGGACGAGCGGCCGGACCTGGATCTCGGCCTGCTCCATGTCCATGAGGAAGTAGCTGAGCCCCTTGTGCTTGGGCACGTCCTGGTCGGTGCGCGCGACGAGCATGCACCACTTCGAGTGCTGGGCACCGGAGGTCCAGACCTTCTGGCCGGTGACGACCCACTCGTCCCCGTCGCGGACGGCCTTCGTCTTGAGCGACGCGAGGTCGGACCCGGCCTCGGGCTCGGAGAAGCCCTGGCACCAGATCTCCTCGGCGCTGAGGATCGGGGTGAGGTAGCGGTCCTGCTGCTCCTCCGTGCCCCAGGCCATGATCGTCGGACCGGCGAGCAGCAGCCCGAGGACGTTCGCGGCCAGTGGCGCACGCGCACGGCCGAGCTCCTCGAAGTAGATCGCGGACTGCGTGAGCGTCGCGTCGCGGCCCCCGTAGCGGGAGGGCCAGTGGACCGCGGCCCAGCCGCCGTCGTAGAGCGTGCGCTGCCAGTCGCGACGGAACGCGTACTGCTCGTCCTCGTCGCCGTGGGGCATCTCGCCCGGATGGTGGTCGGCCAGCCAGCTGCGCAGCTCGTCGCGGAACGCGAGCTCGGCCTCGGAGAAGGTCAGGTCCATCGGTCAGGCCCTCCTGCTTGCGGGATCGGTGGAGGCCGCGCCCGTGAGGAGCGCGGCGGCGGTGCGGACGAAGCTCTCGGTGTGGCCCGGGAGGCGCTCGACGCCCTCGGCGTGCACCCGGGCGCAGATGAGCTGGTCGAGGCCGGCGCTGACGACGAACAGCTCGTCGGCGGTGAGCGCACGCAGCGACGGGTCGAGCTTGCGGGCCAGGCGGAACGCGCGCTGGTACTCGGTCGCGAACCGGCGCAGCACGCCGTCCCGCGCGATCTGCGCGGCCGGGCCGGCGGCGTGGATCTCCAGCAGGTAGGTGCGCGCGAACTGCGGCTCGTGGGCGAGCGTGCCGAGGTAGGCCGTCATGCCGCCGCGCAGGGCGCCCCGCCAGTCCGTGCTGTCGGCACCCGCTCGAGCGCCCTCGCGGACACGGGCGAGGAGGACGTCGGTGCCGTGGGCGTATGCCTCCAGGAAGCACTGCTCCTTCGCTGCGAACAGCCCGTAGAACGTGCCGCGGCTCACGCGCGCGGCGCGGACGACGTCGGCGACGGTCGCGGCGGCGTAGCCCTTCTCGGCGACGACGCGGCTGATCGCGTCGAGGATCCGTGCCCGCTGGGCGTCCTCGACGGTCGGGCCGGCGCCCCCGAGCAACGGCTCGAGGTCCGGGTGCGTCCCGACGAGACTCCCCTGCTCCACGCCGCGTACCCTAGGAGTACACGACGTGGAACGCAAGGGTACGGGGTCAGCCTCCGCGGGTCGACATCATCGAGGCGCCCCGCGCGAGCGGGCTGAACCCGCCACCGTCGTTGCTGATGATGCCGCCGCCGTTGTCGCTCACCAGGCGGCTCGTCGGGACGAACGTGGTCCCGTCGTTGGCGATCAGCCCGCCGCCGTCGTTGCTGATGATGCCCCCGCCGTCGTTGCTGATGATCGCGCCGCTCTGGTTGCTGACGATGCCCCCACCGTGGTCGGAGATCAGGCCGGCGCCGTCGTTGGCGATCAGCCGCTGGGTGCCCATCGGCTGGCCGTCGGGCGCGATCACCGTCCCGTTGTCGTTGATCAGCACCCCGTCACCACGACCGATCGACACGCCCTCGGCGCGGCCGACGACGACACCCGAGGCGTTGACGCCGGGGAGCCGCGCGAGCCCGGTCTGCGCCGGCCGCAGTGCGGGCGTCACGACCCCGCCCGACGCGGTCGCGATCGCGGGCCGGAAGCCGGCGTCGCGACTCGCGGCGACCAGCCCTGCGGTCGTCTCGGGCGGCACGCCCAGGAGCAGCCCGTACAGGCGGGCGATGTCGGCGCGCTCGGTCTCGCTGAGCCGGTTGGCCTGCGCGATCTGCGTCGCCAGCGCGTTGGCGAGCGCGGCCAGCGACTGACGCAGGACGGTCAGCGTCACCGCCTGGGCGGCCGAGAGCTGCGCGGCGCTCGCCGCGCGCACGAAGCCGCTGCCCCGCCGGACGTAGCGACTGCCGCCGACCGACGTGAACGCCTGCCGGCGCACGACCGACCCGAGGGACATCAGGTACTCCTGACGGACCTCCTCGCGCGTCGGCGCGTTGTAGCGCGCACGGCTCACGTACACGTCGTAGCTCCCGGCGCGGCGCGGCACGAAGTCGAGCACCGCGACGCCGCGCAGGTTGGCCCGCGCCCGGGCCGCCACCTCGCCGTCCGGGCCGAACACCTCGACGAGCGCGTTGTCGGCGACCGCCCCGGTGGCGGTCTCCCGCACGGCCACGGTCAGCTCGTTCCCGACGTTGCGCGTCAGCTTCGCGTCGGCACCGAGCGGGACCCGGTTGCTCCGCGTGATCCCGTCACCCTCGGAGTAGGTGACCATGAAGTCCGTGTCCGAGCGCGGTCGGGTGACGGTCAGGATCGCCTCGTAGCGCAGCGGCTTGCGGCTGGTCCGCGCGAACCGCACCGCGGTGACGGTCGTGCGCGTCGCCCGGGCGGAGAACGCGAAGTTCACCTCGACGTCGCAGGCGAACCGGTCGAGCAGCTCGTTCGCGGCCCCCTCGACCCGGGCGCCGGGTGCGAACTCCGCGCCCTTGAGCGCCTCGGCGAGCGTCAGCGGATCGCGACCCTGCCGCGTCACGACGGCGTCCGGCGCGCAGCGCGGCCGGCCCTTGACGTCGAGCACCGGGTCCCACGCCGCGAGCTCCACGATGACCGGGGTCAGCGCGGACCCGCGGACGGTCGTCCCCGCGGCGGGCACCTGCCGCACCGCGCGGCCGGGCCGGGCCTGGGCGGAGATCCGCCGGGCGGCCGCCTTCGTCAGCCGGGCGACCCGCAGCGTGACCGGGAGGCCCTCGGCGTTCAGCCGCGCCGACAGCGCCGCGGCGCCGAGGCCGGCGTAGGGGGCGCGCAGCAGGTCGGGCATCGTCCGCTCCACGCCGGTGTTGAGCAGCTGCAGGCTCACGGCTCCCGGAGCGGGACCGCCCCCACCGGCGGGCGGGGTCGTGCCCCCGCCGCCACCGGCGGGCGGCGCCACCAGGTCGGGGCCGAGGCCGACCAGGGCGAACCGGACCTTGCCGTTGCGCACGACACGGGCACCCGCCACCGCCACGCCGTCCGAGGTCAGGGCGACGGGCGGTCCGCCGAGCTGCGGGCCAGAGCTGCCGAGCGGCAGGGCGGTCGCACCCTCCTCGACAGCGGAGAGGGCCACCACGCCCGCGGGGTCCAGCCCGCCGTCGAGCGAGCCGTCGGCGTTGTAGCGCGCGGCCGCGAGGTACGGGAGGAAGCCGCTGGTGAACTCGCCGACGACGACGAGGTCCTCCCCGTCGAAGGCCAGGCCCGCCCAGCTGTTGGCCGCGTCGACCGGGACGCCGCTGATCGGCGAGGGCATCAGGACGACGCCGTCACCGTCGAAGCCGGTGACCGGTGCGCCGGTCGCGTCGAGTCGCGCGACGAACCCCGCGCCGCCGTTCACCGCGGAGCCGGACACGGCGACGCCACCGCCGGGCGCGACCGCGATGCGGTCGGTGAGGACCTGCCCCAGCCCGGGCACCGCCGCGGTGAACTGTCCGGCGAGGCCGGAGCTCAGGACCAGCACGTCCGCGGTCCGCGCGGCGTCGTCCTGGAGGTTGCCGAGCACGTAGATGCGGCCCGCGCCGAGGTCGGTGACGAGGTCGGTGACCCGTGGTGTCGGGTCGGCGACCGGCGTCTCGGCCGGCGCCCCGCTGACGCCGGCCTCGCTGATCGTGCGCGCGGCGACGCGGCCGGTCCCGCCGAGGTCGAACGCGACCGCGGTCACGACGCCGCCACCGGGAGCGAGGTCGATCCCCGCGGTGCTCGCCGGGTTGAGCCCGGTCGACACGTACGCCTGGGTGGACACGCCGTCCCCGTCGAACGTCGTGTCGACCTCGCCCGCGGCGGTCAGGCGGACGACGACGTCGTGGTACTGGCCGGCGTCGGCGTAGGCGACCTGCACGTAGGTCCGCCCGTCGTCGTCCACGACGAGGCCGCCCCACTCGACGGAGAACGGGTCGGGGATGTCGTCGACGGCCGTGCCGCCGAGCAGGTCCGCGTCGATCGTGGCCACGCCGTCGCCGCTGAAGCTCGGATCGAGCACCCCCGTCCGCGTGTGCCGCGTGACGGCGATGCCGAAGCCCTCCTCGAACCCGCCGGAGACCAGGCGGCCGTCGGGGTCGACGTCGAGGTCCTTCAGCGCCCCGACGTTGTTCGCCTGACCGACGTCGGTGACCGTGACGCCGACGCCGGTCGTCCCGAACCCGTTGGACAGGAAGCCCGGCGGCGCCGCGACGGCGCTCGAGGCGGTGACGGCGAACGCCGCAGCGGCCGCTGCGGCCACGCGCCGCGCGCGTGCCCTCGACGATGTGATCCCCATCGGTCGAACGTAGATGATGGCGCGCGGCCGTCGCAACGATCGCCGCGCTTCCGGCCGATCGAACCCCCGCCGACCGGACCGGCTCAGCGCACGGTGAACGGCACGACGACGTCGCCGCTGCGGTTGTTGTCCGCATCGGCGGCGACGAGCAGCGCGCGGTAGCGCCCGGGCTTCAGCCGCGCCTTGCGCAGGACGCCGCTGAACGCGTAGTCGTTGTAGCCGACGAAGCCGTCGAAGGTCCGGGTGCCGGCCAGGCGCCAGCGGCCCCGGACGAGCTTCTCGACGTCCAGGACGATTCGGGCGCGCTCGTCGAGCTCGAACCGCAGCGTGCCGCGCGCCCGGCGCAGGACCGGGCCGCGCGCCCACCGCGCCTGCGTGAGCTCGGGGGCGCGCCGGTCGACGTTGACGACCGGCACCGGGTCCGGCGACGGCGCCTCCGGCCGCCCCGGGTTCGGGCTGACCGTCACGCGACCGCGGACGATCCCGTGGAGCTTGCAGACGAAGTCGTACACGCCAGGGCGGGTGAACTGGCCGGTGAACGTGAAGCCCGGCGGGTGGTCCGGCGCCGCGGTCCCGGGGTCGGAGTCGATCCCCGACGTGTTGCCCGCGACCGGGCCGACCGAGTGCTGCGTGTCGGGCCCGACCCAGTGCCAGGTGACCTTCTCGTTCAGGTCGATCTGGACGTCCTGGACGCTCCACTGGAAGTTCCCGATCGCGATGTTGCGGTTCGCCGCGTCGGCCGGCAGCGCCGCCCCCAGGAGGACGGCGGTGCCGGCGGCGACCGGCAGGACGCGGCGGACGGTGCGCACGGCGATCACGGCTCGACGATGTACCAGCCGCTCATCCCCTCGTGGAGATGGCTGAAGACGTGGCAGTGGTAGAACCAGCGTCCGGGGTTGTCCTCGGTGAACTCGACGGTCAGGGAGTCCGCCGGGCCGAGCGTCTCGTTGTCGACGACCTTGCCCGCCGCGTTCTTCCAGCGGTGCCCGTGCAGGTGGTACGTGTGGAAGTTCACGTCCATCGCGGTGATGTGCTGCGCCACGCGCTGCCCGACCTTCGCGCGCAGCGTCGGCGTGTTGCCGGTGTAGGCGCGGCCGTTGATGCACTGGAAGCCGCGGGCCAGGCCGGAGGTGGCGGTCGTGATCTGGTGGAACACGAGGTAGTGGTCGACGTCCGGCCGGGGCGCGCCCTTCTTGCGGACGTTGATGAAGCCGAACAGGCCCTTGTAGAGCGGCATCGGGTCCATCGGGCCGTGGTCGTGGTACGGCCACACGCCCTCGGTGCCCTCCTTGCAGTCCCAGACGTACTGGAAGGTCTTGCCGGGCTGCACGAACCCGCCGGGATCGGTGAACTGCCCCTTGTAGGCGCCGTCCATCTCGGGCGTGTACTGCACGCCGTGCGGGTGCATCGTCACCGGGATCTTCAGGTCGTTGCGGAAGTTGACGACGAGCGTGTCGCCGGTCTCCGCCTCGAGCACCGGACCGGGCATCGACACGGGGCCCTTCGGAGCGCCGAAGTTCTCGGTGTACTCGCGGTAGAACCAGCCGGTGAACTTCGTGCTCCCGGTGATCTTCTTGTTCATCATCTCGTCGCGCTTGGTCGGCACGATGTTCCATCGGGCCTTCGTCGCGACGATCCAGTACTCCCGCCGGGTCCCGCCCGGCGCCGGGGTCGGCGTCTGGGCGGGGGTGAGCGGGTTCTGCCGCGCCGAGGCGCGGACCTTCGGCGGGACCTCGATCCCGGCCGAGAGCTTCTCCAGGTCGGGCTCGGGCCCGTCGGAGGCGATCTGCTGCCCGGCGAGGGTGCAGACGAACGCGCCCGCACCCGCACCGAGGAACGCCCGGCGATCGAGGTTCACGCCGCCCTCCTAGGAGGCCTTCTTGACGACGAGCTTCATCTTCATCGTGCCGGAGTGGAACGTGCAGTAGATCTTGTACGTCCCGGGCTTGCTGATGACCTTCTTCAGCGACTTGCCCTTGATGTCCTTGTTCTTGGACTTGGGCCCGATCGTCACGGTGGCGCCGGTCGCGAACGGCTCGGACTGCCACTGGATCTTGCCGCCCTTGGAGTAGGCGAAGTCGTGCGTGTCCCCGATGTCGTCGGGCCACACGAACTTCACGCTGTCGCCGGCGTTGATCGTCAGCACCGGGTCACCGGCACCGTCCTTCTTGGACTTCTTCTTCGCGCCGCCCGCCGGGATGAACTCCTCGGCGCCGTGCTGGATGGAGTACGTCTTGGGTGCCGCGGCCAGGGCCGGCGCGCCGAGCGCCAGCCCCGTGATCGCGACGAGCGCCAGGGACGCGGTCCGCTTCGTGCGCTGCTCGATGCTCATGTGGGGTTCAGCCTCCCTGCCCGTCGATGGGCGTGCGGTCGGCGCGCGGCGGGTGCGGATGCTTCTTCCACGACTCCTCCTGCGCCTCGGTCTTGGTCAGGTAGTCGGCCACCTCGGCGACCTGGGTGAGGTCGGTGGCGTTCTGCGGGTTGTTGCAGCCCGGGTACAGCAGCGGCTGCGGCAGCGCCCCGGCGTCGTAGGTGGTCCCCGCCGACTGGTTCTCCCAGCAGTTCCCGCTCCCGGCGCCGTCGTTCCAGACGTCGGTGCCGTTGGCGTCGTCGTAGGCGGCGCCCATGACGTTGAAGCGGACCTTGTTGTTGCGGTTCGTCGCCGGCGCGTAGGTCGGGTCGGACACCGTCATGATGCCCCACTTGAAGTTGCCGAAGACGAGGTTCGCGCGGATGTCCCAGTTCGTGGTGCCGAGCAGGACGATGCCCACGCCGGTCGGGTACTGGAACGAGCCGGTCGCGGCCGGCAGCGGCTTCACCTTCGAGCCGGCCTTGAAGTAGTTGAAGTTGTTCCAGTAGACGAGGTTGTCGGTGACCTTGCCGTCCTGGGCCGGCGGGAACTTCTCCGAGCCGAGCGTGTTCGGGGCCACGCCCGCACCGTTGTTGTAGAACTCGGAGAACTGGATCGTCACGTACTTCGAGTTCGTGCCGGAGTAGCCGAGGACGTTCTCGTAGCCCTCGACGTGGCTGATCAGCGACGGCTTGGGCTTCTCCTGGAACGGAGTCTGCCCGATGTAGAAGGCGGAGTCGCCGTGGCCGAAGCCCTTGGAGTAGGTCATGCGGCCGCCGATGCAGTTGAACGCGTAGAGGCCGTAGGCGCGGTTGAAGCCGGCGATCAGGCGGTCCATCACGTAGCCGTCGCAGTTGCGGACGAAGAAGCCGTTGGCCGGGAAGTTCTGCGCGGTGATGTTGCGCATCTCGACGTTGTCGGCGCCGTCGACGAAGATGCCGTTCTGGGCCGGGTTGCCGTCGGGGCGCTTGGCGCCCTTGCCCTCGAGGACGACCTCCTCGGGCTTCGTGCCGAGGCCGATGATCTTCAGGTTGTCCTTGGTGTCCTTGACGTCGACACCCTCGGTGTAGGTGCCCGGCTTGATCTTCACCGTGGCGCCCGCGGGGGCGGCGTCGACGGCCTTCTGGATCGAGCTGAACGGGCAGCCGCGACGACAGACGGTGAAGTTCGTGACCTTCTTCTTCTTCTTCGTCGCCTTCTTCTTGGCCGGCTTCTTCGTGGCGGCCGACGAGGCCGTCGGACCGGCGGCGGTGGCGACGGCGACGGGCCCGGCGGGCACGATCGCCGCCGCGACCAGCGCGGCGGTCAGGGTGATGCGCTTCATGTGGTGTGGCTCCCTCGTGCGATGAACGCGGTGAACGGTCGCGTACAGTAGTGGAAAGCTGGACGTCTGTCCAAGGTTTCTGTCCTACGATTCGGCGGTGTCCGTGCTGCAACGTCTCGCCCTGCTCGTTCTTGCGCTCCCGGCCCTCGCCGCGACGGGCTGCGGGGACGACGAACCGGTCCCGGCGGGCACCACGGTCGACGTGGTCTTCGCGGCCGACGGCCTGCAGGTCACGCCGACGACGGTGCCCTCCGGCGAGGACGTGACCCTGCGCGTCTCCGCGCAGGACGGCCGCCCGCACGGCGTGACGCTCGACGGCGCCCCCACCACGGTGCGCATCGTCGTGAAGCCCGGCGAGACGCGCCAGACCCCCGCCGGCGAGCTGCCCGACGGCACGTACCGCGTCGCGCCCGACGGCGCGACCGAGCCGGTGCCCGTGACCGTCGGGCCCTGAGCGACCGCCGCGAGCGAGCGGCGCGGTGACGGATCTCCCCCTCCGGGACACGGACGCGACCGTACCGGCGTCACGCGTCGCGTGCGCGAGGCATACTGCCCACCGTGTCGTCCATCCGTCGCGTCCCGACCGTCGCGCTCGCCTGCGCCGTCGCCCTCGGCGCCGCCGGCTGCGGCGCCTCGGAGAAGCCGGAGCGCATCGCCCGGTTCACGATCGAGGCCCCCGAGCTCTCCCCGATCAGCCTGCCGACCTCGAGCCCGAGCGACGCGCCCTACGCGCCCGCGTCGGCGACCGGCACGACCGCGGCGCCGCGCGGCGACGGCGGCAGCGACGGGACGCGCGTCGCCGAGGGCGCCCCGACCGACGCGGAGATCGCCGCCGAGCTGCGCCAGGCGTTCAAGACGCCCGAGGGCGAGCTCGCCGACCCGGACCGCAGCATCGTCGACACCGCGACCCTCGCCTCCGGCGGCATCGCGACCGTGCCGCCGAGCGCCCCGCCGGAGGTCGCCGCGATCATCCGCGCGGCCAACCAGGTCGCCACCAAGCCGTACATCTACGGCGGCGGGCACGGCCGGCTCGCCGGCGAGACCTGGGTCGACAGCGGCTACGACTGCTCCGGCTCGATCTCGTTCGCGTTCGCGTCCGCCGGGCTGATCGACGCCCCGATGGTCAGCGGCGCGCTCGCGAAGTGGGGCAAGCCCGGTCCGGGCAAGTGGATCACGATCTACGCCAACGGCGAGCACGCCTGGATGACCGTCGGCGGCCTGCGGTTCGACACCAGTGGCCTGCGCGAGCGCGGCTCCCGCTGGCAGACCGCCAGCCGCAGCACCGCCGGATTCACCGTCCGGCACCCGCCCGGCCTGTAGACGGCCCCATCGGGCATCCGCCGGGCCGCGCGCCAACGCGCTGAAGTTCGGCCCGTCCCGTGCCGATAGCGCGGGACGATGGCGCTCGCTCCCACACGTCCCGACGGCTTCGAGACCCCCCGGACGCTCCCGGCCGGACCGGCCCCGCGCCGCTGGCGCGCCGCCTCCGACGAGTTCCTCGTCCGGGCCGCCGCCCGCGGCCACGAGGGCGCGCTCGCCGCCATCCACGACCGCTACCGCGCACCGCTGGAGCGGTACTGCCGCACGATCGTGCTGCAGCACCACGACGCCGAGGACGCCGCCCAGTCCGCGCTGGCGGCCGCGCTGCGCGCGCTCGCCGACGGCCGCGCCCGCCCGCACGCCCTGCGCGCCTGGCTCTACCGGATCGCCCACCGCGAGGCGCTCGCCGTCCTGCGCCGGCGCCCGCCGGCCACCGCGGGGGACGACACGGTCCTCGCGCTGCTGCCGTCGCCGCGGCCCGACCGCGTCGACACGCGCGCCGACCTCGCCGAGCTGCTCGGCGACCTGCGTGCCCTGTCCGAGCGCAGCCGCAGCGCCCTGGTGCTGCACGAGCTCGCCGGACTGTCGTTCGACGAGATCGGCGAGACGCTCGACATCTCCTCCGCCGCCGCGCGGCAGGCCGCCTACGAGGCCCGCACGAAGCTGCGCGCCGGGCGCGCCGAGCTCGCCGCGCTGTTCCCGCTCGGGCCCGCGCTCGCGCTGGCGGGCAGCGCCGCGGGCGCCGGGGCGGCGGGCGCCGCCGGTGCGGCGACGGCCACGGGCGGGGCCGGCGCCGCCGGCCTGCTCGGCGGGATCTTCGGCGGGGCGGGGGTCGCGGCGAAGTGCGCCGCCGTCTGCGCGACGATCGGCGTCGTCGGCGCCGGGTCCTACTCCGTCACGCACCCGCCCGCCCCCGAGCGCGACCGCGACCGCCCGGCAGTCGTCGAGCGCGCCGAGTCCCGGCCTGCCGCGGACGACCGGGCCGCCGCGCCCGCGGCCCCCGACCCGGTGGCCGCCGCCCGCGAGGCCGATGCGGCGCAGCGCGCCGCGGCGCAGCGCCGCGCCGACGCGCGCGCCGCGCGTCGCGAGCGCGCCCGCCGTGCCGCCGCTCGCGACGCCCGCGCCCAGGCCCGCGCCCGGACGCTCGAGCAGGCCCGTGACGACCGCCGCCGGCAGGCCGCGAGCACTCCCGCCACCCCGGCGCCCGAGCCCGAGCCCGACGTCCGCGGCGTCGACGTCGAGGAGAGCCCGACGGGCGGGGCGACCGATCCCGCCGCCACGGCGACGTCCCCCGCTCCCGCGACCACGGCGGCGACCGCCCCGGGGAACGCGGTCGGCTCCGGTGAGGTCACCGGCGAGGCCAGCGAGGACGTCGTCTCCATCACCGTCGAGTAACGCCGACGCGCCACCTTCGCGGCGTGGCCTGACATCCGCTCCGCCGCCCCCCTCTGCAGTGGTGAGGCACATCACGCGCCTCGGTCCAAGGCACACCCGTCGTGAGACGGGGTCGCAAAACCAGGGGCCTCCGCCCGGAGGTCGCCCAGTCGCCCGAGAAGGAGCACCCAGATGACCCGCATGTCCCGCCTCGCCGCCACGGCCCTCGCCGCCGTCGCGATCGTCCCGGCGTCCGCCCAGGTCGCCAACGCCGACGTCAAGGCCACCGCCAGCGCGAGCGCCACGATCGACGTCGCCAGCCACCTCAAGAAGGCCAGCACCGCCACCGCGAAGCTCTCCGCCCACATCGAGGCCGGGCGCGACGGCGCCGCGCTGAAGGTCCTCAAGGTCGTCCGCCGCGAGACCACCACCGCCGCCCGCGACGCCCGCCGCCTCGCCCTGCGCGTCACCGGTGATGCGTCGGCCGAGCGCGCGATCTGGGCCCTCACCGCCGCCGGTGCCGCCCAGTCGCAGGCCGCCGGCGCCTACGTCGACCTGCTCGTCGACACCGACGGGCGCCTCCAGCTCTCCCTCGCCGGCGCGCTGCCGTCGAGCGTCGCCAGCCGCGACGCGGTCGTCCAGTCGCTGACGACCCTCCTCGACAAGCTCAAGGACCCGGAGCTCCAGGCGCTCGCGTCCCAGGCGCTCGCCGCGCTCGCCGCGCAGACCCCGTCGACGCTCGACGAGCTCGCCGACATCCCCGTCGACCAGATGCCCGTCCGCGTCGCGAACATCGTCAAGACGGTCATGGGCACGACCACCCAGGCGATCGACCTGCTCACGCAGCGCATGTCCGCGCTGATCCCGACGCTGCCGACCGCGGCGCAGGCCCCGATGACCCAGGCGCTCGCCTCCGTCGGCCAGATCCTGAAGACCGTCACCGACGGCGTGGCGCAGATGTCCACGAGCATCGCCGGCTCGATCCAGCAGATCATCACCGCGCTGAAGCCGGCCGCGGCGGCCGCCCCGAACGCCGGTGGCGAGATCGACGCGGACGTCGAGACCGCGGCGCAGCTCGACGGCTCGGTCAACGTCTCGATGCCGAGCCTCGGCAGCCTGATCCCGAACCTCAGCGGCGTCGTCCCGGGCTTCGGGGGCTTCATCAACAACCTGCTGGGCAACCTGCCGTTCGTCGGCGCGCTGCTCGGCGGCCGCTAGGACCCGGCGGCACCGTCACGGCCCGGTCGCGCCCCGCGCGGCCGGGCCGTCGTCGTTCGCGGGCCCCCTCAGCGGATGCGGAACGACCGGATCGCGCCCTCGACGTTGCAGTCGCTCTGCGCGGCGCAGTCGATCCGGTAGGCCTGCCAGTAGTAGCGGCCCGGCTTGTTGAGGAAGTAGTCCTCCAGGGCGCTGTAGGTCTCGGTCTTCTTCGAGAACGTCGAGCCCTTCTTCCCCATCTTGCGGAAGTAGAGGTCGTCCTTGGCGGCGAGCGTGCCGTCCTTGCCCTTCTTCTTGGACTTCGAGACCTTCAGGAAGACGGCGCCCTGCCCCCGCGAGCGGACCTTGAAGGTGAACGCCTTCCCGGCGGTGAGGCTCTTGCCGTTGGACGGGGCCAGCGGCGTCGGTCCGCCGGTGGCGGCGGTCGCGGACGTCCCGGTCGCCACGAGGGCGGTCGCGG
Organism: Paraconexibacter algicola; assembly: GCF_003044185.1. Lineage (GTDB taxonomy): Bacteria > Actinomycetota > Thermoleophilia > Solirubrobacterales > Solirubrobacteraceae > Paraconexibacter > Paraconexibacter algicola. The sequence continues at coordinate 819,179 of NZ_PYYB01000001.1, forward strand.
CGGCCACGGCGAGGATGCGTGCGGGGCGGCTCATGGTGAGAACCGTAACCCTCAGGCGACCCGTTCGATGCGCACGTCGCTCGCGCCGCGCAGGCGCGCGAGCGCGTCGAGCGCCTCCTGCGCCGCGTCGCGCGCGCCGCGGTCCTCCAGATGGAGCGTGTGGACCCGCAGCACCCCGCTCTCGCGGTCGTGGGCGGCGTCGGCGCGGGCGACGAGCCGCTCGCCGTCGAGGATCGGCAGCACGTAGTAGCCCCAGCGGCGCTTCGGGGGCGGCACGTAGATCTCCAGCCGATGGTCGAAGCCGAACAGCGTCGCGGTGCGCGCGCGGTCGCAGAGGACGTTGTCGAACGGGGAGAGCGCCAGCCGGCGCGTGCCGGGCTCGAGCGCGGAGGCGGTCGCGAGATCCTCGCGACGCGCGTACCACGGGCCGCGCAGCAGCTCGCCGTCGTCGCCGCGGACCGCCACCGCGGTGAGCGGACCGCGCGGCCCGCTGAGCGCGGCGAGCGTGCCGGGCAGGTCGTCGTAGCGGTTGCGGGTGAAGTGCGCGCGGACGTCGGGGCCCCGCGCGACGCCGAGCATGCCGACCGCACGCTCCACCGCCCGGCGGGTGATGCGCGACGACGGGATCGGCGCGACGTCGGTCAGGTCGTCGGGCAGGCACCGCTCCAGCAGGTCCCAGCGCCGCGCGCTCGTCGCGGTCGGGGACGGGCCACGGTCGGCGACCCCGACCTTCCCGGTCAGCCACAGCAGGTCGAGCATCCGCGCCACCGTCTGGCGGCCGGAGACCTCGTCGGTCCAGTGCCCGTGACGCCACGGCGCCGCCGAGCGGTCCTCGAGCGCCGCGGCCGGCAGCGGGCCCGCCTGCCGCAGCGTCCGCACCAAGGAGCGGGCGAACGCGGCGTTCTCGGCGAGGAAGGCGCGGGCGCGCGCGGCGCGCGGCGAGGACTGCGCCAGCCACCGGCGCATGCGGTGACGGTGGAACGGCAGGTCCCCGGTCCAGCACAGCGACGCCTCGTGGCACCAGTACTCGAAGAGCGCGCGCCGGCCGTACGCCGCCTCGTGCAGCGCCGCCTCGTCGATCGCCCCGAGCCGCGCGTGGAGCACGAGCAGCGGCGAGCGCGCGACGGTCGAGACCGGGTCCAGCTGCAGGCACCCGATGCGCTGCACCACGCGGGCGATCCGCGCGGCGCCGTCCCCGTCCTGCGGGCCCCAGCCCGCGGGGGTCTGCGCCCCCAGACCCTGGGCGTGCAGCGCCATCCGCCGGGCGAGGGCGGCGGGGATCTCGGGGATCTGCGCCATGATGCCCCATCGTGCCCGACCAGCCCGACGCCCAGACCCGTCCCTCCGAGGCGCCGCCCTCCGCGCTCGCCGACGCGATCGGCGGGCCGCTCGGCATCGCCGAGTCGGCGCTGCCCGCCGCCGCGTTCGTCGCGGCGTCGACCGCGTCGGGCGGGGACACGACGCTCGCGGCGATCGTCGCCGTGGCGCTCGCGCTCGTCCTCGCGCTCGCCCGGATCGTGCGCGGGCAGACCGTCCAGTACGCGCTCAGCGGCCTGATCGGCGTCGGGTTCGCGGCGTTCATCGCGGCGCGCACCGGCAAGGCGGAGAACTTCTTCCTGCCGGGGCTGCTCGCCAACGCGGGCTACGCGGCCGCGTTCGCGGTGTCGATCACGCTCCGCCGCCCGCTCGCGGGCTACGTCGCCGTGGCGGTCGCGGGCGGCAACCCGCTCGCCGCCTGGCGGGAGGACCCCGCGTACCTGCGCGTCGCGACGCGCGCCTCCTGGGTGTTCGTCGGCGTGTTCGCCGGCCGGCTCGCGGTGCAGCTGCCACTGTACCTCGCCGACGCGCTCGTCGCGCTCGGCGTCGCGCGCGTGGCGATGGGCCTGCCGCTGTTCGCGCTCGGCGGCTGGCTCGCGTGGCTGCTGATGCGCGGCGTGCCGATCCCGGCGGTCGCGCGGCCCGACGCGGACCGCGACGCGACCTCCGACGACGACGGGCCGCCCGCCGCTCCCGGCCGGCTCGCCGGGGAGGCCGACTGACCATGGACGACCTCCTGCACGTCACCAGCGCCGACGCCTGGGACGCCGCCGGCTCGACCGGCGAGTACGCGATCCCGCCGCAGCCCGACGGCTCCCCGGCGCCGTTCATCCACCTCTGCCGTCCCGAGCAGCTCGCCGGGGTCGTCGCGCGCTTCTACCCGCCGCCGCACGACCACCTCGTCGTGCTGACCGTGCGCCCCGCCGGACTGCCGATCCTCGACGAGCCCGCGCCGGACGCCGACGGGCTCTTCCCGCACCTGTACGGGCCGCTGCCGGTCTCCGCCGTCGTGGCGGTCCGGGCGCTCGCCGGGGCGCTGCACGATCCCGCGGGGTGAACCGGTCGCGGGGGCATCGCGTAACGTCCTCACATGGCCTTCGACACGCTGAAGATGTACTTCAAGCGCTCCAAGACGCTGGACGCGCCGACCGACGTCTACGCCCACGAGGTGGAGCTGCTCGAGGGTGGGACGCTCGACCTGTCCACCCTGCGCGGCAAGCCGACCCTGATCGTCAACACGGCGAGCAAGTGCGGCTACACCCCGCAGTTCGAGGGGCTGCAGGAGCTCTACGCCACCTACCAGGACCAGGGCCTCCAGATCCTCGGCTGCCCGTCGGCCGACTTCGCCGGCCAGGAGCACGACGACGCCGTCGCCACCGGTGAGGTCTGCCGCCGCAACTACGGCGTCACCTTCCCCGTCACCGCGAAGATGAGCGTCCGCGCCGATCCGCACCCGCTGTGGGAGGACCTCAACCGCCAGCCGGGCTCCAAGCCGCCGGTCTGGAACTTCACGAAGTACCTCGTCGACGGCGACGGCAAGCTCGTCGCGCGCTGGGCGACGAAGGTCAAGCCCGACGACCCGGAGATCAAGGCCGCGATCGAGCGCGCGCTCGCGAAGTAGACCCGCCGACCTGCGGCGGGTCGTTCGTCGCACCGGTCCCGGGTCGACTGGCGCAACGCTCCCGGGACGACTACCGTACGTCCCCCAGGGCCCGGGCAAGGGAGCGGCGGACGTTGCAGCAGCACGCGCAGGACCGGCCGCGATCGCGCGGCCATCGCAGTGCCACGGGGATCCGGGCCGCGATCGTCGGGACGATGATCGCGGGGGCGTTGCTCGGGGCCTGGGGCACCCACCGCATCGTCGACGCGCACGAGCGGTCGGATTTCGACGCCGAGGTGCAGCGGATCGACGCGGCACTGGAGGAGCGGATGACCGCGTACGTGCAGGTGCTGCGTGGTGGGATCGGCCTGTTCCACGCCTCGACCGAGGTGACGCGCACCGACTGGCGCCGGTACGTCGACACCCTCGCGCTCGACGAGCGCTACCCGGGCTTCAAGTCACTGAGCTTCGCACGGGCGGTGCCCGCCCGGGAACTGCCGGCCTTCGTCGCCGGGGTACGGGCCGAGCCGCGCCCCCCGGGCCTCACCGTCCTGCGGTCGATGCGCGACTACCGCACGCGCGCACCCAGCGGCTCGCGGGGCATCCCGCCGGTGCACGCGCCGATCGAGTGGGTCGCGCCGTTCACCGCCGAGAACCAGGTCGTCCTCGGCGTCGACATGATGCGCGAGCCGCGACGACGGGCCGCCATGCTCGAGGCCAGCCGCCGCCGGCAGGCCGTGCTCAGCCCCCGCCTGAGGCTCTCGGGCAGTGTCGACGCGGAGGCGGGCTTCATCGCCTACGTCGCCGTGCGGCGACGCGGCCGGGTCGACGGCTGGCTGACCGCCGCCTTCCGCGCGGAGCAGTTCATGCGCGGCCTGCTCGGCCCGGCACCAAGCCCGTTGTCCTTCGAGATCCGGGACGGCGACGGTGCCCTGCTGTACTCCACCGCGGGGGTCCGCCCGGACGGCGGTCCGCGACCGCTACCCGACGTCGACGCCGTCTACGAGCGCCGCGCCACGGTGCCGATGCCGGGCCGGACGTGGGACGTCCGCTACGTCGCTCCCGCGGGCTTCGTCCCCCTGGGAAGCCGCCTGGGACCGTGGCTCGTCCTGCTCGCCGGACTGCTCACGGCCGGGGCCTTCTTCGCGCTCGGTCGCGTGGGCGATCGCTGGCGGCGGCTGGCGGATCGACTCGCCGCCCAGGCCGAGGACCTGCGCCGCGCCCGAGCCGACGCGGAGGCCGCGACGGACGCGAAGGCCGCGTTCCTGGCCACCATGTCGCACGAGATCCGCACCCCGATGAACGCCGTCGTCGGCATGAGCGCGCTCCTGGCCGAGAGCCTCGACGACGGACACCAGCGCGGCCAGGCCGAGGTCATCCGCAGCAGCGGCGACCATCTCCTGCGGGTCATCGACGACATCCTCGACGTGTCGAAGCTCGAGGCCGGCAAGCTCGCGCTGGAGCAGCAGGCGTTCTCGCCGGGCGGGTGCGCCGCCGGGGTCGTGGCGCTGCTCGACGCGGACGCGCGGTCGGCCGACGTGGCGCTCGCGCTCGACGTGGCCCCGGACGTCCCCGGTCACGTGATGGGCGACCCCGGCCGCCTGCGCCAGGTGCTGCTGAACCTCGTCGCCAATGCGGTGCGGTTCACGCCCGCAGGGGGACGCGTGGACGTGGTGGTCGGCCGTGCCGGGGACCCTGCGGACGCGCGGCTGGCGTTCGCGGTGCGCGACACCGGTCCGGGCATCGAGGCCGCAGTCCACGAGCGGCTCTTCGACGCGTTCGAGCAGGCGGACGCGTCCACCGCACGGACCCATGGCGGCACCGGCCTGGGCCTCACCATCTCGCAGGAGCTGGTGGGCCTCATGGGCGGCCGGATCGAGATCGACAGCGCGCCCGGAAGCGGCGCGACGTTCCGCTTCACGATCCCCCTGCGCGTAGTGGCGTCGCCCGCCGCCGCGCGGGCGACGGCCACGCCCGGTGCGGCCGCGCCGCTGCGCGTGCTGGTCGCCGAGGACGGCGCGGTGAACCAGCTCGTGGCACGGACCCTGCTGGAGCGTCTCGGTCACGAGGTCGAGATCGTCGGGGACGGGGCGGCCGCGCTCGACGCGGTCCAGCGCGACAGCTTCGACGCGGTCCTGCTGGACCTCCGCATGCCGGTGCTGGACGGCTTCGCCACCGCGCGCGAACTGCGGGCGCGGTCGGCGCCCGGCGACGGTCCGTGGCTCGTGGCCATGACCGCAGACGTGCTGCCCGCGCACCGCGAGCGGGCACGGACCGCCGGGATGGACGACTTCCTCCCCAAGCCCGTCACGCTCGCGGCGCTCGACGCGACGCTGCGCCGGGTTCCGGCGCGGGCGCGTGTGAGACGTCCATGAGAGCGCGCGCGGCACCGCGTATCCCTGCGACGGCTGTCGCGTTCCAGGGGCATGTCCGCACGCATCCCCGCCCTCTCCACCGCGGCCCTCGCGGCCGCCCTGCTCGTCCCGGCCGCGGCGCAGGCCGCGCCGCCGTGGACCGCCCCCACCCAGCTCACCGCCAGCGCCGGCCTCGCCCCGTCGCTCGCCTTCGACGGTGACGGCGACGGCGTCGCCAGCGTCCGGGTCGGCGCCATGGGCCGCGAGGCCTTCGGCGTGCGCGCCGACGGCACGAAGACCTGGAGCCGCGCCGCCTCGACGCTCGGCGCCGGCCCGATCCCCTCCGGCTCCGGCAGGACCATCTCGCTGCGCCTGCAGAAGGCCGGCGGCGCCGACCGCGTCCTCGTCGGCTGGTCGGAGGGCACGACCTCCGGCACCATCGGCACGCTGCGCCCACTGCGCACCGTGCCGCTGCGGACCTCGGAGTACGCCCTCGCCGCCGCGACCTCCGGCGACGCGGCGATCGCGTTCGTCGAGGAGCTCGGCGGTGGCCGCTCGCGCCTCTGGTTCACCACGCGCAGGGCGGGCGGCACGTTCCAGACCCCGCGCATCATCCGCGGGACGGGCTCGCAGCGCTCCGTCTCCGTCTCGGTCAACGACCGTGGCCGCTACGTCGTCGCCTGGTCGCAGAACGGCACCGGCGACCCGCGCGTCGAAGCCCGGATGGGTCGGACCTCCGGTCGCGGGAACGGACTGCTGAACGCCGGCCCCTCGCTCGGCGTCGCCCGCGTCTCGACGCTCGTGACCGGCACGGGGCGCACCACGGTCGCCTGGGGGACCGAGGACGGCGGCGAGGAGCAGAACGAGCCGACCGAGATCCGGGCCGCGGTGGCCCCGTCGACGAGCTTCGTCCTGCGGCCCTCCACGCAGATCGACCGCGCCGCCGACGGCGCCCTCGAGGGTGACGTCCCGAGCCCGTCCCTGGCCGCGGGCGCCAGCGGCACCACCACGATCGCGTACACGCTCAGCGGCCGCTTCGTCGACAACGACGCCCGGACCCCGGTGCGCGTCTCGCGCCAGGACGCGCGCGCGGTCTTCGGTGCGCCCGCGGAGCTGACCGCCGACGGCACGCACGGGGAGATCACCGCGTCCCCGGACGGGACCGTCACCGTGCCCTACGTCCTCGGCGCACAGCTGCCGTTCACCGACCTGCCGCTCCAGGTCGCCCGCCGCACCTCCGTGGAGTCGGCGTTCGGCGCGCCCGAGGAGGTCACCACCGACGCGAGCCCGTTCGTCGTCTCGGCCTCCGCGCCCGGTACCAGCGGCGCCCCGCAGATCCTCTACGTCCGCGGCGCGGCCAAGGACGTCGCGCTGACGCGGCGCGCAGGTTAGGACCGGCGCCCGACGCGGTATGTGCCAGGGCGTGTCCGACACGCCCTGGCTTCCGCTGTCCCGCACCCAGGCCGCCTCGCTGCTGGAGGCCCTGAGCGCCGCCGCGCAGGACGGCGCCGACGACGGCGGCGGGGCCGAGCGCCTGCCCCGGATCCCCGAGAAGGTCCTCGTCGCCCTCGTGCGGTGCCTGCGGGCCGAGCGCCGGCACGACCTGTCCGCGGCCCCGTCGGCCGGGCGGGTCGCGCGGCGACGGGCCCGGCGGACCGCGGCCCTCGGAGGCCTGGCGGGCGCGTTCGGCGCGCTCCCCGCCGACGCCCTCGGGCTCGTCGAGGAGGCCCGGGTCGCGATCGACGCCGCCGAGCAGGCCCCGGGCGACCCGACCGACGCGGCGATCGCGGGCGACCTGCTCGTCCTCTGGGAGCTCGTCGAGGACCCGGCGGTCGCGACCGCGATGTGCGACGGCAGCTCCGACGGGTCGCTGCTGGACCACCTCCACGGCGACACCGAGGCCCGCGTGCGCGAGGCCATCCCGGACCGCTGGACCCCGGTCGCGACGTTGCGGTTCCTCTGGCGGATGCGCGAGCTCGGCGATGCCCGCGACGCCCTCACCGGCGGCACGTTCCGGGCGATCCCGGTGCTCGGCGCCGTGCCCGCCGCGTTCGGCGCGCACCGCGACATGCGCGAGTTCCAGCGCGTCGTCGCCGCCTACTACGCGCCGCAGGCGGCGTAGGCGAGCCGTCGGTCCCGGGTCAGCCCGGGCTGGTCCCGGTGCCGACGTCGGGGGCGATCTCGCCCGTCGCGCGCCGCACGATCACCTTGGTCGCGTACGGCGCGGCGAACGCCACGACCTCGTCGAACTGCGCCTGCCCGGCCGACCGGGCGACCTCGACGACGACCGCCTCGCGGCCGGTCGCACGGTCCAGGACGACGCCGAAGGACTGCACCGCGGACGCGACCGGGCTCGCGGGGAGGCGCCGCTCGACGTCGGCGAACGTGTCGAGGATCTCCCGGTGGCTGTGGGGGACCGCGTACAGCCGCAGCCGGCTGCGCAGCAGCGCCCGCTCCGCCTTCGTGACCGCGACGCGGGACAGCGCGCGGCGCGCCGCGCCCGTCGCGGCCGCCGTGTCGATCGCGCCCACCCGCAGCTGCGCCGTGGAGGTCAGGTACACCGCGCCGACGAGGAACGGCGGCATCGCCCGCTGGATCCGGTCGGTGCGCCCGAGCACGAGGAACCGCGTCATCTCGCGCTGCGCCGCCACGCGCCGGGACACCCGCTCGGTGCGGGCGACCTGCGCCACCCGCGCCCGCCACGCCGTCGCGCAGCGCGCCTTGGCGCTGGGCGCAGCGGCCTCGGGGCGGTCGCACGGGGAGGGGACCGCCGCGGCCGGGGCGGCGCCGGCCGGAGACGCGACCGCAAACGACGCGAGCGCAGCACACAGGATCTTGGTCACTCGCACGGGCGGACTCTACGCGCCCCCACCCCCGTCCGCCACCTCCCCGTCCGCGGACGTCGGGGCCTGGAACGCCTCGCGCTCCGCGAGCCGGTTGCTGCGGCGCGCCTGCGCCTCGCGGCCGCGGCGCAGCGCGACCGGATCGTCGGTCGGCGGCAGCGGCGGCACCGGCATCGGCCCGCCCGCGTCGTTGATCGCCACCATCGTCAGGTAGGCCGTGGAGGTGTGGCGCACCTCACCGGTGCGGACGTTCTCGGCGGTGACGCGCACCCCGACCTCCATCGAGGTGCGCCAGACCGCGTTGACGGTGGCGTCGAGCGTCACCACCTCGCCGATGTCGACGCGCGAGACGAACGACATGCGGTCCATCCCGGCGGTCACGCAGCGCATGCGGCAGTGCCGGAAGGCGGCGAGGCCGGCGGCCTCGTCGCACAGCTTCATGATCGTTCCCCCGTGCACGAACCCGCCGCCGTTGGCGTCCTGCGGGCCCATCCACTCCACCAGCGTCGCGCGCATGCCCGGGAGCCTCGCACGCCGCGCGGGCGGACCGGCCGTCAGGCGGCGTCGACGCGCCGCTCGGGCAGCACCTGCCCGGCCGCGTCGAGCGCGAGGACCTCGGCGACGTGGCCGTCGCGCCGGGCCTCGACGATCACACCCCAGACGACGCGATGCGCGCGCACCTCGGCGCCCGGGTGGCGCCAGCGCAGCTGCGCGATCGCCCGCGCCTGCGTGGGGGTGAGCTCGACGTCCATGCCACCACTATCGGCAGGAACGCTGAGCGACACGACAACGCCAGCTCAAGAGTTCATGAGGATTCCTCGCCGGCCGGCGGCGCGGGTGCGGCATGATGGGCCCGTGAGCCCCGAGCGATCCCGTCCCTGGCCCGTCGCCGCGTTCTTCGTGCTGACCGGCGTGCTGCACCTGACCGTCGCGCGGCGGTTCTTCGAGTCGATCGTGCCACCGTGGGTCCCGGGCGGCCCCAAGCGCGTCAACGAGGCGGCCGGCGTGGCCGAGATCGCCGGTGGCGTCCTGGCGGTCGTGCCGGGCGCCGAGCGGCACGCGCGCACCTACCTCACGGCGCTGCTGCTCGCCGTCTACCCGGCGAACATCCACATGGCGGTGCGCCCGCAGGACATCCCGGGCGCGCGCGGCGTCCCGCGGGCGCTGCTGTGGGCGCGCCTGCCGCTGCAGGTGCTCCCGATCGTCTGGGTGCACCGCACCGTCCGCGGCCGGCACGAGTCGTGAGCGCGCTCGCGGAGCGCCTGCGCGTCCCGGGCGTCTGGACCTTCACCGACGCGCTCGGGGCCCGCGAGGCGGCCGACGTCGCCCGCCGGATCGAGGCGCTCGGCTACTCGGCGCTCTGGCACCCGGAGACCGTCGGGCGCGAGCCCTTCTCGCACCTCGCCCACCTCGCGGGCGCCACCGACACGCTGCTGCTCGCGACCGGGATCGCGAACCTCTACAACCGCCACCCGGGCGCGATGAAGCAGGCCGCGATGACCCTCGCCGAGCAGTCCGACGGGCGCTTCCTCAACGGCATCGGCGTCTCGCACCGGCCGCTCGTGGAGGGCCTGCGCGGCCTGAGCTACGACAAGCCGCTCACCGCGATGCGCACGTACCTCGACGCGATGGACGCCTCCCCCTACGCGGGCCCGCAGCCCGCGGAGCCCGCGCCCGTCGTGCTCGCGGCGCTCGGCCCCAAGATGCTCGCCCTCGCGGCGGAGCGGGCCGCCGGCGCGCACCCGTACTTCACGACGCCCGAGCACACCCGCCGCGCCCGCGAGATCCTCGGGCCGGACAAGCTGCTGTGCGTCGAGCAGAAGGTCATCCTCAGCACCGACGAGGCCGCCGCCCGCGCCGCCGCGCACCAGCAGACCGAGCGCTACGGCGCGCTGCCGAACTACCGCAACAACTGGAAGCGGCTCGGCTACACCGAGGAGCAGATCGCCGCCAACGACCCGGCGTTCGTGGACGACCTGATCGTCTGGGGGGACGGCGGCACGATCCGCGCCCGGATCGACGAGCACTACGCGGCCGGGGCGACGCACGTCTGCATCCAGCCGATCTCGCTCGAGGGCCGTCCGACCCCGGATCTCGACGTGCTCGAGGCGCTCGCCCCCGCCTGACACCCCGGAAACCCGTCCGACCCTGGACGGACGTACGAGTCGCACGGAGGCCGCCGCAGGCACTACCCTCCCTGCTTCTCAGCAGGTCCACAGGGGAACATCGGGAGGGCAGGACATGCTCGGCGGAGCACGCAGCGGGGGCTGCGACCATCGTGCAGGACGGACGCGCGCGCTCGGCGCGCTGACCGCGGTGACGGTCGCGCTCGGCGTCGGCCTCGGCGCGGCGACGATCGCCCCGGCGGCCGACGAGCCGACGCAGCAGCCGGCGACGCAGAGCCTCCTGGGCATCAACGTCTCGCGCGGGCACGTCCAGATGCTGATGCTCGCGCCCGTCGACTCGACGGTCACGTTCTTCGAAGAGATCGACGGCGCCCGCACCGAGCTCGGCACCTCGACCGCGGTCCCGCCCGCGACCGGCGGCCCCGACGGCGCCGCGCCCGTCCCCGTCGCGATCCCGTGGCGCTGCGACCGCACCACCCGCCGCTTCCACGCCGTCGCCCGGACGACCGACGGCCGCACGATCGAGGCCAGCAACGAGGCGCTCACCCCGAGCTGCCGCGACCGCGTCGCGATCGTCGCCCCCAAGCAGGTGCAGCCGGGAAGCGCCGCGACGATCCAGCTGAAGGACCGCTGGCAGCTCGGCGACCTGCCCGTCCGCGTCTGCGTCGGCCGCAAGCCCACCGGTCGGCGCTGCACGTCGCTGCGCTTCGAGCCCGGTCAGCGGCTGCTGTCGTTCCGCCGCAACGTCGGCGCCGGCATCGGCGACTTCACGATCGACCTGTACGTCAGCGGCTTCCGCACCCAGCAGCGGATCGGCGTCGGCCGCGCCGCCACGAAGGCCGCGCGCCAGGGCATGCTGATCACGGGCGACTCGATGATGCAGGGCATCGACGCGCTGCTCGCCGACCGGCTCGAGAAGGACTACCGGATCATCCGCCAGACGCGGCCCGGCACCGGGATCAGCAAGGACCTCGGGAAGAAGTGGACGGTGCTCGCCCGCGAGCAGGCCGCTCGCCACAAGCCCGCCGTCACCGTCGTGCTGCTCGGCGGCAACGACGGGTTCCCGATGAAGAACGAGTCGGGCGTCGAGATCAAGTGCTGCAGCGAGGCGTGGCGGCAGGAGTACCTGCGCCGCCTCGAGGAGATGGCCACCGCCTACGCCCGCAACGGGCGCGGCACCGTCCTGTGGTCGCTGCTGCCGCCCACCCGCCGCGAGGACCTCACCGCGCCGATCAGCGCCGTCAACGACGCGATCCGCCGCCTCGCCGCCCGCATGCCCGCCGTCCGCCTCGTGCCGCTGGACAAGGTCTTCGGCCCCGGCTACCGCGACACGATCGACGGCGAGAAGGTCCGTGATCCCGACGGGCTGCACTTCTCGCTCGCCGGCCAGCGGCTCGCCACCCAGGCGATCCTGTCCGTCCTGCGCACCCCCGCCACCACCCCGACCGGAAGGTGACCCCGATGTCCCACCGTCTGCCCCTCGGACTGCTCGCCGCCGCCATCGGCTGCCTGTCCCTGGTCCCCGCCTCGGCGTCCGCCGCGACCTGCTCGCTGAGCGCCGACGACAAGTACCACAAGGCCAACAACGCCAAGCCGACCTACACCCGCTCGCTGAAGGCGACCGGTGGCGCGTCCTGCGCGACCGCGAAGAAGATGATCGGCGCGTACTACAAGTGCCGCGTCTCGGGCGGCAAGGGCAAGAAGGGCCGCTGCTCCAAGAAGGTCCTCGGCTACTCGTGCAGCGAGAAGCGCAGCAACGTCATCGCCACGCAGTTCGACGCGACCGCCACCTGCCGCAAGGGCAAGGCGCGGATCGTCACCGCGTACACGCAGTTCACCTGAGCCCGCGGGCGTAGAGCGGTCCGGCGTCCATGGTCTTCCCGACGATCACGTTCGCGATCTTCTTCGCGGTCGTGCTCCCGGCGTCCTGGGCGCTGATGCGGCACATGGGGGCGTGGAAGGCGTTCCTGCTCCTGGCGAGCTACCTCTTCTACGCCACCGCGGACTGGCGCTTCGCGTTCCTGCTCGGCGCCATCACCGTCGGCAACCACGTCTTCGCGAAGGCGATCCACGCGTCCGACGACGCGCGGCGGCGGCTGCTGCTCGTGCGCGTCGCGGTCGTGCTGGACCTCGCCGTCCTCGGCGTCTTCAAGTACTACGGGTTCTTCGTCGAGCAGGCGGCGGGCGCCCTGGACGGGATCGGGCTCGGCGCGCCGTTCCCGGTCCTGGCGGTCGCGCTGCCGATCGGCATCTCGTTCATCACGTTCCACGCGATCAGCTACGTCGTGGACGTGCACCGCCGTCAGCTCGAGCCGCCGACGCTCACCGACCTGGCGCTGTACATCAGCTTCTTCCCGCACCTCGTCGCCGGTCCGATCGTCCGCGCCTCGGAGTTCCTGCCGCAGCTGAAGGAGAAGCGCGACCCGTCGCAGGTCGCGGTCGGCGCCGCGGTCTGCCTGATCGCGCTGGGCCTGTTCAAGAAGATCGCGGTCGCCGACGTGCTCGCCCGCGAGGTCGTCGACCCCGTCTTCACGGTGCCGGAGGCGTACGCGTCCCCGGACGTGATCCTCGCGCTCTACGCCTACGCGGTGCAGATCTACTGCGACTTCTCCGGGTACACCGACATGGCGATCGGCATCGCGCTGCTGATGGGCCTGACGTTCCCGCAGAACTTCGACCGGCCGTTCCGCTCGCGCAGCCTCGCGGAGTTCTGGCGGCGCTGGCACATCACGCTCGGCCGCTTCCTGCGCGACTACGTGTTCATCCCGCTCGGCGGCAGCCGCAAGGGACCCGCGCGCGCCGCGGTGAACCTGTGGCTGACGATGCTGCTGGCCGGGATCTGGCACGGCCCGACCTGGGGGTTCGTGATCTTCGGCGCCATGCACGGCACCTGGATGGTCGGCGAGCGGATCGCGGCCGCGAAGACCTCATGGCGGCCGCCCGGCTGGGTCAGCACCGTGGTGATCGTGAGCTTCTTCGCGCTCTCCGCCGTGCCGTTCCGCTCCCCCGACTTCGACCTCGGCAGCGCCCTGATCGAAGGGATCCTCTCCCCTGGCGCCGCCACGCTGTGGACGCCGACGGCGGTGCTGCTGACGTTCGGCGTGATCTTCAGCCACCAGCTGCCCGCCGCCCCGCTGCGGGCGATCAAGCTCCGCATCGCCACCCTGCCGGTCCCGGCGCTCAGCGCCGGTCTCGCGGTCTCGATCCTCGCGGTCGCGGCCACCATCCCGTCCCAGGGCGTCCCGCCCTTCATCTACTTCCAGTTCTAGATGAGCGCTCCTGACACCACCCCGCCCCGGTCGGAGGTCCCCCCGGCCGCCCACGTCCCCACCGCCGACGACCACCTCCGCGGTGGCGCCCGCATGACCGCGAAGGCCGCCATCACGATGGTGCTGCTGACGTTCGCGCTGCTCGTCGTCGCCGACGGCGACGGCATCCGCCACCAGGGCGAGCGCATGGACGACGGCACCGAGAAGGACGTCGTGCTCGCGGTCGGCCGGCCCGCGGGCTGGATCGCCGACCAGCTGCCCGTCGCCCCGGTGGTCGACCAGATGCTCGGCTGGCTGTCCCCCGACGAGGACCTCGGCAACGACGACGGCACGTTCTCCGCGAGCGGCGGGACGGGCGGCGGCGCGGTGTCGCCGGGCGCCTTCGACCCGGCGGCGCTCGGCCTGCCGGCGGCCAAGCCGCGCAAGCTCCGCTCGCTGCTGGTGACCGGCGACTCGATGTCCCAGCCGATGGACGGGGAGCTCGCCCGCGCACTCACCCCGATCGGGGTGCGCACGAAGCGCGACCCGAAGTTCGGCACCGGCATCTCGAAGACCGACCTCCTGGACTGGGGGGCGTACTCGGGCGTGCAGGCGCGGCGCGACGAGCCGGACGCGACCGTCGTGCTGCTGGGCGCCAACGAGGGCTTTCCGATGACCACGAAGGCCGGCACGGTCGAGTGCTGCGACCTCGACTGGGCCGCCGAGTACGCGACCCGCGTGCGGGCGATGATGGCCACGTACACGCGCGGCGGGGCGGGACGCGTCTACTGGCTGCTGATCCCGAACTCCAACGACGCGGCGCGCAACCGGATCATCAGGGTCGTCAACACGACGATCAAGCTCGCGGCGGCTCCGTACGGGGAGCAGGTCCGCGTCGTCGACATCGCCTCCGTGTTCACCCCGGGCGGCCGGTTCCGCTCGGCGATGGACGTCGACGGGCGCCCGCAGGTCGTCCGCGACCCCGACGGGGCGCACCTCAACGACGTCGGCGGGCGCGTCGCGGCGGACACGGTCCGCGAGGTGCTCGCGAAGGACTTCGACCTGGGCGGGGCCGCCTGAGCGCGGCACCCCCGACGACGACGGGGCCCGCCCGCACCGGGCGGACGGGCCCCGCGTCACGACCGGCGCGCTAGCGCAGGTCGTAGCGGTCGAGGTCCATGACCTTCGCCCAGGCGGCGACGAAGGCGTGGACGAACTTCTCCTTGGCGTCGTCGCTGGCGTACACCTCGGCGAGCGCACGCAGCTCCGAGTTCGAGCCGAAGACGAGGTCGGCACGTGTGCCGGTCCACTTGCCGTCGGCCGTCTCGAAGGTGCCGTCGTCCTTCGTCGTCCAGCGCGTGCCGAGGTCGAGGAGGTTCACGAAGAAGTCGTTCGTGAGGACCCCGACCCGGTCGGTCAGGACGCCGTGCTTCGTGTTGCCCGCGTTGGCGCCGAGGACGCGCAGGCCACCGACCAGCACGGTCAGCTCGGGCGCGCTCAGCGTCAGCAGGTTGGCGCGGTCGATCAGCGCGTACTCGGCCGGCAGGCGACCGCCGACGTCGTAGTTGCGGAAGCCGTCGCGCTTGGGCTCCAGCGGCGCGAACGAGTCCGCGTCGGTCTGCTCGGGCGTCGCGTCGCCGCGCCCCGTGGTGACGGGGACGGTCACGTCGTAGCCCGCGTCCTTGGCCGCCTTCTCGACCGCGGCGCTGCCGCCGATGACGATCAGGTCGGCCAGCGAGACCGGCTTGCCGAACGCCTGCTGGACGGCGGTGAGCCCGTCGAGGACCTTCGCGAGCTCGGCCGGGTCGTTGACCTCCCAGCCGGCCTGCGGCTCGAGCCGCACGCGCGCGCCGTTGGCGCCGCCGCGCTTGTCGCTGCCGCGGAACGTCGACGCCGACGCCCAGGCCGCCTTGACGAGCTCGGTGACGGTCAGGCCGCTCTCGAGCACCTTGGCCTTCAGCTCGGCGACGTCCGCGTCGGAGAGCGACGGGCCGGCCGGGACCGGGTCCTGCCAGATGAGCTCCTCCGCGGGGACCTCGGAGCCGAGGTAGCGGGCGCGCGGCCCCATGTCGCGGTGGGTCAGCTTGAACCACGCGCGGGCGAACGCGTCGGCGAACTCGTCCGGGTTCTCGTGGAAGCGGCGCGAGATCTTCTCGTAGGCCGGGTCGAAGCGCAGCGACAGGTCCGTCGTGAGCATCGTCGGCTTGCGCGGGGGCGAGTCGGGCGTCGGGCCGGGGATGATCGCCTCGGCGTCCTTGGCGACCCACTGGGCGGCGCCGGCGGGGGACTTGTCGAGCTCCCACTCGTAGCCGAACAGGTGGTCGAAGTAGTCGTTGGACCACTGCACCGGGGTCGTGGTCCAGGTGACCTCGAGCCCGGAGGTGATCGTGTCGGCGCCCTTGCCGGAGCCGTAGCTGTTGGTCCAGCCGAAGCCCTGCTCGACGAGCTCGGCGCCCTCGGGCTCCGGGCCGACGTACTGGTCGGGGTCGGCGGCGCCGTGGGTCTTGCCGAAGGTGTGGCCGCCGGCGATGAGCGCGACGGTCTCCTCGTCGTCCATCGCCATGCGCGCGAACGTCTCACGGATGTCGTGGGCGGCGGCGACCGGGTCGGGGTTGCCGTTGGGGCCCTCGGGGTTGACGTAGATGAGGCCCATCTGGACGGCGCCGAGCGGCTCCTCGAGCACGCGGCCCGGCTTGTAGCGCTTGTCGCCGAGCCACTCCGTCTCCGGACCCCAGTAGACGTCCTCGTCGGGCTCCCAGACGTCGGGGCGACCGCCGGCGAAGCCGAACGTGTCGAAGCCCATCGACTCGAGCGCGACGTTGCCGGCGAGGACCATGAGGTCGGCCCAGGAGAGCGACTGGCCGTACTTCGCCTTGACCGGCCAGAGGAGCCGGCGGGCCTTGTCGAGGTTGCCGTTGTCGGGCCAGGAGTTCAGCGGCGCGAACCGCTGCATGCCGGCGCCGGCGCCGCCGCGGCCGTCGCTGATCCGGTAGGTGCCGGCCGCGTGCCAGGCCATGCGGACCATGAAGCCGCCGTAGTGACCGAAGTCGGCGGGCCACCAGTCCTGCGAGGTCGTGATGACGTCCTCGATGTCCTTCTTGACGGCGGCGAGGTCGAGGCCGTTGAAGGCGGCGGCGTAGTCGAAGTCCTCGCCGTTGGGGTTCCCGACCGCGGGGTTCTTGGCCAGGATCCGCAGGTTGAGGCGGTTGGGCCACCAGCCGGCGTTGCTGCTGCCGCTCTCGGTGGGGTGCAGCGCGGAGCTCGGGTCGAACGGGCAACCGGCGGCGCCCGGCTCGTTCATCTCTCCGACTTCGGCATCAGGCTTGTCAGACACAGGGAACCCTTTCGGGGATCAGGGGGTTGTCTCGGAACGGCAGTCGGGGCACAGGCCCCGGAAGACGACCTCGGCCTCGTCGATGACGAAGCCGTGGTCGTCGGACGCGACCAGGCACGGCGCGTGGCCGACGGCGCACTCGACGTCGGCGATCGCCCCGCAGGATCGACAGACCACGTGGTGGTGGTTGTCACCGACCCGTGACTCGTAGCGGGCGACCGAGCCCGGAGGCTGGATGCGGCGCACGAGCTGCGCGTCGGTGAGCGCCTGCAGCACGTCGTAGACGGCCTGCTGGGAGACGTCGCGCAGGTCCCGGCGGACGTGGCCGATGATCGAGGCCGTGTCCGCGTGCGGGTGGTCGTGCACCACGCCGAGGACCGCGATCCGGGGTCGCGTCACGCGCAGGGAGGCCCCGCGGAGAAGCTGCTCGAGATCGGCGGTCGCCGGCACTCCGACGAGTATGCCACTCATTCTGGAACAAGTCCAGTTTACGGCGGTGGAGGCGCGCCAGCCCGGCGCGGGATTCACACGACGGTCACAGGACCGTCACCCATGTGCGACACGGTGCGCAGGTACCAACCCCACCCCACGGAGTCCGCACACACCATGGCACCCGTTCCCCCCACCGCCGTCGAGCCGGACGAGCCCACCGGCCTCTCCCGCCGCGAGATGCTCTCGCGCAGCGCCCAGGGCGGCCTCGGCCTCGCCCTCTCCGGCAGCCTCGGCCTGCTCTTCGGCGGCCCCGCCGCCGCCCACGGCCGCCCCGCCGGCTACGGCCCGCTGATCCCCGACCCCGCCGGGATCCTCTCGCTCCCGCAGGGCTTCCACTACTCGGTCATCGCCGAGTCCGGCGTCACCCGCCTGGAGACCGGCGAGCCCACCCCCGCCGACCCGGACGGCAGCGCCGCGTTCCCGCTGCGCCGCGGCGGCACCGCGCTGATCGTCAACCACGAGATCTCCGGCAGCGACGCGCCGACCGTCCCCACCGTCCCCGACCACACGTTCAACCCGGCCGCCGGCGGCGGCACCACGACGATCGAGGTCGACGCGCGCGGTCGCCGCGTCCGCGAGTACGTGTCGCTCGCGGGCACCGTCAACAACTGCGCCGGCGGTCGCTCGCCGTGGGGCACCTGGCTGACCTGCGAGGAGACGGAGGCGACCGTCGCCGGCGTCCAGCACGGCTGGGTCTTCGAGGTCGACCCGTACGACCAGCGCGCCAACCGCGCCCCGAAGCCGATCAAGGCGCTCGGCCGGTTCTCCCACGAGTCGGTCGCCGTCGACCCGCTGCGCGGCGTCATCTACGAGACCGAGGACGCCGGGACCCCCAACGGCCTGTTCTACCGCTGGACCCCGCCGCGCGGCCTGCGCCGGCTCGGCCGCGGCGTCCTGCGCACGCTGCCCGACGATGCGGGCACGCTCGAGGCGCTGCGGGCCCTGCGCCCGGACGGGACCTTCGTGCCGGACCTCTCCCCCGCCCGCGAGGTCGGGACGCGGTACCGCACCCGCTGGGTCACCGTCCCCGACCGGTTCGCGGCGACCACCCCCACGCGCAAGCAGGCCTACGCCGAGGAGCCGACCCGCTCGCGCAAGCTCGAGGGCATGTGGTGGGGCGACGGCGGCTGCTACTTCGTCTGCTCGTTCGCCCGCACCGCCGACGGCAGCGCCGGGGTCCACGACGGGCAGGTCTGGTTCCTCGACCCGCGCGCGCAGACGATCGAGCTGAAGATCCACTTCGAGTACACGCCCGACCAGGACGGCGACGCGGACGGGCCCGACAACATCACCGTCAGCCCGTACGGCGGGCTGGTCATCGCCGAGGACGGGGAGGGCGCCAGCCACCTCGTCGGCTCGACCGCCTCCGGGGAGACGTTCTTCCTCGCGCGCAACGAGCTGGCGGGCGAGTCGGAGTTCACCGGCTCGACGTTCTCGGCCGACCGCCGCACCCTGTTCGCCAACGTGCAGTCCCCCGGGCACGTGTTCGCGATCACCGGGCCGTTCCGCCGCCAGCGGTAGGCCCCCGGCCCGTCCGGTGCGCGCCGCGCACCGGACGGCCGACGGTCAGCCCGCGGCCGGGCCGCAGGTCGCGAACGTGCGGGTCGTGCGCAGCAGCCGGCCGTCCGCGGTCCGCCCGCGGACGCGGACCACGGCGACCCCGGGCGGCCGGCCGCGCAGGTCGACGCGCACGCGCGCGGGCGCCCGGCCGGTGGCCGCGACGCGCACCCCGTCGATCGTCGCCACGACGCCACGGACCGGCGTGCGCCGCGAGCCGAGCGTCACCGTCAGCACGCGGCGCGAGGCGCAGGTCGCCCGGACCGGGGCCGCCGGGGCGCTGCCGACGCTCCAGGCGCGCGTCGCCGGGGACGGGTCCGGACGGCCGAACCCGTCGACGGCGCGGACCGCGAAGACGTGGTCCCCGACGCCCACCCCGGTGAGCGTGAGCCCGGAGGCGGCGCAGGCGCTGAAGGCCCCGCCGTCGACCGCGCACTCGAACCACGGCGCCGGATCGTCGGGGGACGAGTAGGAGAACCGGGCGGTCGGATCGGTCAGCCGGCCGAAGGGCCCCGCGTCGATGCGGGTGTCGGGCGGCGTGGCGTCCGAGCTCCAGGTCACGACGGCGGGCGTCGGGTCGGGGTTGCCCGCCACGTCGAACGCGCGCACGAGGACCTGGTGGGCCCCGTCGGCGAGCCCGCTCAGCGCGAGCTCCGCCCCGCACGGGTTCAGCGGCCCGCCGTCCACCGCGCAGCGGTACCCGGCGACGGGCTCGTCGGCGGAGAACGTCAGTCGCGCCTCGCCGCTCGGGCTGCGCGCGGGCGGCGCGGTGACGATCGTCGTCTGCGGCGCGGTGACGTCGAGCACGAGCGAGACCGTCGCGGGGGTCGGGTCGACGGTGACGCCGTCCGAGGCGATCGCGGCGATCCGGAGCTCGAAGGGACCGTCGGACAGCCCGAACGCTCCCGCGGAGATCGGGGAGTCGCAGCCGAGGTCGCCGGACCCGACGACGGTGCAGACGAACCCGCCGCCGCCGTCGCCGACGGCGCGGAAGACGATCGGGGTCGACGCGTTCACCCGGGTGCCGGACGCGGGCGAGTCGATCACGGTGTCCGGTGGGTCGACGAGGGCCTGCGCGAGCGCGCCCGGGGCGGCGACGAGCCAGGCGAGCGCGGCGATCAGCGCCACGAGGACGCGGCGGCGGGCGGGACGGTGCTGCGGCATGACGACGGCTCCTTCTCGGGGACGGCGCGGGGTCATCGGACGGGGACCCGGACGGTGGCGGTGAGGGCGCGGCGCGGGGCCGCGGACAGACGGGCGCGGACGAGCAGCGGGCGGCCCTCGCGGCGGGCGCGCGCGAGCGCGGTGGCCGCGATCCGGCAGGTGAGGACGACCGGGCGGTCCGCGGCGAGCGGGCGGGTGCGGCGGCAGCCGGGCGCCGTCACGGCGACGGTCCCGGCGTACGGGGCGCGGACGGTGACGCGCAGCCGCCCGCGGTCGCCGAGCGTCGCGCGGGCGCGCAGCCGTGCGGGCGCGACGGGGGCGGCCGGCGCGGTGGTCGGGCCGGCCGCCGTCGCGGGCGCCGTCGTGCCGAGGTCCAGCACGGCGGGCGGCGCCGCCGCGGCGGGCGGGTCGGACGGGACCGACACCGGCGTCCGCTCGGCGGGCCCCGGCCCGGCCGCGGGGGTACGCAGGTCCGCGTCGGCGGGGCGCTCGCGCGCGAACCGGACGGTCGCGTCGACCGCGGCGGCGATCTCCGCGAGGCTGTGCTCGCGGCGCGGGTCGCGCTCCTGCCACGGGGCGAGGAGCGCGGCGGTGCGCTGCGCGAGCTCGTCCAGGCCGGCGGTCGCGAGCGTCGTGCGCACGTCGTGGACGGCGTCGGCGTAGGCGCGCAGGCAGGCCGGGTCGCTCTGGCAGCCGGCGGCGAGCGCGCCGCCCGCCGCGGCGCCGTAGGGGATCCGCTCGCGGAACGCCTGGTCCATGCCCCACGGCAGCAGCGAGAAGACGCCGTCGGGGCCCGCGTGGAAGAAGACGTTGGACGGGGTCTCCCCGGCCAACCCGGCGTAGCCGTCGAACTGCCCGACGTACCGCTCGGTCGCGAGGTAGCGGACGAGCGCGGGGACGTCGAGCGCGGGCGCCACCCGGCGCGCCCAGCCCTCGCCCGGCGTCGCCGCGAGGGCGGCGAGCCGCTCGAGGTCGGTGCGATCGTCGGGACCCTGGTCGAGCTCGAACGCGTCGGTCATCCCCGGGACCGCGTCGGCCGGCAGGGACGGCGGTCCCTCCGCCTCGTACAGGTGGGTGGTCGCCGGGAAGTGCCGGGCCAGGAGCGCGGGCTCGTAGGTCTCGACGTTGGCGTAGAGGCCGTAGGGCTCGCCGTCGAGCCGCACGAACGCGTAGCCGACCCGCGGGGCGGGCAGGCCGACCGCCGCGAACGCCGTGTACGCGAGCAACTCGTGGACCATCGACGGGTCCTGAACCATGTTGTTCAGCGTCAGGGTCCGCACGCCGTCGGGGCGGTGCCCGCTGTCGAAGCGCAGCTTGAAGGCGGCCTTGCCGTCGAGGTCGCGGAAGGAGGTCGAGCCCTTCAGCCGGATCCGGCCCGGGGCCGCGGCGACCGTGCGGCCCGGGGTGCGGACGGCGATGGTCGCGGGCGCGTAGGTCGCGGGTGCGCGCCGCAGCGCGTCACGGCTGCCCGCGGCGAGCGTCACGTCGATCTCGGCGACGGCCGCCGGATCGTAGAGCCAGGCAGCGGGGAGCGCCGCGGCGTGCGCGGTGGCTCCCGGTACGGCCGCCGCGCAGAGCGCGGCGGCCATCGTGGGGAGGATCGCCGGGAACCGGCGACCCCTCATCGCGTGACGACCCGGGGCAGCGACGCGACGACGCGCCCGGCGGCGTTGCGGGCGGACAGCCGGACCTCGACGGCCGAGCCGGTGACGGGCAGCGGCGCGCGCAGCGTCACGGTGCCGTCGGCGGCCGCGCGCCCGGTGCTGCGCAGCAGCACGCCGCCACATCCCGGGGTGCGCACGCGCAGCCGCACGGTGCGGGTCCGCCGGGCCAGTGCGCGGCCGATCGAGCCCTGCACGACGATCTCGGTCCCCTGGACCGTCGCACCGGTGAGCCGCAGCGGGGCGGTCGGCGGCACCGCGTCGGAGCGCTGCCCGCTGACGCGGGCGCGGTCCGCTCCCTGCAGCCCGGCGCCGGGCCGCGCGATCGTGACGGTCGCGTTCCCGGCGGCGTCCAGGGTCGTGCTGCCGAGGCGCTCGAGGCCGCGGTGGACGGCGGCGGGCAGCCCGCCGAGGCTCGTGCCGGCGGCGATCGTGTAGCGGACGGTGCGGCGCGTCGGCCGGGTGACGCCGAGCAGGACGCGCGGCGGGGTCGTGCACGCGGTGGAGGCGCCCCGCACGGTGGTGACGCGGTAGCCGCAGGTCACCGACGTGGCGTTGCCCGCGACGTCCCGGGCGGTCAGGACGACGGTCCGCTCGCCCGGGCTGCGGGTGTCGGCGGGTGCCTCCACGGCGCTCTCGGCGATCCCGGACCCGGTGTCGCCCGCGGTGCCGCGGACGATCCCGGCACTGCCGACGGCGAACTCCGGTGTCCCGGCGGGGCAGGCGACGGCCGGCGCGGTCGCGTCGACGCGCACGGTGCGGCGCAGGACGCCCGAGGCCTGGCCGAGCGCGTCCTGCGCGGCGACCTCGACGACGCGGACCCCGTCGGCGAGCGTCCCGGACGGGGACAGCGAGCAGCCGTCGGGGAGGGTCGCGGCACTCGGCGAGGGCACGGGCGCGTCGATCGCGCAGCGCACCCGCGCACCGGCGGGCGCCGGGCTCGTGGCGACGGCGGCGGTCGGGGGCGTGCGGTACCAGCCCTCGCCCCCGTCGGGAGCCGCCGGGGTCAGGCGCAGCTCGGGCTCCAGCGACACGAGCAGCCGGGCGGTGAGGACGCGGCCGATCTCGAAGGGGGGCTCGTCGATCGTCGCGATCGCCCGGTCGTCGAGCTGCGCGAGCCCGGCCGCGATGTTCGGGGGC
Organism: Paraconexibacter algicola; assembly: GCF_003044185.1. Classification (GTDB taxonomy): domain Bacteria; phylum Actinomycetota; class Thermoleophilia; order Solirubrobacterales; family Solirubrobacteraceae; genus Paraconexibacter; species Paraconexibacter algicola. The sequence continues at coordinate 842,015 of NZ_PYYB01000001.1, forward strand.
AGGGCGGCGAGCCCGACGGTCAGCGGCTCGAGGAACCAGCCCGGGTCCTGGCGGTCGACGGCGACCGGTCGCCGGACCGGCCCGTCGTCACCGCTGAACTGGCGGGCGACGAGCACGCGGCGACCGTCGGTGGCGGCCGCCGATTGGACACCGGGGGTCAGCCCGTCGGTGCGCGCGGCGCTCACCGTGCGGGTGACCGCCAGCTCCCCGGCCCAGCCGCCCGCCGGGCGGGGCAGGACGTACGCGTCGACGTCCACGCCGGGGGCGCGCCGGTCGATCGACGGGACGACGATCGCCTCGTCCGCGACGACGGGGTCGCCGACCACCCCGCCGACGGTGGCGGTGGCGGCCGGGGCCGTCGGGTCGAGCGCGGCCCAGCCGGTCGCGGGGCGCTCGTAGACGATGACCGTGCCGGGGTTCCCGGCCATGACGACCAGCAGCGATCCGCGGGCGCCGACCGCGCTCGTCGTCGGCAGCGTGCTCACGGGTCGGTCGGGGAGGACCGTCGCGGCCGGCTGGCCCTCGCCGAAGCCCGTGGGGCCGGGCTCCCAGACGGTCACGGGCCCGCCGCGCCGCGAGCGCCCGGGCGCGACGCCGGGCCCGGCGACGAGCGCGGTCCCGGCGAACGCGAGCACGTCCGCGTTGGCGGGGCGCGCGAGCGTCACGGGCCCGCTCCAGCCGGCGGTGCCGCGCTGCCAGACCAGGACGTCACGGCCGGCGGTCACCGCCACGACGCCGTCCCGGGCGGCGATCGCGTTCGGGCTCTGGGGCGTCCCGCTGGCGCTGTCCGGGATCGTGAGCGTGGTGTCGGGCCGGCGCTCGGCGAGCGTCGCCGGCCAGCCCGCCACCGGGCGGTCGTAGAGGTCGACGACGCCCGGGAACGCGTCGTCGACGGTGAAGCGCGGGCCGCGGGCGACGGCGACGAGGCGGTCGCTGCCCGCCAGGACGGCGGTGCGCCCGTCGAGGTCGGTCACCGACGGGACGAGCGGGGCCGCGGGCACGAGCGGGCCGGTGGCGGCGTGCCCGACCGTCGGGAACGCGGCGAGCGCGAGCAGCGCCGTCGAGAGCTGGCGAATCATGGTGTCCCCCTACTGACCGTGATCGCGTCCCGGACCCTGCGCCCGGACCGCACCACCGGGCGCTTGGACCGCCGGCGGCGCGTTGAATGCTACGTGGCGCGCAGGCGCCTCGCCACCCCGGTCGGCGCGCGGGCGCTCGCGCGGACCGGCGTCCGGCTCAGCGGAAGGTGAGCGCCTTCGTGGTCGTGGTGCCGATGGTGGCTCCGCGCGCGTCGACCGCCGCGGCGGTGAGCCGCAGCTTCAGCGCGCGCCCGCGCCGGACGGCCTTCAGCCGGCGCGTGCCCGCCTTGGTGGTTCGCAGCGTCACCCGGACCGTGCCGGCCCCGGTGCGGCGGCCGCTGCCGGTCGCGACGACCGTGCGGCCGGCCGTCAGGCGCAGCCGCACCGAGCAGGTCGCGGTGCAGCGCACGGTCGCCCGCCACCGCTTCGCGCGGAGGGTCTTCAGCACCGCCTTGGGCGTCGTGACCCGGCCGAGCGGCGAGCGCACGAGCGGGGCCGTCCCGCCGCCCGGCGTCGTGCCGCCACCCGGCGTGGTCCCGCCGCCCGGCGCCGGCACGGCGGCGGTGCGGACGGTGAACGGCGCCGAGAACTCGCTGTCGGACGCCGAGACGCCCAGCCGGTAGACGGTGTCGGGCCGGGCGCCGTCGACCCGCAGGGTGCCCGTCAGCGGTCCGGCCGCGTCGGGCAGGCCGTGGCGGTCGATCGTGCGAACCTCGGCGTCGTCGAGGAGCCGCAGGTCGATCTCGGGGATCTGCGCGCTCGGGTTCGAGGTCAGGGTGTAGGGCACCTCGATCGTCGTGGCGGTGACCGTGGGCGCTCCCAGCGTGAGGGCCGGCGCGAGCGGCGGCGTCGGCCGTGTGAACGAGGCGACCGGCGTCGAGAGCACGTCCCCGTCCTCGGTCCGCAGCACGGCGCGGTAGTGGACGGTGGCGCCGTTGGGCGCGTAGGCGAAGGCACCGTCGGAGGCGAAGGCGTACTGCCCGTCGTCGTAGTCGCGGCCGACGATCCGCTTGGCGGTGACCGTCCCCAGCGCGGGGGTGGTGCCGTACTCCAGCCAGGTCTCGCCGACCAGCCCGTTGGTGTCGACGCTCCAGGTCGGGATGCCGATCCCCTGGACGTCGCGCAGCGCCAGGCGCGGCGTGCCGCACGGCCTGCTGGATGCGGGGAGCTGGGCGGTCGCCGGGGACGGGTCGAGGTTCAGGGCCCGGTCGACCGCCTGTACGGTCAGCGTGCGCGTCCGCGCGCAGAGGTTGGCGACGAACGCGCCGGTCGCCGCGCACGCCGACGGGGTCAGGCTGCCGATCCCGCAGCGGAAGGTCGCGTCCTCGTCGGCCGCGAGGCTCAGCAGCGGCGTGGCGGGATCGGTGGCGTTCACGCCCGGGGTCGCGGTCTGCGGCGGGGTGCGGTCGACGAGGAACGGCAGCACGAAGGGTGAGGGGTCGCTGAGGCCCTCGGCGGTCGACGTCGCGCTGACCGTGTGGGCGCCCTCGGACAGCGCGGCCAGGGACCGGGCCTGCAGGCACGGCTGTGGAGCCCCGCCGTCGACGCTGCAGCTGCCCGCGAGATCGGTGCCGCGGGCCAGGGCGACCCGGCCCGCGACCCGCGGCGCGACGAGGCCGCCGACGCCGGGGAGGATGTCGGCCGTGGTCGCGCCCCCGCGGTACAGCTCGCCGCTGAAGCCGCCGGGCGCCGCCGAGATCTGCCCGTCCTCGACCACGATCGTGTACTCGCGGCCGGGGACCGCGCGCCAGGTCTTCACGGTGGACGGACGGGCCCCCGGGCAGGCGTTCGTCGCCGACGCGGCGAACCCCCGCGGCGTGGCGTTCTCGTCGTAGACGTTCAGCAGCGGGCGCTCCGTGCCGGTGATCGGCCCGCACAGCTCCACCGAGGTCACGCCCGCACCCGCGGGAGCGATCCACCGGTACCAGACGTCCCGTCCACCGAGCACGACACCCTCCGGCGAGTCGGTCGCGTCGGTGAGCGTCCCGGAGAAGGCACCGCCCCCCGCCGCGATCGACTCCGCGTTCAGATACTGGTCGTTCGGTGGCGCGGCAGCCTGCGCCAGGGGCGCCGCGGCGACCAGCCCGAGTCCCGTCGCGATGAGCGTGGCGATCGTCCGTGCGCGCGTCCCCATGGGCGCGCAGGGTACGCCACGGCGCCCCGGCCGTCGATCTCGGATCGGTCGCAGATCGGGCTCGCGACGCACGACGGCCCCGGGGCGCCGAGGCGCTCCGGGGCCGTCGTGGGCGGGCGGTGCCCGGGACCGGACTCAGCTGCTGCAGACCGGCAGCAGCGCGAAGTTCAGCCCGAGGACGTTCAGCACGTTGATGTTGCCCAGACCCGTCGAGATCAGCAGCTCGCGCCGTCCGCCGCAGGCCAACGAGCCCGTGGAGGTCGAGGCGGGCGCCGTCACGATCGAGCCGTCGCCGCGCGCCCACACGAAGCGGGCCGAGGCGGTCGCCTTCGACGCCTGCGTGCCGACGTTGAACGAGTTCACCAGCGGCGGGTAGGAGATCCCGTCCATCACGAACGGCTGCGCCACCCCGCCCGCGTTGCGCGAGTCGAAGAACATGTAGAGCAGCGGCAGGTTCTGCCCGAACGAGCTGATCGTCGTGTTCGCCGGCCCGGTCCCGAGGTCCAGGCTGAACGTCTTGAACGTCAGGCCGCCCGCGTTCGTGTCCGGGTCACCGAACTTGATCTCCGGGTCGGTCGGCGTGAGCTTCAGCTTCGCGCGGAAGGTCGTGAAGTCCGTCGCCGCCGTGCCGGTGCCGAGCGACCCCTGGTCGTCGAAGTTCAGCGACGCCGAGGCCTTGTACGGCCGGCCGTTGCCGTTGGCGTTGTAGCGGTTGCCGATCTTGTCCTGCGGCGGGCCGCTGCACGGGTTGAAGATGTTGCCGCCCGAGCACCCGCGCGGCCCCGAGGTCGTGTTCCCCGGGACGTTGGGGTTCGGCCGGCGGCACCCGTTGCCCGGGTCGAGGCACGCGGTGAGCTTCGGCGCGACGTTGTCGAACGCGAGCTTCGCCGACGGGATCGACCCGAGGTTGGTCGCGAACAGCTCCAGGCGCGCGAGCTTCTGCGAGTTGTCGAAGTTGATCGACGACGGCACCGACGGGTCGTTGGAGAGGTTCACGAACAGCTTCGTCGAGGCCCCCGGGCGGTTGATCAGGCCGTCCACGTCCGACACGGTGGTCCCCGCGGGGATCGCCGCGTCGATCGTGATCGGCCGCGCCTTCGCCGGGTCCTGCTGCAGCTGCAGCGCGACCGGCTCGAGGTTGACGTCGATGACCTTCGCCCCCGTGAGCCGCAGGGCGATCCCGAAGTTCGCCGGATCGGTCGCGAACTTCAGCAGGTCGTTGCTGGCCGTGGCCTGCGTGACCGTGCCGGGGATCGGCGACGCCGGGTCGATGAACTGCGGCAGCGTGCCGGAGCCCCCGTGGGCGGCCAGGCGGATCTGCCCGATCGGGTCCGGCTGCCCGGCCCCGTTGAGCCCGGCGATCGTCGCGAGCGAGCCCTCCTCGGGGATCGTGATCGTCGTGCTCAGCGGCAGGTCGTGCAGCGCCGCCTGGACCACGGACGCCCCGGGCAGCAGCTCCAGGCCGCTGGTGTCGAGCGTCACGAGGCCGATGCGGGCGTTGCCGAGGACCTGCAGCCGCGTGCCGTTCGGCCCGTTGGCGCCCGGGTTGTCCCCGAGCTCGAGCGTCAGGTCCGACGGGAGGCTGTCGACGAGCGCCTTGACACTGACCGGCGCGCCGCCCTCCTCGAGCGGCACCTCGGCGTCGATGTCGAGCTTCTTGCCGCCGTTGGTGAGGCCGCGCAGCTTGACCGGGTCGAGGTCCAGCGTGATCGACCGGACGCCGGACAGCCGCGTGCGGATGTCGAAGCCGGAGGTCTGGCTGAACTTCAGGAGGTCGTTGAGCGTGCCCGCGCCGCCCGCGGCCGCGTCGTAGTCGTCGGCCGGCAGGTTCGCCGTGCCGCTGCCCGCGGCGAGCCGCAGCTGGCCGATCGGGGTGAGCTGGCCCTGCGCGTCCCGCGCGGTGACCCGGGCGAGGTCGCCCTGGTCGGGCAGCGTCACGTCGACGTCGACCGGCAGGTTCTCGATCTCCGCCTCGACGGCGTCGGCGCCCTCCAGCAGCTCGAGGCCGCGGGTGGAGAGCTTGACGAGGTCGATCGGCTCGCTGCCCTTGAGCATGAGCTTCGACCCGTTGACGGTGTCGCCCTCGAGGTTGTCCCCGAGGCCGAGCTCGACGACGGCGGGCAGCCGGTCGATCGTGCCGGCGACCTCGAGGTCACGGCGCGGCGTGCCGTCCTCCGCGGTCTGCGGGAGCTTGGCGTCGACCGTGAACACGCGGCCGGCCTGCATCTCGGTCTTCAGCACGAGCGGCGCGAGGTTGACCTCGAGGCGCTTGAGCTGGAAGACGCGCAGGGCGAGCGCGAGCTGCTCCTGGGTCGGGTCCTCGGCCTTCTCCTCGTCGGTGAGGGTGGCATCGATGATCGCCCCGGCGGTGCCCGCGGGCAGCACCGGGTAGGAGCGGTTGCGGCTGCGCGCACGGATGTTCACGGAGCCGATCGGCTGGTCGGCCGTCAGCTTGATGCCCGAGAGGTCGGTCGCCTCCGGGTCCGCCTCGTTGGCCGTGCCGAGACCGAGCGTGAACGCCTGCGGGACGTCCCGCAGGTCGACCTCGATGCCGGTGGCACCGAGGAAGAGCGGCTCGCGCCCGTCGATGTCGGCGAAGATCTGCCCGATCGGCGCGGAGCCGGTGTACCGGACCTCCCCGGCCTGCAGGTCGAGGTCGAGCGTCAGCTCCTGCGGCAGGTCGAGGATCTTCGCCTGCGCCGCGAACGCCTCGGTCGAGACGTCGGCGACGAACGGGCCGCCGGCGGTCTTGGACTTCAGGCTGATCGCCTCGTCGAACTGCACGCTGAGCTCGCGGAGCTCGAGCACGCGGATGCCGACGCGGAACGGCTCGCCCGGCTTGGAGCGCAGGACCGCGCCCTGGGCCGGCTGGCCCTCCGAGGTCGGGTAGGTGAACTGGCCGGCCTCGTCGGAGGCGGCGAGCTCGATCTTGCCGACCGGGGTGCCGTCGGCGTCCGGGTCGTTCGGGTCGATCGCCTTGACGGTCGCGCGCCCGTTGGCCTGCGAGAACGACAGGGCCACGTCGGACGGCAGGCGCTCGATGTCGCCCTGGATGTAGCGGCCGCCGCCGAGGATCGGCTCGTCGGACTCGGCGGACAGCGTCAGGCGCTGGATGCCGACCGGGTCGCCGTTCTCGTCCCGGCCCTTGAACGTCAGGGCGTTCGGGTTGTCGCTGGAGCCGTCGAGGTCGACGGCGAGCTCCGCCGAGGCGGGCAGGTCGGCGATGTCGGCGACCGCGGTGAGCAGGCCGTCGACGTCGACGTCGGCGACGAAGCGGCTGCCGGCGGTGCGGTCGATCTGCAGGCCGATGCCGCTGCCGGTGTCGAGGCCGACCGCGAGCTTCTTCAGCCCGGTGACCTTGACCGCGATGCCGTAGTCGTCGGCGGTGTCGTGGTAGCGGACGCCCTGCTCGGTGAGCGGGAACGGCGCGTCCACGTCGTCGGCGACGTGCAGCTCGAGGTCGCCGAGCGCCTGGCCGTCCGGGATCGCGACCGTGGCGCCGTTGCCGGCGGAGTCGAGGCCGACGGTGAGGTCGGACGGGACGTCGGTGAGGCGACCCTGGAGCTTGCGCGCCCGGTCGAAGATCGGCTGGTCGGAGCGGGCCGAGAAGGAGATCTCGTCCACGCCGACGGGCTCGTCGTCGTCGTTGCGGCCCGCGTAGGTGAACCGCGCGTTCTGCAGGTCGAACCCGAGCGAGGTGCGGGCGGGCAGCTTGTCGATGCGCGCCGTGGCCGTCAGGTCGTCGGTGGTGGCGTCGATCGAGAACGGCGTGCTGCGCAGCCGCGCGTCGATGTCGACGTCCTGGCCGTCGAGCTGCAGCCCGATGCGGCGGAGGTCGAGGAGGCGGGCGGCGAGCACGAACGGCTGGCCGGCCTTGTCCTGGTAGATCGCGCCCTGCTCGCCGTCGGCGATCGCCGGGGCGGCCTGGTCCTCGGGGAGGTCGGTCGCGAGGATCGACACCTCCTCGATCGGGGAGTCCGCGTCGACCGTCGCCGACGGGGCGGCGGGGTCGATCGTGATCGAGGCCCGCTTGGCGAGCCTGCGGATCGTGCCCTCGACGCGGGTGGCGCGCCCGAGCAGCGTGCCGGTGCGGGCGATCGCCTTGAGGGTGATCTCGTCGATGACGTCGCTGTTGTCGAACTGCAGCGCGCCGCCGTCGAGGTCGAGCGTGGCGTCGAGCGCGGACGGCAGGTCGGCGATGCGGGCGTCCGCGTCGAGGTCCGCGGTGCGGGCCTTGATCGTGAACGGGCCGCTCGCGGTGCGGGTCACGAGCGTGACGGTGTCGTCGAGGAGCGCCACGACCTTCTTCAGGCCGCGGACGCGGGCGCCGACCGCGTAGCGGACGGGCGTGTCCAGCAGGACGGCGCCCTGGTCGTCGTCGGCCGGGAGGGCGTCGGCGAGGCCGGCGACCGTGTCGGCGGCTGCGACCTCGACGAGGCCGATCGGCTCGTTGGCCTCGACGCGGGCGCCGTTGCCGGCCTGCGCGAGGTCGACGACGGTCAGCGGCGCGAGGCCCTCGACGCGGGCGCGGACCGCGGTCGCGCGGCCGAGCAGCGGCCGGGTGGAGACCGCGTCGAGCAGGACGCGGTCGATGCCCTCGCCGTGGCCGTCGACGGTGAGCTTGCCGGCGGGCAGGTCGAGGGTCGCGTCGAGCTCCTTCGGGAGGTTCTCGATGCGGCCGGTGGCGTTCAGCTCGTCGGTGCGGAAGCGGACCGAGAACGGGCCGCCCTCCGTCTTGGTGCCGACGCGCACGACGTCCCCGGCGACGCGGGCCGCGACCTTCTCGAACTCGCGGATGCGGGCCGCGATCGTGAACTCGGTGGCGGTGTCGACGACCTTCGCGCCCTGCTCGTCCCCGGCCGGGAGGTCGGCGGCGCGGTCGGGCGGGGTCGCGGAGACGATGACCTCGGCGGAGCCGATCGGCTCGTTGGCCTCGAGGCGGGCGCCCTCGCCGTCCTGCGCGATGTCGAGCACGAGGTCGGCGGGGATCCGCTTGACGGTGGCGTCGAGGTACTTCGCCCGGCCGAGGAGGGCCTCGCGGGCCGCGAGGGCGACGTCGAGGCGCTCGATCGTGGCGGGCGAGTCGTCGGCGTCGCGACCGACCACGGTGACCTTGCCGTTCGGCAGGTCGAGGGTCGTGTCGAGCTTCGCCGGCAGGTCGCGGACCTGGGCGGTGCCGGTGAGGTCGTCGGTGTCGACCGCGAGGTCGAACGGGCCGCCGCGCGTGTGCGTCCTCAGCCGCACGAGGTCCTGGCCGAGCGCGGCGCTGACGGACTTCAGGCCGAGGATGCGGGCGCCGACGGCGAAGGTGCCGCCGGTGCGGTCGACCAGGGTCGCGCCCTGGCGGTCGTCGGCGGGCAGGTCGCCGCCGGAGCGGAAGTCGATCGCGCGGTTCGCCGCGACGAGCTCGATCGAGCCGATCGCGTTGGAGGCGTCGACGGACAGGTCGTCCCCGTCGGTGTCGAACCGCAGGTCCAGGGAGGCGGGGATGTCCTTGACGCGCCCCTGGATCCGGGTGGCGCGGGCGATGAGCGCGCTGCCGGGCCGCGGGTCCGCGGCCGTCAGGTCGAGCTGCCCGATGCCGCGGGGGCTGCCGTCGGCGGCCTTGCCCTCGAAGGTCAGGCGGCCACCGTCGAGGTCGAACCCGAGGTCGACGTCGGCGGGCAGGTCGCGGATGTCGCCCGCGACGTCCAGCGCGTCGGTGCGCAGGGCGACCGAGAACGGGCCGCCCGCCGTGACGGCGGAGAGGCGGGGCGCCCCGGTGGTGTCGAAGGCGACCTTGCGGATCCCGTCGACGCGGGCGGAGACGAGGTACTCGCCGCCGGGCAGGTCGCGGTAGATGGCGCCCTGGCCGCCGCCGGCCGGGAGGGTCTCGGGGCCGTTGGAGGCGATGATCTCGGCGCGGCCGAGCGCGCGGTCGAGCGTGATGCCGCCCTTGCCGTTCGCGGTCTCGATGCGCGCGTCGAGGCTCGACGGGAGGTCGACGAGCGTGCCCTTGAGCTTCGTGGCGCGGCCGAAGAACGGGGTCGTGGAGACGGCGTCGAGCTCGATCCGGCCGATCCCGGTGCCGTGGCCGTCGTAGGTGAGGCGGCCGTTGTCGAGGTCGAGGCTGGCGTCGAACCAGGCGGGCACGTTCTTGACGCGGGCGTCGATGCGCTGGCGGGTGTCGACGATGCGGGCGAGCAGCGGCGTGGACGCGAGCTTGGCGGACACGGTCGGCGTGCCGCTCAGGCGGGCGGTCGCGGACTGCAGGCCGGGGATCTTCGCGCTGACGGAGCGCAGCGTGCCGTCGTCGTCGCTGTAGACGTAGGCGGGCTCGGTGTCGGGGAGGAACTTCGGCTCGCCGTTGGCCTGGCCGAGCTTCGCGAGGCCGAGCGGGCCGCCGGTGGTGGCGACCTGGACGTCGTCGCCCGCGACCGTGGCGGTGAGCCCGGTCGGCACGTCGGCGAGGTTGAGCTTCGTCTTCTGGCGCAGGACGCCGTTCTCGGTGCGCTGCAGGGTCGCGTCGATGGTCGCGACGCGCGCCGAGGCCGAGTAGGTGGCGCGGGTGCCGCCGGCGGTGCTGGCGGCGATGCTGAGCGTGCCGGGGAGGTTCGTGATCTGCGCGTCGAACGCGTCGGTGGTGGTGCCGTCGACGACGCGGCCGGCCACGGTGGTCGGGCCGGGGCGGTTGGTCGTCAGGGTCGCGGCGAGGTCGGAGCCGGCGCGCGCGACGATGGTGGCGGTGTCGGGCGAGGCGCCGTAGTCGATCGAGACCTCGGTGGGGTTGACGCGGGCGCTGGAGGTGCCGTCGAAGAGCCCGGCGATGAGCTTGATGCGGTTGCGCCGCAGCGTCTGGCTGAGGGTGACGCGGAAGTCGCCGCCCGGGCGGGTGATCGTGTCGAGCGGGGTCTCCAGCGTGAAGCCGCCGGGCGCCTGGTCGGCGGTGGCGTCGTAGCCGAAGGAGAGGTTGCGGCGGCCGAGGATGCGGGTGGAGGTGTCGGAGACGACGACCTCGACGGACACCGGGAGGTTCGCGGCCGACTTGAGCAGGTCGCGGTTGACCTTGAGGCCGATCGTGTTCAGGGAGGTGAGGGTGAGCGTCGCGTTGAGGTCGGCGAGCGCCTCGTCGTCGACGTTCAGGGCGGCGGGGACGCCGATCAGCGCGGGGGTCGAGCGGGTGAGGATCGTGCCGTTGGGGCGCTTGTAGCGCGTGACGACCTCGTAGTGCAGCAGCGAGGAGGCGCAGGTCAGGGAGGTGAGCCCGGAGCCGATGGCGCCGAGGCCGTTGCCGAGCCCGGGGACGGTCGCGAGCTGCTGGCTGAGCGAGCCGACGGTCGGGCAGACGACGCCGTTGACGAGGGTCGTGGTGGCCCCGAGGGTCTGGGAGACCAGGCCGGAGGTGGCGGTCGTGGTCTGGTTGACGGTCTGGTTCGTCGTGGTGACGACCGGACCGAGCAGCCCGCCGAGCAGGCCGGCGTTGGCCGCGGGCGCCGCGGCGAGCGGCGCGGCGACGGCGACGGATGCGACCAGCGCGGCGCGCACGCCGCGAGTGGACCCGAGCATTGGAACCTCTTCCCCTGATGGCGTTCCGACCGCGCTCCCGGCACGGCCGACCCCTATGGACAGCCAGGCCCACCCGCAGGGGTCGGCCCGGACGTGGCGCACGGTAGTGCACCGTCTTGTCGCAGGTCAAGAGACCGTTTGCCGGTGCTACACCCGGTTTTCCGGTGCTTTTGATGAACGCCCGCGTCTTTCTGAGAGATTGCGCATGGAATAGCGGTTTTCACACGAAAGCTGGCGCGTTGGAGCGCTATTCTGCGGACCGTTCCTCGGCGTTCGCGAGCCCCGCGCCGGGGCTCAGGCCCAACTCTGGAGCTCGAGGATGTTGCCCTCGGGGTCGCGGGCGTACACGACGGTGAGCTCGCCCACGCCGGGGATCGTGGTGTGGGCGACGCGGCCCAGCTCGCCGCCTCCCGCCCGCAGCAGCGCGGCGAGCGTGCCGGGCACGTCCTCGACGCGGAACGCCAGGTGGCCGAACCCGAGCCGGTCGGCGACCGGGTCGGTCTGCTCCACGGGGTCGTCGTACTGGAAGAGCTCGAGCGTCGGCCAGGTCTGCGGGTCGGCCTCGGGCGGCCCGGGGAGCCGCAGGTGCGCCCCGCGCAGGCGCGCGCCCGCCGCCAGTCCCGCCGAGTCCTCGAGCCACGCGCCGCGCAGGTCCCGCTCGGGGAGCAGCAGCTCGCAGCCGAAGACGGGGACGTAGAAGTCCGCGAGGGCGCGCCAGTCCCGCGCGACCAGGTTCGTGTGGACGTAGCGCACGCCCGGAGGCTAGCGGCGAGATCCCGCTGACGGCCCGGCCGAACCGGCGGTCGGGCCCGGGGGTCGCTGCTACGGTCGCGGTCCCCGAAGGAGGCACCGATGCTCAAGCAGGCCGTCGCCGTTCCCACCACCGTCGCCGTCCTCGCGCTCACGGCGTCCGCGACCGGCGCCCCGCCCGCCGAGCTCACCGCGCCGGCCGCGACCGCGGCACCGACGGCGAGCGCCACGGCGAGCTCCCGCGCCGCGAACGAGCGGGCGATCCGCACGTGCGTGAACCGCGAGCGCGAGAAGCGCGGCCTCGCGCCGCTGCGGGTCAACCCGTCGCTCGCGCGGGCCGCGCGCGATCACGCGGAGAACATGCGCCGTCAGGGGTTCTTCGACCACACCGACCCGGAGGGCCGTGGTCCCTCGGAGCGGGTGGAGCGCCTGACGGGCGTGTTCTCGGGTGTCGGGGAGAACATCGGGGGCGGCTACGCGACCGGGGCGGCGGCATGCCGCGCGTGGATGCGCAGCAGCGGCCACCGGGCGAACATCCTGCGGTCCTCGTACGCGCGGATCGGCACCGGCTACGCGCGCGGCGGCCGGCTGCGGCACTACTGGGTGCAGGTCTTCGCGACCGCGCCGCGCGGCTGAGCGCGGCGCGGCCGGGCGACCGGGTCCGGCTCAGGCGATCCGGACCTCGCGACGCCCGTCGAGCTCGACCTCGAGCAGCGCGCTGCCGTCGGCGGCGGCGATGAGCTCGTCCACGAGGCCACCGCGGACGGTGTACTGCCGGCCGGGCACGAGCTGCTCCAGCCGCAGCGTCGTGCGGACGGGTCCGGCACCGGGCCGCAGGACGAGGTCGAGCGCGTGGCCGTCGGTGACGGCGCGGGCGACCTGCACCTCCGGGTAGGCGGCCTCGGCGAGGCGGGGACCGGTCGTCCAGGTCTCGGGCACGCCGTGGGCGATGAGGTCGCGCAGGCCGCTGCGCCGCCCGAACCGGGCCAGGTTCGCGTAGCAGTTGGCCAGCGGCGAGGCACCGTCGTAGCGGCGGGCGCCGTGGTGGTCGGCGGTGGGGGTGCCGGCGGCGAGCGCCGTCTCGGCGGCGCGGGCGACGTCCTCGTCGCCGAGCTCGCGCGCGGCCAGCGTGGTGGCGACGTGGCCGAAGGTCTCGGAGCCGAGCTTGTAGTTGCCGGGGTCCAGGCGGTCGGACACGGCGCGCGGCGTGTGCAGGACGCCGTCGCGCAGCGTCAGCGTGTTCTCGCGCAGCAGCCACCAGGTGCGGTGGGCGATCTCCGGGAGGGTCGGGTTGAGCCAGAACGAGGTGCCGAGCTGCAGCGCCGCTCCGGTCCAGAAGTTCCAGGACAGGCCGAGGTGCGCGGAGCGCACGCCGACCATGCGGCCGTCCGGGCGCAGGAAGTCCGACTCGTAGGCGGCACGCAGGCGGGGCTCGGTGGCGGCGAAGTGGTCGGTGCCGTGCAGCCGGTCGTGGCTGAGCAGCGTGTTCATCCCGAAGGAGTTGCAGACCGGGTAGATCCAGTTCGGCTCGCAGGCGAAGAGCGCGTAGGGCGAGGCGTCGACGTTGCGGCGGATCTGGTCGGCGAGCCCGCCGAAGTCGTAGGCGTAGGCCTCGTCCTGCGACCAGCGGAAGGTCAGGGCGCCGGGCCGGCTGTAGCGGTCGTCGTTCAGCGTTGCGTAGGCCCCGACCATGATCCCGTGCCAGCCCGAGAGCATGATGTTCTCGTGGGTGTCGAGCGGGTCGCGGTTGAGCGACAGGTTCCCCCACGCGTTCTCGATCGCCCAGTAGCCCCAGACGCGCCGGTCCAGCATCTTCTCGATCGCGTTGCGCTGGCCCTCGGCGAGGTAGCCGCCGAACGCGGGCGTGCGGGTCAGCTGGGCCATCGCGAGGCTGTTGGACAGCGCGGTGAGCTGGTACCGCAGCGCCGCCTCGCGGAACTGGTCGATGTGCGTGAAGCCGTCGAAGCGGTCGAGCGGCTGCAGGGCGAGGTCGAGGCTGTAGCGCAGGTGCGCGAGGTCGTCCTCGGAGTGCTCGACGACGGGCAGGTGCGCCTCGACGGTCGGCGGACCGGTGACGGTGAAGCGCTCGTGCGCGAGGCGATCGTTGGCCACGCGGCGGCGGGCGAGCTGGCGGCGGTGGCGGACCTCGACGACGAGCCGCGCGAGCAGGGCGAGCGCGGGGACGGCCAGCGCGACGGCGATCACGGCGCCGGTGCCCGGGGCGGCGTCGTCGGCGCGCCAGGCGGCGAGCCCGGCGGTGAGCGCGAGGACGATCGGGGGCAGCACGACGGGGCCGGCCGCCCACCAGATCGACAGCGACGAGACGAACGCGAGGGTCGCGACGAGTCCGAGGATCGGCGAGCCCTGGGCCCACAGCCCGCCGCCCGGGGCGACGATGCCGAGCCCGAGCGCCTGCAGCGCCGCGGACGCCCCGAGGACCGCGGGCAGGACGCCGAGGACCCAGACGGCGGCGTAGACCGCGAGCGCCCGGCGCATCCGGGCGGCGCTGACGGGTCCGAGCGCGCCCGCCGGCGGGGGGATCAGCGCGGTGACGGCACGGTCCCCCGGCCGGTCCTGGGTCACGGGCTGGGGACGGACGAGCAGATCGGTCATGCGAGGGGCCTGAGGGTGTCGGGGACGGGGCGGCGGGACGCCGGGGCGTAGGCGTCGCGGACCAGGAGCGCGAGGCCCGCGACGACGAGCACGGGACCGGGCGCGTGCAGGAGCTGCGAGTGCGCGACGACGTGGAGCACGTGCGCGAGGAGCTCGGTGACGAGCAGCCAGGCGAACCCGGCGGCGATGAGCGCCGACGGCAGCGTCGGGCGGCGGAGTCGGCGCGCCCGACGGGGCCCGGCGGCCTCGGGTCGTGGCGCGACGGCCGGCCGCTCGGGCGCGACGACCGGGTCGGTGCCCGGCACCGGCCGGCGGGCGGGCGGCGCGAGCAGCTCGGCGGTGGCGAAGCGCCCGGGCATGAGCCGGGCGAGCGCGGGGCGCAGGGCGCCCAGGACGAGTGCGATGGCGATGCAGCAACCCATGGTGGTGTGGCGCCGGACCAGAAGTGAGACGGGACCGTGTCAGGTCCGGCGTGCCCGGACGGTACGAGTTGACACGACGCCGTGTCAAGTCGGTGGCGGCGTCGGACCGCGCGCGCTGCGAGGATGACCGCGTGCCCCCCGTCCGGCCCTACCGCGGCGTCAGCGCCAGCGAGCGCACCGCGCTACGCCGCCGGCAGCTCCTCGCCGCCGGCCTCGTGGTCGTCGGACGGGACGGCGTGGCCGGCACGACGGTCGGCGCGGTGTGCACCGAGGCCGGCCTGACGAAGCGCTACTTCTACGAGGCGTTCAGCGAGCGCGAGGCGCTGCTGACGACGCTGCTGGACGACTTCCACCGCACGCTGCTCGCGGACATCGTGGCCGCGCTCGACGGGATCCCGGCCGACCCGGTGGCGCGCACGCGCGTGGCGATCGACCGTCTCGTCTCGTCGCTCGAGGACCCCGCGACGGCCCGGCTCTACGTCGAGGCGGTCGCCGTCCCCGCCCTCGAGGCCCTGCGTGAGCAGGCCTACGAGGACTTCGCCGATCTCGTGCTGCGGCACGTGCTGGGCCTGCGCCGCCCCGGCCGCAAGGACCGCGTGACCGCGCTCGTGCTCGTCACCGGCATCACGCAGGCGGTGATCACGTGGCTGCGCGGCAGCACCGGGCTGGAACGACGCACGCTGGTCGCGCACCTCACCGCGATGTCGGTGCGCGCCGCGGCGCGCTGACGGTCGCGCTGGCGCGCCGGCGCCCGCTGCGCCACCATGTCGCGGCGCGGGTCGTCCGACCCCGCTCCACACGATCACCGGGGACCCATGACCGCACCGCGCCTCCTGCTGCCGGCGTGTCTCGCCGCGCTCGCCCTCCTGCCCGCGTCGGCGTCGGCGACGACGTTCTGCGTGCCGACCTTCAGCGCCGCGTGCCCGAACGACGGGACGACCGTCGCCCAGGCCAGCCTCGAGACCGCGATGAGCACGAGCGGCAGCGACGGGACCGCCGACACGATCGTCCTGGGCCCCGGGGTCTTCTCGACGACCTCGACGTTCACGCCGACCGGCACGGACGCGCTGACCGTCGTGGGGCAGGGCGCCGGCGCGAGCTTCCTGACCAGCAGCTCGGGCGCCAACGTGTTCGTCGTGTCGCTCACGGGCCGCGGACCGACGCTGCTGCGCGACCTCTCGATCGTCGTCGGCGAGAGCTTCCCCACCGACAACGGGAGCGCGCTCAACGCCGACGCCGGGACGATCCTGCGGGACGTCGAGGTCGAGCTGCGCAACCCGCCGTCGCCCGGCGGCACGGGCTCCTACGGCCTGACGTTCAACGGGGGCATCAGCAGCCTCGAGCGCGTCCGCATCGCCCCGTCGGGCAGCGGCGCGCTCGCGACCGCGCTGGACGTCGGATCGGCCACCCCCACCGGCCTGACGGCGACGCAGCTGACGATCGAGCAGCCGCGGGTCACGGCGATCCGCGCCGAGAGCGGCTCACCGGTGACCGCGTCCCGTGTCGTCGTCCTCGGGGCGCGCTCGACCGCGGTGCTCGCCCGGCCCGCGACGGTGACGCTGACGAACCTCCTGCTGACGATGGCCGCGGACGCCCCGCCCGTCGCCGCGACGTCGCCGAACGCGACCGCGTCGTCGGTGACGCTCGACCACGCGACGATCGTGTCCTCCGCCCCCGGGGCGACCACCCCGCCGGTGGCGGCGACGGCCCAGTCGACCGGTGGCGCGACCGTCACGGTGACGAACTCGATCGTGGCCGGGTTCACGGCCGCCGGGCAGCGCTCGGCCACGGGCGTCGGGCCGGCGCGGATCGCCCTGAGCGCCAGCCACGTGCCCGGCGTCGTCGGCGCGGCCGGCCCGGGCAGCACGTCGGCCACCGACATGGTGCTGAGCGCCCCCACGTTCGCGGACCCTGCGGGGTCCGACTTCTCGCTCGCCGCCGGATCCGCGGGCGTCGACGCGGGCACGCCGGGGACCGCGTCGCCGACCGTGGACCTGAACGGGAACCCGCGGGTCGTCGACGGGAACGGCGACGGGACCGCGATCCGTGACATCGGCGCCTACGAGCGCCCGGCGCCGCCGCCCGCGCCCGCGCCCCAGCCCTCGCCCACCCCGACGCCGACGCCCGCGCCGGGGACGGGGACGGGGACGCCCGGGACGGGCACGGTGCCGGGTCCGGGCGGCGGCACGATGGCCGGGCCCGCCGACACGACCGCCCCGGAGACGTTCCGGCGCGGTGGCCCCGGGTCGCGCCTGCGCCGCGGGATCGCGACGTTCCGCTTCGGCGCCAGCGAGCGCGGCGTCCGCTTCCAGTGCCGCCTGGACGGCGGCCGCGCGCGGCCGTGCACGAGCCCGCTGACCCTTCGGCGCCTGCGTGCCGGCCGGCACGTGCTGCGCGTCCGCGCGATCGACGCCTCGGGCAACGCGGACCGCACCCCGCTCGTGCTGCGGTTCACGGTGCCGCGGCGCCGCTGAGGCGAGCGGGCGGAAACGGCGGAGGCCCCGCGCGTGCGGGGCCTCCGGGTCCTGCCGATGCGGTCCGTGGGGACCTACGAGATGCCGGCGAGCTCGTCCTCGGCGTAGTCCTGGCCGAGGTGCGTGATGACCTCTTCGCCCATCATCCAGCGCAGCGTGTTCTTCAGCTTGGTCAGCTGGATGAACAGGTCGTGCTCGGGGTACAGGCCGGGCGCCACCTGCGGGGACTTGTAGTAGAAGCTCAGCCACTCCTGGATGCCGCCCATGCCGGCCCGCTGGGCGAGGTCCATGAACAGGCAGAGGTCGAGCGCCAGCGGCGCCGCCAGGATCGAGTCGCGGCAGAGGAAGTCGACCTTCATCTGCATCGGGTAGCCGAGCCACCCGAAGAGGTCGATGTTGTCCCAGCCCTCCTTCGCGTCACCGCGCGGCGGGTAGTAGTTGATGCGGACCTTGTGGTAGACGTCGCCGTAGAGCTGCGGGAAGCGCTCCGGCTCCAGGACGTCCTCGAGCACGCCGAGCTTCGACGTCTCCTTGGTCTTGAAGTTCTCGGGGTCGTCGAGGACCTCGCCGTCCCGGTTGCCGAGGATGTTCGTCGAGTACCAGCCGTTGAGGCCGAGCATGCGGGCCTTGAGCATCGGCGCCAGCACGGTCTTCAGGAGGGTCTGGCCCGTCTTGTAGTCCTTGCCGGAGATCGCGACGCCCTGCTGCTCGGCGAGCGTGCGCAGCGCCGACGTGTCGACGGCGAGGTTCGGCGCGCCGTTGGCGTAGGGGACGCCCTCGAGCAGCGCCGCGTAGGCGTAGAGCATCGACGGGGCGATCGACGGATCCTCGGCGTCGATGGCGGCCTCGAAGGCGTCGAGGCTGGCGTGGGCGGCACCGGGCTCGATGTAGACCTCGGTCGAGCCGGACCAGATCATCACCAGGCGGGCGCAGCCGTGCTCCTCGCGGAAGCTGCGGATGTCCTTGCGGATCTGCTCGAGCATGCCGCGCTTGGAGGTGTCCGCCATGACGTTCTCGGGCTCGAGGCGCTTGACGTAGGCGCCGTCGAAGGCGGCGGGCATCGGCTTGATCGCGCGCAGCGCGTCCTCGATCGGGGCGAGGTGCTCGTGGCGGTCCAGGACGCCGGCGTTGACGGCGGCCTCGTAGGCGTCGGCCTTGTAGGGGTCCCAGGCGCCGAAGACGATGTCCTCGAGGGCGGCGAGCGGGACGAAGTCCTTGATCAGCGGCACGTTGTCGTCGGTGCGCTTGCCCAGGCGGATGGTGCCCATCTGGGTGAGCGAGCCGACGGGCTCGCCGAGACCGCGCTTGGCGAGCTCGACGCCGGCGATCAGCGTGGTGGTGACGGCACCGAGGCCGACGTTGAGGATCCCGAGCTTGCCCTCAGCGGGCGCGACGGTGGGAGCAGGCGTGTCAGGCATATGCCCAACGTAAGCCATTCCGCACGGACAGTTACGTTCGTGAAGAAAGTCCGTTGTATGGTCTCCGAGCGGTGAACGATCAGATCCTGCCCAACCTCACGGTCCAGCAGCTCGAGTACCTCGTCGCCGCGGCCCGCGAGCCGACGTTCGCCAGCGCGGCCCGCGCCGTCGGGGTCTCCCCCTCCGCGCTCTCGCAGGGCCTCGCCGAGCTCGAGCGCCGCGTCGGCGTGCGGATCTTCCGGCCCGTCGGCCGCGGGCGCGCGCTCACCGAGGACGCCGACGTCGTGCTCCGCTACGCCGAGCGCGTGCTCGCCGAGACCGGGGAGCTCGCCCGCTGGACCGCGCAGCGGCGCTCCGGGCACGCCGGCCCGCTGCGCGTCGGGATGATCGACGTGGCCGCGGTCGACCACTTCCCCGCCGCGCTGCGCACGTTCCGGGCCGACCGGCCGGACGTCGACCTGCGCCTCACCGTCGCGCCGTCCGCCGCCCTGCTCGACCAGCTCCACCGCGGCAGCCTGGACCTCGTCGTCTGCGTCGTGCCCGACGACGACACCGGCCTCACGGTGACGCGGCTGCGGGAGGAGCCGCTGGCGGTCTACGCCCCGCCCGGCACCCGGATCGGCCGACCCGCCACCTGGGGTCCGTGGGTGACGTTCCCGCCGGACTCGCGCACGCGCGCGATCGTGGCCGAGGCCCTGCGCCGCACCGGCGCCCGCTTCGACGTCGTCGCCGAGTCCGGCCAGCCCGAGGTGCTCGCCGCGATGGTCCGCCTGGGCGTCGGCTGGAGCGTCCTGCCCGTCGCGCAGGCGCAGCGCGGCCCGGAGCCGCTGACGCCGCTCCCGGGCGAGGCGCTCGCCCGCCGCACGCTCGCGGCGGTCCAGCGGGCTGGGCACGCGACCACCCCCGCGGCGCAGGCGCTCCTGGCCGGGCTGACGGGCACGTAGGAGGCGGCGACCCGGCCCGGGCGCGGGCGTCAGTCCATGGTGAGCGGGCCCATCGACTCGCCCGCGAGGAACTGCCGGATGAACGGGTTGTCGCTGTTGAGCATGTCCTGCGCCGGACCCGCCTCCACGATCTTCCCCCGCCACAACACCGAGATGTACTCCGCCACCCGACGGCAGGTCATGATGTCGTGACTGATGATCGCGAACGCCGGCATGTGCTTACGCCCATCCGCCCGCGCCTCGTTCATCACCGTCTCGTGGATCTCCTGGATCAACTCCCCCAGGAGCGCCGTACGCACCGGATCCAGACCCGAGTCCGGCTCGTCGAACAGCACGATGTCCGGATCCAGCACCAGCGCCCGCGCGAACCCCGCACGCTTGCGCATGCCACCCGACAGCTCGTTGGGGAACTTGTCCTTCGCCGCCCCGAGACCGACCTCCTCCATGCGCTGATCCACGATCTGCGCGATCTCCTCCTCGGACTTCTCCGTGTGCTGCCGCAGCGGGAACGCCACGTTGTCGAAGATGTTCATCGACCCGAACAACGCACCGTCCTGGAACAGCACCCCGAACTTCTTGCGCATCTCGAACAGATCGTCGTCGGGCATGTTCGGCACCGACTCCCCATGCACCAGCACATCACCCTCGTCCGGGTACAGCAACCCGACCATGTGCTTGATGCACACCGACTTCCCCGTCCCCGACGGCCCCAGGATCATCGAGATCTTCCCCTCCGGAAGACCCATGTTCAGACCCCGCAGGATCTTGTTGCGCCCGAACGCCTTGTGCACATCGATGAACTCCACCGCATCCGGCGTCCCCGCCGGGGTGGAGACGCCGGAGTGGTAGCGGTACTCGTCGGCGTCGTGCTGCGGGTGCTGGCTCATGCCGCGACCCTAACCCGCCGCGGACACCATGTCCATACATGCCGTTCGCTCACGGTGCGTGCTCGGGCACTGCTGGGCCGCACAGCTTCCGCAGCGCCTTTGCGACGTGGTCCTTGTGTGAGCTCCAGCTCGTCGCGGGCGTGCGCTGGCTTGCCGGGACGACGAGTCGGCTGGCGTGCTGCTCGGCGGCGATCACGACCAGGGCGCGCCCGTACAGCTCACCGGCGATCTTGGCGCCATCGACGAACTTCCGCAGCCAGGCGATGGCGGCCTGCGGGTCGCGGTGGTCGCCGTAGTCGGCGACCTTCTCCTCAAGCCCGCTGCTGCTGCACGAGTCGCTGCACGTGGACGCGTCCGTCGGGGGCCCCGGTCCGTGGGACCGGTCCCGCTGGCCTAGCATCACGCCGGTGCCCGCCCCGCGCAATCCCGGCCGCACCCGCGTGCAGATCCTCGACGCCGCGCTCGGGGTGATCGCGGACCGGGGCCACGCGGGCACCACGATGCAGCGGGTCGCAGACACGGCCGGCGTCGACAAGGCGCTCCTGCACTACTACTTCACGAGCAAGGCCGGATTGCTTGCGGCGGCGATCGTCCACCTCGGCGACCGGCTGCTCGCGGACGTCGAGGCGGCGGTCGCGGGGCTCGACGATCCGGCGGAGGTCGTGGAGGTCGGGTTCGGGACCATGTGGGACCACGTGGTCGGCGACCCCCGGCTGCACGCCGCGTGGCTGAGCTTGTACGCCGCCGCCATCACCGATCCGGCGCTCGCCGAGCCGGTGAGGAAGGTGCGTGCTCGCTACCGCGAGATGGTGCGCGCGCGGCTCTCGGCGATGCTCGCCGCAGGGTGGCGCGCGTCGCTGCCGGACGCGGCGATGGTGACGCTCGTGCTCGCGTCGATCGACGGCTTCACGGTCGCCCTGCTCGAGGACGGCCGTACGCCCGCGCTGGACGAGGCGATCGCCGCGACCCAGGAGATGGTGCGCGCACTCTTCGGCCGCGCGTAGCTTGACACCCCGTCAGGTCTTCTTCACCATCTGGTGAATGAGGAGGGGCACGGTCCTGTGGGCGCGCTGAGCGGGCTGGCGCTTCGCCGGCCGCGACTCGTGCTCGTCGTGTGGCTCGTGCTGACCGCCGCGCTCGCCTACAACGGGACGCAGCTCGAGTCGCACATCGCCCCGACGTCCATCGAGGTCCCGGGGACGCGCGCACAGGCCGCGCAGGATCTGGCCGACGCGGAGATCGGCAGCCGCGGGCAGGCGCCGGTCCTGCTCCAAGGGCCGGCGCCGGCCGTCCGCGCGCAGACCGCGCGGCTGGCGGCGCGACTGCGAGCGGATCCGCGCAACACGGTGCTGTCCGCCTTCGACAAGGGGGCGCCGCCGCAGCTGCGGCCGGCCGGCGGGGCGGTGGTCCTCGTGGAGCGCCCGACCGACGAGACGTTCGGCCCGGAGGTCGCCGACGCGGTGCAGCCCGTCGTCGACGCGGTTGTGCGGCCGCCGGTGCGCGCATCGGTGACCGGCTTCTCGGCCATCGGAAGCGCGATCTCCGACGCGTCCGTCGAGCAGGCCCACGAGGCGGAGAAGCTCGCAGTCCCGATCCTGCTGCTCGTCCTGCTGCTCGTGTTCCGCTCGCCGCTCGGCGCGGCGATCCCCGCGGTCCTCGGCGGGGCGACGGTCGCGAGCGCGCTCGGCGTCGCCGACCTCGTCGCCCGCACCCGCGACATCACCGACGTCTGCACGCCCATCGCCTCGATGATGGGGCTCGCGCTCGGCGTCGACTACTCGCTGCTGATGGTCTCGCGGTTCCGCGAGGCGCGCCGCGACGGCGCCAGCGTGGACGCGGCGGCGGCGACGGCGGCCCAGACCGCCGGCCGGACGGTCGTCGTCGCGGGCGCGACGATCCTGGTGACGATGGGCGTGGCGATCCTGCTCGCCCCGGGCACGTTTCTGCAGTCGGCCGCGGTCGGCGCGGCCGCGGCGGCCGTCGTCGGCGTCCTCTCCGCGCTCACCGCCGTCCCGGCCGCCCTCGTCCTCGTCGGCGGGCACCTCGAGCGGCTGCGGTTCGGCCGGGCGCCGGCGGACGGCGGCGGCCTCTGGGGCGGGCTCGCCGCCGGGCTGCTCCGGCGACCGGTGCTCACCGCGCTGCCGGCGGTCGCCGTGCTCGGTGCGCTCGCCGTCCCAGGGGTCGGACTCGACGCCGGGCCGCCCGATGTCCGCGTCCTGCCGCCCGACGCACCCGTCCGCACCGACGCCGAGCGGGTCGTCCGCGCGCTGGGTCCCGGCTGGAGCGCGCCGCTCGAGGTGATCGCCGTCGACCGCCGCGCCACCCTCGACACCCCGGCCGGCCGGCGCGCGCTCGGCGTCCTCCGCGCCGGGCTCGTGGACGACCGCGACGTCGCGCTCGTCCTCGGCCCCCGGCCGGTCGGCCGCTCGACGCTGCTGACCGTCGTCCCCCGCTCGGGCCCGAACGATCCCGCCACCGCCGGCCTCTACGACCGCGTCCGCCGCGCCGCCGACCGGCTGCACGCGAGCACGGGGGCGGACGCCCGCGTCGGCGGCGTCGCCGCGCAGTTGACCGACTACCGGCGCGCGTTCAACGCGCGCCTGCCGTGGCTGGTCGCCGCGCTGAGTGCCGTCGCCTTCGCCGCGCTCGTCCTCGTTCTCCGGGCGCTGCTGCTGCCGCTGGTCGCGGTCCTGCTGAACGCGCTCGTCGTGGCGGGGTCCTTCGGCGTGCTGTCGCTGCTCTCCACCGGGTCCGACCCGCTCCTCGGCGGCGCCGGCTTCGCCGACGCCCTCTCGCTCCTCGCACTGCTGTCACTCATCTTCGGGCTCTCGCTCGACTACCAGATCTTCATCCTCACGCGGCTGCGCGAGAACTGGCTGCGGTCGGGCGACGTCGGCACCGCGATCCGCTCGGCCATCGTCCGGACCGGGCCCGTCATCATGGGCGCGGCGGCGATCATGTCCGGCGTCTTCCTCGCCTTCATGACGCCCGACCTGCAGACGATCCGCCAGACAGGCGCCGGCCTGGTCGCCACCGTCCTGCTCGCCGCGTCCGCCGTCTGCCTCATCGCGCTCCCCGCCGCCCTGCGCCTCGCCGGCCCGGCCGCCTTCTGGATCCCCGCGTGGCTCGACCGGCTGCTCCCGGTGGTCGACCTCGAGGGGGATGGGGCGGCCGCCGAACCGGCCGCCGGCGTGTCCGCGCCCCGCCCCACCGCCACGGGTGCGGCGGACGCCGCCGGCCGCTGGTCCGGCCAGCTGCTCGTCGGTCCCGAGCACGAGGGCCCGCCCGGCCGCGCCGACGGCACCGTCCTCCCCTCGGCCCTGCACCACATCTTCCTTGAGCTCGCCGCCGACCACGGCCACGGGCAGGCGATCGACGTCGAGACCCGCATCACCCACCGCGCCCCGCTGCGCATCGACCGCGACGTCCACATCGAGGCCTGGTGCTCCCGCCACGACGGGCCCTGGCGCACGCTCGAGGCGACCGTCCGCGACGGGCCCATCACGATCGCGCATGCGGAGACCACCGTCTACGTCCTGAACGGCGGCGCCGGGCGCTCGAGCCGCGACGCCTGATCGCGGAGCCGCCTCGCGCGCCCGCGCGGCAATCGACGGCGCGCCGCGGTGCCGGCGGCGACGCGCCTCGCGACGAGTCATGACGAGCTCCGCCGACGTACCTGCGACGGTCGCGACATCAGCCGAACGGCTGCTGCCCATCCGATGCGGTCGTCCCGTCACCGCGGCAGCGGGTCTTGCCGGTCGAGCGGCGGTCGCGGTTGGTCAGGTCGTGCTGGCGAGCAGTCGGCGGAGGGTCACCGCGTTGGCGTAGCCGACGCGGTGCGCGATCTGATCCATCGAGAGGTCGGTGGTGCGGCGGAGGTGCTTGGCGCGCTCGGCGCGCAGGCGTCGGACCAGCTGGTTGGGGGTCGCTCCGGTCCGTAGGCGAACGTGGCGCTCGAGCGTGCGCCTGGTGACGCCGAGCGCGTCGGCGAGGTCGGTCACGGAGAGGTCGTCCGAGATGCGGCGTCGGACCTCGTCCTCGAGCCGTGTGACGAGCGTGTCGGTGACGGCGAGGTGTGCGTGTACCGCTTCCATCGATCGCGCGGGTCGCTCATCGATGAGGAGGTGGTGGACGACGGTCTCCGCGAGCCGCGGGGAGGTTTCGGCGACGAGGCTGACGGCGAGGTCGATGTGCGCGAAGGCCGCGCCTGCGGTCAGGACGCTGCTGCTGCGTACGACCATCCGCGAGGTGTCCAGATCGACCTTCGGGTATCGACGTCGGAAGGTCTCGCTGAGCCACCAGCTCGTGGCCGCCGTCACGCCGTCGAGCCGGCCGGCCTCGGCGAGCAGGAACGTCCCGGTGCACGCGCCCGCCAGGCGCGGCAGTTCGGCCTCCGGGCTGTCGTGCAGGACGGCGCGGAGCCGGCGAATCTCCGGCAGGGCGAGCGCATCTTCCACGGCCGGCGCAGACAGCGCCCCGAGTGCGGGAACCACAAGGACGTCATAGTCGTCGAGGCCGTCGTCGAGCGCGCGGTCGGCCTCGACGATCAGCCCGCCGGCGGTTCTCACGGACGGGCGCAGGCCGACGACCGTCGTTTCGAGCGGCGGGATGTCGCGGTCCACCGAGGGCCGCAGCATCTCGGCGACTCGCAGGATGTCGAGCACGCTGGTGAACGCCGAGTCGAAGGTACCGGGGATCGCGACGACGCCGATGCGCATGGCGCAAACGATACGTACAGCGTCGCGTTGGGTGCAGGCGGGTGCGGCACCGTCGGTGCCCCACTACCGAAGGAGCACCCTCATGGCCCGTCCCGGACTCGTCATCCAGTTCAAGACCAAGCCCGACACCGCCGAGCAGTTCAGCGACATCCTCGTCGCTGCGCTGGAGCACGTCGAGGCGGAGGCCGGCACCCGTCCGTGGCTGACGTTGCGGGCCGAGCAGGACCCGACCGTCTTCTACCTCGTCGACCTCTTCGACGACGAGGACGCCCGCAACATCCACCTGAACGGCGCCGCCGCCGAGCTGATCCTCGGCACCGGAGGGGCGTTGCTCGCCGAGCAGCCGAGCCCGGTCCCGGTGACGCTCGTGATCGGCAAGGCCGTGTGACCGCGGGCGAGCGACGCATCGGCGACCGGGTCGCATGGTCCGTTCGGCAGTGTCCGACGTGGCGGTACGCCGGTCGGGAACCACCGATGGGCTCAGCCGCTCGCTCGTCGTCGGGGAGGTGCGCGTCGGTGCCGGCAGGTCAGCGGCACGCCCTCCGCGACTGAAGGTCTCGCCATTCCGAACCTCACCATCGACCCGTGGTCGCGACCACGTCGCGGAGGCGACCCCTACTCGTCGAACCCGACGAGGACGCCGCCGGCGCGAGCCTGATCGACGTCGCTGTCGTCGAACCGCACCGTCGGCGGGCCGGAGGCGTGGCGGTCAAGGTGCTTGCGCAGCTTCTCGGCCGCGGCGCTCGGCGGCCCAGGCGTTGCCGTCGTCGCAGCCGAAAATCGACGGCAAGGAGCTCCGTTTGCTCCTCGCGGCCGCTACTCGCGGCGCGCGCGTTCTCCCTGCAAGCGAGCCCCGAAACGACAGAAGCCCCGCGCGTGCAGGCTTCTCCGTGACGGGAGCGACGGGACTCGAACCCGCGACCGCCGGCGTGACAGGCCTGAGATCATTGGCCTGAGTCCCCCGATGTCTGTCTTCAATCGAGAATAGAACCGTACACCCCAGATGGGTGATCTGCGACCAGCTTATCGCGGCATTCAACGCGTTCGGCCTCCCAGTCGAGATCGTCAACCCTCGAACGCGCATTCCGTGGCTACGAAGAGTGGGACCGCGAGGTGGACGCGCTGACCGAACAACTCCAGTTGCGATCTGCCGCCCACGCGCGGGCGGCTGGTGGCAGCTTGGCGTCCGGCGCGTCAGGCTGGGGGCTTCCGCGGATCGTCGAGGCCGCTGAGAAGCAGTCCCGTCGCTTCGCGGACTAAGGTGCTGACGAGCTTCAGCTCCCTGAGCGCGTCCAGGCCTACGCGGCGCGCCGATGATCAGCGGCCAGGTAGAGCTTCGTCGCCGTGAAGAGGTCAACCGCACTGACCGGCGACGCCGGCGTGTTTCTCGTCGCCGCCGAGCTCGCCCAGAGAGGCTGGCCGGCGGCGCTCGCAACGACGAACACGCGACGCACCGATCTTCTTGCGCAGGTCGGCGCCGCCCAACTTCCGGTTGCCGTTCAGGTGAAGACCAAGAGCGAACGGAGCAACGATTTTCAGCTCGGGAGTGTGCGAGAACCCTCGACCCGCCGGCGAACGAATGGGTCGTGCTGGTTGCGCTCGACGGCGATCGCAAGCATGCCTTCTACGTGGTTCCACGCGACGTCGTGGTCGCGACTGTCAACGCGATTCACGTAGCGTTTGACGGCCCGGAGCGTGTGCTTCTTGGCCCGTAGGAGTACGTCGGCTACCTCGGTGCGAGGCACCTGATGGCGCGGCCGGCGCAGGAAGCCCCGTGGAGAATGAAGACCTGGGTGGCCAACAGGCTCGGCGAGATGCCCTGGCCCGCCGATCACCCGGGGTCGCCGTCGGCGATCGAGATCACGAATTAGCGCCGCGGCGGATTCGCGGCCTCGCCCGCAACGCAACGCCCGCGCTGAGCCGCCGGTTCCGCAGGCCAGAACCATCTGGCTCCTGCACGCCGCCTGCCGCCATCGACGCCGCTCAGCTAAGTGCGATGCGCTCGCCGCAGACGTGCCTTGGCGGCGGTATCGCGCCAGGTGATACTGCGCCATCATGAGCAACGCCTCGGGATGGTCGATCAGCGACTCGCTTTCTACCCGCGAGTGCACGGTGGTCAGCGAGATCCTCGGCTACGTCTCGGAGCCCCGAGAAGGCACCACTCCCGAGGGCGCGTTCTTTCGCGCGTACTACAGGCCGGTCGAGACGATGCTTGGCGAGCGCGGTTACACGATCGACGAGCTCGACGCTGCCGACCAGGAGATCGCCCGTCTGCTGCTCGCCACCCGTGCCCCGGCTGCCTTTGACTCTCTGGTCCTGGCACTCGACGGGGTGATCACCCGCCTCAAGGCCCTTGGTCAGACCTACGCCGACATCGTGGAGCACCTCAAGCCCAACGGCCAAGGGGCGGTCGCCGACCTCCTCGCCGCAAATGGGAGAGCGGAGGACGAGGAGCCCGACAGCGAGGACCACCGGGTCACCGAGCCCGAGGACGAGGAGCTCGAGCTGCGTGCCGAGGCCGTTGACGGTCTGCTGACCTTGGTCGAGCCTGGCGCCGACGCCAAGCCACCGAAAGGGGAGCACCTGGTGGCCGGGACCTACCGGCGAGCCCACTGGCTAGCGCACCCGTTGCGCTTCGGCGACCCGGAGCTGTTGATCTGCCTGCTGGGGCTCGACATGCACGCCACCGGGAGGACGTTGCCGGGATACGACCGCCGAGAGCGAGAGATGGGCCAGGAGCGCGCCGGACGCACTTGGGCGGTCTGGTACTCCGCAGAGCTGAGCGCGCACCTGTGCTATTTCAACAGACCCGCCCCCTGCCTCATGCTCGTCGGCCACGAACCGTGGGATGAGGGGGATGCCGAGGACGACAGCAAGTTCCGCGTCTGGCAACTGCAGAACGAGTGGCTGGCTGGTGGCGGCCTTCTCGCGACTTTCGGCGCCCTCGCATTCAAGCGGCTGCAAGACGACCTGGATCGCGCGCTCTCGCAGACGATGATCCTCGAGGCCGAGATCCTCGACGGCGTCGCAGCCGCCGAACCTCTGCGAGGCGCTGACTTCGTCGCCGGGATCGCTAACGCAAGCCGACTGGCCATCGGCGCGCTTGCCTTCGCACAAGCCGTCCCGAAGCTCGAGCGCGACCACACCAGGCGCGCTGCGCTGCTCGACACGCTCAGCGGCGTCGAGCTCACCGCGCGGCGCGTGCGCGGCGACGTCCGCGCAGTCCACGACACGCTCTCGCAGGCAGTCGCCGCCGAGCAACTGCAGACCGCGCAGACCCGAGCGACAAACGACGCGCGCTTCCAATCGACCGTGACCTTCCTCACCGCGACGCTGCTGACCCCGACCCTCGTCGGGACGGTCTACGGCGCGAACGTCGCCGAGTTCGACGATGGCAAGCCCGGCTTGCTGGACATGCTCGTCGTGATGTTCGCCACCGGTCTGCTGACCTACAGCACGCTACGCCTGCTGGACCTCAAGCCGTTCACCGGCGAAGCGCACGCCGGATGGCAACGTGCTGCGCTCAGCGTCCTCGGAGCGCTGACGGTGACCGCCACGGTGTCGCTCGCTGCGGGCCTTGTTTCCGGCTGGCCATACATCATCGCCGCCGCGGCGCTCGCCGCCGCGACCATGCACGCCGCCTGCTCCAATGTTTTCCCCCCGAGCCATCCGATCACAGCCGAGCGGCGTGACTAGACGATCCGCGACGCGCTAACGGCAGCAGCCACGCGACCGACAACGCTTAATGTTGGTCGCGGTTGACGGGGTAATGGCCCGGCACGTCCGCCACGCTGAATGAGTGCTGACCTGGACGGCGGGTCTCAACGTGACCTAGTCCATCGGCGATCTTATGGACTCCTCCATTCACGGTGTC
Organism: Paraconexibacter algicola; assembly: GCF_003044185.1. Lineage (GTDB taxonomy): Bacteria > Actinomycetota > Thermoleophilia > Solirubrobacterales > Solirubrobacteraceae > Paraconexibacter > Paraconexibacter algicola. The sequence continues at coordinate 870,873 of NZ_PYYB01000001.1, forward strand.
TGAGGGCACCGAGACCGAGCCCGCAGAGCATCCGCCCACGCCTCAGGACGACGGCCGGCTACGCCGCCTCCCGCAGCCGATCGCCCCTACGGTCTGCGATGGGCCTCTAGACTTGGGCTGACGATGCGAGCCCGTGTCCGCCACGCCGTAGGCGCATACGGCGCACTGGTCGCAGGGATGACTGCCGGGCTCGCCGCGGCCCTCGCAGCTTGGCGTTATAGCGGCGAGATTCCTCGGGACTTCTACAACGCCGCCGTCCAGATAAACCCAGTCTTCCTTGTCGCGCTTGCGCTCGAGCAGAACCTCGCCGAGACGCTGGGGACCAAGGCGCAGTACGTCAACGCGAAAGTCGATGAAACGCAGACGCGAGTCGCCCGACGTCATCGCGACCTGCGGAGACGCCTTGACGACCAGGTCCCGAACTTGCTCGACCCGACTGAGAGTTGGTCGGCACCCGCCACTCCGGAGGTCGGGGGGCAGGTTGCTGACTACCTTGACGAGGTGGCCTCACGGATCGGGCACCCGCGCGAGAAGGTCATGGGCGAAGTCATGGTCGCCGCTCTGGAACAAGGAGGGCAGGCCGCCCGGGTCCACATTCGCGATGTCGGCGCCCTTCTCGCAGCCGTCTCCGCGATGCCGACGAAGCCTGTTCACGTGCCAAGTCTTGCCGAGGCTTCCGGTGTCCGGATGCTCGACCGCGCACGTGTCGTCACCGCGTACCTCGAGTCGCACCTAGATCAAGTCGCTGACCGCGCCGCCACCTCGGCCGCTGAAGAGGCCCGAGATCGCTACGACGAGGAACGACGTCGTCGTCGTCTCTCGCTGCTGGCAGTGATCAGTGTTCTCATCCTCGGCGAAGTCGCGGCCGTCATCGGGCTTCTGTCCCCACCAGGGTTCCGTAACGCGTGGCTGTTCCCGGCGACGATGGGGTTGCTGGCGGCAGCCTTCACCACAGTCACGGTGGGTGCTCTGCGGGAACTCGCCACGGCTACGCCGGAGCCCTCTGCAGCGGGTCCGTCCGACACTTTTGCCGTACTGCAAGCATGGGACGAAGCTGCCGACACCTTCCCGGTAGGTGGCACCGCCTGGCCGCAGCGGCGCGCCCTTCTCGGCAGGGCCGAGACAATGCCACAAGCCGCGCCGGAATACGAGGTGAGGGCTGGCGCTCAGATCATGCCAGTGGAGCTCAGGCGAGTTCAGGTCGGCCCGACGGCGCCGGAGGGCCGCGTGCACGTCAGCGGCGCTCTCGACGGGATCGTCGAGCAAGAGTCTCTCTACACGTTGGTCCACGGATCCTCCGTTTCTCCATTCTGGATCGGAATAACTCAGACCGTTGTGGTGCCATTTCCGTCGGGCCGCGGTGCTGGCTTGATGCAGTGGAACTTCGACATCGAACCGCTGTACCAGCACTGGCGATCGAGGATGAAGCGGGTAACCCAGGTCACCGCAGTCGATCAGTTCTGGGATTCGCCGCGCTTGGCGGCGCAGTTTCCAGCCTCCGCCCACGCCGTCTTCGTTCCAACGGTCGCGCGCCGGCCCGCGGCGGCGCGTGCCGAGGGGCGCCGAGCGATCGCTAGCGCCAACCTACTTCGAGTCACGTGTCGATCGCGCGAGGAAGCGCTCTTCCTGACCGGCATTATCAACAGCGGGCTTTCGTCTCCTCCCGACTCCCGGCTAGGCGAGAGTCTCCGAGTCGACGCCGATTGGGTTCGTGGCTTGCCTATGTTTGACCCCACAGACCCGGTCCACGCGGACTTGGTTGCCGCTAGTTTGGAATGCGAGTCGTTCGTCGCCGCTCGGATTGCCTCGGGGAGGATCTCATGGGACGTCCTCGCTGACGGTGAGCCATTCGCGAAGCTGCAAGCGGCCGCAGCGCGCGCACTTTGAGGACGCGCACCTATACCTCTCCGGGGTAGAGGTGCGCCATCGAGATTCGCTCCAAACAAAGCCGTTGGCAACGACGGTGATGGTGCTCGGCCAGTAGGTCTGCTCTTTGCGATCGTCAGACCTCAGGACAATTCGGGTCTAGCCATGACCGGTCGACGCCTCGATCGGCGTAGACCGCCAGGAGCTGTCGATGCCCGAGTAGCCGCATTCGCTGGAACGGGCGGACAGGGCCCAGGTCTCCACTTATGGCGCAAACCTACTGCGCCCCGACGAGGTCGATGCTGGCACGCCGAGACGTCGGTTCCGAGGAGCCCGCGGAGATCGCGATGGTTCCGCTCTGCGCGCGCGCATCCATCCGAACAGCGCCGCTTCGGGCGTGTTCGCGGGCGAGCGGCAGGAGCAGGTCGCGCTCGACGGTTGCCTCGAGGTGGCGTGCGCCGAGTTCCTCGCTGTGTCCTCGGCGCGCGAGCTCGTCGATCACCGAATCGCTGACGCGGACGTCGAGCCGTGGGTGGTGAGCTTGCCAGCGGGGGAGCAACACGTCGCGTACGATCCGGCGACTGTCCTGCAGGCCGAGGTCGCGGAAGGCGCAGGTGGCGTCCATCCGGCCCAGCAACTCAGGAGCGAAGGCGCTCTGGAGCGCGCGGGCCCGCCCGTCGGCCGACTGAGTCCCTGATGACGTGGCCGCGAAGCCGAGGGAACGGCTTGTCGATCGAGCGCGTACGTTGGTGGTGAGGACGATGACGGACTGGGTGAAGCTGATTGGCTCTCCGGTGCTGTCGGTTAGATGGCCCTCATCGAGGACCTGTAGCAGCAGCCGGTGGATCGCGGGGTGAGCTTTCTCGATCTCGTCGAAGAGCACCACGGCTTTGGGTTGGCGGCGTACGGCGGCCAGGAAGGGGCTGGGCTGTCCGTGTCCGACGATGCCGGGTGGTGGGGAGAGGATCTTCCAGACGTCGCGCTCGGTGCTGTACTCGCTCATGTCCAGCCGCACGAGCGCGCCGGGTCCGCCGCCGAGTTCGTCGGCCAGCGCGCGGGCCAGCTCGGTCTTCCCGACCCCGGTGGGGCCGGACAGGAGGAAGGCGCCTACCGGGCGGTTGGGTCTTAGGCGGAATCCCATTGCGCCGATCGTCAGACGGTCCACGACCTCGTCGATGACGTGACCCTGGCCGATGACGCGCGCCTGCAGGCGGCCGGCCATGCCCTCGAGGCGGCGGTGGCGTTCGGCGGCCGGGACGGGCTCCGGGCCGATTGCGGCAAGCTGCGCGAAGGTCTGGCGGACGAGCGCGACCCGGCGTGGGATCGACTCGGCGCGCCTGTCGGCTCGGACTGCGGCGAGGTCGGCGGCCTCGACGGCGAGGTCGGGCATGTCGGTGAGCCGGTCGTGGGTGGTGGCCAGGGCGATGAGCTCGTCGATAATGCGCGGGTTGGCGAACCGGGTGCGAGGTCCGAGCGCCTTGCTGATGTGGACGCGGACGAGGTCGTGGAGATGTTCGCGTGCGACGGGTCGCACCGCGACGCACCCCAGCCGTGCGGTAAGGCGCGGGTCGTGGTCCAGGCGCTCCACGGGGACGTCCTGAACGAGCACGGCCCGAAACCCGGGTTCCGCACAACGGGTGTTGAGTTCCTCGACGAGCGGATGGTCTCGGCCGTCTTTCCATTTGAGGCCGTGGACGACCAACGTGGACGCTGTGGCGATCGCCGCGTCGACGAGATGCGAGGCCTCCACGCGGCCCCGCTTCGTTTCGAAGCGCCCCAGGACCCGGTCGGGCCGCACGAGCAGGAGCGGTCGTTGTCCCGTTTCTCCGTCCACCTGGCCGGCGGCGATTCGTGCGGCGGCTCCGTGGATGACGGCCAGGCGTCCCGATCCGACGGGCCCGGCGATCAGGACGAGTTGCTGGGAGCGCAGCTGTAGGTGCTCGACCAGCCGGTCGATCTCTTGGTCGCGGCCGACGATCGACGAGAACTCGCCTGATCGCGCTTGCGCGATCAGGTCGATCGTCGCGTGCTGCAGGATCTTCTCGAACGTGGGAGCAAGCTTGCGACGCCGGGCCGACGGGGCCTCCCGGGCGCCTTCAGCAGAAGGGCGCTGATCGGCCGACCCAGCAGCGTCCTGAGCGCTCGCGCCGGCGGACGCGGGTATGCGGTGCTTGAGACGAGGCTGCACGGGTCCTTTCGGGTGGATGTCCATGCCCCTCTGCGCCGCAGCGGCTCGTCGTGTGACAGCTGCGGTCCGTGCTGCAGGAGGAGGACCCGTCGGGTTGTCACATCGGTCCGCGCTGCGGAGACTGGTTGCGACATGGCCGACGTAGTGCTCTTCGATCTCGACGCGACGCTCATCCCCGAGACGACCGCCACCCGCGCCGCGTTCCTGGCCGCCGCCACGCTGGCAGCAGAACATCACGGAGTTGACGCGACCACGCTGGCCGCCGCTGCGTACCGCCACGCACGCCGTGGCTGGGCGAGCTCGCCGGCTGCGTCGTTCTGTTCGCGGATCGGGATTAGCGCCTCGGAGGGCCTGTGGTGTGCGTTTGGGGGCGATCGGCCCGAGCTCGTCGTGCTGCGCGACTGGGCGCCCAGTTACCAGCGGGCGCCCTGGCGCGACGCCCTGTCCGACGAGGGGGTCCGCGACGAGGACCTCGTGGACGCGCTCGCCGGTCGCTTCGCTGCCGCGCGGCGTTCAGGCGTCGTGCCGTTTCCCGATGTCCTCCCTACGTTTGACCGCCTCGATGGCTCGTTCGGGTTGGGAGTCGTGACGAACGGTGCGTCGTGTCTGCAGCGGGAGAAGCTCGAGCTCGCCGCACTCACCAACCGGTTCGCGTTCGTGATCGCCTCCGGTGACCTGGGCGTCGGCAAACCGGACCCGGCGATCTTCCGTGCGGCAGCAGACCGCGCCGCGACGGTCCCTGGCCGCATCGTCATGGTCGGTGATGACCTCGACCGCGACGTGAACGCTGCCCGGGCCGCTGGCCTGCGGGCAGTGCATCTCGACCGCGCCGGTACCCTCGGTCCGCCGGCGATCTCGACGCTCGCCGAGCTCCCGACGGCCCTCGGCGCGATCGCGGAGGGCTGCAGGTGATGCGGGTCGGGGTGCTCAGCGACGTGCACGGTCAGGTCGCGCTGCTTCGCCGCGCCGTGGCGGCGATCGATGATCACGGCTGCGAAGAGATCTGGTGCCTGGGCGACGTGGTCGACGCCCTCGGTGCTGCGCCGTCAGCCGATCAGGAGGAGGCGGTCGCGCTCGTGGCCTCGCGGTGCGCCGTGACGCTCGGCGGCAACCACGAGCTGTGGGCCCTGGAGCGCGGTCAGCTGTCGCATGCGACGCGGCTGGTGCTCGCGGGATGGGCTCCTCGCGCCGAACGGCACGGTGTGCTCGCCGTGCACGCGAGCGTGATCGATCCTCTCTACGAGTTCCTCGACTCACCCCAGGTCGCCGCTGCCTCGCTGGCAGAGCTCGGCGCTCACCTTGCGCTCTTCGGCCACACCCACCACCCGGGCATGTGGGGCGCGGCCGCCGGCGTCCCCGCCCCGGTCTGGGTGTCCGCGCGCACAGCCCCGCCAGTCGACCTGCGGACCTACCAGCGCGCACTAGTAAACCCGGGGGCGATCCAGCACGACCTCCAGCCCACCTACCTGCTGCTCGACCTGACCGCCCGCACGGCCACCTGGCATCCCGTCCCGGGCTGACCTCGGCCCGAGGACGAACCGATCACTGGGTTCGGTCGCCGTGTCACATGCTGGGCCGCAGACGCGCTGCTGGGCATGTTCGCTGAGCCCTCGCGCCGCATCACCGTTCCCGCCCCAACCCCGCAGCCGTCCCTGCCGGCACCCGTCCCTGCGATGCCGGTCGAGGTCCCGACGCGATGACCATCGTCGGTGTGCGCTCCTGGTTCATCGACCAGGACGGCGGGCTGCGCCCGCTGCACGCCGAGCTTGGAACCTGGGACGCGCCGGTCGCGACCGCTGTGTGCGACAGCAGTCCGGCAACCGGTCACGTCGCACCGGCGAGCGACTGCTCGTGCGGCCTCTACGGTTCCTATGAGCTTCCGGCCCGGACCCGTCCTGGGTGTGTCACCGGTGCGATCCAGGCGTGGGGCAAGGTCGAGCTGCACTTCTCGGGATTCCGCGCCCAGCACGCCCGGCCCGTCGCGCTCGTCCTTCCGCCCCGCGCCTCCACGAACCTGCGCCCGCGGTTGGAGCGGGCCGCCCAGCGTTACGGCGCACAGCTCGTGCCATCCCAGGACGAACTGCTGTCCGTCGCCGCCGAGTGGGGCTCTCCGGTCGCACTCCAGGACCGCCCGTTCAGCCTCCTCTCGCGCGTCGTCGCGGCGGACGACAGCCCGGATCCCGCGATGCTCGAGTCACCGGCCGGAGCACTGCAGTGGCTGTACCAGCGGACGCTCGAGCAGGCCGGCGGCCAGATGCCCGGCTTGGACCTCGAGCGGATGTCCGACGCGGACGTGGCAGATGAGCTGCTTGCCGTTCGAACGCTCTGCGAGCGGGGCATCGAGGCGACGTCGGTCACAGACGTGCAACTGGGGGCAGCGGACCGGGGCGCGGTCCTGCGTCACGTCGGGACCCTGGACGCCGCGCGGTTCCGAGGCTTCTGGGTCGCGTTGGCGCAGCGAAGTGACGGTCCGGTGGCGCGGGAGTTTATGGACGCGGGGTGTCGCGAGACGCCGGTCGTCGCACTCGCGCTCGGACTGCCCCTCTCCCCACCAAACCCGGACAGCTGGACGGCCCGCACTGCCCAGCAGCGGCTACTCACCGAACTCCAGGACCCGGAGGCGCTGCGCAGGTGTTGTGGTGCGTCCGCGGCGCAGTCGACCCGGAGATCGTGGAACGCGCGTTCCGAGGAGGCCCCGCGTTCTGGGGCGTCGAGCCGCTGCAGCGGGCCGGCAAGGCAACCGTGGCACTCGCGCAGCGTCTCGCTGATGACGAGGCACTAGCCCCGCAAGCCCGCGCCCAGGCAGCAGTCGCCGCCCGCGACACCGACCGCGGCCTGCGACTGGCGACCGAGCACCCGCGGCTGCTGCTCGAGCAGCAGCAACTGCGAAAGCTCCTTGGCCCGCTGCACTGCGCACGCATCGCAAACGAGTACGTGAAGTGCAAAAACCGCGATCCGGAGCTCGGCCTGCGATTGGCGATCGCCCTCTTTCCCAGACCGCAGGCCGTCGGGCACGTCGCCCAACTGCTGCGCGACGCCAAGGACCGACCGGGTGAGCGGCCGCTCGCCGGGTTCACGCGGGCCGTCGTCCGCCCTCTGCGGGGCATCGTCGACGGCCAGATCGTCGCCGAACTGCTCGACGACGAACGCCTCGGCACCTTGGAGCTCCACGCGCTGCTCGAGTTGTCCTCGCGGCCGCACCCCGAGACGGCCGAGCGGCTCTGGGACAGCGGCGAAAGCCTGGACCCCAACGTGGCGATCAAGCTCCTGAACGACGCCCACCCGCACGGCGGCCGCGTCACCCGCAAACACCTGCGCGCACACGCGACGGACTTCGACGATTGGGCCACGCCGAGAACAGCGGCAGCGATCGCCTACCTGCCCTCCACCGACCGCATCACGCTGGACTGCGCTCGCGCACTGGCCGACGCCGTCGACGCACCCACCTACCTCCGCCTGCAGGCCCTACGGATGCTCGAGCGCGGCGCCTACCGATAGCCCACGAGCTGCTCGCGGCTGACGACCTCGATCGCGACCTGCGGGCCGCGTGCACGGACGTGCTGGCCGGACGTCACCCCAGCGACCTGACGGCCCGAATGCTCCTCACCCGCGCGCCAAGGCGAGGCACAAGCCGCACCGCTTCCGCAACCGCAAGGCCGAGGCGTGGTGGGCGCTCCGGCTCAAGCTCAAGGACCGGCTGCTGGCCCTGCCCGCTGATGGGGACGACGCGGACGACCTGGCGGCGCCGTGTCCGCGACGAAGCGCGTGCAGGACGCCGACGGCCGCACCGGCTGCGAGAGCAAGGACGACGTCCGCAAGCGGCTCGGCCGATCCCCGGATCTCGGGGACGCGCTGACGATGGCGGCGTCGGAGGAGCCCACCTACTGTGACGCGTCACCGCCGCGGTCGGAGGGGTCGGCGCGGTCGATCACCGCCGGCCTCCTCGACGAAGGCTTCAGCCCATCTCACGACGAAGCGCCCCGGTGACAGGGCGCTTCGTGGTGCGGCTGATCCAGGAACTTCTTGGCGGGCGGACCAGCGCGCGATACCTGTGCGATCAGGCGATGTGGTGCGCTGGGGACGCTACAGACTTCGAAGGACGCACTTCTGCTCCCGGCGAAGCCCCTGCAAATTGCGGGACTTTCCTCGGCCCGATGTGGGTTCCGTCCGCGCGGCGATCATGATGTAGGACAGCCCTCACCGAGACCTTGGCGGGCCTCGGGCAGAGGGAACAGAAGTGCGATCAAGGAGTAACGATGTATTTCAGGATTCGCTACGACGCCGACGGCTACCGCGCGCTCGCGTACGCCAGCAACCACCAGCTGATCTGGTGGACCGAGGGCTACGTCTCGAAGGCGGACGCGCGTCGCGCGATCGACCTCATCAAGCGCGAGGGTCCCGGCGGGGACGTCCACCAGTAGGTGTGGTGCACGCTCGGGGGTGGCCTGACTGCCACTCCCGAGCGTTATCTCTGGCGCGTCTAGTCGCGCTGAACGACGGTGCCGGTCGGCGGGTTGTCGCGGTCTTGGAACGTGGAACGCATGCGCGGCGCAGCGTCCAGCAGCAGCATCACGATGACCACGTCGCCGCCGCGCGCGTCGATCTGCTCAGCGGCGGCGCGAGCTGCATCGAGAGTGGAGTGGGCGCCGTAGATCTCGGTGCCGTCGCAGGAGTAGTCCACGGTCAGGAGGAACACCGGGTTGCTCACCACGACTTCTCGGACCGCGTCGCTCATCTTCCGCGTCGCTCAAGCCACGCGCTGAGCTGCGCCAAGCCGCGCTCAACCTCGGCCGCGACCGTCTCGCGGATCGGACGCCAAGCATCGGTCAGCTGCTCGAGCGCGCTCGGCTCCGGCACGGGCATCACGGTCCCGGTCTGGTAGCCGACGTGCACCAGGTCGCCGGGCTCGATGTCTGCGCCGGCGATGAGGGTACGGAGGCTGATCGGCGCACAGGGGCGTAACTGCGGCGGGCTGGAGCCGTAGTTCATCTGCTTCTGCTTCCCGCGGGCCACGCCTCGATGGTCCTCACCGACCGAAAGGACCCGCAGGAATGGAGCACCCGCCCCTGCGCGCGACCCCGCGCAGACCGCACCCCATCACGACCACCGACGACGCCCGTCGGCTGGCCACCATCGCCGTCCTGCAGTCCATCGACCGAGCCGTCGCCCGCGTCGCGCGCCAGCACGGCGACGCCATCGCCGAGGACGTCCACCTCCGCCTGCTGCGGCGCATCGACACCGGGCCAACCCTGGCCGACACGTCGTGCTGGCTCGACGAGACCGGAGAGATCCGAGAGCTCGCACTGCGCGCCTGGATGCGCAAAGCCGCCGACGGCGAGACCAGCACCGCCTACCGCCACCGCACCGGCCTCGACGCACTGCTCGACCTCCCCGACACCCGCGAGCCAGCGGCCCATGAGATCCCGCCTGCGGTCAACGCCGACGACGACCCGGCGGTGCTCTTGGTCAGCCTGCGCCGTGCCACCCGGCAGGTCGCGATGACGCCACGGACCCGCGAGATCGCGCTGCAGGTCCTCACCGACCGACTGGCCGGCGAGACCTTCGCGACCGCCGCCCAGCGCGCAGGGGTGCCGACCAACACCGCCACCCAGTACAGCCGCCGGCTGCTGCGAGCGGTCGCGCCGAGCCTGCAGCGCCGCGTGCGACGCGTCGTGCGCGAGCAGAAGTCGACGCTGTCACAACAGCGGCCCGCCACGCGCTGAACAGCAGCCATGAGCACTCACGACACCACCTCCACCCCACCCACCCCGACCCCTGCCGACCAGGCCGTCCGAACCACGCCGCCAGCCGCGCTCAGCGCCGTCGCCGAGCTACCCCGCCCCGTGCTGCTCACCGGGACGGGCGGCGTTCTGCTCCTGCTCGCCATGTTCCTCCCCTGGTTCCGCCTCGACGTCCCCGCGGTGGGCGGATCGCGCTCGGGGCTGCAGTCCTCGGCCCTGACGGTCGTGCCCGTCCTGCTGGCCGCCGGGGGAGCGCTGAGCGTCGCCTGGGCCGCACGCACAACGCGCACCGCACACGTCCTCGGGCGCCCAGGGTGGCACGTGACCAGCGCCGCCGGACTCCTCGCACTGATCGGCACCGTCGCCGCCGTCCTCTCCCCGCCGAGCATCCTTCCCGGGCCGGACGCGGTCAGCGGCTTCGCCTCCCTGGTCGGTCTGGACCCCAAGCCTCAGCTCGGCGTCTACCTCGCCCTCCTGGCCGCCACCGTGATCACCGCAGGCGGCCTGACCCTCCCCGCCGGCCCGCTACACGAAGGCACCAACGGCCCTGCCGGAAACATGTACCTCGCCATCCGCCGCGCCCGGGCCGACGAGAACACCGGGCTCCTAGCGTCCGCCGCGATGGGCCTCGCGGCGCCCTCCCTGGTGATCCTCGGACTCGTCCGGGACTCCGCGGCGGTGCTCACGGTCGCCTTGGTCACGGCGATCGCCGCCGTGCTCGCCTCCCGCGTCGCGCGCCGCGGCCTGCCGGCAGACGAGAAAGACCTGCGAACGCTGTCACGCGTCGGACAGGCCGGAGGCTGGACCGTCCTCGGCGCGACGCTCACGGTGCTGATCCTCACCGCGGCCGTGCTCGGGCAGGCAGCCAATGACCTTGGCGCCCTCTAATCGTACCCGTGAGAGAGACTGTGCGGGAGTCCGCTGCCGAAAGCGGACTCCCGCACATGGTGAGTCCAGCACCACTCCACACCGCCGCGTTCGTCGTCGACGACCACCCCCTCGACACGTACCTCGCATGCGCCGCCCTGCGCCCCACGCAGGCGATCCTCATCCATCCTCCCGACCGCGCCGACGAGGCACAGCGACTACGCGACGTCCTCACGCGCCGCTTCGCCACGACGGCCCACTGCGAGGAGATCGGCGACAACACACACTTCCCGCAGGCCCAAGCCCTCCACGCCCGGCTGCCGGCTAACACGCACGTCCACCACACCGGCGGCGACGGCTCCCTCGCCTCAAGCCTGCGAGCCGCGCACTTCATCGCCGACCGGGCACCCCAGGACGCCTCCTGCCTGGATGAGGACCGCAGGCTCCTACGCCGAGACGACGGCACCGACACCCCGCTCGCAGACCTCGTCCCCGCCAACGCGGTCACCCTCGAGGTCCTCATGGACCTTCAAGGCTTCCACCGCGCGCGGCCCGACACCGAGACGCAGGCCGCATCGCACGCGCTCCTGGACGCCGCCGGCCCACCACCGTGGGAGCAGGTCGCCCGGCTCGTCGACGACGGCACAACAGCAGTCGCAGTGCTACGCCGTCACATCGAAGAAGCCCAGCCCCGCCCCAACCGCTTCACGCGCAGCCATCACCTCGAGGTCTTCCTCAGAGGACTCTTTCTCGAGTACCTGCTCTCACGACTCATCACCCAAGCCGCACCAGGCCACGAGGTGCACACCGGCGTCCGCCTGACGCGCGACGCCATGAGCCTCGAACTCGACGTCGTCGCCATCGGCCACTACCGCCCGTACGTCTTCTCCTGCACCACCGGCCGCACCGGCAAGAACGCGAAGGCCAAAGCCTTCGAAGTCCTCGCCCGCGCCCGCCAGATCGGCGGACAGACCGCCCGCCCCGGACTCCTCGCCGCACTCGACACCCAATCAACCCCCAACGCACGACAGGTCGCCCACCTCTCCACCGTCGACCGGGACGACACCGCCGAGCAGGTCCTCGTCGTCGAACTCACCTCCCTCGCAGCCGCCGCCGTCAACGGCAACGTCGCGGATCTTCTGCTCGCCCACTAACCCTCAGCAGCAGACCACGGACCCGGCTGGCACACAGCCACCGCGCCGCGCGCAAGCATCAATGACGCCAGAAGACTCCCCCGAACCCCGGATCCGCGGGCCTCGGGCTCCACGCCGCTACCAGCATGAGGTTGACGCCGCTCGCGCAACTCTCGGAGCGCCTCGTTCTCAGCCCCGCGAGGTACGCGCTTCGTGCGACCACCCTTCCCTCCAGGTGCGGCCCTCACGACGTCCACCTGGTCCCACCGGATCGGGACCGACGGGCGGGCGACAGCTGGCGAGAGCAGGATGTCCAGCAGCTCGCCGACCGCATCCACTAGCGGGGCGTCCGCATACGGAACGACGTCGACGATCCACCGGCGGTGTTCCAGGTTTGGGTCCACGTTTCCCCGCGTCCGGTGCCATCCGCTGCTGTCTCCTGCGGACTGCGCGCGGAACCGAACGCAAGAGAGGCCCGCAAATTGCCGCTCCTGCGGCTTGCTGCGGACCTCTGCTGAGCGGGAGCGACGGGACTCGAACCCGCGACCTCCGGCGTGACAGGCCGGCGCTCTAACCAACTGAGCTACGCCCCCAAACGGGACCGGCAGTATGGCACGAAGTCGCGAAACGTGGCGTGCCGTGTGGCGACCGGCGCAACTCCCGGGCAGACTGGCGGTTGGAACCGTCGCCCGTGACCCGTCCGCGCTCCCGCATCCTCGCCGTCCTCGCGCTCCTCGCCGCCCTGCCCGCGGTGGCGTTCGCGACCGGGATCGAGGGCACGCCGCGCGACGACCTGCTCCGCGGCTCCCAGCAGGCGGACACGCTCACGGGCCTCGGGGGCGACGACGAGCTGCGCGCCTTCGACGGCGACGACACGCTGGACGGCGGACCGGGCGACGACCGCCTGCTCGCCGGCCGCGGGGCGGACACGCTGGTGGGCGGCCCCGGGGCCGACCGGCTGATCGCCGGCCCGGGACGGGACGTCCTGCGCGGCGGGCCGGGCAGCGACGTGCTCGCCGCGCGCGACGGCGAGCCGGACACGATCCACTGCGGCCCGGGCGGCCGCGACCGCGCGACGCTCGACCTCGTCGACGTCATCGCCGACGCGACGCCGCAGCGGCCGGACGGGGCGTGCGAGCTGGTCGACCGCGCCCCGCCGAAGACCGGCTGACCGCCGGGCCGCCCGCGCGCGAGCTCAGAGCCCGGACGGCGCCTGGTCGGGGCGGGCGTGCCCCTCCTCCAGCGCGGCGGCGTGCACGGCCTCCGCCACGCGCGTGTGCACGGCGGCCTCCAGCGCGTCGGGCACGAGGTCGTCGCCCTCGGTCAGCTCGCTGATCGCGCGGGCGGCCGCGAGCTTCATCCCGGAGGTGATGCGGTCGGCGCCCGCCAGCAGCGCCCCGCGGAAGATGCCCGGGTAGCCGATCACGTTGTTGACCGAGCGCCCGTCGGCGGCGAAGCCCGCGCCCGCGGCGAGCGCGGCGTCCGGGTCGATCTCCGCGATCGGGTTCGTCAGCGCGAGGATCGCCTGGCCCGGCCGGACCATCGACGGGGTGATGAGGCCGGGACGACCGGTGGTGGCGACGACGATGTCCGCGCGCGCGAACACGTCGTCCATCGTCGTGACCTCGATGCCCGCCTCGCCCGCGCGCCCGTGCGAGTCCCCGTTGGGGTCGAACGCGACGACCGCCGCAGCCCCGGCCTCGGCCACGAGCGCGGCGATGCCGTAGCCGGCCGCGCCGAGGCCGAGCTGGCCGACCGTCACCTCCCCGAGGTCGCGGCCGAGCGCGCGGCAGACCGTCAGCACGGCGGCGACCGACACGACCGCGGTGCCGTGGACGTCGTCGTGCATGACCGGCACGCCGAGCCGCTCGATCAGGCGCCGCTCGATCTCGAAGCACTCGGGCGCGCTGATGTCCTCGAGGTGGATGCCCCCGAACGACGGGGCGATCCGCACGACGGTCTCGACGAACTCGTCGACGTCCTTCGTGTCCACGAGCACCGGCACCGCGCTGATCCCCGCGAACTGCGAGTAGAAGACCGCCTTGCCCTCCATCACCGGCATCGAGGCGACCGGGCCGATGTCGCCGAGCCCGAGCACGCGCGAGCCGTTGGTGCAGATCGCGACGGTCCGCCCGATCGACGTGAACTTCGCGGCCAGCTGCGGGTTCTCCGCGATCGCGCTGCAGACGCGCGCCACCCCCGGGGTGTAGACGTCGCGCATCTCCTGCGGCGTGCGCACCGGGGTGACCGCCTCGGTGCGGAGCTTGCCGCCCTCGTGGCGCAGGAACGCGCGGTCGTGGTGCCAGACCAGCCGCACGCCCTCCAGGCCGGAGAGCGACGCGGCGAGCTCGGCGCCGTGCTGCGGGTCGCGGACCTCGACCGTGATCTCGCGGTCGGTCAGCTCGCGGCCGAGGTGGATCGTGACGATGTCGCCGATCAGGCCCTTGTGATCGGCGATGACCGCCGCGACCTTCTGGAGCTGGCCGGGCTTGTGCGGGACCTGCAGCTTGTACGTGACGTCGAGCGGCATAGGCGGCGAACGGTACGCCAGAACCCACCTCGGACCCCGACTGGCCAGCTGGCCAGTCGACGGGATAGGCTGGCGCCCATGTCGCTCGCGGGTCCCCGTCCCCTCGGTCCGATGGAGCGCACGCCGTTCGGGCGGATGGCGCTCGACCTGCGCTCCGAGGCCCGCACGCGCCGCGCGGGCGCGATCCCGTTCCCGCCCGGGGACACGCGCCCCAGCGCCCGCCGCACGCGCCGCTTCGCCACCGACCCGCTGCACGTCCTGCTCGACGGCTACGACCGCCACGGGCCGGTGTTCACGCAGCGGGTCTTCCACGGCAACGTCGTCTTCGTCCTCGGCCCGCAGGCCAACCACCACGTGCTCGTCTCCGGTGCCGCGAACTTCTCGTGGCGCAAGGGGCACTTCAGCGACCTCGTGCCGCTGCTGGGCGACGGGCTGCTGACGATCGACGGGGACTTCCACCGCCGCTCCCGGCGGATCATGCTCCCCGCCTTCCACAAGGAGCGCATCCGCGCCTCGGTCACGACGATGCAGGAGGAGACCGACCGCGCGGTCGCCGGCCTGCGCGCCGGCACGACGATCGACCTCGACCACTGGACGCGCGAGCTCGCGCTGCGGATCGCGATGCGCGCCCTGTTCGGCCTGGACCCGGACGCGGCCGCCCGCGACCTCGACGCCGCCCGCGAGTTCGAGCACGCCCTCGGCTTCTACGCGCGCGACTACACGCTGCAGATCCTGCGCGGCCCGCGCACGCCGTGGGCGCGGATGCAGCAGGCCCGCCGCCGTCTGGACGGCCTGATCCTCGGGGAGATCCAGCGGCGCCGGCGCAGCGGCGAGCGCGGCCCGGACATCCTCTCGATGCTGCTCGACGCGCAGGACGAGGACGGCTCGCGGCTGTCGGACCAGCACGTCCGCGACGAGGTCATGACGCTCCTGTTCGCCGGGCACGACACGACGACCTCGACCGTCTCGTTCCTCTTCCACGAGCTGTCACGCACGCCGCAGGCGCGCGAGCGGCTGCGCGCGAAGCTCGACGACGGGGACGGCGAGCTCGAGCGCGTGCTCGACGAGACGCTGCGCCTGTACCCGCCCGCGTGGATCGGGCCGCGCCGCTCGATCGAGCCGTTCGAGCTGTGCGGGCACCGCATCCCCGGGGACGTGCCCGTGAACTACTGCTCGTGGGCGAGCCACCGGCTGCCCGACGTGTGGGACGAGCCCGACGCGTTCCGGCCCGACCGGTTCCTGCCCGGCGGCGAGGTCAGCCGGCTGCCCAAGGGCGCGTACGTGCCGTTCGGGGGCGGCTCGCGCACGTGCATCGGGATGCGGTTCGGCCAGGCGGAGATCGCGATCATCGTCCGCGAGCTCGTGCGGCGGTTCGACCTCGACCTGCCGCCCGGCTTCCGCCTGCGGATCCGGCAGATGCCGACGATCAGCCCCGCTGACGGGATGCCGATGACGCTGCGGGCCGTCTGATCCGCAGCGCCCCGGCGGTCCCTCCTACCGCTTCTTCTTCTTCGCGCTGACGACGACGTTCAGCAGCGGCGACCCGTCGCCGGCGCTGTCGAAGTCGCCCGCCCACTGGGCGACGAACAGGTTCGCGCCGCGCGTGACCGTCCAGCTCGTGGTGAACGCGCCGTTGGCCGCGACCTTCACGGTCTGGGCGATCCAGCGCACGCTGCCCTCGGGACGCCGCGACACGGTCACCCGCTCGGTGCCCGTCGCGGGCGTGAGCTTGCCGGTGACGGTGATCTTCGTGACCTTCGTGTACCGCTTCTGCTTCGTCGTGATGCTCAGCGTCGACGCCGCGCCGGAGACGCCGCCCTTCGTCGTGGCGAACAGGTCGGCGACGCCGGCCAGGAGGTAGTCGCTGCCGCCGCCGGGGGCGACGAGCCCGGTCGGCCCGATGACCGTCGGCGAGACGACCTGCGGCGCGAAGGTCTTCCCGCCGTCGGTCGTGCGGTAGAGGATGCCCGCCGACGGGACGTCCCCGAAGCCGCCCTGCGCGACGAGGTAGCCGCTGGTCGCGGAGGAGAACTGCAGGCCGTCGAAGCGGTTGGTGCCCGTGCCGGGCAGCTCCGTCCAGGTCCGGCCGCCGTTGGCGGTGCGCCACAGCCGCGAGGTCCCGTCCTGCACGTAGCCGACGCGCTGGTCGACGAAGTCGACGCGACCGACGACCAGGCGGTTGCGCAGCTTGCCCTTGACCCGCTTGTAGGTGCCGGGCTTGCGGATCGTCGTCCAGGTGCGGCCGCCGTCGGTGGTGCGCACGATGTCCTGACGGCCCCAGGCGACCACCGCCGACCCGGCGCGCTCGGCGTCGGTCAGCGCGGTGCGCGCGACCGCGTCGCTGCGGACGGCGTCGAAGACGTTGCCGCCGTCGGCGGAGCGGCGGACCCCGGTCGGGCCGAGCACCAGCACGGTGTCCGGGCTCGTCGCGACGACCGCGTTGGGCCGGGCGGTCGTGCCGGTGTCCAGCGTCTTCCAGGTCGCGCCGCCGTCCGCGGTGCGGAACAGGCCGCCCTGCACGTCGAGCGCGTAGCCGACCGTCGCGGTGGGGAACGCGACGTCCAGGACGTCCTCGCTGGTCGCGACGTTCGCGCGCGTCCAGGTCCTGCCGCCGTCGGTGGTCTTGCCGAGCGCGCCGTCGGCGCCGGGAGCGAACGCGGTGCCGGGCTGCAGGCCCGCCCGCAGCCGCGAGAACGTGCCGGTGAGGCGGCCGCCGATAGGCGCGAACGTCGTGCCGGCGTCGTCGCTGACGACGGTCGTGCCGCGCTCGCCGGCGGCGACGAGCCGCGTGGCCGAGGCGAACGAGGCGGCGAGGATCTTGTCGGTCGACGGCGTCAGCGCGTTCGCGGTGTCGCCGCCGTCGGTCGTGCGGACCACCACGTCGCCCTCGGCGGTCGAGACGACGCTCTGCAGTGCCGTGGAGCACCGCACCCCGGTGTAGTTGCGGGCGACGCCGAGGTCCTTCGGCGTCCACGTCACGCCGCTGTCGGTGGTGCGCAGGAAGAGGCCGCCGTCCCCGACGGCGTAGCCGGTCGTCGCGTCGAAGAACGTGACGTCGCGGACGGCGCGGTTGGTGTCGCTCACGAGCTTCCACGAGTTGCCCGCGTCGACGGTGGAGAAGATCTTGCCGCCGGTCGTCGCGGCGAAGCCGGTGGTCGGGGAGGTGAACCACAGGGCGGTCGGCGTGTCGCGCCCGCCCGGCGCGCGGGTGCCGGGGATCGCGCTCTTCTGCGCGAACGCCGTCCCCCCGTCGGCGGTCTGCAGCACGGTCCCGTCGGCGAGCGCGAGGAACCCGACGGTCTTCTGCGGGAAGCTCAGCGCCGCGAGCGGCTCCTTGCAGCTGTTCTCCACCGGGGTGAAGGCGATTCGCGAGAACGTGCGGCCGCCGTCGTCGGAGCGCCGGGCGACGCAGCCGCCACCGGCGACGAGCGTCGTGTCGTCGACGGCCTGGACCTCGGTGAGGTTCGTGAACGTGCCGGTCTGCAGGCCGGCCCAGGTGAGACCGCCGTCGCTGCTCTTCAGCAGCGTGCCGAAGTCGCCAACGGCGTAGCCGGTGGCGCCGCGGAAGTCGGTGGCGCGCAGCGTGTTGCCCTGCGGCTGGGGGTTGCCCCACTCCCAGGCGGAGCTGCCGACCTGGACGTTCGCGGCGGCCGGCGCGGCGGCCGCGGCCGCGAGACCGGCCGCCGCGACTGCGACGGTGATCGTGGTTCTGGTGCTGCGCATGACTCCACCTCGGGTCGTTCGGAGGGTGCTGCCGACGAGAACGACGGCCCGGACGGAAGGTTGCGCGGCTTGCTCGGATACCGTGCGCGTCGTGCCGTCCGCCCGTCCTGCCGTCGACGTCGTCGCACCGGTGGCGGGGGACGCCGCGCTCGTGCGCGCGGTCCTCGCGCGGCTGCGCGGGCTGGAGCGTCGCGACGGCGACACCGTGACCGTCGTGGACAACCGCGGGGTCGGCGTGGAGGACCCGGACGTGCTCGTGGCGACCGCGGTGCGGACCTCCTACCACGCGCGCAACCGCGGGGCGGCGCGCGGCACGGCGCCGTGGCTGCTGTTCCTCGACGCCGACGTGGACCCGCCCGCGGACCTCCTGGACCGCCTCTTCTCCCCCGTCCCCGGCGAGCACGTCGGGGTCCTCGCGGGCGCCGTGCGCGACAGCGACCCCGGGCCGCGCGGCACGGCGGCGGAGCGCTACGCCCACCTGAAGTCGTCGATGAGCCAGGAGACGACGCTCGCCCGGGACCGCGGGCGGTTCGCCTTCGCGCAGACCGCGAACGCCGCGGTGCGCCGGTCCGCGTTCGTCGTGGTCGGCGGGTTCCGCGAGGAGGTCCGCTCGGGCGGTGACGCCGACCTCTGCTTCCGCCTCGCCGCCGCCGGCTGGGCGCTGGAGCGCCGCCCCGACGCGGCGGTCGTGCACCGCAACCGCACGACGGTCCGCGCGATGCTCGGGCAGCGGTTCCGGCACGGGACCGGCGCCGCGTGGCTGGCCGCCGAGCACCCGGGGGCACTGCCCGCCCGGCGCTGGCCGGGCCTGCTGGCGTGGGGAGTCCGTCGCGCCGGGGCGGGCGTGCGCGCGGGCCTGCGCGGCGACCGGGACGCGGCGCTCGTCGGCCTGCTCGACGGGCCTGCGGTGTGGGCGTTCGAGCTCGGCCGTCGGGTGCCCAACCGCGAGCTGCCCGCGGCCGGGCGCGCGCGGCGCGGCGGCGCGTCCGCCCCCGGCGGTCCCGGCGGTCCCGGCGGTCCCGGCGAAGCGCAGGCCCCCGACGGGCCGCCGGAGGCGCGGGACGGCGACGGCCCGCCGCCCGGCCACGGCCCTGGCCCCGGCCCCGGCCCCGACCCCGACCCCGACGGTCAGTAGGCGGGGCCGCGCCCGACCCGGGCGCGCACGCCCGGCAGCGCGAGCGCCAGACGCCGCGCCCGCTCGCGCGCGGTGAGCGGGCGCTCACGGGCCACGCGCGCCCACGCCGCGCGCGCCGCGCGCGGGTCACCGGCGCGGGCCAGGCCGTCGGCGAGCGCCGCGAGGTCCGCGGCGCGCGCCCGGGCGACCGTGTCGGGCCCGGCGGCGAGCGCGACGTGGCGCTCGCGGACCTCGAGCTGCGCGCGGGCGAGCGCGGCGACGTCGGCGGTCAGCCCGCCCGGGTGGCGGCGGTAGCGCACGACCGCGTCGGGCACGCAGAGCGCGTCGTGGCCCGCGGCGCACAGGCGCAGCCACAGCTCCCAGTCCTCGGCGACCCGCACCGGCGCGGCGAAGCCGCCGACCGCCGCCAGCGCCTCGCGGCGCAGCACGACGCTCGAGGTCGGCACCGGGTTGGCGGCGTGGAGCGCGCGGCCCAGCGCCGCGGCGTCGTGCCGGCCGGGCGCGGGCTCGTCCCAGCGCTCCCCGGTCGGCCGCCCGTCGACCCCGACGACGCGGGAGCGCCCGAAGCTCCAGCCCGCCCCCGGCGACGCCGCGTGCGCCCGCAGGTGCGCGGCGAGCGCGCCCGGCTCCCACGTGTCGTCGGCGTCGCAGAGCGCCACGAACGTCACCGCGGGGTCGAGCGCGCGCAGGCCCGTGTCGCGCGCGGCGGCCGGCCCGCCGGCGGTGGCCCGGCGCACGCGCCGCACGCCCGCGGCGAGGTGGTCGGGGTGCAGCGCGACCGGGACGGGGGAGCCGTCGTCGACCACGACGACCACGTCCGGCGCCGGGTCCTGGGCGAGGACCGCGTCGATCGCCTCGGCGAGGAACGGCGCGAAGCCGTGGACCGGGAGCAGCACGCCGACCGTCACGCCCCGCAACCTACCGGCCGTCGCGGCCCGTCCACGACGTGACGCGGCCCCGTGCGGGCGCTACCCTGCAGGGTCCCGCCCCGACGAGGAAGGCCTGCTCCTGCCGCATCTCCACACGCCGTTGACCGCCCTGGGACTCCGCCCGCGCACCGCCCGTGCGCTGCAGAAGCTGGAGCTCGGCGGCACGGCGAAGGCCGCGCGGGTCGTCTCCGTGGATCGCGGCCGCCTCCTCATGGTCGACGACGGCACGGGCCCGATCCCCGCCGTCGTCTCGGGCACCGTCCGTCACCGCGGTCGCGAGGCGACCGCGTTCCCCGTCACCGGCGACTGGGTCGCGCTCGACGGCGACCGCGTCCTCGCCGTGCTGCCGCGCGTCGGCCTGCTGCAGCGGCCCACCCCGACCGGCCCGGAGCCGCTCGTCGCGCACGTCGACCTCGTCCTCGTCGCCCACGCGCTGGCCGAGGACCGGGCCGTGGACCGGCTGCCGCGCTTCACCGCGCTGGCCGCCGCCGCGGGCGTCCCGGTCGTCGTGCTGCTGACGAAGGCCGACCTGCTCGACGACGTCGAGGCGGAGAAGGCGCAGCTGTCCTTCGAGCTGGGCGGCGCGAAGGTGCTCGCGGTCAGCTCCGCCACCGGCCTGGGCCTCGACGCGGTCCGGGCGCTGATCCCGATCGGCACGACCGCCGCGGTGCTCGGCGCGTCCGGCGCGGGCAAGTCGACGCTCGCCAACGCGCTGCTCGGCGAGGACCGCCAGAAGACCGGCGCCGTGCGCGAGGACGACGGTCGTGGCCGGCACATCACCGTCCGCCGCGACCTCCTGGCCCTGCCCGACGGTGGCCTGCTGATCGACACGCCGGGCCTGCGGACGGTCGGGGTGCGCGGCGACGTGCGCGCCGCGTTCCAGGACATCGCCGCGCTGGCGGGCGAGTGCCGGTTCGCGGACTGCGCGCACGAGCAGGAGCCCGGGTGCGCGGTGCAGGAGGCGATCGGGGACGGCCGTCTGGCCGCGTCGCGGTTCGCGACGTTCCTGAGCCTCGACGCGGAGGCCGCGAGCGTCGCGGCGCGCGAGACCGCCGGGCGGCGCAAGGCCGGCAGCGGCCGGCGCCCGCGCGACGGCGCCCCGGCGGGCGGCTGGCGCCACGCCGACTGACGGGCGCGCGCGTCAGCGCGCGTCGTGCAGCTGGTCGACCGGCGCGTCGTCGTCGGTGAGGACGTCGGCCCCGGCGGCGAAGCGCACGACCGCGGGCCGGTCGAGCGTCCGTGCGCCCTGCGCGCTGGACCGCGCGGTCGCGGGCAGCGGCCGGTCGGAGGCGAGCAGCACCGCGTTGGCGCTGCCCGCCGTGCCCGGGGCGGCGCGGACGAGCCGCACGTCGGCGAAGCGGTCGAGCACCGTCGCGGTGACCGCGCGCAGCAGGCCGAGGTCGCCGCGGTCGATGACGTTCAGCGCGTAGATCCCGCCGGGTCGCAGCACGCGACGCACGTCGTCGTGCCACTCCCGGGTCGTGAGGTGCCACGGCACCGCGACCTGCCCGAACGCGTCGCCGACGAGCACGTCGGCGGAGTCCGCCGGCCGGCCGCGTAGCGTCACGCGCGCGTCGCCGACGTCCACGCGCAGCGCGGCGGACCGGCGTAGCCCGAGCCGCTCGCGCGCGAGCTCCACGACCTTCCCGTCGACCTCCAGCACGCGGGCGCGCGAGCCCGGCCGGGTGGCGAGCAGGTACCGGGGCAGCGTGAACCCGCCACCGCCGACGAACACCGCGTCGAGCGGCCGGCCCGCGGGCGCCGCGGCGTCGAGCGCGTCCCCGATCCAGCGCGTGTACGCGAACGCGAGGCGCTGCGGGTCGTCGAGATCCACGTAGCTGTGCTGCAGGTCGTCGAGCAGGAGGATCCGGCCGGAGGCGCGCTGGGGGTCGATCTCCACGCGCGCGCAGTGGTAGGTCGACTCGACGTCGCACGGGGAGCCGGAGGCGAGCGCCAGCAGCGCGAGCACCGTCGCACCCGCGGCGGGCCCGGCCGCCGCCCGCCGCGAGGACGTGCAGGCGCGGACCGCGGCGAGCAGGCCGCACGCCACGAGCGCGCCGCCGACGAGCACGACCGCCGTGCTGACGGGGACGAGCGGCACGACGACGAATCCGGTGACGAACGTGCCGGCGAGGGCGCCCGCGGTCGCCCAGCCGGACAGCCGCCCGTACACGGTGCCGGTGCTCGCGAGGTCGGCGAGCTGCAGCCGCGCGACGGCGGGGGTGATCGCCGACAGCACGGTGGCGGCGGGCAGCAGCGCCACGGTGGTGAGCGCGAGCGCCCCGCCCCCGCCGGAGGAGGACGGGCCGAGCCCGCGGACGATCGGCACGGTCAGCAGGGCGAGCACGCCACCGGCCGTGAGCAGCAGCGCGACGAGCCCGCGCGGGTCGGTGCGGTCGGCGAGGCGGCCGCCGACCGCGGAGCCGGCGGCGATCCCGCCGAGCACGACGCCGATGATCGACGTCGTCGTCTCCAGCGTCAGCCCGACGTAGGGGGCGAGCAGCCGCACCCCGAGGATCTCCAGCACGAGCACCGCGCCCGACGCCCCAGCCACCAGCGCGGCGGCGAGCGCCGGGGGCAGCGGCCGGGCGCGGTCGGCGGGCGGAGGGGACGCGTCGCCGGTCACCCTCCGCACGATAGTCAGCCGGACTCGCCGTCCTGCCGGGCCAGGCGCGACGGCCACCACACGCGGCGGCCGAGGTCGTGGATGAGGGCCGGGACGAGCACGGACCGCACGAGCGTCGCGTCGAGCAGGACGCCGAACGCGACGACCGTGCCGATCTGCGTGAGCAGCACGAGCGGCAGGACCGCGAGGACGGAGAACGTCCCCGCGAGCACGACGCCCGCGGCCGTGATGACCCCGCCGGTGACCGCGAGGGCGGCGAGGACGCCGCGCCGGGTGCCGATGCGCTCCGCCTCCTCCCGCGCGCGGGACGCGAGGAAGATGTTGTAGTCGACGCCGAGCGCGACGAGGAAGACGAACGCCAGCAGCGGCAGCGTCGGGTCGGCCGCCGGGAAGCCGAACAGGACGTCCCAGGCGACGGTCGCGACGCCGAGCGACGCGAGGAACGACACCACGACGGTGGCCAGCAGCAGCAGCGGCGCGGCGATCGAGCGCAGCAGCACGACGAGCACGAGCGCGACGACGAGCAGCGCGATCGGCGGCACCACGAGGTTGTCGCGCTCGGCGGCGTCCCGGAGGTCGTAGGCCTCGGCGGTGGCCCCGCCGACGAGCGCCTGCGGGTCGGCGGACCGCACGACGCGCCGGAGCTCCGGGACCGCGGCGACCGCCGCCTCCCCGTACGGGTCGCGGGCGAGCACGACCGACAGCCGGTTCGGGTCGCCGGTCGGGCGCGCGGACGCGACGAGGTCGTCGGCGCGGCCGAGCGCGGCCTGCACGGCCTCGGCGCGACCGGGGTCGCCGAGCACGACGTCGGCGGGCGCGGTGAGCCCGGGCGGGAAGCTCTCGCTGAGCAGCTTCTGCCCCTCGACCGCCTCGACCTTCGAGGTGAACTGGTCCTGCTGGGTGAGCGTCGTGTCGAGGCCGAGCGTGCCGGCCGCGAGGACGACGAGCACCGCGGTCGCCCCGACCCAGGCGCGGCGCGGGCGCCGGGCGATGCGGTCCCCGAGGCGCTCCCAGACGCTGCGCCGCGCGGCGACCTCCTCGCCGGGCCGCGGGATGAACGGCCAGAACGCCCGGCGGCCGACGACGGCCAGCGAGGCGGGCAGCAGCGTGAGCGACAGCACCATCGCGAGCGCGACGCCGGCGGCGCCCAGCGGGCCGATCGCGCGGGTGGAGCCGACGTCGGCGAGCAGCAGGGTCAGCAGGCCGACGACGACGGTGCCGCCGCTGGCGAGGATCGCGGGCGCGGCGCCGCGCAGCGCGGCGCGCATGGCGTCGTGCACGTCCTCGTGGGCGCGCAGCTCCTCCCGGTAGCGGGCCACGAGCAGCAGGGCGTAGTCGGTCGCGGCGCCGAAGACGAGGACGGAGAGGATGCCGCTGGACTGGCCGGTGACGGTCAGCCCGGCCTCCCCGAGCAGGGCGCCCGCACCGCGGCTCGCGCCCTCGGCGAAGATCACGGTCACGAACGGCACGAGCCAGAAGATCGGCGACCGGTAGATCAGGATCAGCAGGAGCAGCACGAGCGATCCGGTGATCGCCAGCAGGCGTCCGTCGAGACCGTCGAAGACCGCGCTGAGGTCGGCACTGAACGCGGCGCCTCCGGTGACCTGGACGTCGAGCCCGTCGCGCTCGCGCAGCGGCGCGAGTCGGTCGCGGAGGGTCTCGACGGTCTCGTTGAGGGCCTCCTCGTCGCCGTCGTCGGTGATCGGGACGGCGAGGACGGCCGCCGCCCCGCCGGGCGCCTGCTCGGGCTCGCGCAGCGCACGGGTGTCGACGAGCCCGGGCGGCTGCTCGCGCAGGTCGGCGGCGACGTCGCGCAGGGCGTCGAGGTCGCCGTCGCGCAGGCCGCCGTCGCGGGCGACCACGACGACGGCGGGCACGTCGCGCTCGGTCGGGTCGGCGACGGGCCGCTGCGCGACCTCCCGCGACTCCGAGCCGGACGGCAGCGACGCGACGGGATCGTCGTCGACGACCCCTTCAAGCTTGCCGGCCTGGGAGGCGAGCCCGCCGGCGGCGAGGATCGCGAGGACGAGGACGAGGACCTTCGAGCGGCGGCCGGCGGCGAGGAGGAGCGCGGTCATGTGGGAGAGGGGGGTCGGGGTCGAGAGCGGGAGAAACTGCCTGTAAGACACATACTGCCACACCGGCGGGATCTGCTTCGCCAGGAGGTACGATCGAGGCATGGCAACCGGTTCCCGACCCTCCGTGCGCGAGCGCAACCGGGAGCGCGTCCGGGACGAGATCGGGAGCGCGGCGCGGCGGCTCTTCCTGCGCCAGGGCTACGCGGCCACGACGATCGAGGAGGTCGCCGAAGAGGCCGGCGTCTCCCCCCGGACCGTCTACCGGCAGTTCCCCCGCAAGGAGGACCTCCCCTTCCACCGCCACGAGACGATCGCCCGCCGCCTCGCCGAGCTGCTCGACGCGGACGACGGCGAGCAGCACGCCCTCGACGTCCTCGCCGACGCCCTCTGGCGCGCGATCGACGTCGAACAGCCGCCCGCCGGACCCACCGACCCCGACGCCGGGACCTTCCTCGAGCTGCTCGCGCGCGAGCCCGAGCTGCGCCGCCACGAGGCGTCGCTCATGGGCGAGAACCACGAGACCGTCCGGCGCTTCCTGGACCGCCGCCTCCGCACCGCCGGGGACCCCGCGCCCGAGATCCGCGCCGAGATCCTCGCGGGCGCCTTCCTCGGGACGATGATGGCCGCGCGCAACCTCGTCCCCACCCTCGGCGATGCCCCGCCCTCCACCGCCATCCGCCGGGCCGTCGAGGAGCTGCGCCCGCTCGCCTGGCCGTAGCCCGCCGCGCCGACGCGCCCGGGCCTCGCGGCCGGGGCCCTGCCCGGCGTAGGATCCGTCCATGAGCGAGGACCGCGTCCGCATCGACATCGCCGACCACGTCGCCACCGTGACGATGGTCCGCACCGACAAGCACAACGCGCTCGACGAGCACATGGTCCGCGCGCTGCACGCCGCCGCCGACCAGCTCGCGACCGACGGCACCGTCCGCGCCGTCGTCCTGCGCGGCGAGGGCAAGAGCTTCTGCTCCGGCCTCGACGTCCCGAGCTTCTACGCGGAGGGCGCGATGCCGATGGAGCAGGTCCTCGAGCGGGACGCCGACCGGCTCGCGAACTTCGCCCAGCGCGTCGCCACCGACTGGCAGGACCTGCCCGTCCCCGTCATCGCCGCGCTGCACGGCAACGTCTTCGGCGGCGGCGCGCAGATCGCGCTCGGCGCCGACATCCGGATCGCCGCACCCGACATCCGCATGTCGATCATGGAGATCAAGTGGGGCCTCATCCCCGACATGGGGATCACGCAGTCGCTCCCGCGGCTCGTGCCGATCGACGTCGCCAAGGAGCTCACCTACACCGGCCGGATCGTCGACGGCGCCGCGGCCAAGGAGTACGGCCTCGTCACGCGCGTCGACGCCGACCCGCACGGCGCGGCCGACGCGCTCGCCCGCGAGATCGCGTCGAAGTCCCCGGACGCCACGCGGCGCACCAAGGCGCTCTACAACGCCGCCTGGGAGGGCGGGCTCTCGCCGCGCGACGGGCTCGTGCTCGAGACCGAGCTGCAGCGCGAGATCATCATGAAGCCCAACCAGATGGCGGCGATCCAGGCCGGCTTCACCGGCGAGCCCGCGACGTTCGCCGACGCCACGCCGTCGACGTTCTCGCTCGCCGAGAGCTGAGCGGCGATCACCGGGGACCACCGTGACCGAGATCCCGCAGCACCTGATCGACCAGATCACCGCCGGCCGCTGCGTCGCGTTCGTCGGGGCGGGCTTCTCCGCCCCCGCGGTGCCCGCGTGGAAGGCGCTGCTCGACGGGCTCGCCGAGAAAGCGGCGCTCGACGCCGACCAGGCCGCCTGGCTGGACCAGCTCATCCACCAGGGCGGCCACCGCGACCTCGAGGCCGCCGCCCAGGTGCTCCAGGTCGCGATGGGCGAGCAGTTCGACCCGGCGCTCGCCGAGGTCCTCGTCGAGCGCGGCCACCCGGAGCGGATCGCCGAGCGCCGCCGGCTGCTCGCCGGGATCCCGTTCGACGCGATCCTCACCACGAACTTCGACCACTTCCTGATCGGGGACGTGCCCGGGCCGCAGGCCTACCAGCGGATCCTGCGTGACCCGCCGCACCGCTGGTGGGAGCCGCGCTTCTGGGAGGGGCAGGAGGGCGCCCCGGTCATCAAGCTCCACGGCGAGGTCGGCCCGATCGGGGACGCCGTCGTCTTCACGCAGCGCGACTACCGCGAGCGGCTCTACTCGAGCCCCGCCTACATGACGTTCCTGCGGTCGCTGTTCGCGACGAACACGGTCCTCTACATCGGCGTGTCGTTCACGGACGCCTACCTCAACGAGCTGCGCAGCGAGGTGCTCGCGATGCTCGACCACGAGGCCGACGACGACCCGGTCGCCTACGCGCTGCTCGCCGACGTGCAGCCCCACCAGGAGCGCTACCTGCGCAGCCACGAGGGCCTCGGGGTCCTGGGCTTCGACACCGCGGGGATGACCGACTGGAGCGGGTTCGAGGACCACCTGCGCGCGATCCACGCCGCGACGAACCCGCGGGCGATCCTCGGTCGAGCCCTCGCCGACCGCACGATCCTGTGGGTCGACGGCGAGCCCGACGACACCTCCTACGGGGCGGCGCTCCTGCGCGACGCGGCCGCGGACGCGGGCGGCCGCACGACGATCGCGTCGGTGCGCACGGTCGACGAGGCGCTCGCGCGGATGCGGGCGGCGGCGCCGGACCTCGTGCTGCTCGACGGCCCGCTCGCGGAGGCGACACTGACGGCGATGCGCGCGGAGGACCTGCGCGCCCCCGCGGTCGTGTTCTCGCGGACCGGCGGGACGGGCGGGATCGTCGACCGGCGCGCGGCGATGGCGCTCGGCGCCACCGACGCGCTGACCGAGTGGGGCGACCTCTTCCGCGAGGTCGCCCGGATCCTCAGCTGACGGCGTACCGCTCGGCGACCTCGGACGGCACGGGCGCCGACGGCGGGTAGACGATCGTGCCCTGGTCGTGGCCGAGCTCGGCGTACAGCTCGCGCGGGGTCGGCACGTCGTGGCGGCGGAACGTCTCCTGCGGCGTGAGGATCTCGGTGCTGCGCGGCGGCAGGCCGAGCAGCACCGGGCCGACGACGGGCACGGTCGACGGCGACAGCGCCGCCACGATCGCCAGCTGGACGCGGGGCGAGCGGGCGACGATCCGCATGCCCAGGCGCATGATCGGGGTGACGAGCGCGTCGACGACCTTCGGCTGGCGGAGGTTGGCGAGGTCGCGCTGGTACTGCGGCAGCGTCGCGATCACGGCGGCGCGGAACAGCTTGGCGTACGCCCAGAGGGCGGGTCGCGCGACGGCGGGCACCGGCGGGTACAGGCCGTCCGGGTCCATCAGGTGGCTCATCGCCTCCTGGGTCGCCTCGCTGGCGGCGAGCCGCGGGCGCATGAGACGGAAGTACTCGCGGACCTCGTCGCGGGAGCGCGGGACGCGGTCCGGGTCGATCGTCTGGGCCTGCGCGGCGATCGCGCACTCCGCCCAGTAGCGGGTCTCCTCCTCGGCGGTCAGCCGGCCGGGGCCGAACTGCTCGTAGGTGTAGAGGATCGAGTGCCAGGCGGTCATGTGGATCCACAGCTGCTCGTCCGGGTTGTTCGGGTCGGAGAGCAGGCCCGAGACCGGGTCGGGGCTCGCGGCCTTGTGGTGGACCTTCATCAGCACCTGGGTGGCGTGCGCGATCTTCCTGGAGTCCGCGAACAGGTAGGTCGCGAAGTAGCGGAGCGTGCGGTCGTAGCGGACGCTGGTCTGGCTGTAGATCTTGCTGCTGTTCTTCACCGGCGCGATGAGGAAGGGGTCGAGCTCCTCGACGACGACGGCGCGGCTGAAGCCGACGGTCGGGGCGGTCGGGTAGGACCAGACCTTCCAGGTGACGGAGTCGGGGCCGAACCAGCCGTAGTCCTCCATCGGCTCGATGCGGTCGGGGTCCGCGCGCCGCAGCCGGTCGCGCAGCTGCCGGGTGGTCGAGCGCTCCTGCGGGGCGCTGGCGGACGGGGCCGGGCGGACGGGCGCCTCGGTCGCGGGAGACGGCGTGGTGGTGGCCATGTGCACGACTGTACATACACGGATGTAGCTTTTGCAAGTGGCGTCTCGCCGCTCGGTCCGGGCGCCGCGGCCAGCTAGCGTCGCGGGCGTGGCCGGGACCGATCCAGCGAGCGTCCGCACCTGGGACCGGCTGGCCGGCTCGTACGGGCGGCAGGAGCGACGCGAGCAGCACGCCGTCGACACCGCCCTGCGCCTCGCCGACCCCGGCCCGCGCGACACGCTCGTCGACCTCGCCACCGGCACCGGCCTCGTGCTGCGCCGGCTCGCCGCCCGGCCCGCGCAGGCGGTCGGGGTCGACCGGTCGGCGGCGATGCTCGCGCACGTCGGCCCCCTCTCCGACGACACCCGGCTGCTGCGCGCGGACGCCCGCGACGTGCCGCTGCCCGACGGGCACGCCGACGTCGTCACCATCTCCTACCTGCTGCACCTCCTGTCCCCCGCCGACCGTGCCGCCGTGCTCGCCGAGGCCCGACGGCTGCTGCGACCCGACCCGGCGTCCCGGCTCGTGACCGTCACCGTCTGGACCGGGCGCGCCCCGCCGGCCCGGCTCGCCGGTCGCGTGCTCGCCGCCGCCGCGGCCGCGCGGCCCGCCGCCCTCGGCGGCCTGCGCCCGCTAGACCCCACCGCCGACCTGCGGGCCGCCGGCCTGCACGTCGACCGTCGCGTCGAGCTGCCCCGCCGCGGCTACCCCTCCCTCGTCCTGCGCGCCCGGCTCCCCGCCGGCCGCACCCCCGACCTCCGGACCCCATGACCGCACCCCGCCTCCTGTCCCTGCTCGCCGCGATCGCCGCCGCGCTGATCCTCGCCGCGTGCGGCGACGACCCCCCGGCCCCCTCGACCGCCGCGTCGGCCGGAGGCTTCGCGGAGGTGCAGCGCCAGGCACGCGGGCAGACCGTGCGCTGGTGGCTCTTCGGCGGCGACGAGGGCGTCAACCGCTACGTCGACGACGTCGTCGCCCCGGCCGCGCGACGGCTGGGCGTGAGCCTGCGCCGCGTCCCCGTCGCCGACACCGCCGACGCCGTGCAGCGCGTCGTGTCCGAGCGACGGGCCGGTCGACGCACGGGCGGCGCGGTCGACCTCATCTGGATCAACGGCGAGAACTTCGCCTCCGGCAAGCGCGCCGGCCTGTGGCTCGAGGACTGGGCGACGCGGCTCCCCAACGCGCGACTGCTCGACCCGGACGACCCGTCCCTGCGCGAGGACTTCCGCGTCCCGGTCGACGGGCAGGAGTCCCCGTGGCAGCGGGCGGCGTTCGTGTTCGCCCACGACCGCGCCCGCACACCGCGCCCGCCGCGCAGCTTCGACGAGCTGCTCGCGTTCGCCCGCGCGAACCCGGGCCGCGTGACCTACCCGGCACCGCCCGACTTCACCGGGTCGGCGTTCGTGCGGCAGGTCGTCGCGGCCAAGGGCGCCGACGCCGCGATGCGCTACCTGCACGAGCTCGCGCCGCTGCTCTACCGCGGCGGCCGCTCCTACCCGAAGTCCGAGGCGGAGCTGACCCGCCTCTTCGGGGACGGGGAGATCGACCTCGCGATGTCCTACGACGCCGCGTTCGTGCGGGCCGCGGTCCGTCGCGGCATCGTGCCGCGCAGCGCCCGGCCGTTCGTGCTCGGCGACGGCACGCTGCAGAACGTGAGCTTCGTCGCGATCCCCGCCAACGCGGCCAACGCGGCGGGCGCCCAGGTCGTCGCGAACCTGCTCCTCGACCCGCGGCTGCAGGCGGCCAAGGCCGACCCCGCCGGGCTGGGCAACCCGACCGTCCTGCAGCTCGACCGGCTCGACCCCGCGCAGCGTTCCGCGTTCACGCGCGCGGCCCGCAGCCCGTACCTGCTCGACGACCTCGGCGAGGCGCTGCCCGAGCTCGCCGCCGACGAGGTCGCACCGCTGGAGCAGCGCTGGACGCGCGAGGTCCTGCGCGGCGCGGGGACGTGAGGACGGCGGGCGCACGGGGCCGCGTCGCGGTCCTGCCCGCCGCGGCGCTCGTCGCGCTGCTGCTCGGCGGCGCGCTCGCCGGGGCGGTGCGCGCGAGCGTCACGCCGCTGGGCGGGGAGCCGACCCTCGCCGCCTGGCGCGACCTGCTCGCGGCACCCGAGTTCCGGGACGCGGTCGTCTTCACGGTCCGCACCGCGGTGCTGACGACGGTGCTCGCCGCGGCGCTCGCCACCGCGCTCGCGCTGCGGGTGCGGCGGGCCGGGACCGTCGTGCGGACGCTGCTGGCCCTGCCGGTCCCGGTGCCGCACCTGCTCGTCGCCACGGTCGCCGTCCTGTGGCTCGCCCCGGGCGGGCTCGCGGAGCGGGCGATCGGCGCGCTGCCCGTGACGCTCGTGCGCGACGAGCACGGCGTCGGGATCGTGCTCGTCTACCTCTACAAGGAGGTCCCGTTCCTGCTCGTGCTGCTGCTCGCTGCCCTGGGCCGCGGGCACGCCGAGCGCGACGAGGCCGCCGCCGCGCTCGGGCTGTCGCCGCTGCAGCGGCTGCGCTGGGTGACGTGGCCGACGATCCGCGGACCGCTGCTGCTCGGGTGCGTCGTGGTGTTCGCGTTCGTGCTCGGCGCCTTCGACGTGCCGCTCGCGGTCGGCCCGACCTACCCGCAGACGATCGCCGAGTACGCGCTCGGCGCCACGCAGGGCGACGTCGTCACCGGCCAGTCCACCGCGGCCGCGGCGCTGCTGCTCGCCGCCGCCGTGTCGGTGGTGCTCGCGGCGCTCGCGGTCCGTGCCGCGCGGGGACTGCGCGATGCGTAGGCCCCCGGCGGGGACCGTGCCCGCCGCCCTCGTCGCACTGCCGCTGCTGGCGCTCGTCGTCCGCGCCGTCGCCGACGCGTGGCGCGCGCCCGACCTGCTGCCGACCGACCTCGGCCTGCGCGGGGTGCGCGCCGCACTCTCCGGGGAGGCGGCGACCGCCACCGGCAACTCGGCGCTCGTCGCCGCCGCGACGACCGCGCTCGCGCTGCTGGTCGCGTGGCCCGCGGCCCGCGTGCTCGCCGAGCGGCGGCTGCGCCGACCCGGGCCGGTGCTGGTGCTCCTCGCCGCCCCGCTGCTCGTCCCCGGCTACGCGATCGGCACCGGGCTGAACGAGTGGCTCATCCGCCTCGGCGTCGACGGGACGCTCCCCGCGATCGTGCTCGCGCACCTGACCTTCGCGGTCCCGTACGCGACGCTCGTGCTGCTCGGCGGCTTCGGGCCGCGGCTCACCGCCCTGGAGGAGATGGCCCACACCGCGGGGCTCGCGCCGCGCCGCCGACTGCTGCTCGTGACGCTCCCGGCCGCCGCGCCGACCGTCGCCGCCGCCGCGCTGCTGGCGTTCCTCGTCTCGTGGAGCGACTACGGGACGAGCCTCGCGGTCGGTGCGGGCCGGCCGATGCTGCCGCTGGTGCTGCTGCCGTTCATCGGCACCGACCCGCAGATCGCGGCGAGCCTCGCGCTCGTGTTCCTCGCGCCCGCGCTCGTCGCGCTGGCCGTCGCCGTCCGCGCCGGGAGACGCCCGCTGTGAGCGGCCTGGACTGCGCGGACCTCACCGTCACCGCGGGGGCGACCACGGTCCTGCAGGACCTGTCGCTGACCGTGCCGGCGGGCGGTCGCGTCGCGCTCGTCGGCCCGTCGGGTGCCGGGAAGACGACGCTGCTGCGCGCGATCGCGGGGCTGACCCCGACCGCGGCGGGCCGGGTCGTCCTCGACGGCGTGCCACTCGACGGGCTCCCACCGCACCGGCGCGACCTCGCCGTGGTCTTCCAGGAGCCGCGCCTGCTCCCCCACCTCGACGTCCGCGACAACGTCGCGCTGCCGCTGCGCGCCGCCGGGGTGCGGCGGCCCGAGCGCCGGGCGCGCGCCGACGCGGCGCTGCGCGAGGTCGGGCTCGACGGCTTCGGCGACCGGCGCACGACCGGGCTCTCCGGGGGCGAGCAGCAACGCGTCGCGCTGGCCCGCGCGCTCACCGCCCGGCCGCGGCTGCTGCTGCTCGACGAGCCGCTCGCCGCGCTGGACCCGGCGCGCCGCGGCGCGCTGCGCCGGCTGCTGGTGACGCTGCAGGAGACGCACGGGCTGACCACGCTCGTGGTGACGCACGACCGTGCGGAGGCGGCGGAGCTCGGCCGCACGATCGCGCTGCTGCTCGACGGGCGGATCGTCCAGCACGACGAGCCGCGCGCCCTGTTCGAGCGGCCGTGCTCGGCCGCGGTCGCGCGGTTCTTCGGCGTCGGCAACCTCGTGCCGGACGGCGACGGGCTGCTGGCGATCCGTCCCGAGCACCTGCGCCTGGACGACGCGGCGCCGCTGCGCGCCCAGGTCGTCGAGGCCACCTATCTCGGCGACCACGTCCGGGTCGTCCTCGACGCCGGTGGCCTCGAGCTGTCGGCGCACCGTCCGCCCGGCGACGCCCCCGCGGTGGGCGCGGAGGTCGGTGTCGACCTGGCCGCGAGCCCGAGCTGGAGGATCCCCGCATGACCTACGACCTGCTCGTCCTCGGCGGCGGCACCGGTGGCCTCGTCAGCGCGATGATCGCCGCGGGTGCCGGTGCGCGGGTGGCGCTCGTCGAGCGCGACCGGACCGGCGGCGACTGCCTGTGGACGGGCTGCGTGCCGTCCAAGAGCCTGCTCGCGGCGGCCGGCCTGGCGCACGCGATGCGCCACGCCGACCGGGTCGGCCTGCCGCCCGCCACCCCGACGGTCGACCTCGCCGCGGTCCTCGACCACGTGCGGGCCGCGCAGGCGACGATCGCTCCGCACGACTCGGTGGAGCGGCTGACCGCCGCGGGGGTCGATGTGCTGGTCGGCGAGGGGCGCTTCACCGGGCCGCGGACGCTGACCGTCGACGGCCGGCCGGTGCGGTTCCGTCGGGCGATCGTCGCGACCGGCTCGCGCGCCGTGGTGCCGCCGGTCCCCGGGCTGGCCGCGCTGGCGCCGCTGACGCACGAGACCGTGTGGGAGCTGCGCGCGCTCCCCGCCCGGCTGGCGGTGCTCGGCGCGGGCCCGATCGGCTGCGAGCTCGGGCAGGCGCTCGGACGGCTCGGGTCGCGGGTCACGCTGCTGGAGTCCGGCGACCGGCCCCTCCGCGGCGAGGAGCCCGAGGCGTCGGCGCTGCTGGCCGAGCAGCTGCGCGAGGACGGGATCGACCTGCGGCTCGGGGTCCGGGTCACCGCCGCCGCGCGCGGGGCCGACGGCGCGATCCGCCTGACGCTCGGCGACGCGCAAGAGCTCGTCGCCGACGCGGTGCTCGTGGCCGCCGGCCGGGCCCCGCGCAGCGACGGGATCGGGCTCGACGCCGCGGGGGTGCGCTGCGACGCGGGCGGCGCGATCGTCGTCGACCCGACGATGCGCACGAGCGCCGCGGGGATCTTCGCGGTCGGGGACGTCGTGGGGGCTCCCGCGTTCACGCACGTCGCCGCGCACCACGCGCGGCAGGCCGCGGTGAACGCGCTGTTCGGCCTGCGCCGGCGGGCCGACCGCACGCCGCTGCCGTGGGTGACCTTCACCGACCCGGAGGTCGCGCACGTCGGGCTGACGGTCGCGCAGGCCCGGGAGCGGCACGGGGAGCGCGTCGTGGTCGCCCGGTCGACCTACGCGGGCCTGGACCGGGCGATCGCCGCGGGCGAGCACCGCGGCGGCGCGATCCTCGTCGGCGATGCGCGCGGACGGCTCGTCGGCGCGACGCTCGTCGGGCGCGGCGCGGGCGAGTCGATCGCCGAGCTCACCGCCTGGATCGCGACCGGCGCGAAGCTCGCCCGCGTCTCCGGGACCGTCCACGCGTACCCGACCTACGCGGGAGCCGCCGTCCGCGCGGTCGACGACCACCTGCGCAAGCGGTACGCCGGGCCCGGCCTGCGGCGCGCACTGGCCCCGGTCCTCGCCGCGCGGCGGCTGGTGCGCTAGGTGCGGGTCGGGCCGAGCACGACGACCGCCAGGCGGACGCGCTGCGCGACGGTGATCGCGACGAGCGCCGCGAACACCCACATGATCGTCCCGGCGTGCTCGGGCAGCAGGCAGAGCAGGACGTAGGCGGCGATCGTCTCGGTCCCCTCCGTCAGCCCGGCGGTGAACCGCAGGGAGCGCTCGTCCCCGAGGTCCAGCCCGCGCTTCTCGATCAGCGACGCGAAGCTCAGGAGCGCGACGTTGTTCAGCAGGTAGACGGCCAGGAGGACGCAGGCGGCGACCCGGGCGTCGGGCACGGCGATCGCCGCCGCGACGACGAACCCCCCGTAGACGACGAAGTCCGCGAGGAAGTCGAGCATTCCGCCGAGGTCGGTCGGGCCGCGGCGGCGCGCGAGCGCCCCGTCGACGCCGTCGAGCGAGCGGTTGGCGAGCCACAGCGCGAGCGCCGCGATCCAGGCGCCCGTGGCGGCCAGCACGCACGCCGCGACACCGACGGCGAGGCCGACCGCGGTGACCGCACCGGGACCAACGCCGACCCGGTCCAGGCGGGCGGCCACGCCGTCGACCGCGGGTCCGACGAGGCGCCGGGTGTGCGCGTCGAGCATCAGGCGACCCGCCGTCGCTGCTGCGTCGCCCCGAGCAGGAGCAGCAGGACGACGGCCCCGAGCGACAGCACGAACCCGGTCGAGCCGGGGTCGGCCAGGGAGTCCCCGAGCGCGACGAACGCGACCGTCCCCGGGACGATGCCGACGAGCGTGCCGAGCGCGTGCGCGCGGCGCGTCACGCCCGACAGCCCGAACGCGTAGTTGAGCGCGTTGAACGGCAGCACCGGGATCAGCCGCAGCGCGACGACGCCGCGCAGTCCGCGCGCGCTCAGCCACGCGTCGGCGGTCGCGCCGCGGCGACCGAGCAGGCGGCGGGTGCGCTCGCGGCCCAGGCGCCGGGCGATCTCGAACGCCGCGACGGCCCCGAGCGTCGCGCCGAGCACGGTCAGCAGCGAGCCCCACACGGGCCCGAACAGCACGCCCGCGGCGAGCGAGGGGATCGTGCCGGGCACGAGCGCCACGGTCAGCAGCACGTACAGCACGACGAACGCGACCGGCCCGGCCGCCCCGGCGGACGACACGAGCGCCTCGAGGTCCTCCCGCACACCTGCCTCCCCTCCACGCGTCGCTCCGGCCGTCACGGCCCCGTCGTCTGGTTCTGCGGACCGGCGGGCGCGCGGGATCAGCGGCGGGGGGACGGGAGTGGGCGCGAGAGGTTCGAACACCCGCGCCCGCCGGCCGTGGTGCCGAGTTGCTCCCGCGATCGCGGGAGAGTCGAGTGCAGTGCTGCCGGACTCAGGCAGCCGCGCTTCGCAGGACATCGGCCACGACTTCTCCGATGTCTCGGCCCTCGCGTGTGGCGCGCTCGGTGAGGCCCTCGAGCGTGGCCGCATCGACGGACACTTCCAGGCGTACGTCGATGTCGCGCGGGGCGAGGAGGTCGCCCGCGCCGGGGTCGTCCGCGAGGATGCGGTCGAGGTCGTCGCTGTCCGGGAGGTCGTTCATGGCTCTGCTTCGGATGATGGTGGTTCAGCGTCTCGATTGGAAGGCACGCACCTGGCGAGGCGAGGCGTCCCAGCCGGTCATGACATGCCAGGTCGTCGCGCTCGCCTCATCGGGTTGGAGCACGATGGTGAGGATGCGCGCCGCGTCGGTGGGGCCGATCGCGAACAGGCTGCCGGGCACGCGCGCCGCGGGGTTCGGTACGACGAGCGGGCCGTTCGCGACGATCTGCTCGGCCTCTGCACTGGTGATCTGACGCGCCGCGAGCTTTCGCCTCGCCAGCGCGTTGATGACCAGGTGGAGGATCAGCACGACGGCGACGCTATGCCGGAGAGCGGACGCTCCGACGGCGTGAGCGCGCGCTGGTGCGGCATTCGGACCGGAGCCGCCGGGTACGCCTCCGTTCGGGCATGGGCGCGGAGGGACTCGAACCCCCGACTCCCTCGGTGTAAACGAGGTGCTCTGACCAACTGAGCTACGCGCCCGGACCGCGGGAAGGATCGCACGGTTGCGGGCGGCGCGTAGGGTTGCGCGCATGGATCTCGGCATCGGCGGCAGGGTCGCGCTCGTCACGGGCGCGTCGGGTGGACTGGGGCGCGCGATCGCCGCGGCGCTCGCGGCGGAGGGCGCGACGGTCGCGATCAGCTCGCGCTCGCAGGAGCGGATCGACGCGACCGCCGCGGAGATCGGCGCGTCCGGGTTCGTGTGGGACAGCGCCGACGTGGACGGCGGCCCGGCACTGCTCGACACGGTCGCCGCGCAGCTCGGCGCGCCGGTGTCGATCCTCGTGACGAACACCGGCGGACCGCCCGCCGGCATGCCGCTGGAGTTCACCGGCGAGCAGTGGGAGGACGCGTACCGCACGCTCGTGCGCGCCCCGATGGCGCTCGTGCAGGCCGCTCTGCCCGCGATGCGCGCGGCCGGCTGGGGGCGGGTCCTGAACGTCGTGTCGACGACCGTGCGCGAGCCGACCCCGCCGCTGATGCTGTCCAACACGCACCGCGCGTCGATGATCACCGCGTTCAAGACGGTCGCGGCGCACGTCGCCGCCGACGGCGTGACGCTCAACAGCCTCCTCCCCGGGCGGATCGGCACCGCGCGGCTCGAGTCCCTCTACGGGTCGCGGGAGAACGTCGAGACGATGGCGTCCGCCGAGATCCCCGCCGGCCGCGTGGGCACGCCGGAGGAGTTCGCGGCGGCGGCCGCGTTCCTCTGCTCGGCGCCCGCCTCGTACATCACCGGGGAGACCCTCGCCGTCGACGGCGGCCTCACCCGGTCCGTGTTCTAGGAGCCGTCGCTCGTCGGGAAGGCGACGAAGCCCGAGCGCTTGAAGTCGCCCAGCGACCCGACGCCGACCCCGCGGTCGGAGATCGTGACGAGCCGGCCGCCGAAGACGAGGGTGCGGGTGATGCCGCCGGAGAAGGAGCGGCCGTCGCCCGGGTCGCTCATCCGTCCGAGCGCGCCGATCCCGTTCGCGCGCGTGACGCGGTAGCCGAGCACCCCGGCGAACGGCGGCCTCGGCGCCGGCGCGATCGCGGGCGCGGGCGCGGGCGCGGTCGTCGCCTGGCGGAAGCCCGCGCCGTCGTCGAGCGTCACCGGCAGGACCGCCGTGCGCCGCGGCGCCCACCACAGGAACGCCCGGTGGTCGTACTCGACGCTCGAGGACGACGAGCCCCCGACCTTCGCCTGGTGCAGCAGCCGCGGGTTGCGCAGGTCGGACACGTCGAACAGCGACAGCTGGGTCCCCTGCCGGCGGCCCTGCGGCGAGGCGTCCTGGCCGATGCCGAGGATCGTGTCCTCCCCGACCGGGTGCAGGTACGCGGAGTAGCCGAGGATCTTCAGCTCGCCGAGGACCTTCGGCGCGCGCGGGTCGCGCAGGTCGACCGTGTAGAGCGGGTCGACCTGGCGGAACGTGACGACGTACGCGACGTCGTCGACGAACCGGGCTGAGTAGATCCGCTCGCCCCGGCCGAGGCCGCCGACGCGGCCGATCGGGGTGAGCACGCCGTCGCGCTCGTCCAGGACGGTGAGCGTGGAGGACGACTCCGTCTGCGCGTCCCCGAAGGAGACCGGGTCCTCCGTCGTCGCGACGCGCAGGACTCCTCGGTGCTCGCTGAGCGAGAACTGGTTGAGCAGGTAGCCCCGGACGCTGCCGCTCGCGCGGTACGTGGTCGATGTCCGCTCGCCCGTCGCGAAGCGGTGCAGCTGGGTCGTCGTCGTGCCGAGGCCGGGGCGGCCGGTCGTCTCGAACTGCTCGTCCCAGCGGTTGGACGCGACGTACAGGCCGCTCGTCGACGCGTACACCGTGTCGCCGCCGCCGAGCACGGCGTCGACCTCCGCCTCCGGCAGGCCCTTGTCGAGGTCGATCGTGAAGACGCTCGTGGTGTCGAGGCCCGAGAAGACCCGCGGGTGCCGGATCGCGCTGCACGGCAGCGCACCCCGGACCGTCGTCTGCCCGTTGCGGGTGATCGCGACCTTCGGGCGGAAGCCGTCGACCGGTGCGTTGCGGATCGCCTCGCGCCGGCGCGTCTCGTACTCCTCCTGCGAGCTCGCGGGCTGGATCTCCACGGGCGCCGGCGGCGAGGTGATGACGACGCGGGCGACGTCGCCGGTCGCGCGGGCGGACACGTAGCTGCCGTCGACGGTGAGCGAGCGGACGACCGTCATCGCCGCCGGATCGCGAACGTCGACCTCGAGGATCACCGCGCTGCTGCGGTACGTGCCGGGGAAGGCGACGCTCCTTCGCGCGGCCGTGGGCTTCGCGGCGTCCTGCGCGGAGAATCCGGACCGCGTCCCGAGGACCAGCAGCCGGTTGCCGTGGAGGAGCAGCTCGCCGCCGTAGGCGATCCCGGCGTCCCCGAGGTCGAGGCTGCCGCGGATCGACGGCCTGCCATCGGCGCTCACCGCGACCGCCTGGAGCCGTCCGCCGCCGAGCGTGAAGATCCGCCGGCCGTCGGTCTTGACCGTGTCCGGCTCGTCGACGCCGGCCTCCTGGTTGTTCGTGCCGCTGAAGTCCGGCTCGGCCGTGGTGCCGGCGTCGGGCGTCGCCGCGGTGGGCGCGGCGGCCGGCAGGGGGCGCGCGGCGCCGTCCTCGGCGACCCCGCCGCCGGGCGCCTGGGCGGACGACGGGAACGTCACGGCCACCGTCGACGGGTGGGCCAGCGCGTTCGCGCGCGCGTAGGCCACGAGATCGGCGCAGGAGTCGAACGGCGCGAGCCGGGCGGTCGCGGTGCGCTTCTTCGTGGCCGCGTCGGCCACCGCGTGGGGCGCGATGCCCAGGGCCGTGACCGCGAGCAACGCGGCGGTCAGGGCCCGGCGGCCGGTGTGCGCTCGACCCATGCCATCCATAGGGGCGGGACGGTACTGCCGCTCGCCGTCCCGCGCCACCTACGACACACCCCTAAGATCCCTGAGGCTCGCCCCCATGGTGTAACGGTTAGCACACGAGATTTTCATTCTCGCAGCCGGGGTTCGACTCCCCGTGGGGGTATCCGTCCGGGCGCCTTGCGAACATGTGTTCCCATGGCGAAGCCGGAGATCCGCAAGGAAGCGCGCGAGCTCCGGGCTGCCGGACACGGCGTCAGG
The DNA here is from genome assembly GCF_003044185.1 of Paraconexibacter algicola. GTDB lineage: Bacteria > Actinomycetota > Thermoleophilia > Solirubrobacterales > Solirubrobacteraceae > Paraconexibacter > Paraconexibacter algicola. The sequence continues at coordinate 910,708 of NZ_PYYB01000001.1, forward strand.
GCGATCGCAAGAACGCTCGGCGTGGCGCAGTCGACGGTGAGCTTGTGGACCCGCGACATCGAGGCAACGACGACCGCGCACGCGACGCGAGCGCGCCCGACGACCATCGCCAGACGTCGCCTCGTCGTCTGGTCCTCCGGTCGGGTCCGTCGTTGCTCGCGCTGCGCGACGCATCTCCCCGAGGAGTGCTTCGGGCGGACGACGAGGGGGTTCCAAGGCTGGTGCCGCGCGTGCTTCCGCGCACACGCCCGCGCCCGCGGCCCCGCGCATCGCGAACAGGTCGCGCGGAGCGCCCGGCGTCGGCGGGAGGTCGCCCAGGCCTGGATCCGCAGGCACCTGGCCGAGCACCACTGTCGTGACTGCGGCGAGTCGGACCTCGTCGTCCTCGAGTTCGACCACGTCGACGGCAAGAGCGCGAACGTCGGCGACCTCGTCGGCCGCGGCGCCCGGCTCGATCGAATCATCGCCGAGGCCGAGCGTTGCGAGGTCGTCTGCGTGAACTGCCATCGCAACCGGACCGCGACTCGCGCAGGTTGGGTGCGCGCCATGCCCGACTGGCGACGACACCTCGAGGCGAAGGGAACCCGTCGCGCCCGCAACCTCCTTCACGCTCTCAGCCATCTCGATGGCACGGGCTGCCTCGACTGCGGCAGCCGATCGCTCGTCGCGCTGGACTTCGACCATCGTCCGGGAACGGTCAAGCGGCGAAGCGTGATGCAGCTGGCGGCCGGCGGCTGCGCGCTCGCGACGCTGCAGGTCGAGATCGCCAAGTGCGACGTTCGCTGCGCGAACTGCCATCGACGCCAGACCATGCAGCGCGGAAGGCACTTCCGCGCGCAGCCCGCGCCCGCGGACGTTCCCGTCGACCTCGGAGCGCGTCGCCGGCAGGCAAGGAACCTGCGGGTCGCCGGCTTGACGATCGAGGAGATCGCGGACGAGGTCGGCGCCGCTCGCACCAGCGTCGCCGACTGGGTACGGGACCTTCCCCTCACCGCGGAGCAGCGCGAAGCGAACCTCCGGCGTCGCCGCGAGGCGCGGATTGCCGCGCGGCTCACAGACGAGCCACCGCGGACGTGCCGCCGCTGCGGCGTCGAGCAGCCGGCTGCCGCGTTCTCCTGGAACAGCGGCAGACGCCGGACGACGTGCAAGGCGTGCACGGCGGCACGCAACCGCGTCCGGTCCGACGAGGAGAAGGCCGAGGCAGCGGCGAAGCAGCGTGAGCGTCGCCGCCGCGCGCGCGAGGCGCAGGACCGCGAACCGGGTGCGCCTTGTGCATGACGGTCGGCACGAGAAGTCCAGGACCTGCCGACTGCCGTCGTCGTGCGCTACCTGTCAGCGGCGCCGTCGCGCCTGCGATGCCGGCCAAACTGCGCGATGATCTTCGGGCCCCCGTAGCTCAGCGGCAGAGCAGCGGACTTTTAATCCGTCGCGCGTCGGTTCGAATCCGACCGGGGGCACTCAGCGCCGCGCGCGCGAGCCCTTCGTCAGCGCCTGCATGAGCAGCTCGATCGACTTCTCGAGCTGCTCGATCGACGCGTCGCCGACCTTCGCGACGCCGGTCTCGCGGTTGAGCCAGGCGTTGATCTCCTGCGGGCCGCCGTAGCGGCCGCGGCGCTTGAGGTCGTTCACCAGGCCGTGGCGCTTCTCGCGCAGGATGCGGCGCTTCTGGTAGGCGGGCAGCTCGGCGGCGGGCTCGGGCAGGCCGGGCAGGTCGTCGGTCATGCCGGGCGTGACCGGCACGCTGACCGGCCGCACCGGCTCGGCGGGCGCGGGCCCGCCGAACAGCGTCATCTGCGGCGCGACGTCGGCGACGAGCGGCACGAACTCGACGGCCTCGCCGCGCTCGGTCTCCTTGCGCTGGGAGACCTCGTCCCACTCGCCGAGGTCCTCGTCCTCGTCCTTGCGGCGCACGAACGGGCGCACCTCGGTCTCGACCTCGGAGGCGTGGATGCGCAGGATCGGGTCGGCGGGGAGGTACAGCCAGCTCAGCTCCGGCGGCCGACCCGGGATCGTGCGGACGAACCGGCCGACGATCTGCCGGAAGATCATCGCGGTCTTCGCGGCGCTCGCGTACACGCCGACGCGCAGGCGCGGGATGTCGACGCCCTCGCTGACCATGTTCACCGCGACGATCCACTCGTCCTTGGAGGCGGTGAACCGCTGGAGCTTCTCGGCCGCGCGCGCCTCGGTGTGCAGGACGACGGTCGGCGGCTTGCCGGTCACCTCGCGCAGAAGCTTGGCGACCTTCTTCGCGTGCTCGCCGTCGGCGGCGATGACGAGCCCGCCCGCGTCGCGCTGCCCGCCCTCGGCGGAGCGGACGCCCAGCAGCTTGGCGTGCGCCTCGCGGAGGATCCGCGGCAGGCCGTCGGGCAGCTCGGTGGAGATCGCGGTGCGGTACCGGCGTGACGCCTCGCGCCCGGTGAGGACGGTGTCGAACCCGGCCTCGATCACGTCGTCGCCCGAGCGCCACGACAGCGACCCGTCGTAGGTGATGAACGCGACCGGCCGGCAGACGCCGTCGCGGACCGCGTCCGCGTACCCGTAGGAGATGTCGGGCTCGGCGAGGCCCTCGCCGTCGTAGCGGACGCCCGGGATCGCGGAGGCGTCGGAGCGGAACGGGGTGCCCGACAGCAGCAGCCAGCGCTGGGCCTTCGAGAAGGCGGCGGAGAAGCCCAGGCCCCAGGCGAGGTCCTCGCCAAGGTGGTGCGCCTCGTCGGCGACGATCAGCGTGTCCGGGGTGCAGGCGGCCGCCCAGCGCACGCCGGCCATCGCGACGCGCGCGTAGGTGACGGCGATCCCGTGGAAGCCCTTCGGGGGGACGAGCTCGTCGGAGTCCGGCTCGATCTGCAGGCCGCTGCGGGCCGCGGCCTCGGCCCACTGGCGGGTCAGCGGCCCGGTCGGGCAGACGACGACGACGCGCCGGGCGCGCCCGGCGGCGATCTCGCGGCGCGCGAACTCGAGCGCCGGACGGGTCTTCCCGGCGCCGGGGGCGGCGTTGACGAGGAAGGAGCCCTCGGTCCACGACGCCATCGCGTCGAGTGCCCGGACCTGCCAGTCGCGCAGGCCGCCGGCGGGGGTGGTCTGTCGTGCGGCGGAGCTCACCGAGCGGGGAAGGCTGGCAGCCCGATCGGACGGCACCGAACGATTCCCGCACGCAGCGGGAATCCGTCGGTCACGCCCGCGGCGACCAGGCGTCGGCCTCGATCTCGACGAGCAGCCGCGGGTCCAGCAGCGCGGCGACCTCGAGCATCGTGTTCGCCGGCCGGATCTCGCCGAAGACCTCGCCGTGGGCGCGGCCCGCGTCCTCCCAGCGGCTCGCGTCCAGCAGGTACACGCGGGTGCGCACGACGTCCTGCAGCGTCGCGCCCGCCTGGGCGAGCGCGCGCTCGATGTTGCGCAGGCACTGCTGCGCCTGCAGGTACACGTCCCCGGGACCGACGACCTGGCCGTCCTCCCCGATCGCCGTGCAGCCCGACACGTGCACGCCGTCACCGGCGCGCACGACGCGCGAGTACCCGACGCGCGCCTCCCAGGGCCCACCGGACCCGAACCGCTCGATCCCCGACATCGCGCTAGTGCCGGAAGTGGCGTCGGCGGGTCATGACCATCGCGACGCCGTCCGCGTTGGCGGCGGCGATGACCTCGTCGTCCCGGATCGACCCGCCGGGCTGGATGACCGCGCGGACCCCCGCCTCGATCGCCAGGGCGGGACCGTCGGCGAACGGGAAGAACGCGTCGGAGGCGAGCACGGCGCCCTGCACGCTGTCGAGCCGGCACTTCTCCAGCGCCAGGCGCACGGAGTCGACGCGGCTCATCTGCCCGGCGCCGATGCCGACGGTCCGGTCGCCCTGCGCGAGGATGATGGCGTTGGACTTCACGTGCTTGCAGACCCGCCACGCGAACAGCAGGTCAGACCACTCCTGCTCGGTCGGCTGGCGCTCGGTGACGACCTCCATCGTGTCCCGGTCGAGCACGATCGTGTCGCGGTCCTGCACGAGGATGCCGCCCTGCACCTGCCGGCCCTGCAGCTCGCCGAGCGGGACGCGGCGGCGCTCCTGGTCCTCGAGGATGCGGATGTTCTGCTTCTGGGTGAGGATCTCGAGCGCCTCGTCGGTGTACCCGGGCGCGTAGAGGACCTCGATGAACTGCTGGTGCAGCGCCTGCGCCAGCTCGGCGTCGACCTCGCGGTTGATCGCGATGACGCCGCCGAACGCGCTGAGCGGATCGCACTCGAAGGCGGCCCGGTAGGCGTCCAGGGCGGTCGCGCCGGTCGCCGCGCCGCACGGGTTGTTGTGCTTGACGATCGTGCAGCTCGGCTCGTCGAAGTCGCGCGCGAGCGCGGTCGCCGAGTCGAGGTCGAGGAGGTTGTTGAACGACAGCTGCTTGCCGTGGTGCTGCTTGACCATCGAGAGCAGGTGCCGGCGCTCGCCGACCGCCGAGTAGTAGGCGGCGCGCTGGTGCGGGTTCTCGCCGTAGGAGAGGTCCGTGACCTTCTCGTAGGCGCGCACGAGCAGCGGCGGGTGGTCGTCGCTGCGCTCGGCGAACCAGCGGGCGATCGCCGTGTCGTAGCGGGCGGTGTCGTGGAACGCCTGGGCGGCGAGCTCCTGCCGGGTGCGGAACGACAGCGCGCCGTCGTTCTGGGCGAGCTCCTCGAGGATCGCGTCGTAGCTCTCCGGCTTCACGACGACCGCGGCGTACGCGTGGTTCTTCGCCGCCGCCCGGATCATCGTCGGGCCGCCGATGTCGATGTTCTCGATCGCGTCGCGGTCGCTGACGTTCATCCGCGCGACGGTGCGCTCGAACGGGTACAGGTTCACGCACACGAGGTCGACGACCTCGATCCCGTGCTCCTCGAGCGCCGCCTGGTGCTCGGGGTTGTCGCGCACGGCCAGCAGGCCCGCGTAGAGCTTCGGGTTCAGCGTCTTGACGCGGCCGTCCATGATCTCGGGGAAGCCCGTGAAGTCGTCGATCGCGCGGACCGGCAGCCCGGCGGCCTCGAGCTCCTTCGCGGTGCCCCCGGTGGAGATCAGCTCGACGCCCTGCTCGGCGAGCCCGCGCGCGAAGTCGACGATCCCGCGCTTGTCGCTGACGGACAGCAGCGCGCGGCGGACCGGGACGAGGTCGGGCGGGTCGACGGGGTTCAGCTCAGGCACGGACGGCATGGGCCTGAGCCTAGAGAACGCCCGGGAAACGCGGACTCAGGTCACCCGCATCCTGCGGGGATTGTCCGGGTCGGCGGACACCCCGTCGGCCGCGAACGCGCGGACCGCCCGGCACAGCAGCGCGTGCTCCAGCGGCCGTAGCCGGTCGTGCAGGCTCGCGGCGGTCTCGTCGTCGGCGACCGCGACCGCGTCCTGCAGCAGGATCGCGCCCGTGTCGATCCCGTCGTCGACGAGGTGGACGGTGACGCCCGCGACCTTGACGCCGTAGGCGATCGCCTGCTCGATCGCGCGCAGCCCGGGGAACACGGGCAGCAGCGACGGGTGCACGTTGACGATGCGTCCGGCGAACCGGCGCGTGAAGCCCGGGTCCAGCAGCGCCATGTAGCCGGCGAGCACGACGAGGTCGGCTTCCCACGCCTGGACCTGGGCGGCGAGCGCCGCGTCGCGCGCGGCCCGGTCGGGGAACGCGTCGCGCGGGAACACGGCGGTCGCGACGCCCGCCGCAGCGGCGCGCTCCAGGGCGGGCGCGCCGGGCCGGTCGCCCGCGACCCCGACGACCACGACGCCCTCGGGCCCGCCGTGCAGCTCGTCGAGGATCGCCTGCAGGTTCGTCCCGGCACCCGACGCGAGGACGACGACGCGCAGGCTCATCGGGCGCCCACCGCCTCGCCGAGCAGCGCCAGCACCTCGGCGGCCGACAGGTCGGCGAACGCCCCGTACTCCGGGAGCCCGTCCCAGGAGCGGCGGGCGATCTCGCGGCTGCGCCGGCCGCGGAGGATCCGCACGAGCGTCTCCTCGTCCGCGTCGTCGCCGAGCCGCTGCACGAGCGCCCGGCAGGCGTCCACCGGGGAGCGCTCGACCAGCGGCCGGACCGGGCCGTCGAGCGTCGCCCGGATGACGCGGGCGCGGTCGGCGCCGCTGAGCGTCGCCGCGGGCCCCGCGGGCAGCACGGTCGGGTCGCAGACGTCGCAGCACGGGACGGTCGGCGCGCCCGGGGCGGGGTCGCCGAAGTGCCGCAGCAGCGCCGCGCGGCGGCAGCCGCGGCCCTCCGCGTACGCCCACACCGCCCGGTACTGCGCCCAGCGCGCGCGCTGCGCCTCCCCGGCCGCGGTCCGGCACGCGTCGCGGGTGTCGGGGTCGTGCGGGCGGCCCAGGCGCGCCCGCACGCGGTCGGCGCGCCCGGGCTCGAGGACCAGGACGCCCGCCCGGTCGAGGTGCCCGACGATCGCGCGGACCTGGTCGGGCCGGTCGGTCCCGGCGAGCGCGGCGACCGGGGCGTCGACGAGCCCGTCGGCGTCGGCGGCGGCGAGCACGCGCCCGGCGACCCGGTCCAGCAGCGCGTCGTCGATCTCGCTGCGCTGCATGAAGAACACGTGCAGGCCCTTGTCCTTCGCGCAGGCGAACAGGAGCGCCCGCGCCGGACGGCCGTCGCGGCCCGCCCGCCCGGCCTCCTGGTAGTAGGCCTCCAGGGACGCCGGGACGCCGTCGTGGGCGACGGTCCGCACGTCGGCCTTGTCGACGCCCATGCCGAACGCGTTGGTCGCGACGACGATCTCCAGCTCGCCCGCCATGAAGCGGCGCTGCACCTCGCTGCGACGCGGCGCGGGCAGGCCCGCGTGGTACGCGGCGCAGGTGACGCCGAGGTCGGCGCCGATGCGGGCGGCGAGCGTCTCGGCCGCCTGCCGCGTGCCCGCGTAGACGATCGCCGGTCGCGCCGGCGCGGTGGCGAGCGCGTGCACGATCCGTCGCGCACGGTCGTTGGGCGAGCTGCACGGCACGACCCCGAAGCTCAGCGCGGGCCGGTCGAACCCGGTCTGCACGCGCACCGGGTCGCGCAGGCCCAGCCGCGCGGTGATGTCCTGCGCGACCTGCGGCGTGGCGGTCGCGGTCGACGCGACGATCGCGCGCGCCCCGAGCGCGCGGGCGACGTCCCCGAGCCGGAAGTAGTCGGGGCGGAAGTCGTGCCCCCACTGCGAGACGCAGTGCGCCTCGTCGACGACGAACAGCCCGACGCGGGCGCCCGCGAGCGCCGCGAGCACGTCCGGGGAGGAGAACCGCTCGGGCGCGACGTGCAGCAGCCGCAGCTCGCCGGCGACGGCGCGCGCGAGGACCGCCCGGTTCGTCGCCGTGTCCTGCTGGCCGTTGATCGCCCCGACGAGCGCGCCGCGCGCCCCGAGCCGCGCGCGCAGCCCGTCGACCTGGTCCTGCATCAGCGACACGAGCGGCGAGACGACGACGGTCAGGTCGTCGCGCAGCAGGGCGGGCAGCTGGTAGCACAGCGACTTGCCCGCGCCGGTCGGCATCACGACGAGCACGTCGCGGTCGTCGAGCGCGGCCGCGACCGCCTCCGCCTGCCCGGGCCGGAAGGCGGTGTGGCCGTAGTACCGCTGCAGGGCGTCGAGAGGGAGCGGGCGCATCGACGGCGGCGGACCATAACGACGGGACCGGTCGCCTCCGGCCCGTCGTGACAGGACCGGCACGGGTTCGTGACGGAGACGGCGCGAACGGCGCGTCTAGCGCGCGGAGGACTGCACGAGCGGCAGCTCGAGGTCGAACTTGCCCTGCGTGTCGACGGTGCCGTCCAGCGGGTACTCGCCGCTGAAGCACGCGTCGCAGTGGCGGGCGCGGTCGGCGTTGCCGACGGCCTCGTAGACGCCCTCCAGCGAGATGTACGCCAGCGAGTCGGTGCCGAGGTGCGCGGAGATCTCCTCGACGGTGCGCTGGTGGGCGACCATCTCCTCGCGCGTGGACATGTCGACCCCGTAGTAGCAGGGGTTCTTGATCGGCGGGGCGGAGGACCGCATGTGGACCTCGCGCGCCCCGGCGTCGCGCAGCATCTGGACGATCTGCCGCGTCGTGTTGCCGCGCACGATCGAGTCGTCGACGACGACGAGCGACTTGCCGGCGACGACCTCGGGCAGCGGGTTGAACTTCAGCCGCAGGCCGTGCTTGCGCAGCTCCTGGCCGGGCTGGATGAACGTCCGCGCGATGTAGCGGTTCTTGACGAACCCCTCGCCCTGCGGGATGCCGGACGCGCGCGCGAAGCCGCGCGCCGCCGGGTTGCCGGAGTCCGGCACCGCGATCACGAGGTCCGCACCGGGGACCGGGGCCTCGCGGGCGAGGACCTCGCCCATCCGCTCGCGGGCGATCTGCAGCGCGCCGCCGCCCATGCGCGAGTCGGGCCGCGCGAAGTAGATGTACTCGAAGACGCAGAACGCCTCGCGGGCGGCGGGGTCGCCGACCTGCTCGGAGGTGACGCCGCGCGCGTCGAGCACGACCATCTCCCCGGGCTTGACCTCGCGCACGTACTCGGCGCCGATCGTCAGGAACGCGCAGGACTCGCTGGCCACGCAGTACGCGTCGCCGAAGCGGCCCAGCACGAGCGGTCGGACACCGGCGGGGTCGCGGAACGCGATGACCTTGTCGTTGGTCATCACCACGGTCGAGAACGCGCCCTTCAGCTGCGGGATGACGTCCTTGACGGCCTCCTCGATCGTCTCCGCGGGGTGCGACGCGAGCGCCGCCGCGATGATCTCCGAGTCGGAGGTCGAGGAGAACGTGACGCCCTGCGAGCGCAGCTTGGCGTGCATCTCGACGGCGTTGATGAGGTTGCCGTTGTGCGCGAGCGCGAGCTCGCGGCGGTTGCCGCCCGAGCCGGCCGAGCGGTGCACCGGCTGGGAGTTCTCCCACTCGTTGGAGCCGGTCGTCGAGTACCGGGTGTGGCCGATCGCGAGGTCGCCGCCGAGCGCCTTGAGGTCGTGCTCCTTGAAGACCTGGCTCACCAGGCCCAGCGCACGCTGGGTGATGATGTAGCCGTCGACGTCGGCGGCGGCGATGCCGGCCGACTCCTGGCCGCGGTGCTGGAGCGCGAACAGCGAGAAGTACGCGAGGCGCGAGACGTCGTGGCCGGGACCGTAGATCCCGAAGACGCCGCACTCGTCGCGTGGACCCTCGCGTCCGTCGGGGTCCGCCATGGGAAGGGGAGCGCTGACACTCATGAGAGGAGCTGCCGGGGCAGCCCGGTCAGGGTAGCAGCGTGCCGGGGCGCGTCCATGGACCGGATGTCCGCAGGATGCGGGGTCGTTCCCCGCCGACCGCCGCTCGTCAGGGTGGCCTGCCATCGTGTCGGGGGCATGTCCTCGCTCCCCGCCCCCACCGCCGCCCCGGACGCCTCGCCCCTGCGGCGGCTGTGGCACTACGCCTCCCCGCACCGGCGCGCGATCCGCCGCGCGACGACGTTCAGCGTCCTGAACAAGGTCTTCGACATCGCGCCGGAGCTGCTGATCGGCGTCGCGGTCGACGTCGTCGTCCGCGGGCAGGGCTCGATCGTCTCCGACCTCGTCGGCGTCGAGGACCGCTTCCACCAGCTGCTCGTGCTCGCCGCCGCGAACCTGTTCGTGTGGGTGATGGAGTCGGTGACCGACTACCTCGCCGACATCTCCTGGCGGACGCTCGCGCAGACGATCGAGCACGAGGCGCGCATGGACGCGTACGCGCACGTGCAGCGGCTGGAGCTCGGCGCGCTGGAGGACCGGGAGACCGGCGACCTGCTCGCCGTCCTCAACGACGACGTCAACCAGCTCGAGCGGTTCCTCGACGTCGGCGCCAACGAGATCATCCTCACCGTCATGAACGTGCTGCTCGTCGGCACGGTCTTCGTCGTCATCTCGCCGCTCCTGGCGCTGCTGGCGTTCCTGCCGATCCCCGTGATCGTGCTCGGGTCGCTGGCGTTCCAGCGGCGACTGACCCCGCTGTACCGGTCGGTGCGCGAGCGGGCGGGCGCGGTCGGTGGCGTGCTGGCGAACAACCTCGCCGGGCTCGCGACGATCAAGGCGTTCACGGCGGAGGAGCGGGAGGTCAACCGGATCGCCGCCGCCTCGCAGGCCTACCGGGAGGCCAACCGCGACGCGATCCGCGTGTCGAGCGCGTTCGTGCCGCTGATCCGGATGGCGATCCTCGCCGGGTTCACGATGACGCTCGTCATCGGCGGCAACGCGGCGCTCGACGGTGACCTCGAGGTCGGGGCGTTCAGCGTCCTCGTGTTCATGACCCAGCGGCTGCTGTGGCCGCTGACCCGCCTGGGCGAGGTGCTCGACCTCTACCAGCGCGGCATGGCGTCCACGCGGCGGATCCTCGACCTGCTCGACGTGCCGCCGCGGATCATCGGCGGCACGGACACGCTCGTGACGCCGGTCCGCGGCGAGGTGCGGCTCGACGGGGTGGAGTTCGCGTATCGGCACCTCGGGGACGACGCGCCGCCGGTGCTCCGCGGGATCGACCTGCACGTCCCCGCCGGCGAGACGCACGCGATCGTCGGCCCGACCGGCGCGGGCAAGTCCACGCTGGTGAAGCTCCTGCTGCGCCTGGAGGACCCGACCGCCGGCACGATCACGCTCGACGGGGCCGCGCTGCCGTCGCTGCGGTTCGAGTCGCTGCGCGGGTCGCTCGGGTACGTCGCGCAGGACGTCTTCCTGTTCAGCGGCACCGTGCGGGAGAACGTCGCCTACGGGCGCCCGGACGCCGACGACACGCAGATCGAGGGCGCGCTGCGCGCCGCCGAGGCGCTGGCGTTCGTGGAGGCGATGCCCGAGGGGCTCGACACGATGGTCGGCGAGCGCGGCATGCGGATGAGCGGCGGCCAGCGCCAGCGGCTGTCGCTCGCCCGCGCGATCCTGCGCGACCCCGCGGTGCTGCTGCTCGACGAGGCGACCGCCGCCGTCGACACCGAGACCGAGGCCGCGATCCAGCGGTCGCTGCGCACGGTCAGCGCGAACCGCACGACGATCGTCATCGCCCACCGCCTGTCGACCGTCCGCCACGCGCACCGCATCCACGTGCTGGAGGCGGGGCGCATCACCGAGTCCGGCACCCACGACGAGCTGCTCGCGCTCGACGGGCGCTACGCGGGCCTGTGGCGCGTGCAGATCGGCGAGGCCGTGACGACCTGAGCCGCGCGCCCCGCGGTCACGTCCGCTCGATCCGCCGCAGGCCGCGCTCCGGCGTCCACACCTCGACGACCAGCACGTCGTCCTCGACGTGCACGGTCGAGACCTCGCGCAGGTCCAGGCGGAAGACGTGCGCGTCGGCGTCGGGCGTCCCGGCGAGGATCGCCAGCCGGACCGCCTCGTCGTCGGTGACCTCGTGCGCGACCCCGGCGAGCTTCGCGTCCCCCGGCCACGCCGGCGGGTCCTCGGAGCCGGAGTGCAGCGCGAACCGCGGGTCGCGACGGAGGTCGAGCGCCTTGCGGGCGCCGGGCATCGACCCGACGAAGAGGTCGCCCTCCAGCCAGCGGGTCTCGATGCCGCTGATGCGCGGGGAGCCGTCCGCGCGCACCGTCGCGAGGGTCTTGTGGACGTGCGCGTCGAGGCGGGCGCGGGCGCGCTGCGCGAGCGCGGGGGCGGCGTCGGCGAACGTGGACCAGGAGGGCATGCCCCGCACCGTGCCGGACGGTCGCACCGCCGACGGGCGACGCGTCGAATGCGATCAAATGGACGGCGTGTCCGATCGGCTGCGCGACCTGCTCGACCTCGTCGTCGGCTCCCTCGACGAGCCGGACGTCGACGGCCGGGCGCTCGCCGCGCGCGCGTCGTTCTCCCGTGACCACCTCGACCGGCTCGTGCGCGCCGCGACCGGCGAGACCCCGGTGGCGCTGCGCCGGCGGCTGCTGCTGGAGCGCGCCGCGTGGCGGCTGCGCCGCGGGGCGGCGAGCGGCACGGAGGCGGCCGCGGCCGGCTACGGGTCCCCCGAGGCGTTCAGCCGTGCGTTCGCGCGGGCGTACGGCGTGCCGCCCCGCGTGTTCGCCACGTCGGACCTGCCGGTCGCGCTCCCCGCGCGCAACGGCATCCACTTCCTCGGCCCCGCCGGCCTCACCGTCCCCGGCCCGCGCGCCGGCGGCCGCGACGTGACCGACCGGCTGCTGCACCACCACCTCGACCGCACCCGCGAGCTGCTGCAGATCGTCGCCCGGCTGTCCCAGGAGGACCGCGACCGCGCCGTGCGTCCCGGGCTCGTGATCGTCTGGTTCGAGGGCCCGGAGGAGACGGCCGGACTGCTGGCGGAGCGGTCGGTCCGCACGCTCGAGGTCTGGACCGCGGCGATCGCCGGGGAGGAGCCGCCGCCCGCGGAGTCCGGGGAGCTCCTGCGCCGCTTCGACCACGTCGCCCCGCGCTTCCGGGCGCTCGTGGACGACGTGCGCGCGCGGGGCGCCTGGGACGACGCGTTCGTCGACGCGCTCTGCGAGCCGCCTCAGGCGTTCACCTACGGCGGCGTGCTCGCGCACGTGCTGAGCTACGGCGCGGTCCGCCGCGAGACGCTCGCGGGCCTGCTGCGCGAGCTCGGCTACCCGCCGGCCGGAAGCGGCGACCCGATCGAGTGGGAGCAGGCGCGCGACTGAGTCCCGTCCCCGCACGATCACCGTGAAGCTGTAGCGGGATCGGCACACCCTGGTGGTTATGCCGTGGCACGCCCCCGGGTGGACTCCGGGGCATGGCCGACGGCGACGAGTGGACACCAGGACCTTCGGGGAAGGACGTGGTGTCCACGGCGCGGGGCGGCGACCCCGCCGCGGCCCCCGACCGCGCTGGCGCCGGGTCGCGCCGCCGCCGCGCCCGCCCGCGCCCGACGGCGACGCTGATCGCCACCACCGTCGCCGCGCACGGCGGCATCGCGACGACGGGGCAGCTCGCGCAGGCCGGCGTCTGCCGCAACGCGCTGACGCTGCGCGTGCGCGACGGCCGGCTGGTGGAGGAGTTCCCCGGCGTGTTCCGGCTGCCGGGCGCGCCCCTGCCGCCTGCCCTGCGTCGGCACGCCGCCGTGGCCTCCTGCGGCGCGGGCGCGGCGCTCGACCGCTGGTCGGCCGCGGAGGCGTGGGGCCTCGTCACCCACCAGGCGGGGCCGGACGACCTGATCCACGTCTGCGTCCCCGGCGGGCGCCGGCCGCGCCGACCCGGCGTCGCCGTGCACCGCCTCGCGACACTGGACCCGCGCGACGTCACCGTGCGGGACGGCACCGCGTGCCTCGCGCTCCCGCGCACGCTGCTGCACATCGCCGCCGGGCATCCGCAGCGGCTGGTCGAGCGGTTCGTGGACGAGGCCGCCTACCACGGGCATCTGCGCCCGTGGGAGCTGCGCGAGCTGCTCGCCCGGTCGCGCGGGCGCCGGGGCGCCGACGTCCTGGCCGCCGTGATCGAGCAGCACGTGCCCGGCACGACCCGGACCGCCAACGACGTCGAGGAGGCGTTCCTCGCGATCGCCGACGCGCGCGGCTGGCCGCGGCCGATCTGCCAGCAGCCGGCCACGCTGACGGACGGCACGCGCATCCGCCACGACTTCTGGTGGCCGGACCTCCGCGTCGCGGGGGAGACCGACGGTGGCCGCGGCCACGCCGGCCCGGTCCGCCAGGCGCGCGACGCGCACCGCGACCGGCTGCTCGCCGCGGCCGGGATCGAGACCGTCCGCGCCGCCTGGGACGAGGTCCTGCACCGCCCGCGCACCGTCGCCGCACGGGTCGAGCCGGTGCTCCTCGCGCGCGGCGCCCGGCTCGGCCGCCCGCGTCGTGGACGGCTGATCCTTCCCTGAAGGATCACGCGTCCACTCGACGCGGTGCGGGCGCGAGCACCCGCCGCCGTCGCAGCCGCCTCGCCGGGCGCTCGACCAGCTCGAACGAGAGGGCGCCCAGCGCGATCGAGGCGGCGATCGTGGCGGGCGCGAGGATCCAGAAGCGGTCGTCGGTCCCGACGCCCTGGTCGAGCAGCACGAGCACGACGATCGGGTGCCACAGGTACACGCCGTAGGAGACCTCTCCGAGCCGGACGAGCGGGCGCGAGGCGAGCACGCGGCCGACCGCGCTGCGCCCGTGCCCGTCCGTCGTGGTGAACGGCACGACCAGCAGCGCGGCGATCAGCGCCGGGACCCCGTGGAGCAGCAGGAAGCCGACGCCCGAGGGCCGGGCGGTCGAGCGCGGGAGCCCGGCCGCGTAGCTCAGCAGGAGGAAGACCACGAGCGCCGCCGCCCATGCCGCACCGGGCGCCGGCCACGCGCGGATCCAGGCCGGGCGGTGCACGCCGAGGACCGCGGCGGCCATCCCGACGCTGAACCACAGGAACGTCGCGCCCACGGTGAAGCCGAACGGGAACCACGACCCGAGCACCTGCGGCTCGACGTAGGTGAGCGTGCGCACGCCCCACGACGCGACGCCGAGACCGAGGAGCAGGACGACCTCGGCGACGCTGCGCCGGTCGTCGAGCGGCCGGCGCGACCAGACCGCGGCCCACAGCGGCAGCAGGAGGTAGAAGCTCAGCTCGACGCAGAGCGTCCACGCGTGCGGGAACCCCTGCCCGATGGCGTCCGCGGTGTAGACCTGCGTCAGCCCGAAGTACCGCCACCAGTCCCCCGACTGCACCGGGTCGATCGTCGGCGTGACGCTCGCCAGGTACGGCACGGCGGCCACCAGGCCGAGCGCCACCCAGTAGGCGGGCAGCAGGCGCAGCGCGCGGGCACGGAGGTAGTCCGGGACGCGCACCGCCGGCCCACGGGCCGCCCGCGCGGCCACGAACGGGCGGTACAGCAGGAAGCCGGAGAGCGCGAAGAAGACCGGCACCCCGACGTCGAGGCGTCGCAGCACCTCCCCGCCCGCGATGTCCCCGTGGGCGCCGACGTAGAGCCCGACGTGATGGACGACGACGGCGAGCGCCGCGAGTCCGCGGACGCCGTCGAGGGCGGGGAACCGCGGCCCCCCGCCCGTGCCATGGGTGCGCATGGCATCTGCAACGCGTGTCGCGACCGGAAGTCGCGAAGCAGCCCGCTACGGGAACAGCGGGCGCAGCGACGCGTGCGCGTCGCGGAGCTCGTCGAGCGTCACGGAGAAGGTCTCCGAGCCCGCGACGATGTCGAGCGTGTCGCCGCCGACCTCGCCGAAGATGTCCAGCGGGATCTTCTCGGCGAGCGCCTCGAGCGCCTCCTCGGAGCCCGAGACGATGAACCCACCCGGCCGCTCCCCGAAGAGGATCGCGTCGACGACCTCGCGCGGCGTGCGGTCGGTGGTCGGCTCGCCCAGGACCTTGGCGCCGATGCCGCCCGCCAGGCAGCACTCGGCGACCGCGACCGCGAAGCCGCCCTCGGCGACGTCGTGGGCGCTGGACAGCGCGCCGGAGCGGACCGCCTCGCGGATCGCCTCCTGCGTCGCGATCACGTGGTCGACGTCGAACTCGGGCAGGCCGTCGGGGAGCGCGTCCCCGCGGAGCTTCGCGAGCTCGCTCGCGTCGAGCGACGGCATGCCGGTCCAGCCGGCCAGGCCCCAGAGGTCGCCCTCCTTCGCGAACCCGAGCTGCCCGGCGCGGGTGACGTCGGGCAGCGCGCCGACCATGCCGACGACCGGGGTCGGGTAGATCGGGCCGGCGGCACCCTGGTTGTACAGGGAGACGTTGCCCCCGACGATCGGGGCGTCGAGCGCGCGGCACGCGTCGCCCAGGCCGCGGACGGCCTCGGTGAGCTGCCAGGCGATCTCGGGCTTCTCGGGGTTGCCGAAGTTCAGGTTGTTCGTCGTGCCCAGCGGCTTGGCGCCCGCGCACGCGAGGTTCGACGCGCACTCCAGCGCCGCCTCGATCGTGCCGCGGTACGGGTCGGCGGCGACCCGACGGCCGTTGCAGTCGATCGACACGCCGAGGCCGCTGCCGTCGGGCAGCTGCAGGACGGCGGCGTCGCACGTGTTCGGGCGGCGCACGGTGCGCGACTGCACGACCGGGTCGTACTGCTCGAACAGCGGCAGGCGCGACGCGATGTTCGGCGCGCCGACGAGCGCGAGCAGCGTGTCGCGCGGCGACGCGTCGGCGGCGAGCGTCGCGACCGGCGCCGGGTACAGCGGCTGCTGCGGCTTGGCGGGCGCGAGGTCGTAGAGCGGGCAGTCGTCCACCAGCGCCTCGACGGGCATCTCTCCGACGAGCGTCTCGCCGTCGAAGATCCGCATCGCGCGCGTGTCGGTGACCGACCCGATGACCGTGCCGTGCACGAGCCACTTGTCGGTGATCGCGATGACCGCGTCGACGTTCTCGGGCGTGCAGACGCAGAGCATCCGCTCCTGCGACTCGGACACCATGATCTCGAAGGGCGCCATGCCCGGCTCGCGCAGCGGCACCTTGGAGATGTCGATGTCCATGCCGGTCTCGCCCTTGGAGGCCATCTCGGAGGCGCTGGACGTCAGGCCCGCGGCGCCGAGGTCCTGCAGCGCGACGAGCAGCCCCTTCTCGAGCAGCTCCAGCGAGCACTCGAGGAGCTTCTTCTCCTCGAACGGGTCGCCGACCTGGACGGTCGGGCGCTTGTCCCCGTCGGCGTCGTCGAGCTCGGCGGAGGCGAGGACGGACGCGCCGCCGATCCCGTCGCGGCCGGTGGAGGCGCCGAAGAGGATCAGCGGGTTGCCGACCCCGGTCGCGGCGGAGCGGATCATGTCGCCCGCGTTCGCGAGCCCGAGGGCCATCGCGTTGACGAGGCAGTTCGTCTCGTACGGGCCCTCGAAGTAGACCTCGCCACCGATCGTCGGGACGCCGATCGAGTTGCCGTAGTGCCCGATCCCGGCGACCGCGCGGTCGAGCAGGTAGCGGGAGCGCTCGGACGTCGGCTCGCCGAAGCGCAGCGCGTCGAGCACGGCGACCGGGCGGGCGCCGATCGCGAAGATGTCGCGCAGGATGCCGCCGACCCCGGTGGCGGCGCCCTGGAACGGCTCGACCGCGGACGGGTGGTTGTGCGACTCGACCTTGAACGCGCAGACGAGGTCGGAGTCCTCGGCGAGCCCGACGCGCACCGCGCCGGCGTTCTCGCCCGGCCCCATGAAGACCGCGTCGCCCTCGGTGGGCAGCGTGCGCAGGATCTTCTTGGAGTGCTTGTAGGCGCAGTGCTCGCTCCACAGCAGCGAGAACATCGCGAGCTCGACCTCGTTGGGCTCGCGGCCGTCGAGCTTCTCGATGATCAACGCGTACTCGTCGCGCGTGAGGCCGAGGGCGACCGCCTGCTCGACCCCGGGGACGGACTGGACGTCAGACATTGGCGACCGCCTGGGCCATCGAGGTGAACAGCGTCAGCCCGTCGACCGAGCCGGTGAGCGGGTCGACCGCGTGCTCGGGGTGGGGCATCAGGCCGAAGACGTTGCCGGCCTCGTTGGTCACGCCCGCGATGTCGCGCAGCGAGCCGTTGGGGTTCTGGCCGGGGGCGTAGCGCAACAGCACCTGGCCGTTCGCCTCCATCGCGTCGAGCTGGTCCTCGGGCGCGTAGTAGCGGCCGGTCGTGTGCTTGATCGGGATCGACAGCGACGTCTGCCCGGCGGGCACGGCGCTCGTGAAGCGCGTGTCGGCGCGGACCACGTCGAGGTCGACCTGGCGGAAGATGAACCGCCGGCCCGTGTTGGGCAGCAGCGCCCCGGGCAGCAGGCCCGCCTCGCAGAGGATCTGGAAGCCGTTGCAGATGCCGAGCACGGTGCCGCCCTGGCGGGCGAACTCGATGACCTCGCTCATGACGGGCGCGAACCGGGCGATCGCGCCGACGCGCAGGTAGTCGCCGTAGGAGAAGCCGCCGGGGACGATGACGGCGTCGACGTCCTGCAGCGAGTGGTCGCCGTGCCAGAGCAGCACGGCCTGCGCCCCGTCGACCCGCAGGGCGGCGTCGCGCGCGTCGAAGTCGTCGCAGGTGCCGGGGAAGCGGACGACGCCGAACTTCACGAGACGCTCACCACTTCGTAGTCCTCGATCAGCGTGTTCGCGAGGAGCTTCTGGCAGAGCGCGTCGAGCTGCGACTCGTCCTCGATCTCGAGCTCGACCATGCGGCCGACGCGGACCTCGCTGATGCCGCTGAACCCGAGGGCGGGGAGCGCCTGCTCCACCGCGACGCCCTGCGGGTCCAGGATGCCGGCCTTGGGCCGGATGAGCACTCGTGCCTTCATGCTGCTGTCCTCTCGAGCCAGGAGTCGAACGACTCCCCGGTGATCGTTTCGTACGCCTCGACGTACCGTGCGCGGGTGCCCGCGACGATGTCCTCCGGGACCTCCGGCGCGGGCGGCGTCTTGTCCCAGCCGGTGCTGCGCGCCCAGTCCCGGACGTACTGCTTGTCGTAGCTCGGCTGCCCGTGCCCGACCTCGTAGCCGTCGGCGGGCCAGTACCGCGACGAGTCGGGCGTGAGCACCTCGTCGCCGACGACGAGCGTGCCGTCCGCGTCGAGGCCGAACTCGAACTTCGTGTCGGCGAGCAGGACACCGCGTGAGGCGGCGTGCTCGGCGGCGGCGACGTAGAGCGCGATCGCGGTGTCGCGCACGCGCTCCGCGAGCGCGCGGTCGCCGATCGCGGCGACGGCCCCGTCGAAGTCGATCGCCTCGTCGTGGTCGCCCAGCGCGGCCTTCGTCGACGGCGTGAAGATCGGGTGCGGCAGCTGCTGGGACTCCTGCAGGCCGGGCGGCAGCTCGATGCCGGAGACGCGGCCGGTCGCCTGGTAGTCGGTCCAGCCCGAGCCGGTGATGTAGCCGCGCACGACGGCCTCGACCGGCAGCATCGTGAGCTTGCGCACCACGGCGGCGCGTCCGCGCACCTCGGCGGGCACGCCGTCGGTGTAGGAGACGACGTGGTTCGGCACGATCGGGGCGGTCCGCTCGAACCAGAACGCGCTCAGCGCGGTCAGGACCTTGCCCTTGTCCGGGATCGGGTTCGGGTGGATGACGTCGTAGGTGGAGATCCGGTCGCTCGCGACGAGCAGGACCGTGTCCGCGCCCAGGTCGTACATCTCGCGGACCTTGCCGCGGTGCAGCAGGGGCAGGTCGGCGAGGGACGGCGGGCTCACGTGGGCCGATGCTAGCGACCACGGCGGGCGGCAGGCACGCGCCCGCTAGCGTCCGGGCACGTGATCCCGCCCGCCGCGCCCCGCCGCAACGTCGAGCTGAAGGCCCACGATCCGGATCCGGTCTCGACCCTCGCCGCCGTCCGCGACACCGGAGCCGTCTCGATGGGCACGCTGGAGCAGGCCGACACGTACTTCCCGGTGCCCCACGGCCGGCTCAAGCTCCGCGACGAGGGACCGCGCGGCGCGACGCTGATCTCCTACGACCGCCCGCGCGAGGCCCGCGCGCGCCCGAGCAGCTACCGGCTCGTGCCGGTCCCGGACCCGGCGTCGCTGCGGGCCGCGCTGGCGCAGGCCCTCGGCGAGTCCGGGACGGTCGTGAAGTCCCGCCGGCTGCTGATGCACGGCGCGGTCCGGATCCACCTCGACCGCATCGAGGGGCTCGGGAACTTCGTCGAGCTCGAGGCGGTCGCACCGCCGGACTCGGACCTGCGGGCCGAGCACGCCGCCGTCGACGCGCTCGCGCGGGCCCTCGGGATCACCCCGGACCGGGTGGTCGACCGCGGCTACGCGGAGTTGCTCGGCATCCACGACTAGGCTGCAGCGCCATGCGCGTCGCCACCCACTCGGGCTCCTTCCACGCCGACGAGGTCTTCGCCCTCGCGGTCCTGCGCGCGGTCCACGGGGCGGAGAACGTGGAGATCGTCCGCACGCGCGACCGGGACCTGCACGCCGCCGCCGACCTGCGGGTGGACGTCGGACACCGCTACGACCCCGCCACCGGGGACTTCGACCACCATCAGCGCGGGGGCGCGGGCGAGCGGCCGAACGGGATCCGCTACGCGTCGTTCGGCCTGGTCTGGAAGGCGTTCGGGGTGCAGGCGTGCGGCGGGGACGAGGTCACGGCGCGGTTCGTGGAGGAGGTCCTCGTGCAGGGGATCGACGCCAACGACACGGGCCAGACGATCGCCACCCCGGTGGTGGAGGGCGTGGCGATCATGGGCGTCAGCGGGGTGATCGGCGGCTTCAACCCGACGTGGGAGGAGCCGGAGGACGACGCCACGGTCGACGCGCGCTTCCACGAGGCGCTCGCGCTCGCCGAGGGCGTCCTCGCGCGCGAGATCCGCGGCGCGGCGGCGACGGCGCGCGCGCAGGAGATCGTCGCCCGCTGCGTGGCGGCGAGCGCGGACCCGCGGATCGTCGAGCTGGACCGGTCGCTCCCGTGGATGCGCGCGGTGCACGCGCACGCCCCCGAGGCGCTGTACGTGCTCGCCCCGAAGTCGGCCGGCTGGGGCGTGCAGGCCGTCCAGGCGGTGCCGGGCCAGTTCGCCAACCGCAAGGACCTGCCGGAGGCGTGGGCGGGCCTGGAGCACGAGGCGCTGCAGGAGGTCACCGGGGTGCCGGACGCCGTGTTCTGCCACGCGGCGCGGTTCCTGGCGGTGGCGCGCAGCCGCGAGGGCGCGATGGCGCTCGCGCGCGCCGCGGTCGACGCCTGAGCGCACTGCGCTCAGAAGCGCAGCAGCAGGGCGGTGAGCCGCTCGAGGGTCCGGGTCGCCTGCGCGAGCTCCTCGGGGGTGTCGTCGCCGAACGCCTCGTCCCACAGCGGCTGGATGCGCGCGCCGACCGCGTCGTACTTCTCGCGCCCGGCGGCGGTGAGCACGACGTCGACCCGGCGGCGGTCCGCGTCGGAGCGGGCGCGCTCGACGAGCCCGAGGGTGGCGAGCCCGTCGACGGCCTGGGTGAGCGACGCGGGCGTCATCTCGGCGGCGACGGCGAGCTTGCCGGCGGGCGCGGTGCCGCCGAGCTCGACGAGCGCGTGCACGACGCGGTACTGCGGCCACGACAGCCGGCCGGGCTCGGGTTCGCGGCTGCGCAGCCGCCGCTCGGTGTGCAGCAGCTCGCGCAGCGCGCGGCGCAGCTCCAGGAGCTGCTCCTCGCGGGTCACGCGGGCACCGCCTCGCGCAGCGTCTCCTGCGCCTCCTCGACGGCCTCGGCGTCGGTGGCGCGGCGCGCGGCGCGCTCGACGGCGAGCAGCCGCAGGGCGGGCAGGAGGGCCAGCAGGGTCACGCCGAGCACCCACCAGTAGGTGCTGGCGAACCCGTCGGCGGCGCCCGCCGCTCCCGGGGCCGCGTCGTCGAGGCGGTGCTGCAGGACGACGGTGAAGAGCGCGGTGCCGAGCGATCCGCCGACGCGCTGGAGCGTGTTCAGCTGCGGGGAGGCGTCGCCGACCTGGTCGGGGCGCAGCACCGCGAACGCGACCGACATCGCGGGGACGAACGCGATCCCGATGCCGATGCCGCGGACGACCATCGCGGCGCCGATCAGGACGTAGGAGGTCTCCGCCCCGATGAACGCGAACGGGATCGTCGCGACCGCGGTGACGACGACGCCGATCGTGGCGATGAGCCCGCCGCCGTAGCGCTCGGTCAGCCGTCCGGAGAGGAACATGGCGAGCGCGGCGCCGACGCCCTGGGGGGCCATCAGCAGGCCGGTGGCGGTGGCGCTCTCGCCGCGCAGCGTCTGGAAGTAGAGCGGCAGCAGGATCATCGAGCCGAACATCGCGGCGCCGAGCGCGAAGGTCAGCAGCGACGCGTTGCGGAAGCCGCCGTTCTGGAACAGCCGCACGTCGAGCAGCGGGCGGGGGATCCGCAGGGCGCGCAGCGCGAAGGCGACGACGAGGACGGCACCGGCGAGCAGCGGCAGCACGACCGGCGCGCTGGCGAGGTCGTGGGTGGCGGTCTCGGCGAGGCCGTAGGTGATGCCGACGAGGCCGGGGGCCAGCAGCGCCATCCCGGCGAGGTCGAGGCGACCGGCCTCCTGCGGCTCGTCGTGCGGGAGCAGGCGCAGCGCAGCGACGACGGCGACCGCGCCGACGGGCACGTTGATGAGGAAGATCCACTCCCAGCCGGCGCTCTCCAGCAGCACGCCGCCGAGGACGGGGCCGAAGATCGGCGCCATCACGACGGCGACGCCGACGAGGCCCATGACGCGGCCCATGCGCTGCGGGCCGGCGGCCCGGGCGAGGATCATCTGGCCGACGGGGAGCAGCAGGCCGCCGCCGGCACCCTGGATGACGCGGGCGGCGACGAGGCTCGGGGTCGACCAGGCGAGCGCGCAGAGCGCGGAGCCGGCGGTGAAGAGGACGAGGGCGGTGAGGTAGAGCCGTCGCGCGCCCCAGCGGCGGGAGGCCCAGCCGGTGATCGGGATGACGGCGGCGAGGGCCAGGAGGTAGCCGGTGACGATCCACTGGATGTCGGCGAGCGGGCTGCCGAGGTCGCGCGCGAGCGTCTCGAGGGCGACGTTGACGATCGTCGTGTCGAGGACCGACATGACGGCGCCGAGGACGACGACGATCGCGACGGAGACGACCTCGCGGCCGAGCGGCTCGGGCGGGGTGCGGGGGTCGTGTGCGGTGACCGGAGAACTCATCAGGTACCGAACATTAGGGACCTAACGATCCCGTGCAAGGGCGCCGCGGGCAGGTTGGCGGGTCGCCCTGCGCGGGTGGACACGCAGGGCGACCCTGTTGGGCGGGCCGGTGACAGCGAATCCCGGCCCACGCCTGCCGTCGCGCACGCGACGGGCGAAGACTCCGTGCGCGCCAGCATCCTCCCTTCCCGACCCCTGGGTCAAGGGCGACGGAGATGCGATGCTGCGCGCATGCCCTCCCGCCCCGTGTCCGACCGCTGGCGGATCCGCCCGCGCACCACCGTCGACCTCGCGGCGATCGACCCCGGCACGAAGGCCGGCGCCCCCGGCGACAAGCTCGCCACCAAGGACGCGTCGGCCGTCCTGCGCGCCCGTCTCGCCGAGCTGCAGGCCCGCCTGTACGCGGAGGGCTCGCGGTCGCTGCTCGTCGTCCTGCAGGCGATGGACGCCGGCGGCAAGGACGGCACGGTGCGGGCCGTGTTCGAGGGCGTCAACCCGCAGGGCGTGCGCGTCGCCTCGTTCAAGGCCCCCACCGCCCAGGAGCTCGCGCACGACTTCCTCTGGCGGATCCACGCGCAGGCGCCGGGCGACGGCGAGATCGCCGTGTTCAACCGCAGCCACTACGAGGACGTGCTCGTCGTCCGCGTCCACGGCCTCGTCGGCGAGGACGTCGTGCGCGCCCGCTTCCGCCGCATCCGCGCGTTCGAGGAGCTGCTCGTCGGCGAGGGCACGACCGTCGTGAAGATCATGCTCCACATCTCCCCCGAGGAGCAGCGGACGCGCCTGCAGGAGCGGGTCGACGACCCGGCCAAGCGGTGGAAGTTCAACGCCGCCGACCTCGCCGAGCGCGAGCACTGGGACGCCTACCAGCGCGCGTTCGAGGACGCCATCGCCGCGACCACCACGCGCGACGCGCCCTGGTACGTCGTGCCCGGCGACCGCAACTGGTACCGCAACTGGGCGGTCCTGAACATCCTCGTCGACACGCTCGAGCGGCTCGACCCGCAGTACCCCCCGGCGCCCGCGGGCGTCGAGGGGACCGTGGTGGAGTGAGCCGCCGGGCGGCCGGTCAGAGGATCGCGCCGGGCGTGTAGGTGGCCGCCTGCGGGAAGCGGGCGAGCACCTCCTCGACGCGGGCGACGACCGCGCGCGTCTGGGCGACCGCCCCGCCGGTGAACGCGAGCGGCTCGGCGACCGCCTCGCGCAGCGCGTCGAGCGTCATGCCCAGCCGGTCGTCGGCGGCGAGGCGCCCGAGCAGCTCGTTCTCCGCCGTGCCCTGCTCGCGCATCCCGAGCGCGACGCCGACCGCGTGCTCCTTGATCGCCTCGTGCGCCTCCTCGCGGCCGGTGCCCGTCCGCACGGCGGCCATCAGCACCTTCGTGGTGGCGAGGAACGGCAGGTAGCGGTCGAGCTCGCGCGCGATCACCGCGGGGAACGCGCCGAACTCGTCGAGCACGGTGATGAACGTCTCGTAGAGGCCGTCGGTGGCGAAGAACGCGTCGGGCAGCGCGACCCGGCGGACCACGGAGCAGGAGACGTCGCCCTCGTTCCACTGGTCGCCCGCGAGCTCGCTGACCATCGACAGGTGGCCGCGGAGGATCACCGCCAGGCCGTTGACGCGCTCGCACGAGCGCGTGTTCATCTTGTGCGGCATCGCCGACGAGCCGACCTGGCCGGGCTGGAAGCCCTCGGTGACGAGCTCGTTGCCCGCCATCAGCCGGATCGTCGTCGCGAGGTTCGACGGCGCGCTGACGACCTGCACGAGCGCGGAGACGACGTCGAAGTCCAGGGACCGCGGGTACACCTGCCCGACGCTCGTCAGCACGCGCTCGAAGCCGAGGTGCCGCGCGACCCGCTCCTCCAGCTCCGCGAGCCGCCCCTCGTCCCCGTCGAGCAGGTCGAGCATGTCCTGGCTCGTGCCGACCGGCCCCTTCACCCCGCGCAGCGGGTAGCGGGCGATCAGCTCCTCGAGCCGCTCGAGCGCGACGAGCTGCTCGTCGGCGACCGTGGCGAACCGCTTGCCGAGCGTCGTGGCCTGCGCCGGCACGTTGTGGGAGCGGCCCGCCATCACGAGCGTCTCGTACTCGGCGGCGCGCGCGGCGAGCCGCGCGAGCGTCGCGACCACGCGCGTGCGGACGAGCTCCAGCGACGCGCGGATCTGCAGCTGCTCGACGTTCTCGGTCAGGTCGCGCGAGGTCATCCCCTTGTGGATGTGCTCGTGCCCGGCGAGCGCGGAGAACTCCTCGATGCGCGCCTTGACGTCGTGCCGCGTGACCCGCTCGCGCTCGGCGATCGACGGCAGGTCGACCCGGTCGACGACCGCCTCGTAGGCCTCGATCACGCCGTCGGGGACGTCGACGCCGAGGTCCTTCTGCGCCCGCAGGACCGCGATCCACAGCTGCCGCTCGAGCACGATCTTGTGCTCGGGGGACCAGATGCGCGCGAGCTCCGCCGAGGCGTAGCGGTGGGCGAGGACGTTCGGGACGGCGGTCACCGGGCGATTCTCGCGCACCTGCCAGGATCGGGGCATGGCGCTCGACCGCGAACCCGGGCAGGACGGCCCGCCCATCCACGAGCTGCTCGCGCAGCGCTGGAGCCCGCGCGTGTACGACCCGGGGCACGAGCTGACCGACGAGGACCTGCGGACGGTGCTGGAGGCGGCCCGCTGGGCGCCGTCGTTCGGCAACGTGCAGCCGTGGGCGTTCGTCGCGCTGCGCCGGGGGGACGCGCAGCACGCGGCGTTCACCGAGCTCCTGTCGCGCGGCAACGCGTCCTGGGTCCCCCGCGCGAGCGCCGTGGTGGTGACCGCCCATCGGGTGACGGAGGACGACGGCGCGCCGGTCGACTACGCCGCGTACGCGGCGCACGACCTCGGCCAGGCGACGGCGCACCTGTCGGTCCAGGCGACGGCGCTCGACCTGCACGTCCACCCCTTCGCGGGGTTCGACCACGCGGGCGCCGCGGCGCTCCTGGAGGTCCCGGCGGCGTGGCAGGTGACCATCGGCGTCGCGATCGGCCGCCTGGCCCCGCCGGAGTCCGTCGAGGCCTCCGACCCCCGCCTCGCCGAGCGCGACCGGCGCCCGCGGGCCCGCAACCCCCTCGCGGAGATCGCCTTCGCCGACCGCTTCGGCACCCCGCTCGGCTGAGCCCGCGCCGGGAACGCGAGGGTGCGGTCGGGCGCGCCGTGGCGTTCCCGGGCCCGGTCGCGCGCGCTACGCGGCGAGGATCCGCAGCGCGAGGTGCGCCGCGTTCTGCGCGTTGTCGAGCCCGACCGCCGCGACCGGGACGCCCGGCGCCATCTGCACCACGCCCAGCACGGCGTCGAGGCCGCCGGACACCGTCCCCGGTGCGGTCAGCGGCACGCCGATCACCGGCAGGTCGGTGTGCGCGGCGGCGACGCCCGGCAGCCCGGCCGACAGGGCGGCGCCCGCGACGATGACACGCAGGCCGCGCATCCGGGCGTTGCGGCAGTAGTCGGCGACGGCCTCCGGGCTCTTCAGCACGCGGATCTCGTACCGCACGCCGGCCTCCTCGAGCACCGGGCCGGCCTGCTCCATGACGGGCAGCGCGGCCTTCGTGCCCATGACGATCCCGACGCGCGGCGCCCCGACCTCGAGCTCCTCGAAGGCGACCTCGGGCCGCGTGGTCGGCGTGAGGTCCGCCCCGGGCTGCTCGCTCATGGGTGCTGGCTGCGCTCCACGGCGCGCAGCGCGATGTCGCTGCGCTGCTGCTTGCCCTCGAAGGTGATCCGGTCGGCCGCCGCGTACGCGGCGGAGCGGGCGGCGGCCGCGTCGGACCCCAGCGCCGTGACGTTCAGGACCCGCCCGCCGGCGGTGACGATCGCGCCGTCCACCGCCCGCGTGCCAGCGTGCGTGATCTCCACGCCCGTCGCGGCGGCCTCGTCGAGCCCGGTGATCGGGTCGCCGGTGCGCGGCGCCTCCGGGTAGCCGGCGCTGGCGAGCACGAGCGTCACCGCCCAGCCGTCGTCCCAATCGAGCGCGATGCCGTCCAGGCCGCCCGGCTCGACGGCGCGCAGGAGATGCTCGAGCAGGTCGGACCGCAGCCGCGGCAGGACCGCCTGCGTCTCCGGGTCGCCGAAGCGCGCGTTGAACTCGATGACCTTGGGGCCCGCGGCGGTGAGCATGAGGCCGGCGTAGAGCACGCCGTGGAACGGGGTGCCGCGCCGCGCGAGCTCGTCGATGACGGGCTGGTGGATCTCGCGGACGATCCGCTGCACCAGCGCGCCGTCGACCCCGGCAACCGGGGAGTAGGAGCCCATGCCGCCCGTGTTCGGGCCCTCGTCCCCGTCGAAGATCCGCTTGTAGTCCTGGGCGGGGGCGAGCGCCACCGCCCGCTCCCCGTCGCAGAGCGCCAGCAGCGACAGCTCCTCCCCGACGAGGAACTCCTCCACGACGACGCGACCGTCGCCGTAGCGGCGCTCGACGAGGAACGCCTCGAGCGCCTCGCGGGCCGCCGCCTCGTCGGGCGCGATGACGACGCCCTTGCCGGCGGCGAGCCCGTCGAACTTCAGGACCGTCGGGTAGCCGGTGATCGCGGCCAGACCGGTCTCGACGTCGTCCACCGCGGTCCACGAGGCGGTCGGGACGCCCGCCGCCTCCATGACCTCCTTGGCGTACTCCTTGGAGCCCTCCATGCGCGCGGCGGCCGCGATCGGGCCGAACGCCCGGCGGCCGACCGCGGCGAGCGCGTCGACGAGGCCTGCGACGAGCGGGACCTCGGGACCGACCACCACGAGGTCGACGTCGTGGTCCTGCGCGGCGGCCACGAGCCCGTCGGTGTCGGTCACCGCCACGTCGACGAGCGTCGCGTCGGCGGCGATGCCGGGGTTGCCGGGGGCGCAGAGCAGCTGCGGGGACTGCGGGCTGCGGGCGAGCGCGCGCACGATCGCGTGCTCGCGGCCGCCGCTGCCGACGACGAGGACCTTCATGGGTGGCGGGGCTCCTGGGGAGGGTCTAGAGCGACGCGATGAAGTCGTCGATCGGGATGGCGGGCAGCGTCTCGTAGCGGGCGGTGCCGCGCGAGCCGAGCTCGAGGCTGACGCGCGCCATCGTCTGCTCGTCGGGCGCCTCGACGATGTTGATGAAGTCGTAGCGGCCGAGCGTGGACCACTGGGCGGTGACCTTCGCCCCGAGCTGCGCGACCTCGTTGTTGACCTCGCGGATGCGCTGCGGGTTGTTCTTGACCGTCTGCACGCCTTCCGGGGTGAGGGTCGAGAGCATGATGTACGTGGGCATGGGGACCTCCGTGGGTTGGTGCCGCAGGACGACTTCCGGACACCGCGCGTTCTACCCGATCCGCGTGTTCCCGTGTGCGGACACCGTCGCACGGAGCGGCTACCGTCCGTCCACCCCGCCCGCCCCGGAGGTCCCATGAACGCCCGTCGTACCGCCGTGTCCGTCCTCGCGCTGTCGCCGCTGCTCGCGGTGCCGGCCGTCGCCCAGACCCCGGCCGCGACCCCGCGGATCCAGACCGACCTGGACTGCTACGCGGACGTCGGCGGCGACGACCGCCGTCCGGTGATCCTGTCGGGCAACCAGTTCCAGCCGAACGCGGACTACCAGATCAACCTCGACGGGCAGCCGCTGCCGGGCGGCACCGGCAGGACCGACGCGCTCGGCGCGATCGGGCCGGGCGAGGTCCGCACGCCGTCGCTGGCGTCGCTCGGGGAGCGCCAGCGGCGCTGGACGCTGCGGGTGGACTCGGGTGCCCAGTCGGCGACGACGAGCTTCTTCACCTCCGACGTGTTCGCGGGCTTCTCCCCCTCCCGCGGGCGGCCGTCGACGCTGAAGGTGCGGTTCACCGCGACCGGCTTCAACCTCGAGCAGCGCGCGAAGGCCCCGTCGGTGTACCTGCACTACGTGCGACCGAACGGGAGGCGCAAGGCGACCGTGCGGCTGGGCACCGCCACGGGCGCGTGCGGCAACCTCGCCCGCACGAAGCTGCGGCGGCTGTTCCCGTTCGAGGCCGAGAAGGGGCTGTGGCGGCTGCAGTTCGACACCAGCCCGACGTACCGCAAGGGCACGTCCAAGACGACGTTCACCTACTACACGGTCGGCGTGCGGATCCGGACCGTGACGGGCTGAGGGCCCCGGCCCGCCCCGTACCGCACCGGGCGGCGCGGGACGGGCGGACGGACGGTCAGGCGGTCGCCACGTCGGGCGACGGCGCGCCGGCGGTGAGCACGAGCTCCCCGTCGACCGCCTCGACGTGCACGGTGTCGCCCTCGCGGTAGGTGCCCTCGAGGATCGCGATCGCCAGCGGGTCGACGAGCCGCTTCTGGATGACCCGCTTGAGCGGCCGGGCCCCGTAGGTGGGGTCGTGCCCGAGGTCGCCGAGCAGGGTGCGCGCACCGTCGGTGAGCTTGACCTCGACCCCGCGCTCGCGCACGCGGCCGACGAGCCGCTCGACCTGGATGTCGACGATCTCCGACAGCTGCTCGCGGCTGAGCGCGTGGAACTCGACGATGTCGTCGAGGCGGTTGAGGAACTCGGGCCGGAACGTGCGCTCGAGCGCGGCGCGGTAGCCGTCCGCACTGCCCGCCCCGACGTTCGAGGTCATGATAAGCACGACGTTCTTGAAGTCGACGGTGCGCCCCTGGCCGTCGGTCAGGCGCCCGTCGTCCATCACCTGCAGCAGCGCGTTGAACACGTCCGGGTGGGCCTTCTCGACCTCGTCGAGCAGCACGACGCCGTAGGGCTTGCGGCGCACCGCCTCGGTCAGCTGGCCGCCCTCGTCGTAGCCGACGTAGCCGGGGGGCGCCCCGACGAGCCGGGCGACGGAGTGCTTCTCCATGTACTCGGACATGTCGATGCGGACCATCGCGTCCTGGCTGTCGAACATCTGCTCGGCGAGCGCGCGGGCGAGCTCGGTCTTGCCGACGCCCGTGGGGCCCATGAACAGGAACGAGCCGATCGGCCGGTCCGGGTCCTGCAGGCCGGCGCGCGAGCGGCGGATCGCGGCGGCGACCGCGGAGACCGCTTCGTCCTGGCCGATGACGCGGCGGTGCAGCCGCGCCTCCATCTGCACGAGCTTCTCGATCTCGCCCTCCATCAGGCGGCTGACCGGGATGCCGGTCCAGCGGCCGACGACCTCGGCGATGTCCTCGGCGTCGACCTCCTTCTTGAAGAAGCGGCTGGCCGGCGCGTCCTCGTCGGCGGCCGCGGCCTCGGCCTCCTCGAGGCGGCGGCGCAGCTCGGGCAGCTCGCCGTGGCGGAGCTTCGCGGCGGTCTCGAGGTCGGCCTCGCGCTCGGCCCGCTCGAGCTCGCGCTCGACCTCGCCGATCCGCTGGATGACCTCGCCGACGCCCTGCGCGGCGTCCTTCTCGCGCTGCCACTCCGCGGTCATCGCGGCGTGCTGCTCCTCGAGGTCGGCGATCTCGCGCTGGAGCGCGTCCAGGCGCGCCTTGGAGGCGTCGTCCTTCTCCTTCTCCAGCGAGGTCTGTTCGATCTGCAGCTGCAGGATGCGGCGGCCGACCTCGTCGATCTCGGTGGGCACGGAGTCCATCTCGATCGCCAGCCGCGACGACGCCTCGTCGATGAGGTCGATCGCCTTGTCGGGGAGGAAGCGGTCGGAGATGTAGCGGTGCGACATCGTCGCGGCGGCGATGAGCGCGGCGTCCTGGATGCGGACGCCGTGGTGCTCCTCGTAGCGCTCCTTCAGGCCGCGGAGGATCGCGATGGCGTCCTCGACGGACGGCTCCCCGACCGTGACGGGCTGGAAGCGCCGCTCGAGCGCCGCGTCCTTCTCGATGTGCTTGCGGTACTCGTCCAGGGTCGTGGCGCCGACGGCGCGCAGTTCGCCGCGGGCGAGCATCGGCTTGAGCAGGTTGGCGGCGTCGACGGCGCCCTCGGCGGCGCCCGCCCCGACGATCGTGTGGAGCTCGTCGAGGAACAGGATGATCTGCCCCTTGGCGTCCTGGACCTCCTTGAGGACGGCCTTCAGGCGGTCCTCGAACTCGCCGCGGTACTTGGCGCCCGCGATCAGCGAGCCGATGTCGAGCGCGACGACGCGGCGGTGGGTCAGGGCGGCGGGCACGTCGTTCTGCACGATCCGCTGGGCGAGGCCCTCGGCGATCGCGGTCTTGCCGACGCCGGGCTCGCCGATCAGCACCGGGTTGTTCTTCGTGCGCCGGGAGAGGACCTGGATGACGCGGCGGATCTCGTCGTCGCGGCCGATCACCGGGTCGAGCTCGCCGCGCTCGGCACGCGCGGTGAGGTCGATGCCGAAGCGCTCGAGCGCCTGGTAGCGCTCCTCGGGGTTCTGGTCGGTGACCTTGTGCGGGCCGCGGACCTCGCCGATGGCGGGGAGCAGCCGCTCCTTCGTGGCGCCGGCGCCGCGCAGTGCCTCGCCCGCCCGCGAGCCGTGCCCGGAGAGCGAGAGCAGCAGGTGCTCGGTGGAGATGAAGTCGTCGCCGAGCTCGCGCATCTCGTGCTCGGCGGCCCGCAGGACCTGCACGAGCTCGGAGGCCGGGCCGGCGACCTCGCCGCCCTCGCCGAGGCGCGGGAGGTCGTCGATCGCCGCCTCGGTGGCGGCGCGGATCGCGGTCGTGGCCACGCCGAGCTTCGCGAGGACGGCCGGGACGATGCCGTTCTCCTGGTCGATGAGGGCGAGCAGGAGGTGCTCGGGCATCGCCTGCGGGTTGCGGCGGCGCTCCGCGAGCGAGACGGCGTCGCGGACGGCTTCCTGGGTGAGCGTGGTGAAGCGATCGGGCTGCATGGGCGGGTCCGTTCGGGAGAGGAGGCACGATCTCAGTCGTGCGGACTAAGATTTTTGCATACCACCACCATCGCCGCAAGACCGGTCCACGCTGCCGTGCGTGCCTGCCGTCCGCCCCGCGATCGCGACGCCGGTCCTGCTCCTCGGCCTCCCCCTCGCCGACGCCGCGGGCAACCGACGCGCGTCGACACGCCGGGTCCGCATCGGCTGGGCGGGCCCGGTTTCCGGCCCCCGGCCGGCGGGTACGACCGGGCCCATGTCGCTAGAGCGCGAGATCAACCCCGAGGCCCGCGACGAGTCGAGCCCGCACGACGGCGCGTCCAAGGAGCCGCTGGGCCCCTTCACCCCGGACGACGAGACCCCCGCCGGGGACACGCCCGAGGTGCACGACACGATCAACCCGCACGACCTGCGTCCCGGCACGCCGGCCCGCCGGGCGGCCGAGGAGGCCGTCGGCGAGGACGGCTTCACCAAGGGGAACGTCTGATGCGCCGCGTCATGCTGCTGCGCGAGCCCCTGCGTCGCCGACCCTACGGTGAGCGCTCGCTCTCGCAGTCCCATGGCGCCCGCCGCTCGCGCGTGGCCGTCGTCGGCCCGCGGTACGCGTCCGCGGTGGCGCGGCGCGGCATGGATCGCCAGCGCTGAGCGCCGCGCGGCCCGCCCCGGGCCGCCGATGTCCTACCCTTTCGGGGCACCGATGCCCGACGACCCAGGCTGTAGCGCCCCGCGCCCCCTTCCCGTGAGCAGACAGGGGGGCGCGCGGTGATCGAACTGCTCCTCATCCTGATCTCGCTGGGGCTGGTCTTCGCGTGCGGCCTGTTCGTCGCCTCGGAGTTCTCGCTCGTCACCGTCGACCGTCCCACGGTCGAGCGCCGTGCCGAGGAGGGTGACGCGGCCGCCGACGGCGTCCTCGACGCGCTGCGGTCGCTCTCGACGCAGCTGTCCGCCGCTCAGGTCGGTATCACCCTGACGAACCTGCTGATCGGCTTCCTCGCGGAGCCCGCGATCGCCGATCTCGTCCACGGGCCGCTCGAGGACGTCGGCGTCACCGGCGACGCGGCGGACGCCACGAGCCTCGTCATCGCGCTCGTGCTCGCGACCGGCGTGACGATGGTGTTCGGCGAGCTCGTGCCGAAGAACCTCGCGATCGCCCGGCCGCTGGAGACCGCGCGGGCCGTCCAGCGGTTCCAGCGCACCTTCACGGTCGTCGCCGGGCCGGTCATCCGGCTGTGCAACGACAACGCCAACCGGCTGCTGCACCGCCTGGGCGTCGAGCCGCAGGAGGAGCTCGCGTCCGCGCGCAGCCCCGAGGAGCTCGCGTCGCTGGCCCGCCGGTCCGCCGAGCAGGGCACGCTCGGGGACACGACGGCCGAGCTGCTGACGCGCTCGATCGCGTTCGGCGAGCACCGCGCGATCGACGTCATGACCCCGCGGGTGAAGGTCCACGTGGTCGGCGCCGACAGCCCGGCGATCGAGGTCTTCCGGCTCGCGCGCGCGACCGGTCGGTCGCGCTTCCCCGTGGTCGAGGGCGACCGCGGCGACGTCTGCGGGATCGTCCACGTCAAGCACGTCATGGCCGTGCCGCACGAGGACCGCGAGGACGTCACGGTCCGCTCGATCATGGTCGACCCGGTGCTCGTCCCCTCGACGATCGAGCTCGACCCGCTGCTGACGCTGCTGCGCGAGGGCGGCCTGCAGCTCGCGGTCGTCGTCGACGAGTGGGGCAACGTCGACGGCATCGTGACGCTCGAGGACCTGATCGAGGAGATCGTCGGCGACGTGCGCGACGAGCACGACGGCCGCGAGGAGACGGTCCGCCATCACCCGGCCGGTGGCTGGACCATCTCCGCGCTGCTGCGCGAGGACGAGATCGAGGAGGAGATCGGGATCGCGATCCCCGACGACCCCGAGGTCGAGACGGTCGGCGGCCTGATCGCCCTGCACCTCGGACGGATGCCGCAGGTCGGCGACGCGATCGAGCTCGATGGCGCCGACGCCGACGGCGCCCCGCAGCACGTGACGCTCACGGTCCTCGCGATGGACGGTCTGCGGATCGACCGCGTCCGCCTGCAGGCCGAGCCGGCGGTCGTCGCGGGCGACGACGCCGAGCCCGGGGAGGGGGAGCGATGAGCCCGCTCGCCGCGCTCGGCGTCTCCCTCCTGCTGCTGGCCGCCAACGCGTTCTTCGTCGGCGCCGAGTTCGCGATCATCAGCGCCCGCCGCACCTCGATCGAGCCGCGTGCCGAGGAGGGCTCGCGCGCCGCCCGCATCACGCTCGGCGCGATGGAGAACGTGTCGATGATGCTCGCCGCCGCGCAGCTCGGCATCACGATCTGCTCGCTGGGCCTCGGCTTCGTCGCCAAGCCCGCGATCAGCTACGCGCTCGAGGCGCCGTTCGGCGACCTCGGCATCCCGGACTCCGCCGCGTACGCGCTGTCGTTCGCGATCGCGCTGACGCTCGTCAGCTACCTGCACGTCGTGCTCGGCGAGATGGTCCCGAAGAACCTCGCACTCGCCACCCCCGACCGCGCCGCGCTCGCGCTCGGCCCGCCGCTCGTGCTCGTCGTGCGCGCGCTGAAGCCCGCGATCTTCGCGATGAACTGGACGGCGAACGCGATCCTGCGGGCGTTCGGCGTCGAGCCGAAGGACGAGGTGACGAGCGCGTTCACGCGCGACGAGGTCGCCGGCCTCGTCGAGGAGTCGCGCAAGGAGGGCCTGCTCGACGCGGACGAGACGCGGCTGCTGACGGGGGCGCTGACGTTCGAGGAGCGACGCGCGCGCTCGGTCCTGATCCCGCTCGAGGCGCTGGAGACCGTGCCGCCCGACGTGACGCCCGCCGAGCTCGAGCAGGCCGCGACCCGCTCGGGGTACTCGCGGCTGCTCGTCGCCGGACCGGACGGCACGCTCACCGGCTACCTGCACGTCAAGGACGTCCTGGAGTTCGAGGACCGCCACCGCCACCGGCCGATCGCACCGTCGTGGATCCGGTCGATGCCGACCGTCCGGGCGGACGACCGCCTGCGCGAGACGCTCGAGTCGATGCGCCGGGGCACCGCGCACCTCGCGCGCGTCGTCGACGCCGACGGCACCGTGCTCGGCGTCGCCGCCCTCGAGGACGCGCTGGAGGAGCTCGTCGGGGAGATCCGCGACGAGGCTGGCGCCTCCGCCTGAGGCCGTAGCCCGCCGGGCGGGTGGCGGACGGACCGGATCGCCCGCGGCCGCCGCGTCAGCCGCGGTCGATGCGGATCCGGGTCGTGCGCGGCGCGACGTCCTTCGCGCGCACGACGTCGGTGCCCGGCTGCTCGTAGCGGACGATGTCCGCGCGGACCTGCTCGCGGACGGCCTCGAGGCGCTCGATCTCCTTCGTGAGCGTCTCGGCGCGCGCCTCGAGCTCGTCGACCTTGCGGCGGGCCTGCTCGAGCTGCGTCTGCTTGCGCTCGAGCGTGTCCTCGAGCTCCATGACCTTCTCGACCCCGGCCAGGTTGAGGCCGAACTCGGTCGTCATGTGCTGGATCTTGCGGAGCCGCTCGACGTCGGCGTGCGAGTACAGCCGGGTGCCCTTCGGCGAGCGCTGCGGCTCGATCAGACCGCGCGCCTCGTACATCCGCAGCGTCTGCGGGTGCATCTCGGCGAGCTCCGCGGCGACCGAGATCATGAAGACGCCGCGGTCCTCCGCGACGGTGACGCGGACCGAGCTGCGACTGACGGTGCGGCGGCGGTCGTCGTCGGTCATCAGGTCGTCGCCTCGAACAGCTGGGCTCGCGGGTCACCGGTGAGCACGGCCTGCA
Source organism: Paraconexibacter algicola (assembly GCF_003044185.1). Taxonomy (GTDB): domain Bacteria; phylum Actinomycetota; class Thermoleophilia; order Solirubrobacterales; family Solirubrobacteraceae; genus Paraconexibacter; species Paraconexibacter algicola. The sequence continues at coordinate 945,631 of NZ_PYYB01000001.1, forward strand.
GTCTCTCGACCGCCTCGGACTGCTCCTTGCTGAGCTCGGTCGGCACGTCGATGACGAACCGGTAGTGGATGTCGCCACGCGTGCCGGTGGCGCCGAGCTTCGGCGGTCCGGCGCCGCGGAGCCGCTGGACCGTGCCGTGCTTCGTGCCGGCCGGGACGCGCAGGGTCTTGCGGCCGTCGAGCGTCGGCACCTCGACCTCCGCGCCGCGCACCGCCTCCGGGATCGACAGCGGCACCTCGACCTCGAGGTTGTCGCCCTTGCGCCGGAAGATCGGGGACGGGTCCACGCGCGTGAGGACGTACAGGTCGCCGGGCGGTCCGCCGTGGCGGCCGGGCTCGCCCTTGCCCGCCAGCCGGACCTTCGAGCCGTCCTGGACGCCGGCCGGGATGTTGACCCGGTACTTCTTCACCGTCCGGGTCGCGCCGCTGCCCCCGCACGTCGGGCACGGGTGCTCGACGATCGTGCCGGTGCCCTCGCAGCGCCGGCACGGCTGGGAGATCGAGAACAGGCCCTGGCCCTGCGCCTCGATCCCGCGGCCCGAGCAGCGCGGACAGATCGTCGGCGACGTGCCGGGCTTGGCGCCCGCCCCGCGGCAGGTCCCGCAGGTCTGCGAGGTCGGCACCTGCAGCGGGACCTGCGCCCCGTCGATCGCCTGCTGGAAGCTGATCGAGACGCTCGCCTCGAGGTCGCCGCCGCGCTCGGGGCGCGGCCCGGTCGGTCCGCGACGCGTCCCGGCCCCACCCCCGGCGGGGCCGGTCCCACCGCCGAAGATGTTGCTGAAGATGTCCGAGAACGAGCCGGCGTCGAAGCCGCCGCCCCCGCCCGCCGTGCCGCCGCCGAAGCCCCCGGCCCCGCCGCCGAACAGGCCGCCGCGGTCGTACTGCTTGCGCTTCTCCGGGTCGCCGAGGACGTCGTAGGCCGCCTGGACCTCCTTGAACTTCGCCTCCGCGGCGGTGTCCCCCGGGTTGCGGTCCGGGTGGTGCTGGCGCACGAGCTTGCGGTGCGCCTTCTTGATCTCCTCCGCGGAGGCCTTCTTGTCGACGCCGAGCGTCTTGTAGAGATCGGGACGAGCCATGTGGTGCTCCTGCGCTACTGCGCGACGACGACCTTCGCGGCCCGCAGGACGTCGTCCCCGAGCAGGTAGCCGGCGGAGTAGACCTCGGTGATCGTGCCGCTCGCGACGCCCTCCGCGGGCATCTGCGCGATGGCCTCGTGGCGGTGCGGGTCGAACGCGGCGCCCTTGGGGGCGTCCTGGACGATGCCGACGCGGCCGAGCGCGGCGATCAGCTCCTGCTGGACCAGGCGGATCCCGCTGGTGAGCTGGTGCTCGTCGCCCTCCTGCGCCTCGGCGGCGGCGAGCGCCCGCTCGAGGTTGTCGAGCGCCGGGAGCAGCTCCTTCGCGAGCTTGGCGACGCCGCGACCGTGCGCGACCTCGACGTCGCGCCGCGCGCGCTTGCGCACGTTGTCGGTCTCGGCGACCGCGCGGAGGTACTGGTCCTTGTAGTCGGGCTCGGGCGCGGCCTCCGGGGCGGGTGCCTCGGCCTCCGCCGCGACCGGCTCACCGGGCGCGGCGGGGTCGGCGGCCGGCTCGGGCTGGGGCGCCGAGCCGGTGCCGGGCACGTCGGTCGTCGCCGCGGGCTGCGCGGCGCCGTCCGGCGCGGGCCCGGCCCCCGACGCCTCGGGCGTCGGGGTGTCCGGCGTGGTGGGCTCCTCGGGAGCGGTCATCGGGGACTACCGCCCCTCGTCCACGACCTCGGCGTCGACGACGTCCTCGACGTCGTCGGCCGGGGCGTCGGCCGACGCCCCGTTCGCGCCCTCGGCCGCCGCGGCCGCCTGCTGCTGCTGGGCCTTCTCGTACAGGGCCTCGGAGACCTTGTGGAACGCGGCCTGCAGCGCCTCGGCCTTCGCCGTGATGGCGGCGGCGTCGGAGCCGTCGAGCGCCTCGCGGACGTCCTTGATGGCCGCCTCGATCTCGGTCTTGGACGCCTCGTCGACCTGGTCGCCGAGGTCCTTGAGCTGGCGCTCCGCCTGGTAGGCGGCGTTCTCGGCGCCGTTGCGCGCCTCGGCCAGCTCGCGGGCCTGCTTGTCGGCCTCGGCGTTGGACTCGGCGTCGGACACCATGCGCTTGATCTCGTCGTCGGACAGGCCGCCGCCCGCCTTGATCTCGATCTTCTGCTCCTTGCCGGTGCCGAGGTCCTTCGCGGACACCGACAGGATGCCGTTGGCGTCGATGTCGAAGCCGACCTCGATCTGCGGCACGCCGCGCGGCGCCGGCGGGATGCCGGTCAGCTGGAACTTGCCGAGCGACTTGTTGTAGGTCGCCATCTCGCGCTCGCCCTGCAGGACGTGGATCTCCACCGACGGCTGGTTGTCCTCGGCCGTGGAGAAGACCTCCGACTTGCGGGTCGGGATCGTCGTGTTGCGCTCGATGAGCTTCGTCATGACGCCGCCCTTGGTCTCGATGCCGAGCGTCAGCGGGGTGACGTCGAGCAGCAGGACGTCCTTGACGTCGCCGGAGAGGACGCCGGCCTGGATGGCGGCGCCGACGGCCACGACCTCGTCCGGGTTGACGCCGCGGTGCGGCTCCTTGCCGGTGAGCTCCTTGACCTTCTCCTGCACGCTGGGCATGCGGGTCATGCCCCCGACGAGGACGACGTGGTCGATCGACGCGGCGCCCTTGTCCTTGGCGTCGTCGAGCGCCTGCCGGACCGGGGCGACCACGCGGTCGAGCAGGTCGGCGGTCAGCTCGTTGAACTTCGCGCGGGTGATGCGCACGTCGAGGTGCTTCGGGCCGCTGGCGTCCGCGGTGATGAACGGCAGGTTGATCTGCGACTCCTGCGCGGAGCTCAGCTCGATCTTCGCCTTCTCGGCGGCCTCGTACAGGCGCTGGAGCGCCATCGGGTCGGCCTTCAGGTCGATGCCCTGGTCCTTCTTGAACTCGCCGGCGAGCCAGTCGACGATCGCCTTGTCCCAGTTGTCACCGCCGAGGTGGTTGTCGCCCGCGGTCGACTTGACCTCGAAGACGCCGTCGCCGATCTCCAGCACCGACACGTCGAAGGTGCCGCCGCCGAGGTCGAAGACGAGGATCGTCTGGTCGTCCTCCTTGTCGAGGCCGTACGCGAGCGACGCGGCGGTCGGCTCGTTGATGATCCGCTTGACGTCGAGGCCGGCGATCTTGCCGGCGTCCTTGGTCGCCTGACGCTGGTCGTCGTTGAAGTACGCGGGGACGGTGATGACCGCGGAGTCGACGGTCTCCCCCAGGTACGCCTCGGCGTCCGCCTTGAGCTTGGCGAGCGTCATCGCGGAGATCTCCGGCGGCGAGTACTGCTTGCCGTCGGCCTCGATCCGCGCGTCACCACCGGTGCCGGAGACGACCTTGTACGGGACGATCGACTCCTCCTCCTTGACCTCGGCCTCCTTGCGGCCCATGAAGCGCTTGACGGAGAAGATCGTGTTCGTCGGGTTCGTGACCGCCTGGCGCTTGGCGACCGTGCCGACCAGCCGCTCGCCGCCCTGGGTGAACGCGACGACGGACGGGGTGGTGCGCCCGCCCTCGGAGTTCTCGATGACGGTGGGCTCGCCGCCCTCGAGGACGGCCATGCACGAGTTCGTCGTGCCGAGGTCGATGCCGATGGTCTTGCCCATGTTCAGGCTCCTTCAGTGACGTGAGGGGGCTGCGGCTCCTCGCCGCTGCAAATCTAAGTGCGAGTATGGCAGATGTGTGACGCGTGCTCGACTCAGGGCGCCACGCCGCGCCGCGTGGAAGACTCTGGGGGTGCCAGGAACGGCCTCCGCCCAGCCGTTCGAGGACTTCGACGCCGCCTGCGCGGCGGTCCTCGACTACCTCCGCGACCGCTTCGGCCTCGGCCTGTGGATGGTCACGCGCACCCTCGGCGAGGACTGGATCGTGCTGCGGACGACCACCGGCGAGCACCCGCTGGTCACCGCCGGCTCGGTGCACGCCTGGGACGACTCCCTCTGCTCGCGGATGATGGCCGGGGAGGGGCCGCCCGCCGCGCCCGACGTCCGCGCGATCCCCGCGTACGCGACCGCCCCGATCACCGCGCAGCTCGGCATCGGCTCCTACCTCGGGGTCCCGATCGAGCTCCCCGACGGCGAGCTGTTCGGCACGCTCTGCGCGATCGACCCCGACCCCGCCGAGCAGGACCTCGCGCACGAGCTGCCCGCCGTGCGCATGTACGCGCGGCTGCTCTCCACGATCCTCGCCCGCGAGCTGGAGGCCCAGCGCGAGGCGCGCCGCGCCCAGGTCGCCGAGGACGAGGCGACCCACGACGCGCTCACCGGCCTGCTCAACCGCCGCGGCTGGGACATCGCGCTCCGCGAGGAGGAGGCGCGCTGCGTCCGCTACGGGCACCCCGCCGCCGTGCTCTCGGTCGACGTCGACGGCCTCAAGGAGATCAACGACGCCGAGGGCCACGCCGCGGGCGACGACCTGCTGCGCCGCGCCGCCACCGCGATGCGCACCGCGGTCCGCGCGCACGACGTCGTCGCGCGGCTCGGCGGCGACGAGTTCGGCGTCCTGCTGCCGGAGTGCCCCGGCGGCGAGGCCTCGCGGCTGGCGACCCGCATGCGCGACCGGCTCGCGATCGCCGGCGTCACCGCGTCTATCGGCTGCGCCACCCGCCCCACCGGTGACGGCGGGCTCGTCGCCGCGCTCGCCCGCGCCGACGAGCGCATGTACCGCGCCAAGCGCGGCCGGGGCTGAGGCGCGGGACGGCCCGCTCCGCAGCCCCGGCGCTGGGTGCCGGGGCGTGGGGGGAACGCTCCCGGCCCGCGGGCGCGCAGGGATGCGCCACGCGGCTGGTCCGTCCGTGGAGGCGGACGGGCACGCCGGCGCCCCACCGTGTGGCGCCGGACACGTGCGACCGTCCTGTCGTCGGGTCCCCACGGAGCAGCGGCTCCGCCCACCTGACGGCCGGGACGGTAGAGCGGCGGGCGCGCCGACTCCAGTCGAGGTGGGTAGTTCCACCCACCACGCGCCCTAGAGTGGGCGCATGGGGATCACCGTGGACCTGACGGACTGGATGGACGCGATCACCGAGCGGGACCCGCTCTCGCTCCTGCTGGCCGACGAGGACGGCACCCCGTCCGATCGCGCCCGCTGCATCGCGATCCTCGAATCGGTGCGCGAGGACGCCGCCCAGCGCGCGGACGAGGTCGCGCGCGGCTACATCGAGATCGCCTCCGCCGTCCTGGGCCACGCCTCCTTCGACGAGCAGACCGTCGAGCAGGCCAACTCGTTCAACCCTGGCGCGGACGGCCACGCCGTCCTCATCGCGCGCGAGCGCGTCTGGTGGGCGGCGATGTCGGTCGCGGACGCCGACGGGTCGATCGCGCGCGCCCTGCGCGAGACCTACGACGGCATCCTCAACGCCTACGCGCCCGCGACCACCGCGATGCTCCTCGCCGGTCGGCGGCGGCCGCGCGGCGGCATGACGAGCGACGAGCTCAACGTGCTGATGGGCTACCTCACCGACGGGATGACGCTGCGCGGCCGCATCGACCCGCTGTTCGGGCCCGAGCAGCAGGCGCTCGTGACCGGGCGCCTCTTCGACCTGCTCACCGAGGACGACCCCGACGGCCTCGTCGACGACGAGGCCGAGGGCAGCGCCGCCTGGCTCGACCGGGAGCTCGCGGTCCGCGGCGTGACCGTGGCCGGCGCGGCCCCGCAGGTCCTGCAGCTCCTGCGCATGGCCCAGCTCGACGACATCGCGCTCGTCCGCGCCCGCCTGCGCTGCGCGACGGTGCTCCGCGCCCGCGAGCTACGCGGGACCGCCGAGGGACTGGCCGCATGGCGGCTCGCCGCGCTCACCGTCGGGGTGCTCGACCCCGCCCACGAACCGCTGGTCGCCGACGTCGCCAGCAGCCCGGGCGCCGCGGGCGAGCCGCTGGACGAGCTCGCCCGGGTCCGGGCGCTGCTGCGGCTCGGGCGTCCCGCCGCGGCCGCCGACGCCGCGAGCGGCCTCGCGGCCCGCTGGCGCGACCCGTCCGGCGCGGCGCTGGCGACCGCGCTCGCCGCCCAGGCCCGTCTCGAGCTCGACGATCCCGGTGCCGCGCAGCTGCTCGCCGACGAGGCGGTCGCCGCCGGGGGCACGGCGGCCGCGCTCGCGCACGCGGTCCGTGCCCACCTCCTGCACGACCGTGGCGAGCACGAGGCGGCCACGGCCGCCATCGAGCTCGGACGGGCCGCGGCCGACGCCGCCGGCGCCGATCACCGCCCGCACGTCGCCCTGGACCTGGCCGCCGGGACGGTCGCGCTCGCGACCGGCCAGGCCACCGCCGCCGCCGACCTCGGCCGCACCGCCGGCGACCGTCTGGCCCGCGTGCTCGACACCCACCCGGCCGGCGGCCCCTGGCGCCTGCTCGTCGCGCGCGCCCGCGTCGCCGAGGGCGACGCCCCCCAGGCCCGCCGGCTCGTCAGCGACACGCTGCTCGCCCTCGGTGGCGCCGAGTCGCCGGCCGTGCGGACGCTCGCGCTGCTCGTGCACGCCCGCACCGAGCAGGGCGCCGCGGCCACCGCGACGCGCGAGGAGGCCGCCGCGATCGCCGACCGGCACGGCCTCGCGCGCCTGGCCCGGATCGCGCGCGCCGACGGCTGGACCGGCGCCCCCGCCCCGGCGCCCGCCACCGCGCCCGCGGCCACGGCCGCCGCCCCGACCGTGGTCGACCTCGCCGCGCTCGGCCTCTCGCCGCGCGTCGCCGAGGTCGTGGCGCTCGTGGCCAAGGGCATGCGCGACGCCGAGATCGCCGACGCGCTCGGGATCGCCGTGCGCACGGTCAACCGGCACGTCGCCACCGCGCTGAAGACCACCGGGGCCCGCAACCGCGTCGCGCTCACCCGGCTCGTGCTCGGCCAGGACTGACGGAGCGGCCGCGGCTCACGCGGTCGGCCAGTCCTCCGGTCCGGGCGCCTGCGGCAGCGGCACGATCTCCGCGAGCGTCGCGGCGAGCACCGCGCGCGCCGGCCGCCGCTCCCCCGGCCGCACCTCGGCGAGCGCGTGGGCGCCCGCGTGCAGCGCGCGGGCGAGGAACGGCGCGAGCGCCGGGTCCAGGCCGTCCGCCGAGAGGTCCCGGCGCAGCGTCTCGGCCATCCGGTCCGGCACCCGGCGGACGGCGGCGCGCACGTCATCGGCGACCGTCGAGGACTCGTGGTGCGCGGTGCGGTGCAGCAGCCGGGCGCCCGCCGGACGGGCGGCCGCGTGGTCCAGCAGCGCGCGGACCGCGGCGGTCGCCCGGTCGCGCGCGGTCCGTCCCGCGGCGGCCCGCTCGGCCCCGTGCAGGCGGTCGACCACCCGCTCGACCTCCGCCTCGACGGCCAGCAGGAACAGCGAATCCTTCGAGGTCCCGTGCACGTACAGCGTGGGCTTCGCGACCCCGAGACGCTGCGCGAGCTCCGCCGCGGAGATCCCGTGCAGCCCGTCGGCCGCGAACGCGTCGGCGAGGACGGCGAGGTCGAGACGGGCGCGGGGACGGGCCATGCGCACATGGTGTTCCCGAACCACCTGGTTCATCTTCGACCGCGCGGTGCGAGCTGCCCGGGCATCCTTCGACCGACGGTCGATGGAGGGTCGACCGGCGGCGCTCCAACGTGGTCTCCCATGAGCACCACCATCGATCGGGCCGGCGCACCAAAGGCCCAGAGAACCTTCGCTCCGAGCGGCGCGCGCGGCCGCTGGATCGACCACTGGGAGCCCGAGGACGAGCACTTCTGGGAGACCACCGGCAAGCGGATCGCCCGGAAGAACCTGATCCTCTCGATCTTCGCCGAGAACATCGGGTTCAGCGTCTGGGTCCTCTGGACCATCATCGTCCTGAACCTCGGCAACGCCGGGATCACGATGTCGATCTCGGAGCTGTTCTGGCTCACCGCCGTCCCGAACCTCGTCGGCTCGTTCCTGCGGATCCCCTACACGTTCGCCGTCCCCCGCTTCGGCGGTCGCCTGTGGACCGGGATCAGCGCCTCGCTGCTGCTGATCCCGACGCTGCTGCTCGCGTTCCTCGTCCCCAGCGGCTGGCTGCTCGAGCAGTCCCACGACACCCAGTTCTGGGTGCTGCTCGCCTGCGCTGCGACGGCCGGCTTCGGTGGCGGCAACTTCTCCTCCTCGATGGCGAACATCTCGTTCTTCTACCCCGAGGGCAAGAAGGGCCTGGCGCTCGGCCTCAACGCGGCCGGCGGCAACCTCGGCGTGGCGATCGCCCAGCTGCTCGTCCCGCTGGTCCTCATCATCGGCGTCCCCGCCGCCGCCGTGAAGCTCCCGCAGCACGAGGTGCACCTCGCCTACGCGGGCTTGATGTGGATGCCGTTCATCGTCCTCGCGGCGATCGGTGCCTGGCTCGCCATGGACTCGCTCACGCAGGCCAAGGCGGACACGTCCTCCTACGTGAAGGCCCTCGGCCACGGCCAGACCTGGATCATGTCGGTCCTCTACATCGGCACCTTCGGCTCGTTCATCGGCTACTCGTTCGCGCTGCCGCTGGTGATCAAGAACACGTTCCCGGAGTTCCTCGCCCAGCACCAGTTCATCGCCACGTACCTCGCCGGGCTCGGCTTCGTCGGCGCGCTGCTCGGCTCGGTCTCGCGGCCGTTCGGCGGCTGGCTCAGCGACCGCATGGGCGGGGCGCGCGTGACGCTCGCCTGCTTCCTCGGGATGGGCGTCTTCACCGGGCTCGCCATGGTCGGCGTCCAGGAGCGCAGCTTCGGCGTGTTCTTCGCCGCGTACATGGCGATCTTCGTCCTGGCCGGCATGGGCAACGGCTCGACCTACCGCATGATCCCGTCGATCTTCGCGGAGCTCGGGCGGCGCAACGGCGGCGACGCGGTCGACTACAAGCGCCGCGCCGCCGCGGTGATCGGCATCGCCGGGGCGATCGGCGCCTTCGGCGGCTTCCTCATCCAGGTCGCGTTCCGGCAGGCGTCGCTCGACGTCGCCGCCGCGGTCAAGGCGGCGAAGGACCCCGCCGAGAAGGTCGCGGTCGCCGCCGCGAACGCCGACTGGTCGATCCCCGCCCTGTGGGTGTTCCTCGGCGCCTACGTCGTCCTCGCCGCCCTCACCTGGGCCGTGTACCTGCGGCGGACCTCGGACACCAGCCGCGTGCCGAGCTTCGCCTCCGCCGGGGTGTAGGCGCCCCGCCTCCACCGTTTCCTGACCGCCCGGTTCGGATTGGACCGGGCGGTGTGAACTTCCCCGCCGCGCTCGACCCGGGGGCCGTAGAGGCCCCGACGACCCGGTCCTAGCGTGGCGGACGTGACCGAAGGGACCCCCTGACATGTTCTCCACCCACGGCATCCTCGTCATCGGCGGCGGCATCGCCGGCCAGGCCGTCTGCGAGGCGGTCCGCGCCCGCGACACCGACGTCCCCGTGACGCTCGTCTGCGCCGAGGACCACCTCCCCTACGACCGCGTCCGGCTCGGCGACCTGCTCGAGGAGACCGGCTCCGTGCAGGCCCTGCGGCTGCGCCCCGACGCCTGGTACGAGGACGCGGGGATCACCGCGATCACCGGGGCGCGCGTCACCGCGCTGTCCCCCGACGCCGGCACGGCGACCCTGTCCACCGGCACCGTCCTGCACTACGACCGCGTCGTGCTCTGCACCGGCAGCGACGCGCTCGTGCCCCCCATGGAGGGCTCGGCCGCCACCGGCGTCGAGGTCTTCCGCGACCCGGCGGACTGCGCGGCCATCCTGGGCGCCGCGCGGTCCGCCCGGCACGCGGCGGTCATCGGCGGCGGGCTGCTGGGCCTCGAGGCCGCCCACGCGCTCGCCCGCGGCGGCACCCCGGTCACGCTCGTCCACCTCGTCGACCGGCTGATGGAACGCCAGCTCGACGCGCCCGCGGCCGCGCTGCTCGCGCCCGCGATCGAGGCGCTCGGCGTCGAGGTGCGGCTCGAGCACGCCACCCGCGAGATCCTCACCCACGGCGACGGGCGCGCCGCCGGACTGCGGTTCGCCGACGGCACGACGCTGGACTGCGACCTCGTTGTCGTGGCGGTGGGCATCCGCCCGCAGGTCGCCCTCGCCCGGGACACCGGCCTCACGGTCGAGCGCGGGATCGTCGTCGACGACCGGCTCGTGACCTCGCACCCGAACGTCCTCGCCGTCGGTGAGTGCGCGCAGCACCGCGGCGTCGTGCACGGGATCGTCGCCCCGATCCACGACCAGGCGCAGGTCGCGGCCGACACGCTCGTCGGGCGTCCCGACGCGCCCGCGTACACGGGCTCGATCCCGACCGCGAAGCTCAAGGTGATGGGCGTCGACCTCGTGACGGCCGGCGCCCCCGAGGGCGAGCGGGAGGTCGTGGTCGCCGACGCGGCCGCGGGCACCTACCGCAAGCTCGTCTGCGATCCCGACGGGGTCGTCCTGGGCGCGGTCCTGCTCGGCGACGCCCGCGGCGCCGAGCTGCTGATGGACGCGGTGCGGACCGGTCGCACCACCGACGACCCGCTGGCGCTGCTGGCCGAGGCGTCCCAGGCCACCGCCGCCGAGCTGCCCGACAGCGCGCAGGTCTGCAACTGCAACGGGATCTGCAAGGGCGAGATCGTCGCCGCCATCCGCAGCGGCGGGCTCGGCTCCACGCAGGAGGTCGTCAACGTCACCCGGGCGGGCGCGGGCTGCGGCTCCTGCAAGCCGGTCGTCAGCGAGCTGCTGCAGATCGAGCGCGCAGGCGCCGCCGAGGAGCCCACCTACCTGTGCCCGTGCCGCAAGCTCACCCGCGAGGCCGTCGGCGAGCTCGTCCGCACCGAGGACCTCTGCTCGGTCAGCGAGATCTCCGCCGCGTGCGGGGCCGGCCGCGACTGCGGCGCCTGCAAGCCCGGCCTGAGCTACCTCGTCGAGGAGCGCCAGAAGGTGAAGTTCCGCCAGGAGCGCCACGCGAAGTTCATCAACGACCGCGTGCACGCGAACATCCAGAACGACGGCACCTTCAGCGTCGTCCCGCGCATCCGTGGCGGCGTCGTCACCAGCGACGAGCTGCGCCGCTTCGCCGACGTCGCGGACAAGTACGAGCTGCCGATGATCAAGATCACCGGCGGCCAGCGCATCGACCTCCTCGGCGTCAAGAAGGAGCAGCTGCCCGCCGTGTGGGAGGACCTGGGGATGACCTCCGGCTACGCCTACGCGAAGGCGGTCCGCACCGTCAAGACCTGCGTCGGCACGCAGTTCTGCCGCTTCGGCCTCGGCGACGCGATCACGGTCGGCATCGACCTCGAACGCGCGATGGAGGGCCTGCACACGCCGCACAAGGTGAAGGCCGCCGTGACCGGCTGCCCGCGCAACTGCTCCGAGGCGTACGTGAAGGACATCGGCCTCGTCGCGATCGGGGACGCCGCCGCCCCGCAGTGGGAGATCTACGTCGGCGGCGCCGCCGGCGCGTCGATCCGCAAGGGCGACCTCCTCACGACCGTCGACTCCGCCGAGGAGGCCCAGCGGGTCGCGCTCGCCTACCTGCAGCACTACCGCGAGCACGGCGAGCACCTCGAGCGCACCTACGGCTTCCAGGAGCGCGTCGGGCTCGAGGCGGTCCAGGCGGTCGTGCTGGACCCCGAGCAGCAGACCGCGCTGCTCGAGCGGTTCGCGATCGCGAAGGCCGCCTGCGACCCCGACCCGTGGCAGGAGCGCTACGCGCCCGTCCACCCCAAGCAGTTCTCCGAGCTCGACAGCGATCCCGAGGGCCTCGACCTCGTCGCGCTCGCGGAGGCGGCCCGATGAGCACCTGGACCCGCATCGCCGACGTCACCGACGTGCCGCTGCTGGAGGGCCGCAGCGTCGAGCTGGACGGCCGCCGCATCGCGATCTTCCGCCTGCCCGACGGCTGGGCGGCCACCGACGCCGCGTGCCCCCACCGCGGCGGCCCGCTGCAGGACGGCATCGTCGCCGACAGCTGCGTGACCTGCCCGCTGCACCAGCGCCGCTTCGACCTGCGCAGCGGCGCGCAGGTCGGCGGGGAGGACCGCGTCGCCGTGCACGAGGTCGAGGAGCGGGACGGCGGCCTGTGGGTGCGGCTCGCCGTCGCCGCCCGGGTCGCCGCGTGAGCCTCCCGGCCCCGCCCCCCGCGACCCGCACCCGCGAGGTGCGGACCGCCTGCCCGTACTGCGGCACCGGCTGCGGCCTCGTCGCCGAGGTCGCCGGCGGCCGCGTGCAGGCGGTCAAGGGCGACCCGCTGCACCCGGTCAACCGCGGCGCGACGTGCCGCAAGCCGCTGCGGCTCCCGGACGCCCTCACCGCCGCCGACCGCGCCACCACCCCGCTCTGGCGGGACGCCCTCGACGCGCGCTGGCGACCGCGGACCTGGCGGCAGACCGCCGGGGAGCTCGCCCGCCGGCTGCAGGACGTCACCCGCCGTCACGGCCCCGACGCGATCGCGCTCTACCTCTCCGGTCAGATGCTGACCGAGGACTACTACGCGGCCTCGAAGCTCGCCAAGGGGTTCCTCGGCACCAACAACGTCGACTCGAACTCGCGGCTGTGCATGTCCAGCGCGGTCGCCGGCTACACCGGGGCGCTCGGCTCCGACGGGCCGCCCGCGTCCTACGCCGACCTCGACCAGGCCGACCACGTGCTCGTGCTCGGCTCCAACACCTCCGCCTGCCACCCGATCGTGTGGTCGCGCATCCGTCGCCGCCGCCAGGAGGGCGCGACCGTCACGGTGATCGACCCGCGCGCCACCCCGACCGCGCAGCAGGCCGACCTGCACCTCGCGGTGCGTCCCGGGGCGGACCTGCCGCTGCTCAGCGCGATGCTGCACGTCCTCGAGGGCGAGGGCCTGCTCGACGAGGCGTTCCTCAGCCGGCACACCGAGGGGGCCGAGGAGGCGCTCGCCGCCGCGCGCGAGTGGACCCCCGGCCGGGCGGCCGAGGTCTGCGGCCTGGACGCCGAGGAGATCGTGCGCGCCGCGCGCATGTTCGGCGGGGCCCGCCGCGCGATGGCGCTGTGGTCGATGGGCGCCAACCAGTCGACCGTCGGCACGCTGAAGAACCGCGCGCTGATCAACCTCTGCCTCGCGACCGGGAACATCGGCCGGCCCGGCACGGGACCGTTCTCGCTGACCGGCCAGCCCAACGCGATGGGTGGGCGCGAGTCCGGCGGGCTCGCGCACCTGCTCCCCGGCTACCGGCTGGTGACCGACCCCGAGCACCGCGCCGAGATGCGACGGCTGTGGGACCTGCCGGCCGACCTTCCCGGCATCTCGCCCGCGCCCGGCATCCCCGCGACCGAGCTCGTCGAGGCGCTCGAGGACGACCGCGTCAAGATCGTCTGGATCATCGCGACGAACCCCGCCGTCTCGCAGCCCGACGCGGCGCGCTTCGCGGCCGCCCTGCGCCGCGCGGAGCTCGTCGTCGTCCAGGACGCCTACCACCCGACCGAGACCGGGGCGCTCGCCCACGTGGTCCTCCCGGCCGCGCAGTGGGGGGAGAAGGACGGCACCCAGACCAACAGCGAGCGGCGCGTCTCGCTCGTGCGCAAGCTCGTCGACCCGCCCGGGGACGCGCTCCCCGACTGGGAGATCTTCGCGCGCGTCGGGCGGGCGCTCGGGCATCCCGACGCGTTCGGCTGGCGCACCGCGGCCGACGTGCACGCGGAGTACGTCACCGCGACCGCGGGACGGCTGTGCGACCAGACCGGCCTCTCGCACGAGCGACTGCGCCGCGAGGGACCGCTGCAGTGGCCGGTGCCCGCGCGCGGCGTCGACGGCGAGGACCACGCCGGGACCGAGCGCCTCTACACCGGCCGGCGCTTCCCCACCCCGACCGGCCGCGCGCGCCTCGCGCCGACCCCGCACGCCGAGCCCGCCGACCGGCCGGGTCCCGAGCACCCGCTCGTGCTGACGACCGGCCGGGTCGCCCACCAGTGGCACACGATGACGCGCACCGGCAAGGCGAAGGACCTGCTGGCCGCGGAGCCCGAGCCGTTCGTGGAGCTGCACCCCGACGACGCCGCCACCGCCGGGGTCGCCGACGGCGAGCTCGTGCTCGTCCGCTCGCCGCGCGGCCGTGCGACCATGCGCGCCCGCGTCACGGACACCGTCCTCCCCGGCGTCGCGTTCGCCCCGTTCCACTGGGGGGCGCTGCACCTGCCCCCCGGGGCCGGGGCGCTCAACGGCGTCGTCGCCCGCGCGATCGACCCGGTCTCCAAGCAGGCCGAGCTGAAGGCGAGCGCGGTGCGGATCGAGCCGCTCGGCGCCGACCGCACGGCCGCTGCCGCGTCCGCCGACGATCCCGGCGCGCGCCCGCGGCGGCTCGTCGTCGTCGGTGGAGGCATGGCGGGCATGGCGACCGTGGAGGCGGCGCTCGCCAACGTGCCCGCGGGCGCGCCCGGCTTCGACGTCACGATCATCGGGGCCGAGTCCGTCGCCCCCTACAACCGCGTGCTGCTGTCCACCTACCTCGCGGGCGGGGTCGGGGAGCACGAGCTCGCGCTGCGGCACCCCGACTGGCTGGCCGCGCGCGGTGTGACGCTGCGGCTCGGCGTGCCCGCCCGGCACGTCGACACCGCCGCCCGGGTCGTCGAGCTCGCCGACGGCGACACCGTCCCGTACGACGACCTCGTGCTGGCGACCGGCTCGCGACCGTTCGTCCCCCCGGTCCGCGGCGCGGACTCCGGCGGCGTGCACGTGTTCCGCACCACCGCCGACGCGGGCGCGATCCTCGAGCGGGCCGCGCGCCCCGAGGTCCGCCGCGCGGTCGTCATCGGCGGTGGCCTGCTCGGTCTCGAGGCCGCGCGGGCGCTGACCGAGCGCGGCCTGCGGGTCACCGTCGTGCACCTCGCCGACCGGCTGATGGAGCAGCAGCTCGACGGCCCCGCCGCCTCGCTGCTCACCCGGGCGCTCGCGGCGCTGCGGATCACCGTGCGGGTCGGGGCGCGCACGCAGGCGATCGTCCCCGACGAGGACGGCCACGTCCGCGCGGTCGCCCTGGAGGGCGGCGAGGAGCTGCCCGCCGACCTCGTCGTGATCGCCGCGGGCATCCGACCCGACGTGGACCTCGCCCGCACCGCCGGGCTCGAGCTCGACCGGGGCGTGCTGGTCGACGACGAGCTGCGCACGAGCGCCCCCGGCGTCCGGGCGGTCGGGGAGTGCGCCGAGCACCGCGGGCACGTGTACGGCCTGTGGGCGCCGCTGCTGGACCAGGCGCGGGCGGCCGGCGCGTCGCTCGCCGGGCAGCCCGCCGCCTTCCAGGGCGCACTCCCCGCCACGACCCTGAAGGTCGCGGGGATCGAGCTGTTCTGCTGTGGCCGGGTGCTCGAGGAGGACGGGGACGAAGAGGTCCTCGCGCTCGACACCCGCCAGGGCCGCTACCGCCGTCTGCTGCTGCGCGACGGCCGGCTCGAGGGCGCGATCCTCCTCGGCGACCTGCGCGACGCGCGGGCGCTGCGCGAGCTGCTGCGCGACCGCGGCGAGGTGCCCGCGTCGCTGCTGGACGGCCCCGCCGCGTCGGCGAACGCGGACGCCGCGCTGGCCGGCGCCGTCGACCCGGCGATGAACGTCTGCTCGTGCCAGGGCGTCACGCACGGCGAGATCGAGCACGCGATCCGCGACCGCGGGCTCACGAGCGTCGACCAGGTCGCCGAGCACACGCGCGCGTCGACCGGCTGTGGCGGCTGCCGCCCGGACGTCGCCGAGATCCTCGCGCGGCTGCGCTCCCGCGCGGCCACCCCGGCCTGACGGTCAGGGCAGCGCGGACACCAGCGCGTCGAACGGGCGCAGCCCGCGCGCCCGGTAGTTCGGCAGCGCCGCCGGGCCGTCGAGGCGGCGGGTGTGGACCCACACGCGACGCGTCCCGTCCGGGTGCAGCGCCCACGCCTCCTCGATCGCGCGGGTCAGCAGCCAGCCGCCGAGGCCGAGCCCGTGGTAGTCGGGCAGCAGGCCGAAGATGACGATCTCCACGGTCCCGCGCGGCTGGACGGCCAGCTCGAAGAAGCCCGCCTCGCACGGCACGCCGTGCACCGCGGCGAGCGCGCGGTGCGTGGTCACCGACGCCGTCCACGCCGCCCACCGCTCCGGCGTCCACGACAGCCGGTCGGTCCACGCGTGCGCGGCGCCGACACCGCGGTAGAGGCGCCGGTTCACGTCGTCCTTCTCGGGCGGGACGGGCGTCAGGTCGGCCGGGATGCGTGGGGGCGCGGCCGGGCGCAGGTCCGCCGGCGAGCGCATCTCCAGGGAGGTCTGCACGTCGATCCTCATCGGGCCACCCCCACGCCCGGGCAGGACCGCCGCAGCGCGCAGCCGCGACAGGCGGGCCGCTGCGCGTGACACGTGCGGCGGCCGTGGCGCAGCAGCTGCACGTGCAGCTCCAGGGCGCGGCCGCGCGGCGTCAGCGCGTTCATTGCGTCGTGGCGCTCGGGATCCAGGCCGGATCCGGGCCGCAGCAGCCCGAGCCGCTCCCCCACGCGCGAGACGTGCGTGTCGACCGGCACGTCGTCGCGGCCGAACGAGAACAGCAGCACGCACGCGGCGGTCTTGCGGCCCACCCCGGGGAGCGCGCAGAGCGCCTCGCGGCACGCCGGCAGCGGCGCGTCGCGCATCCAGTCCAGCGACAGGTCCGCGGGCAGCGCCTGCAGCATCGCGACGATCCGCCGGGACTTCTGGACGTGCAGCCCGCCGGGCCGGATCGCCTCCTCCACGTCGGCGATCGGCGCGTCGCGGACCGCCTCCCACGTCGGGAACCACTCCCGCAGCCGCAGGTAGGCGACGTCGCGGTTGCGGTCGTTGGTCGACTGCGACAGGACCGTCAGGACGAGCTCGGCGAGCGGGTCGCCGTGCGGCGGCTGGACGGGCACCCCGTAGAGCGCGGCGAGCCGCCGGCGCAGGCCCGCGACGCGGGCGCGGCTCGGCGGCGCCCACTGTGCGCGCGGGACGGGCGCGACCGCGACCGGCCGGGCCGCGGCGCCGGCACGCGCGGGACTCACCCGACGGCGCCCCACCGCTCGGTCGCGCGCGCGGCGGCCGCGACCGCGATCGGCAGGCCGGCGGCCAGCGACGCCGGGTAGAAGCGGGTCTTCGCGAGCTCCGCGACGAGCGTGCCGAGCAGGACGTCGCCGGCGCCGGTCGTGTCGACGGTGGCCGCCGGCACGCCGGGAACCTCGAAGCGCATGCCCGGCCCGCGCAGCACCGCGCCTTCGGCGCCGCGGGTGACGACCGCGTGCTGCACGCGCGAGGACACGAGGCTCCCCGCGACGCCCGCGGCGTGGATCTCGCCGGTGAGGAGGCGTCCCTCCTCCTCGTTGAGCTTCACGAGGAACGCGCCGTCCAGGCAGGCACGGGTCGCCTCGACCGCCTGCGCGGTCGACGGCCAGCGGTGCAGGCGGAAGTTCGGATCGACGATCACCGGCACCCCGAGGGCGAGCGCGCGCTCGCGCGCGGCCATCGTCAGGGCCCGCTCGGTCTCGCCGACGAGCGTGTTGGAGGTGATGACGAGCGCGTCGGCCTGCTCGACGAGCTCCGGCAGGTGCGGCCCCGCCGCCTCGACACCCACGCCGATCGTGTCCCCGTGGATCAGGAACGACGGCTGCGCGTCGGCGTCGACGGTGACGAACGCGACGGCCGTCGCCGCTCCGGTGACGAGCCGGAAGCCCTCCAGGCCGACGCCCTCCGCCTCCAGCCGGCCGCGCAGCCACGCGCCCCACGCGTCGTCCCCCGCCCCGCCCGCGAGCTGCACCGCCGCGCCCGCCCGGGCGGCGGTCACCGCGACGTTCGCCATCGCCCCGCCGAAGTGCGGGACGAAGGAGGTCGCCTGCGAGAGATCGTCCACCGGGGACTCGCAGACCAGATCGACGAGCGCCTCACCGAGGCAGAGCGTGGCCATGCGCGGCAGTGTGACACGACTATTGTGGCGCCCATGGGCGTGAAGGACGTGGTGCTCCGCACCGGCGAGCTCGACGGCCGGCCCGTCGCCTGGCGGGAGGCCGAGCCCCCGGCCGGGGAGCTGCCGACCGTGTACGTCCACGGGGTCCCGACCAACGCGGACCTGTGGCTGCCGTTCCTCGCCCGCACCGGCGGGGTCGCGCCCGACCTGCCCGGCTTCGGCCGCAGCGGCAAGCGCGGGGACGGCGACTACACGATGGAGGGCTACGACCGCTGGCTCGAGCGGTTCCTGGAGTGGCGGGGGATCGACCGCTTCAACCTGCTCGTGCAGGACTGGGGCGGCGTCGGGCTGCTGCCCGCCATGCGCTTCCCCGAGCGCGTCGCGCGGCTCGCCGTCGTCAACGCCGTGCCGCTGCTGCCCGGCTACCGCTGGCACCGGATCGCGCGCGCGTGGCGCACCCGCGGGCTCGGGGAGATCGCGGTCGGCCTGATGGTCCGCCCGCTGCTCAAGCAGCTCTCGCGCGAGGCGCGCGCCACTCCCGGACCGATGCCCGACGACTTCCTGGACCTCGTCTGCGACCACCTCGACCAGGGCACGCAGCGCGCGATCCTCGCGCTCTACCGCTCCAGCCCGCCCGAGAAGCTCGCGGCGGCGGGCGCCGGGCTCGGCGCGCTCGACTGCCCCGCGCACGTCTGGTGGGGGCAGGAGGACCCGTACATCCCGGCGCGGTTCGGCCCCGACTACGCGGCCGCACTCGGGAACGCCGGGTTCACCGCCGTGCCCGGGGCCGGGCACTGGCCGTGGGTCGACCGCCCCGAGCTCGTCGACGAGATCACCGCGTTCCTGCTGGCGGACGCGGGGTGAGCACCGCCGCCGTCCCCCGCCCGGTCCGCGTGGCCCGGGCGTCGCTGTCGCACCACCACGCCCCCTGGGTCGTCGCGGGCTTGCTCGCGCTCGTCTACGTCCTCTGGCAGCCCGCCGCGGGCGACCTGCCCGCCCAGACCTACCGGACGTGGCTGTTCGAGCACGAGGGCCCGTCGCTGTTCGACACCGCCTGGTACGGCGGCCATCACCTGCCCGGCTACTCGCTGCTGTTCCCGCCGCTGGCGTCGCTGCTCGGCGTGCAGCTCGTCGGCGGGCTGAGCGCGGTCGCCTCCGCGTGGCTGTTCGCCCGGATCGCCGAGGAGACGCTCGACGACGACGTCTGGCTCGGCTCGCTGTGGTTCGGGGTGGCGAGCGCGTCGACGCTGCTCGCCGGTCGGCTGACGTTCGCGCTCGGGATCGCGTTCGCGCTCGGCGCCGTGCTGCTCGCCGTCCGGCGCCGGCCGGCCTGGGCGACCGCCGCGGCGGTCGGCACCGCGGTCGCGAGCCCGGTCGCCGCCCTGTTCCTGGCGATGGTGCTCGGCGCCTGGTGGCTCGTGCAGCGCGACCGGCGCGACCTGCTGCTGGTCGCCGTCGTCGGCGCCGCGCCGGTCATGGCGATCAACCTGTTCTTCCCCGAGGGCGGCGGGCAGCCGATGGAGACCGGCACGTTCCTGCGCACGCTGGGCACCACCGTCGCGATCGCGCTGCTGCTGCCGCGCGAGCGGCGGGTGCTCCGCGCGGTCACCTGGGTGTACGCGCTGGCGATCCTCGCGAGCTTCGTGATCGTCAGCCCGATGGGCTCGAACGTCACGCGGCTCGGCACGCTGTTCGCGGGCCCGGTGCTCGCCTGCGCGCTGCTGCCGCACCGCCGGGTCCTGCTCGCCGTCCTCGCCCTGCCGCTCGTGCAGTGGCAGTGGCAGGCGCCCGTGCTCGACTGGCACCGCGCGCACGACGACCCGCTCGTGCAGGCCCGCGCCTACGAGCCGGTGCTGCGCTTCCTGGACCGTCAGCGCAGCCTCGAGGGCCCGTTCCGCGTCGAGGTGCCGTTCACCCAGAACCACGTGGAGGCCGACCTCGTCGCGCGGCGTCACCCGCTCGCGCGCGGCTGGCAGCGCCAGCTCGACACGAAGTGGAACGGGCTCTTCTACGAGGACGGCGAGCTCGAGCCCGCCGAGTACCGGCGCTGGCTGGACGAGAACGCGGTCCGCTACGTCGCGCTGCCCGAGGGCCGGCTCGACCAGACCGCGAAGGCCGAGCGACGGCTGCTGCAGCACGGCGACGTCCCCGGCCTGCGCAAGGTCCTCGACGAGGGCCGCTGGACCGTGTGGCGCGTCGAGGGTCCGACCGCGACCGCCCTCGCGACCGGCGCCGGGGCGCGCGTCACCGTCCTGGACCACGACCGCGTCGAGCTCGACGCCCCGGCCGCGGGGGACGTGCTCGTGCGGGTCCGCTTCACCCCGTACTGGCGGGTCCGCACCGGCGACGCGTGCGTCTCGCGGGACGCGGGGGACCAGCAGTGGACGCGCGTGCGGGTGCGGCGGCCCGGACCGGTGACGCTCGTGACGACGTTCTCGCCCGGCCGCGTCGGCGCGACCGGCGAGCGCTGCCCCTGAACGCCAGCCCGCGGTCACGGCTCGTTCACCGCGCCCGTCCGCCGGTGCGCCACCGTGGGCGGCGATGGCGACGGTCCTGCGCACCCCCGTCCGCGTCCCGGCCTGGCTGCTCGCCGCGATCGGCGCGACGCTCTGGCTGCTGCTCGCGCCGCGCACCCCGGACCTCGCCGCGCAGGTCTTCCGCGCGGGCCTGTGGGCCAGCGACGGCTTCGAGGTCTGGAACGGCAACTGGTACGGCGGCCACCACCTCCCCGGCTACAGCCTGACGTTCCCGCCGCTGGGCGCCTGGTTCGGCCCGCGCGTCGTCGGCGCGGTGGCCGCCGTCGCCTCCGCGGTGCTGTTCGACCGGCTCGCCCGCGCGCACGTCGGCGACCGTGCGCGCTGGGGCGTCGCGTGGTTCGCCGCCGCCACCACCTGCGACCTGCTGATCGGCCGGCTGACGTTCGGGCTCGGCGTCGCCGTCGGACTCGGCGCGCTGCTGGCGCTGCAGCGCGACCGGCCGCGCACGGCGGCCGCCCTGGCCGTCGTCTGCGCGGCGACGAGCCCGGTCGCCGGGGCGTTCCTCGCCCTGGCCGGATCCGCCGTCGCGCTGACCGCCCCGGCACGGCGGGCCGGCCTGGCGCTCGTCGCCGCCGCGGGCGCGACCATCGCGGTGCTCGTCGTCGCGTTCCCGGAGGGCGGCCGCCAGCCGATGTCGCTCGGGGCGGTCTGCGCGATCGCCGGGTTCTCGCTCGCGCTCGCGGTCCTGCTGCCCGCGCGCGAGCGGACCCTGCGGGTCGGGGCGCTGCTCTACCTGCTCGCCGGGCTCGCCGCGTTCCTCGTCGCGACCCCGATGGGCAGCAACGTCGCGCGGCTCGGCGCGACGTTCGCCGGGCCGCTGCTGATCATCGCCGCGTGGTCGCCGCACGCCGCGCGGTGGCGGCGGGCGGCGATCGTGGCGCTCGCCGTGGGGATGGCCGCCTGGCAGTGGCTCGCACCGGTCCGGGAGGTCGCCAAGGGCGCGGGCGACCCGTCGACCTCGGCCGCGTACCACGCCCCGGTCGCCGCGTTCATCGCCGCGCAGGGCGGACCGCTCGGGCGCGTCGAGGTGCCGTTCACGCGCGGGCACTGGGAGGCCGTCCACCTGGGCCGCCGCCTGCCGCTGGCGCGCGGCTGGGAGACCCAGCTCGACACGCGCTACAACCCGCTCTTCTACGACGGCACGATCGACGCGCGCAGCTACCGCGCGTGGCTGCGACGCACCGCCGTCCGCTGGGTCGCGGTGCCCGACGCGCCGCTGGACCCGTCCGGCCGCGCGGAGGCGGCGCTCGTTGCGCAGGGCCTGCCGTACCTGCGGCGCGCGTGGTCGGACGCGCACTGGGTCATCTACGAGGTCCGCGACCCGGCGCCCCTGGCCCGCGGTCCCGCCGAGGTCGTGCGCCTGGACCGCGACGAGGTGGTGCTCGACGTGCGGGCGGTCGCCCCGATCGTGCTGGCGGTGCACCACACGCCGTACTGGCGGGCCGACCAGCCGGGCGCCTGCGTCGGGCCGCAGGGCCGCTGGACCCGGGTCGTGCCGACCCGCCCGGGCCGCCTGACGCTGCGCGCGAGCTTCGCCCCGGACCGCATCCTGCGCCGCGACGCGCGGTGCACCCCGCGCGCCCCCTGACGGTCACCGGATCGCGACAACCGGGTAACAGGTGTTTCACCACCCCGGGTCCGACGGGTAGTCTGTCCGTCTCCGATGCTCGTCCGCGTCCTCGACTACCGGACGCGACTGTTCCCCAGGGGCGTCCTCGACGTCGCGGTGCAGGTCGCGATCTTCTTCGCCATGTACTACGCGTACAGGATGCTTCGCGGCGCCATCGACAACCCCGAGGGGGCCGCGGTCGCGTTCGAGAACGCGCGCAACCTCATCGACATCGAGCGGTCGCTCGGGCTGTTCGTCGAGCCGAGCATGCAGGCGTGGGCGTCGGGCACCGGCTTCCTCGTGGACGCCGCCAGCGCGATCTACGTCAACGCCCAGACCTCGGTCACCGTCGGCGCCCTCGCCTACCTGTACCTCCGCCACAACGCGCACTTCTACTTCGTGCGCAACATGTTCTTCTTCGCGTTCCTCTGCGCGATCGCGGGCTACGTGCTGTACCCGACCGCGCCGCCGCGGTTCTTCCCCGAGTGGGGCTTCTTCGACGCGGTCGCGGAGTTCAGCGGGATCTCGAGCACCGACCCGTCGCTGGTCAACAAGCTCTACAACCCGTACGCCGCGGTGCCGTCGATGCACATCGCGTTCGCGCTGATGATCGGCATCCCGCTCGCGAAGCTCGTGAAGTGGCGCGTGCTGAAGGTGTTCTGGGCCACGTACCCGGTCATGGTGCTGTTCGTCATCGTCGTGACCGGCAACCACTTCCTCGCCGACGCGTTCCTCGGCGCGGTCGCGGCGGTCGTCGCCGCGCTCTGCGCCCGGACGGTCTCGCGGATCCGCCCGGACCGCTGGGGATGGGGCCCGGCCGCGCCGGCCGGCCCGCCCACCACGCCGCCGGCCCCGGCCGCGGCGACCGCCTGACCGCCGGTCCGGGCACCGGCCCGCTACCCTCCCCGACGCCATGAGCACGCCGACCCCGCGCGGTCAGCGCCGCGAGATGACGCGCAACGCGCTCATCGAGTCGCGCCTGACGCCCAACGCGATCTCGCTCACCGGTCTGGCCCTCCACTTCGTGGCGGCCGCCGTCCTGTGGAACGGCCACTTCGTGGCCGGCGGCATCGCGTTCATCATCGGCTCGGTCTGCGACACCCTCGACGGGCGCTACGCGCGCATGTCGGGCAAGGGGTCGCCGTTCGGGGCGTTCCTGGACTCGACGCTCGACCGCGTCGAGGAGGCGATCATCCTCACGGTCGTCGCCCGGTACTTCGCCCAGCAGGGCGACGACGCCGCTGTCGTGGGCTGCGTCGTGGCGGTCGCCGGGTCGCTGCTGGTGAGCTACACGCGCGCCCGCGCGGAGGCGCTCGGGGTGGAGTGCAAGGTCGGCTTCGCGAACCGCGCCGTGCGCGTCGTGATCCTCTCCGTCGGCCTGCTGTTCGCCACCGGTCCGGGGGACGTCGAGCTGCTCGCTCCCGCCGTGTACGTGCTCGCGGCGATGTCGCTCGTGACGACCCTGCAGCGCATCTTCCACGTGCGCGGCCAGCTGATCGCCGCCAAGACCTCCTGATCCCGCCGACGCCGGACCGCAGCTCGCGGGGCCCGCGAGCTGGCGTCCGGCGGACGGTGGGTCGCCGTCACTGTCCGCGCTCCCGCGCGCGCACTAGCCTGCAGGGCGGTGAGCGACCGCCGGCGCATCGACATCCTGGACCGCGCAGGCCTCGCCGTCCGCGCGCCCGACGAGGACCCCGACATCGCGGTCCGCGTCATCAGCCTGCGGTTCCTCATGGTCGTCCGCATCGTCGGGCTGGCGGTCACGATCGCCGCCGGAGCGCTCGGGGACCCGCAGGCGGCCTACTGGGTCGTTGCCGCGGTCGCGCTCGCCGCGCAGCTGGCCAGCGCGCGCGTCGCGTTCTCCGCCCGCTGGGAGCGGACGTCGGAGCACCTCGTGCCGCTGCTCGGCCTGAGCCTCGTCAGCGGGCTCGTGCTGACCTCCGGGGGCGCCGCGAGCCCCGCCGCGCACGTCGCGATCGCCTTCCCCGCCATCGGCGCGTTCATCCTCGGCCGGGTCCGCGTCCTGGCCTCGTGCGCGGTCGTCTTCGTCGCGCTCGCCGTCCCGGTCCTCCCCGACGTGCTCGCCGGCGAGCCGGGCGCCGGGCGCACGGCGGTCGGGCTGCTGTGCGGCCTCGGCTTCGCCGCGGCCGTCGCCGTCGCGATCGCCGCCGGGCGCACGATCCTCGGCGAGCGGCTCGCCGACCTCTACCGCGAGCGCCGACTGCTCCTCGTCGACGAGCTCGCCACGGCGGCGACCGAGCGCCGCCGCATCTCTGCGGAGCTCGGCGCCGGACCGCTCCAGCTGCTGCTCGCCGCCAAGCAGGACCTCGAGGAGCTCGCCGAGCCCGGCGGCGACGAGGCCGCGGCCCGCACCCGGAGCGCCGCCACCCTCCACGACGCGGCCCGGCTGCTGCGCGCGACGATCGTCGCCCTGCGCGAGCCACGCGCAGGCGCCGACCCGCCGGAGGACGCCGCGCCGATGTCCGACCCGCAGATCGCCGGCCGGCTGCTCGCGATCGTCCAGCTCGTCGCCGTCCCGACCTTCGGCGCCGCGACCATCGTGGGCGCCGCCGACGGCGGCGAGCTCGGTCCGGCGATCGCGCTCGTCGGCCTCGTCGCGGTGGTCCAGCTCACCGTCCTCGCCGTCGCGTTCGGTCCGCACTGGGACCGACTCCCGCAGACTGCGGTCGCGGTCGCCTGCACGCTCGCCGTCGCGACGGCGACCGCCCTGAGCGGTGGGGCGCAGTCCCCCGTGCTGATCCCCGCGGCCGTCCTGCCGATGAGCTTCCTGCTGCTCGGACCGGGCACGGTGCAGGCACCGGTCGCCGGCGCGCTCGTCGTCGGCCTGGCGGCCACGATCCTCCCCGACGTCGCGCAGGGCGAGCCGGGAGCCGGCGTCGCGATGGCCGTGACCGCCATGGCCCTCGTCTGGACCGGCCTCGCGGCCTTCGTCGGCACGCTGGGCCGCCAGCGCCTCGAGCAGCGCACCGCGCGCCTGGAGACGGCCCGCCGCACCCTGCTGCGCGACTCCGTCGCCGTCCAGGAGCGCGAGCGCGGCGCCGTCGCGCGGGCGCTGCACGACGACGTGCTGCAGCTCGTGCTCGCAGCGGCGCAGGAGACCGCCGAGCCGGACCCGGACGCCCCGGCGCGGGCCCTCGCCCACACCACCGCGGCCGTCGCCGCGCTGCGCGAGGGCGCCGACGCGCTGCACCCCTCCGCACTCGAGCACGGCGGCCTGGCCCCGGCGCTGCGGGACATCGCGGCGCGGGCCGCGCGCCTCGGCGGCCCGACCCCGAGGGTGCGGGTGGCCGACGGGGTCGCCGCCCGCCATCACGAGCTCGTCGTCGGCGTCGCCCGCGAGCTGCTGACGAACGTCGCGAAGCACGCCTCGGCCACCGGCGCGACCGTCGAGGTCACCCCGGACGGCCCCGCGGTCGCCCTCGTCGTCACCGACGACGGCTGCGGCATGCCGCCCGCCCGGCCGCAGCGCGCCCTCGAGTCCGGACACGTCGGCCTGGCGTCCTGCCGCGAGCAGGTCGAGGCGGCCGGCGGGACGGTCGAGCTGCGCTCGGCGCCCGGCGAGGGCACGACCGTCCGGGTGTGGCTCCCGTAGGCCCGGACGCGGTCGAAGTATCGTTCGGCGCGTGTCCGTCCCGCGCCTGACGATCGCCCACGTGACGCCGTACCCGTGGGACGGTGACGGCCCGGACACGACGCCCGGCGCGGCCGGCGAGGTCGGCCGCGCGGTCGCCCGGACCACCGCCCTGCTCGCGCGGCGCGGGCACCGCGTGCTCGTCGTCGCGCCGTCCACGTCGGCAGCCGCCGTGCGGACCACCCGCCGGGCGATCCGCGCCGGCGAGCTGTTCGCGCAGGACGGCACCGTCGCCGTCGCGGCGGTCGGCGAGGTCCTCACCGCGCCCGGCCCGGTGCGGCGCAGCCCCGGCCTGCCGGTCGACGTGGCCCGCACCGTCGAGGAGCTGCTCGGCTCCGTGTCGCTGGACATCTGCCATGTGCACGAGCCGTTCGCCCCGTCGGTGCCGAGCGTCGCGCTGCGCCACTCGCGCGCGCTGAACGTCGGCACGTTCCACGCGCCGACCGAGCGGCACGTCGCCACGCAGGTGACGAAGAAGCTCGTCGAGCGGGTCTTCGGTCGCCTCGACGCGCGCCTGGCGAGCTTCCAGGCCACCGCCGAGCTGATGGGCCGCCACTTCCCCGGCCGCTACGAGGTCGTGCACCCCGGGGCGGACCCGGCGCCCGCCGGCGCCACGCCGCGCGCGACGTACGCGGGCGCCCCGGTGCGGCTGCTGTTCGTCGACGAGGAGGAGCGCGGGGCCCTGCGGCTGTTCCTGCGCGCCCTGCGGCGGCTGGACACCGGGGAGCTCGCCGCCCCGTGGGAGGCCGTCGTCGTCAGCGCCCGCGGCCCGTCCTCCTCCACCCCGCTGCGGCACGAGCTGCGCGAGCGCGTCCGCTTCGTCGGGGGCGCCGAGGCCGACGCCGAGCTCGCCGCCGCGCACGTGCTCGTGTGCGCCAGCGACGGCGGCGCGCCGGCCCCCGGACTGCTGCTGCGCGGCCTCGCCGCGGGAGCGGTGCCGGTCGCGTCGCGCCTGCCCGCCTACGAGGAGCTCACCGAGGACGGCGCGGGCCTGCTGTTCGAGCCGCGCGACGTCGACACGCTCGCGGCGCAGCTGCAGCGGCTCGTGTCCGACGCCGCGCTGCTCGCCCGCGTCCGCGGCGCCGGGCAGGAGCTGCGCGACCGCAGCGGCTGGGAGCGGGTCACCGACGACCTCGAGCGCGTCTACGGGGCGGTCGTCGCCCGCCGCCACGACACCACCGGGGACCCGGAGATCCGTCGGCGCCTGCAGTCGCGGCCGCTGATCGACGTCGACCTGCACATGCACACCGACCACTCGCACGACTGCGCGACCCCGGTGGAGGTGCTGCTCGCCACCGCCCGCGACCAGGGCCTCGGCGCGATCGCCGTCACCGACCACAACGAGATCTCCGGCGCGCTCGACGCCGCCGAGAAGTGCGCCGAGTACGGCGTGAAGGTGATCGTGGCGGAGGAGGTCAAGACCGCCAACCAGGGCGAGGTGATCGGCCTCTTCCTGACCGAGAAGATCCCGCGCGGCCTGACGCTCGAGGAGACCGTCGCGGAGATCAAGCGCCAGGGCGGGCTCGTGTACGTGCCGCACCCGTTCGACCGCATGCACGCCGTGCCCGACTACGAGCACCTGCTGACGATCGTCGACGACGTCGACGCGCTCGAGATCTTCAACCCGCGCGTCGCGATCGGCTCCTTCAACGAGGAGGCCGAGCGGTTCGCGGCCAAGTACCGCATCGTCGCGGCGGCGGGCTCGGACTCGCACGTCGCGCAGGGTCTCGGGACCGTCCGGATCCGGATGCGCGACTTCGACGGGCCGCAGGAGTTCCTGGAGTCGCTGCGCGACGCCGAGATCCACACCCGGCGCGGCACGCTGCTGTACGTGCAGGCGCTGAAGTTCCTCGAGACGAAGGCCACGCCGCCCGCGGCGCGCAAGGCCCGCCGGGCGCGCCGCGTCGAGCGCGCCCGCCGCAGCTGAGCCCGCGCGGGTTCGTGAGAGCTCCGTGAGGGCGGGCGTGCCGGGACGCGCGCGCGGGAAGGACCGGCCCATGACCCGTCTGCGCCGTTCCCTCGCCGTCCTGCCGCTGCTCGCGACCGCCGCCGTCGCGCTCGCGGGCCCGACCAGTCCCGCGCAGGCCGCGGATCCCCCGCGCTACAAGCTCTACTACGACCTCTTCGACCGTGGCGGCGCGAAGATCCCCGGGCACGACACCTCCTGGGTGCCGCAGGGGCTCGCGTACTGGTCCGAGCAGGACGCGCTCGTGATCTCGTACTACGACGGGAACGAGAAGCAGAAGAGCCGCATCGCGATCATCGACCGGAACACCGGCGCCAAGCGCAAGATCCTCGTGCTCCCCCGCAAGGGTCACGCGGGCGGCATCGGGTTCACCAAGCGGTACCTGTGGGTCACCCAGGACGGCATCGTCTACCGCGTCCGCAAGAGCGAGCTCGCGAAGCCCGAGATGTCGACGGTGAAGCTCGACGAGGACTGGCCCGTCTCGGCCTCGTCGTTCATGACCATCGCCGGCGACCGGATGTGGCTCGGGCAGTTCCGCGAGAACGCCAACGGCACCACCTGGGAGTACCGCTTCGCGAAGGGCGGCGTCCCGGTCCGCACGGGCCGCAACATGATCAACCCCCCGCAGGTCCAGGGCATGGTCATCACCGGCGGCAAGGTCGTCTGGAGCCGCTCCTACGGGCGCGACAACGACAGCCGCATCGACGTCCACGCGCTCGGGTCGACGTTCGGCCGGCCGCTGCGCTCGATCCTCGCCCCGAACATGTCCGAGGGCATGGTCATCGCCCGCGGGGAGCTGCGCGTCGTCTACGAGTCGGGCTCCTCGACGTACAGCGACGCCGACTACCGCGTGCGCACCGTGCACCGCGCCCCGATCGGGCGCATCGTCGGCTGACCCCGGCGGGCCCGCCTCCGCGCGGCGCTACCATCGGTCGATGGCCGGTCGAGCGCCGCGCAAGTCGTGATGCAGGGCGAGGACGCAGCCCCGCCGCCGTCGAACAAGACGTCGCCGATGCCTGCGACCGACGACGAGATCCGGGAGAAGTACCTGGAGCGCGCGATCCGTGAGCTGAACACGCTCACGCGCGAGATCCAGGACTGCTCCGACTGCCCGCGCGGGAGCCTGATGCCGGTTCTCGGCTCCGGGCACCCGCAGGCCGACGTGTTCCTGCTGAAGCTCGCGCCGACCGCGGCGGAGATCGAGGAGGGCGTGGCGTTCTACGGCCGTGTCGGCACGGCGCTGATGAAGTCGCTGGAGCGGCTGCGCATCGATCCGCTCGTCGTGTACGGGACGCTGTGCGTGAAGTGCCCGGTCAGCGACACCGCCCTCGCCGACCCGGGGTGCATGGCCCGCGTGGTGCAGGAGCTCGCGATCGTGCAGCCGAAGATCGTGGTCGTGATGGGCGAGGAGGCGCTCGCCGTGCTGAACGACCTCGACGTGCCGCTCGCGCGGCCGGTAATCGCCGAGCCGGGCCGGGTGCAGGAGCTGACGCCGTCGATCGACGCGCTCTACACGCCCGACATCGACCACGCGCTCGACGAGGAGGGCGCCAAGCGCGCGTTCTGGTCGGCGTTCCGGGTCCTCGGCGATTGGTACGCCGACCTCCCGCCGTACTGAGTCGATGGTCGACGCGGGCGCGCTGCTCGTCGCGTTGGCGACCGGCGCGGGGGTCGTCGCGGCGACCCCGCTGGGGGATGTCCGCTGGAGCGTCGTGCTCGTGCTCGTCGCGACGGGCCTGCTCGCGGGCGCCGGGCTCGCCTCCGGGCAGGACGCGACGGCCACCGTGGTGCTCGTGCCCGCCGCGGTCGCGTTCGCGTGCGCGGGGATGCTGTTCGCGCGCGTCTTCCACGAGCCCGCGTTCGTGCTCGCGATCCCGCTGCTCGTCGCCGCGCTGGAGCTGGTCGGGGGCGACGTGCGGACCGATGCGACCGACACCGTCGACCGCGTTCTCGCCTCGTCGGTGTTCTTCCTCGCGGTCTTCGCGACCTGGGCGCGCCGCGACGGGCGCCTGCGTCGCGGGCCGACGCTCGTGGCGCTCGCCCTCGCCCCGGCTCTGGCGGGTCTCGTGGGGGACCTCGTCGACGGGTTCGGCACGGCGCCGATCGCGTTCGTGGCCGCCGCCCTGCTGGTGCCCAACGCCGACCGGCTCGTGCGCGAGCCGGCCGGCGCTTGACCCTGGGCGCACACACCGCGAACCGAGAGAGCGGCGGTGCGGAGCCCAGGCGGGGGACGGCTCCGCTGCGTGGCACCGTCCCCCGCCCGAGATCCGCGCCGCCGATGAGGAGCGGAACCGTCGCGCTGACTCGACCAGCTCCTCGGCGGTGATCGGGGGAGCTGCATCCTCCCGCGTCCGGCAGGCGTCTCCATCCGGGGAAACCCCGGATGCGCGCTCCGCAACCTGCCGCAGACCTGGGCGCTCAGGCGCGGGCGGCGCGCCAGGTCTCGCGCAGCGAGGCGCGCTTGCCGGTGCGCAGCGCGCCGCCGGCGTAGATGCGGCCCGCCAGCGGGATGACGACGGCGATCGCGGCGAGCATGAGGCCGACCGACAGCGCGATCTCCCAGGTGGCCGCGGCGTCCTGCACGATCCGCGAGGGCATGACGAGCGGGGCGCTGGGCGGCAGCAGGCTCGCGATCCGCGCGACGCCGCCCTCGGGGTCGCTCTGCGCGGCGAACGAGGCGAAGAACGCGGCCATCAGCACGAGGTTCATCGGGCCGGTCGCGGACTGCAGGTCCTCCTGGCGGGCGACCGTGGCCGCGAGCAGCGCGAACACGGTGGCGTAGAACGCGTACCCGAGCAGGAACCAGGGCAGGACCGCGAGGATCGCCGGCAGGGTGGCGTCGGGGAGCTCGACCGCCCCGGTCGCGGCGGCGACCCCCACCCCCAGGCCCGCCATCCCGAGCAGCTGGACGAGCCCGAGCGCCCCGATCCCGAGGATCTTCCCGGCGAGCAGCTGCCACGGCCGCACGGTCGAGAGCAGCAGCTCGACGACCCGGGAGGACTTCTCCTCGACGACCCCGGACGCGACCCAGTTGCCGTAGCCGATCAGCTGGAAGTAGAGGAGCAGCGCGACGACGAACGCGACGCCGGCGGCGGCCGCGTCGTCCCCGCCAGGGTCCAGCTGCGCGGTCCGGACCGGGCTCGGGTCGAGGATCCGGCGGACCTCGGCGGCGTCGGCGCCGCGCTCGCGCAGCGCGCTGGCGGTCCCGAGGTCGCGGGCGGTGGTCTGCACGAGCAGCGCCAGGTCGTCGTCGGGATCCTGCTCCGCCGACAGGGTGGCGCCGCGGTCGGTGAGGGCGGCGTCGGCGTCCCCGTCGGACACGGCGGCGCGCGCGGCGACCACGTCCGCGACGCGGTCGACGGTGAGCTCGACGTCGTAGGCGTCGGCGCGCGCCTGCAGCTGCGTGACGAGCGCGGCGGGCACGTCGGGCGTGACGGCGAGCGTCTGCTTGGACGGCCCGTCGAGGCCGAGCGCGCTCGGGACGACGACGACCGCGATGAGGATCACGACGGACAGCACCGTCGAGACGAGGAACGACCGCTCGCGGCCACGCTCGACGATCTCGCGCCGCGCGACCAGCCAGGTGGCTCCGCCGCGCTCAGGCACGGACGAGCTCCCGGTAGCGGGCGGGGAGGCCGGCGACCTCGCCGATGGTCACGACCTGGCCGCCCGAGACGATCGCGACCGCGTCGCAGAGCTTCTCGACGAGCTCGAGCTGGTGGCTGGAGAAGAGGACGGGGACGCCGGCTTCGGCGCGCTCGCGCAGGACCTCGGACATGAGGTCGACGCCGACGGGGTCGAGGCCGCTGAACGGCTCGTCGAGGATCAGGCACGCGGGGTCGTGCACGAGCGCGGCGGCGAGCTGGACCCGCTGCTGGTTGCCCAGGGACAGGTCCTCGACCCGGTCGTCGGCGCGGTCGGCGAGGCCTACGCGGTCGAGCACGGCGTCGGCCGCGTCCGCGGCGGTCGCGGCGTCCCGGCCGTGCAGGCGCGCGAAGTGGACGAGCTGTGCGCGGGCACGCATCCGCGTGTAGAGCCCGCGCTCCTCCGGCAGGTAGCCGAAGCTCGCGCGGTCAGCGGGCGTCGCGGGCCGACCGTCCCAGAGGACGTCTCCGGCGTCGGGCTCGAGGACGCCGAGCGCGATCCGCATCGTCGTGGTCTTTCCGGCGCCGTTGGCGCCGACGAAGCCGAGCAGCTGCCCGGCCTCGAGGGTCAGGGAGAGGCCGTCGAGGGCGACGCGGTCGCCGAACGCCTTCCGCAGCTCGCGCAGTTCCAGCACGCCCGCGGGATACCCACCGGACCGCCGGGGCGAACGGTCGACGCGGCGGTACGGGGCGGAAAACCCGAGCGTCGGACGCCCCGGAGACGGGTCCCGCGCTACAGCTCGAGGACGATCTTCCCGAGCTTGCCGCCCGCCGCGAACCGCTCGTAGGCGTCGTGGACCCGCTCCAGCGGGAACGTCTCGGCCACCGGGACGGTGAGCGCGCCACGGGCGAGCAGCGGCAGGACGCTGCGCTCCATCGCCCGCGCGGTCAGCGCCTTCTCCTCCAGCGGCCGGGCGCGCAGCGTCGAGGCGCGGATCGCGCCCCGCTTGGCCATCAGCGCCAGCAGGTTCAGCTCCGCCTTCCCGCCGCCGCCCACGCCGATCACGACGATCCGCCCGCCGGTGTTCAGCGCCTGCACGTTGCCAGGCATGTTGGGGCCGCCGACGAGCTCGAGGACGACGTCGAACGGGCCGTGGTCGGCGAACCCCTCGGGGTCCAGGACGACGTCGGCGCCGAGCTCGGCGACCCGGTCGCGCAGCTCGGGGTTGCGGACCGTCGCGGTGACGTGCGCGCCCGCGGCCGCACCGAGCTGGACGGCGGCGGTGCCGACCCCGCCCGCGGCGCCGTGGACGAGCAGCCGCTCGCCCGCGACGAGGCCGCTCTGCGTGAAGATCGCGTCGTGCGCGGTCGTGAACACCTCGGGCACGCCGCCCGCCCCGGGCCAGTCCAGGCCCTCGGGGACGGCCATCAGCTGCCGCTCGTGCACGACGCACAGCTCGCCCTGACCGCCGCCGCCCACGATCGCCATGACGCGGTCGCCCTCGGCGAAACGAGTGGCGCCTGGGCCGAGCTGTGCGACCTCGCCGGCGAGCTCGAGGCCGGGGATGTCGGCCGGGGAGCCGGGCGGGGCCGGGTAGAAGCCCTTGCGCTGCAGGAGGTCGGCGCCGTTGAGGCCCGCGGCCCGGACCCGGACGAGGACCTCCCCGGCGCCGGGGGTCGGGTCGGGGTGCTCCTGCACCGACACGGCACCGTCACGGATCGTCGCTGCTCTCATGGCCGACTACCCTACGCGCCGTGGATCCCGATGCCGTCGAGCTCCGCGTCCTGGGCTGCCTGATCGAGAAGCAGCGCACGACGCCGGACCAGTACCCGCTGAGCCTCAACGCGCTGCGCCTGGCGTGCAACCAGTCGACGAACCGCGACCCGGTGGTCGACTACGACGAGCACACCGTGCGGGAGGCGGCCCAGCGGCTCGGGCGGCGGCGCTGGTCGCGGCTGGCGAGCAGCTCCTCGTCGCGGACCGCGAAGTACCGGCACCTGCTCGACGAGGCGCTCGGCATCGGGCAGGACGAGCTCGCGCTGCTCGGCGTGCTGCTGCTGCGCGGCCCGCAGACTCCGGGCGAGCTGAAGGCGCGCAGCGAGCGGCTGCACCGCTTCGCGGACCTCGACGAGCTGCTGTTCACGCTGCAGAAGCTGATCGGCCGGGGGCACGTCGCGAAGCTCGAGCGGCGCCCGGGGCAGAAGGAGGAGCGCTACGTGCAGCTGCTCGGGGGCGAGGAGGAGGCCGGGGCCGACACGACGTCCGTGGCCGGCGCGCCCGCGCCCGTGACGACGCCGGGTGCGGCGGTCGTGTCCGACGCGCCGACGCCCGCCCCCACCCCGGTCCCCACGGCCGCGCCCGCGCCCGCCGACGACGCGCGGGTCGCGGCCCTCGAGGCGCAGGTCGCGCGCCTGCAGGACGACCTCGCGGCCGTCCGCGGCGAGCTGCGCGCGCTGCGCGAGGAGCTCGGCGCCTGAGCGCCGCGTGCGACTTGCGTCGTACGGCGGCCCCGTGAGAAGGTCCCGCCCCATGAGGATGAGGCTGGCGGCAGGGATCGTCGTACTGGCCTGCGCGGCCCTTCCGGGCGCGGCGCAGGCCCAGAGCCCGTGCGGCGGGTTCCTGCAGCGGCCGTGCCCGGCGCCCACGCCGACCCCGACCCCGGAGCCGACGCCGACGCCCACGCCGGAGCCGACGCCCGCCCCGGAGCCGGCGCCGCTGGAGGCGTCCCGGTACGCGGCGCTCGAGCCCGTCATGGCCGCCGCGGTCCCGGCGTTCAGCCCGAAGGCCACGCGCGCGCAGGAGCGGCGCTATCTGCGCCTCTGCCGCGACCTGTCGACCGACGACGCGCTGCTGCGCGACTACCGCCGCCACTGCCTGGCTGAGGTGGCCAGCGCGTCGGCGTTCGAGTGCTCCGGCAGCGCATGCGTCGGCGCGCTGCGCCGCGGCATCACCCGGCTGACGACCGAGATCGCGCGCGCCCGCGCGCTCGGACGCACGGCGACCCGGGAGGTGGAGGATCGCGCCTGCCGCAACGTGCTGCGCGTGCCCGCCAACGACATCGCCTTCCTCGGCGTGCTGCGGACCTACGCGCGGGAGCTGTCGCGTGCGAAGAGCCGCCGCGCGCTCGACCGGGCCGAGACCCGCTTCGACCGGGCCTCGCGCCGCCTCGACCCGCCCCGCAGCCCGGCGGCCCGGCTGACCGCGCTGCGGGCCCGTTGCGCGCCGCCGGCCTGAGTCAGGTCTCGGCGTCGACGACGGGCGTACGCCGGCGGTGGGCCCAGATGCCGGCGGCGACCGCGAGCAGCAGCGGCGTGAGCGCGGCCCACAGCCGCGGGTCGGACGGGTGCAGCGACTCGAGCCGCGAGCCGAGGTAGACGCAGGCGATGGTCAGCGGCAGGAACCCGATGACGGTCGTCCAGACGAACCGCCACAGCGACACCCTCGTCGCGCCGGCGACGTAGCCGATGAGGCTGAACGGGACGAGCGGGATCAGCCGCGCGGCGAGCAGCGCTCCCGCGCCGCCGCGGTCGACGACCGCCTCCGCCTTGCGGGCCCGCTCCTCGCCGACGAGGCGGTGGATCGCGGGCCGGCCCGCGTAGCGCCCGACGTAGTAGGTGCCGATCGCCGACAGCGTCCAGCCGGCCATCGCGATCGGCACGGCCGCCCAGAACCCGTACACGTAGCCCGAGGCGGCGCTGGGGATCTCCGACGGGTACGGCACGACGATGTGGACGAGCATGAACGCGTAGAGCAGCAGCACGCCCGCGACGCCGAGCTCGTCCAGCCGCTCGCGCACGAGGCCCGTGTCGCCGCGGAAGGCGGCCTGGGCCAGCTCGCGCAGATCGGGGACGAGCAGGACGAGCGCCACGAGCGCTGCCATCCCGCCGAGCGTGAACAGCAGCGCGGTCCGGGAGGCGCGTTCGGGCGGGAGACTCACCCCTCAATCATGGCGGACGCGCCGAGCTTCGACACCGGTCGCGGATCGTGGTTCGGGACGGCGCCGACGGGGTAGGGGCGCGGCATGGCTCCCCGTGCGCGATGGCTGGCCCTCCTGACCACCGCCGCTCTCGGCGCCGCGGCGCCCCCGGCCGCCGCGGAGGTCCGCTCCGGGTCCGCCCCAGACCCGGCGGGCGACAGCGCCGACCCGGCCCCTGCCCGCGACATCCTCGGCGCGCAGGCCGGCTACGACAGCGCGGCCGGGACGTTCGCGCTGCGGCTCACCCTCGCCGCGCCCGCCGACGCGAGCACCCGCTCGTTCGTCTTCGGGTTCGTCGGCTCGGAGGTCAGCGGCGGCTGCGGCTTCGCGGAGGGCGGCACGCCGACCACGCGTCTGGGCGGCGGGACCGTGTCCGGTGACGGCTTCGTCTGGAACGAGAACGCCGGAACCCCGACCGCGCCGCAGCCCGCGAACGCCGCCTACGACGGGGCGACCGTGTCGGCCTCGGTCACCAGCCCGTCGCTCGCCGGCCGCCCCTACACGTGCGTGCGCGTCTCGCTGCAGGAGCCCGGCGGCTCGGGCACCGTCTACGACAGCGTCGCGCTCTCGGTCCTGCCGCAGTCCCCGACCCCGCAGCCCACCCCGACGCCCCCGCCGACCCCCCAGCCGTCCCCGACCCCGGTCGTCACGCCGCCCAGCCCCGACGCGGACGCCCCACCGGTCCGCGGCTCGGACCGCACGAAGCGCGGTCGCGCGTCCGGCACCGTCATCTACGGCATCTGCGGCAAGAACCTCTGCCGCGTCGACCCGCGCACCCGGCGCCTGACGACGCTCTACCGGGCCCGCGGCAAGGACGAGTACCAGGGCGTCTCCGCCTCCCCGAGCGGCCGGACGCTCGCCTTCAGCTACGGCGACGACGTCTTCCGCGCCTCGCGCGACGGGCGCGGGCGCACGAAGATCGGCGAGGGCATCTTCCCCGCGGTCAGCCCCGACGGCCGCAACTTCGCGTGGATCCAGTACATCGTCACGCCGCTGTGCGTGCCGAACATCGACCTCGGCCTCCAGTGCCAGTACCCGCTCGCGCCGTCGCTGCAGCGCCGCGGCCCCGGGGAGGCGGACTCGACGACCGTCGAGACCCTCCTCGGCGAGTTCGCCTGGTACCGGGGCCGCACGTTCCTCGCCCCCGAGGACCCCGACGAGGGCGAGGCCGACTTCATCTGCGAGCTGAAGGACCGCACCGCCGGCAAGGACGAGGGCGACTGCCTGCGACCGGTCGCCGTCGACCCGGCGCGGTTCCTGTCCACCCCGTCCGTCTCGCCGGACGGCCGCTACCTGGCGGTGGTCAGCGAGCCCGTCCCCGCGGACTCGAGCAACGCGATCCGCAAGGGTCGGATCGCGCTCTACAGCCCGGCGACCGGCCGCTTCATCCGCTACCTGACGAGCTCCCGGCGCGACGACACGCCGATCTTCAGCCCCGACGGGCGGACCGTCGCGTTCAACCGCGGCAAGGACCTGCTGACCGTGCCGACGCGGGGCGGCTCGCCGTCGCTGGTGAAGCGGAACATGGCCCTGACCGGCCCGAGCTGGGCGAAGCGCCGATGAGCCCGCGACGCGCCGTCCGGCTCGCCGTCGCCGCCGGGCTCGCCGCCGCCCTCCCGGCGGTGGCCGCCGCGCCCGCGAGCGCCCAGCAGCTGCTGCGCAGCTGGGGGACGCTCGGGGACGCCCCGACCCAGTTCCGGGACATCAAGGACGTCGTCGCCGACGCGCGCGGCTACGTCTACGTGCTCGACGAGACGCTCGGCTCGAGCGGTCGCGTACAGAAGTTCACCGCCGACGGACGGCTGATCCGGACCTTCGGCCGGCCGAACGACCCGGACGACCAGCGGCGCACCGAGGAGCTGCCCGACGCGATCGACAGCGGCGAGTCGCTGGCGATCGGGCCCGACGGCACCGTGTACGTCGGCGAGGCCGGCCCCGACCGCGCCCGCGTGAGCGTCTGGAGCCCCCTGGGCGAGTACCGGCGGGCGTTCGGCTCCCGCGGCGACGGTCCCGGCCAGTTCCGCAGCGCCGCCGGCCTCGCCGTCGACGGGGCGGGCAACGTGCTCGTCGGCGACAGCAGCAACCAGCGCGTGGTGGTCTTCACCAACCCCGGCGCCTTCGCCGGGACGATCGGTGCGGGCACGAGCCTGTCCGCCGTCGACGAGCCCACGCTCGGCTCCACCGACGGCCTGACCTTCGGACCCAACGGGCTGCTGTACGTCGGCGACTCCCCGCAGGTGAAGCTGTTCCGGCCGACCGGCGAGTTCGCAGGCCTGTTCGGGCAGCGCGCCGACGACCCCGGCCCGTTCTTCCAGGACGTCAGCGACCTCGCGTTCGCCGGACCGGTCCTCTACGTCAGCGACCGGCGGCTCTCGCGCGTGCAGGCGTTCACGGAGACCGGCGGCTATCTCGGCCAGCTCGGCGCCGGCCCGGGCTCGCAGCCCGGCCAGCTGACCGAGCCGACGGCCGTGACCACGGACTGCCGCGGCGCGATCTACGTCGCCGACGCGGGCAACCGGCGCATCCAGAAGTTCGGGCCCGCGGGCGCGACGCCGTGCGGGGACGTCACGAACGACCCGCAGGAGCGGTTCCTGGTGAAGCTCGGCGGCCCGACCGTGCTGCGCTTCCGCGAGGACTTCGCGGCCGTCCCGCAGGTCACCTGCGACCGGCCCTGCACCGCGACGGTGACGGGCACGGTGCGGATCAGCGGGCGGCGCCGCGCGGTGCGCCTGGAGCCGGCGCGCGAGGTCATCAACGGCCCGGCGCCCGTCCGCGTGGCGGTGGCGCCCAGCGAGGCCGGCACCGACGCGATCACCGCCGCGCTGCGCCGCCGCAAGCGCGTCAGCGCGAGCCTGCGGCTGTCGGTGCGCGACCTCGCCGGCAAGACCGTCGTGCGCACCCGCGTCTACCGCCTGCGCTGACGCGGCGCCACCGGGCGCGGCGCCCGCCCAGCCGCGCCCCGCCGCGCCGCGCCGCGCCCCACCGCCCGCCGCGCCGCGCCGTGCCCCGCCGCAGGGCGTACTGGGTGATCTCGATGCCGGATATGGGTGCGCGATCACCCGGTACGCCGGGTCGTCGCGGCTCGCGGGGCGGGACCTGCGAGCATCCGGCCGGTGCCGGCCCACCCCGCCCGCATCGCGCGCTCCCGCGCCTACCGCCTCTACACCCGCTTCCCGCCGGCGCTGCGCGCGCGCCTGGAGGCCGACGGCGCGACGGGCGTGCCCCTGGCGCTCGTGCAGCGGCTCGTCGACCGTGGACCGGTCGAGGTCGCGGCCGGCGCGGCCCGCGGCGTGCTGCTCGACCCGCGGGCATTCCCGCTCACCCACGTGCAGGCGCACGGGGCGGTGCGCGGGACGCTCGAGCCCGAGGTGCAGGAGGCGCTGCGGCGCACCGTCGCGCCCGGGGACGTCGTCTACGACATCGGGGCGAACGTCGGCTTCTTCACGCTGCTGGCCGCCCGGCTCACCGGTCCCGGCGGGCACGTCGTGGCGTTCGAGCCGTCCCCGCCCGCGGTCGCCGGGCTGCGCGCGAACGTCGCGCTGAACGGGCTCGCCGTCACGGTGCGGGAGGCCGCGGTCGCGGCGACGCCCGGGCGGGCAAGGCTGCTGCAGGTCGGCGAGCACAGCTGGTCGCACCTCGAGGACCGTGGCCACCACCCCGGCACGACCGCGGTCGTCGAGGTCGAGGTCACGACCGTCGACGCGGAGGTCGCCGCCGGCCGGCCCGTCCCCGCGGTGGTGAAGCTCGACGTCGAGGGGTCGGAGGTCGCGGCGCTCCAGGGGATGGCGCGGACGCTCGCCGAGCACCGCCCCGCGCTCGTGATCGAGCTGCACGGCACCAACCACGAGGTGCTGGACGTCCTCGACGACGCCGGCTACCGCGCCGAGAACCTCGAGGGCCCGCAGCCGCTGCGCGACGCGGGCCCGGTCCACCTGCTCGCGCGCCCCGCGCGCTGAGCGCCGGCCCGCGTCAGTCCCGCGCGGGGTTCTGCACGCCGCCCGGCCCGGCCTCCAGCAGCGCGACGCACTCGATGTGCGGCGTCTGCGGGAACATGTCGACCGGCCGCACCCGGCGCAGCACGTAGCCGGCCTCGACGAGCTGGGCCGCGTTGGGGGCGAGCGTCGTCGGGTTGCAGCTGACGTAGACGATCCGCTTCGGCGCGGTCTCGACGATCCGCCGCACGACCTTCTGCGACAGGCCGGCGCGCGGCGGGTCGACCACGACGAGCTCCGGCTTCTTCGCCTTCTCCGCCAGCTCGCGGAGCGCGAGCCGCACGTCCCCGGCGAAGAACTGCGCGTTGGAGACCTCGTTGGCGCGCGCGTTGGCGATCGCGTCCTCGATCGCCTGCTCGATGATCTCCAGGCCCCAGACCTCGCCCGCGCGCTGCGACAGCACCAGCCCGATCGTCCCGATGCCGCAGAACAGGTCGTAGACGCGCTCCCAGCCCTTCAGGCCCGCGTACTCGGCGGCGACCGCGTAGAGCTTCTCGGCCATCTCGGTGTTCGTCTGGAAGAACGCCTCGGCGCTGATCGAGAACGTCAGGCCGCTGAGCTCCTCCTCGATCGCGGGGCGGCCCGCGACGAGCTCGGAGAAGCCGCCCTGCGTCGTCTCGCCCGTCCCGTCGACCTGCGTCCAGACGAGCGAGTCGCACGGCACCGCCGCCTCCAGCGACGCGCTGTCGAGCTCCCCGGGGGAGGTGACGAGGCGGACCTGCAGCTGCCCGGTGCGACGGCCCTCGCGGATCACGAGGTTGCGCAGGAACCCGAGCGTCGAGCGGCGGTCGTAGGCGGTCAGGCCCTCCGCCCGCGCCCAGGCGAGCACCTGCTCGCGCGCGGCGTTCGCGCGCGCCGAGCCGAGCTTCGACTCGCCGTCGACGATCGTCTCCCACGAGCCGGGGGCGTGGAAGCCGCAGACGAGCCCGCCCGGGGCGGTCGCGTCGACGCCGAACGAGTACTCGAGCTTGTTGCGGTAGCCCCACTGCTCGACCGCCGGGACGATCTCCTCCATCTCGAAGCCGTCGAGCTTGCCGATGCGCCGCAGAGCGTCCTCGACGTGCTCCTGCTTGTGCGCGAGCTGGACCGCGTAGGGCATGACCTGCCAGGCGGCGCCCGGGTGGTGGGCGACCGGCTCGATGCGGTCGGGGCCCGGCTCGAGGATCTCGAGCGTGCGCGCCTCCGCGTACCTGCGGTTGCGCTTCGTGACGACGGCGCGGACCCGGTCGCCCGGGATCGCGCCCTGGACGAAGACGACGTAGCCGCCACCGTGGCGCGCGACGCCGTTGCCGCCGTGGGCGAGCCGGTCGATCGTGAGCTCGAGCTCCTCCCCGGTCTGGGGGCGGGATGCGGCGGGGGCGTCCATGGCTGTCAGGATGGCAGCCCGATGGAGATGAGCGCCTACCGGGCCCGCGCCCAGGAGTACGCGACCGCCCTGGGCGGCGCGCACCACCGCCACTACGCGGGCGTCGACCCGACCTGGGAGCCGACGGCGATCCACGCCGCGTTCGCCGACGTGATGGCCGACGAGGCGATCGACCACCTCGCGGACCTCGCGCAGAACGGGAACGCCGGCGCGCGGCTGCTGTGGGGCTTCGCGGTCCGCAGTCGCCTGCGTGCGGTCGCCGCCCCGCACGACGCGCAGCGCGCCCGGCTCGAGGGCGCCAGCGGCCTCGCCGCGCTGACCGAGGAGCTCGCGGTCGAGCCGTCCCCGCTGCGCCGCCACGAGCTGGAGGAGGCGCGGATGACGATCGTCGCCGAGCAGCTGTCCGCCCCGGCCGCGGCGGCGCTGGACGCGGTGCGGCGGGAGATCCGGGCGCTCGGCTGGCCGTCGGCGCGCGCGCTGTGGACGGCGATGACGAAGGTCGACCTCGGGGCGCTCGGCCGTCACGCCGAGACGCTGCTGCGCGAGGAGTCCGCCCCCACCCTCGACGGGGCGCTGACGCGCGCCGACGGCCCCGCCTGGCACCGCGCCGCGTGGGCGGACCACCACTTCCCGGCGGACGGGCAGCTGGCGCTGCTGCACGACGCGCTGCGCCAGGCGGGTGCGGACCCGGACGCGCCGGGCTTCGCGATCGACGCGGAGCCGCGACCGGGCAAGTCGCCGCGCGCGTTCTGCGCCGCCGTGACGGTGCCGGGCGACGTCCATCTCGTCGTGCGCCCGGGCGCGGGGGTCGGCGCGGCGGAGTCGCTGTTCCACGAGGCGGGCCACGCGCTGCTGCTCGTCTCCCGTGATCCGTCGTGGCGCTTCGAGGAGCGTCACCTGCTCCCCGCCCACCTCGGCGAGGCGGCCGCGTTCGCGTTCGAGGCCCGGCTGCCGGACTTCGGCGACGAGCGGCTGCGCGAGCACCTGCGGCTACGCCGCATCCTGCGCCGCCGCCGTCAGGCCGCGCGGCTGCTGCACGAGCTCGACCTGCTCGACCGCGGCCCGGTGAAGGAGCTGCGCGAGCGGTACGCGCAGCGGATGGCGACGGCGACCGGCCTGGACTGGCCGGGCGCGCCGTGGCTCGTGGACGCCGACCCGCTGCTCACCGCCGCGGACTACGTCCGCGCCGAGCAGCTGCTCTGACCGTCAGGCGA
This sequence comes from Paraconexibacter algicola, assembly GCF_003044185.1. Lineage (GTDB taxonomy): Bacteria > Actinomycetota > Thermoleophilia > Solirubrobacterales > Solirubrobacteraceae > Paraconexibacter > Paraconexibacter algicola. The sequence goes on from NZ_PYYB01000001.1 coordinate 987,344, forward strand.
GCTTCTTGTCGACCGCGCCGAGGACCGACTTGCGGTTCGCGTTGCGGGTCTCGTACTCGCGGACCTTCCGCAGGTCGGAGGCGTCGAGCTCCCCGAGGCGCGAGACGATCTGGGCGGCCGTCAGGTCGTCGTAGCCCTCGATCGGGAACGCGCCGCCGGGCGCCGGGAGCTTCGCCGCGCGGCGCACGCGGTCGGCGCCGCGCAGCGCCCGGTCGGAGCTCTTGACCGCGGTGTCGCGCACCTTGCGGGCGGCGTCGTCGAGGTCGGTGCGGCCTTTGTCGAGCAGGCCCTCGACCTCGGCGATCAGGTCGTGCGCCTGCTGGCGGCCGGTCGAGACGAGGCCCTGGACGAGCTGCTCGGCGTCGTCGCGGGTGAGCCGTCCGCGCGAGACCGCGTCGTCCATCGCCTCCTGCACGCGCTGGGCGGTGAGGACCACGCCACCGGCGAGGAGGTCGCGCAGCTGCGAGATGTTCGAGCGCAGCGCCTCGTCGCGCAGCGCCGCCGCCTCGTCGTCGCCGGGGGCCGCCTGGGCGACCGGTCGGCGGACGACCGCGGGGGCCGCGTCGTCGGTTCCCGTGCCGTCCGTCGACGCCCCGGAGGTGCGGCGCGTCGTTCCCTCGGACTGCTTGGGCTGCGGCATGTGCCTGATGCTACGCGACCGGCGCGAGCAGGAGCTCGAGCAGCGCCTTCTGCGCGTGACGGCGGTTCTCGGCCTGGTCCCAGATGCGCTGACGGTCGCCGTAGAGCACCTCGGCGGTGATCTCCTCGCCCGGGTGGGCGGGCAGGCAGTGCAGCGCAACTGCGTCGGGTGCCGCGAGATCGAGCAGCTCGTCATCGATCCGGTACGGGGTCAGGGCGGCGCGGCGGGCGTCCGCGGTCTCCTCGTCGCCCATGCTCACCCACACGTCCGCGTAGATCGCGTGCGCGCCCGCGACCGCCTCGGCCGGGTCGCTCGTCAGCAGCGCGCCGGTGCCCTCCTCCAGCTGGTAGCCGTCCGGCGCGGCGACCGCGACCTCGACGCCCGCCAGGCCGCCGAGCAGCGCCAGCGAGCGCGCCACGTTGTTGCCGTCGCCGACGTACGCGAGCTTCAGGCCGCGGACGTCGCCGAACGTCTCCTTCAGCGTCAGCAGGTCGGCGAGCGCCTGGCACGGGTGGTGGCCCGCGGTGAGCATGTTGAAGACCGTGATGTCGCCCTCCGCCGCGAGCTCCTCGAGCATCGCGTCCGGGCCGGTGCGCACGCCGACCGCCTGCACGTGCCGGCTGAGGATCCGCGCCGTGTCCTTCACCGACTCGCCGCGCGAGAGCTGCAGGTCCTCGGCGCGCAGGAGCATCGGGTGACCGCCGAGCTCGACGATCCCCGCCTCGAAGCTCAGGCGCGTGCGTGTCGACGGCTTCTGGAAGATCAGCGCCACGACCTTCTCGCGCAGCGCGTCGGAGGAGTACGGCGCGGCCTTCAGCGCGACGGCGCGGTCCAGGAGGGCGTGCAGCTCGTCGGCGCTCAGCTCGAGCCCGGTCAGGAGATGGCGGGGCATGGGCTGCGGAAGGATACGGGGGTGCGCGTCCTGAGCTGGAACCTCTTCCACGGCCGATCGCTCCCGGAGACCGAGCGGTCGCTGCTGCCCGAGTTCTCCGCCGCCCTCGCGGCGTGGCCGTGGGACGTCGCCCTGCTACAGGAGGTCCCCCCGTGGTGGGGGCCGCCGCTCGCCCGCGCGACGGGAGCACCGTGGGCACGCACGGCGCTCACCTCGCGCAACCAGCTGCTGTGCCTGCGCCGCGCGGTCGCGTCGCGCCGGCCGGGGCTGCTGGGCTCGTGGGGCGGCGGCGCGAACGTCATCCTCGTGCGCGCGTCGGCGGGCGTCGTGACCGACCACCGCCGGGTGCGCCTGACGCGCACGCCCGAGCGGCGCGTGGCGCACGCGGTCGCGCTGGCCGGCAGCCCGCTCGCCCCCGAGGGCGTCCTGTGGGTCGGCAACCTGCACGCCTCCCAGGCCGACCCGCTCGAGCGCGCCCGGGCCGACGGGGCGCGCGCGGAGCGGTGGCTGCTCGGCCTGCCGGGCGCCGGGCCCGCGGTCGTGCTCGGCGGCGACTTCAACGACCGCGAGCCGCCGCCCGGGCGACCGCTGCGCCCGGTCGCCTCGCGGAGTGTCGACCACGTCCAGGTGGGGGCGGCGCTGACCGCGGCGGCGGGCGCCGCGACGCTGCTGCGGCGCGCCCGCGAGGTCGACGGCGAGATGCGCCGGCTCAGCGACCACCCGCCGCTGAGCGTGGAGCTGCGCCGCGCCGAAGCAGGGAAACCGGTGTCCGAGGGTGAACCGGATGACACGCTGCGCCCGTAGGAGCAGTCGCCCCTCCCCACAGGAGAACCACACCACATGCGCAAGACCGCCGTCGCCCTCTCCCTCCTCGCCCTCGCCGGGTTCGCCGGCTGCGGCGACGACGACGAGGACACCACGAGCAACGCCCCTGCCGAGACCACGACCAGCCAGACCGGCGCCGCCCCGGCCCCCGAGGCCGCCCCGGGCGAGGTCATCATGAAGGGGATCCGCTTCCAGCCCGCCGAGATCACCGTGAAGGTCGGCGACACCGTCACCTGGAAGAACGAGGATCCCGTCGACCACAACGCCGTCGACGAGGACGGTGGCCAGTTCAAGTCCGAGCTGTTCGGCGAGGGCAAGACCTACGAGTTCAAGACCACGAAGGCCGGGGTCATCAACTACGTCTGCACCGTGCACCCGGGCATGACGGGGAAGATCACCGTCACCGAGTAGCGCGTCCGGGACGGGGGCCGCGACTAGCGGCCCTTGGTCCAGCCGAACCCGCGGAGCATGAGGAGCGCCCGCTCCCCCATCGTCCCGCGGGCCGGCAGCACGCCGAGCTGCACGGCCGCGTCGTAGCGGTCGAAGAAGCCGCGCACCCGCCAGACCCGCTCGCCGGGCTCGTCGAGCTCCACGTAGAAGACCGCGTGCAGCACGAGGAACCGCCCGGTGGCGGGCAGGCCCGCGAGCTCCTCCTTGTGGGTCGCGAGGAGCTTGACCGGCGCGCAGCCGTAGCGCCCGTCCGGGCTCCACAGCCGCTGCGCGGTCGCCTCCATGCGGGCGTCCGGGAACGCGTCCCACAGCCTTTGGGCGTGGCGGCCGAGCTCGCCGACCGACTCGATCGGCTGGTCGAGCACCGGGTCCTCGTAGTGGACGTCGGGCGTGCAGACCGCGCGGAATGCGTCCGGGTCGCGCGAGGACCACGCGTCCTGCCAGGCGTCGAGCAGCGCGTCGCGGCTCACTGTGCGGGGACCGAGTCGGGGTCGAGCTCCGGGCGCCCCTCGTGGGGCGTGGACGCCTGCGCGTAGGTGCGCCGGGGGATCCGGCCCGCCAGCCGCGCGAGCCGCCCGCCCTCGACGCCGGCGCGGATGGCGCGGGCCATGGCGACCGGGTCGTGCGCGCGGCTGATCGCGCTCGCGCACAGCACGGCGTCGCAGCCGAGCTCCATCGCCAGCGCGGCGTCGGAGGCGGTCCCGACGCCGGCGTCGAGGACGACGGGGACGGTCGCCTGCTCGACGATCAGCGCGATGTTGTACGGGTTGAGGATCCCCTGACCGGAGCCGATCGGGGAGCCCAGCGGCATCACCGCCGCGCAGCCGACGTCCTGCAGCCGGCGGGCGAGGACCGGGTCGTCGGTCGTGTACGGGAGGACGGTGAAGCCGTCGGCGACGAGCTGCTCGGCCGCGAGCAGCAGCTCGGGCGCGTCGGGCAGGAGCGTGCGCTCGTCGCCGATGACCTCGAGCTTGATCCAGTCGGTCTCGAACGCCTCGCGCGCGAGCTGCGCGGTGAGCACGGCGTCGCGCGCGGTGAAGCAGCCCGCCGTGTTGGGCAGCAGCGCCACGCCGCAGTCGTCGAGCGTGTCGACGAGCGAGCCGCGCATCGCCGGGTCGATCCGGCGCAGCGCGACCGTGACCATGCCGGTGCCGCTGGCCCGGACGGCGGCGGCGAGCGTCTCCATCCGCGGGAAGCCGCCGGTGCCGAGGACCAGGCGGGACGGGAACGGGCGGTCGGCGATCAGGAGCTGGTCGTCCACGCCCTCATCCTCCCTGAACGGCGCCGACGACCTCGACGCGCGTCCCGTCCGGGACGGTGGTGGTCGTCCACGCGCCGCGCGGCACGACGGTGGCGTCGAGCGCGACCGCGACGCCGCGGCCGTCGGGGTCGACGCCGGCGACGCGCCGGACGAGGTCGGCGACGGTCAGTCCGGGCTCGAGGTCCGGGGCGTCCTGGCCGTTGACGGTGATCACGCGGCGACGCTCGCCGGGTCGAACCGCTCGGGGGCGACGGCGGGACCGGCGGCCGGATCGGTGGCGCCGCGCAGGCCGGCGGCGACGACGTCCGCGGTGACGGGCGCGAGGAGCACCCCGCCGCGGTGGTGCCCGGTGGCGAGGTGCAGGCCCGGCGCGTGCGGGTGGGCGCCGAGCAGCGGCGTGTTGTCCGGGGTGCCGGGGCGCAGGCCGGCGACGGTCTCGGCGACCGCCAGCTCGAGGCCGCCGGGCACGACCTCGTGGAGGTCGCGCAGCAGCTCGTGGAGGCCGAGCGCGGTGACCTGCGTGTCGAAGCCCTGCTCCTCCATCGTCGCGCCGAGGATGACGGTGCCGTCCTCGCGCGGGACGAGGTAGCCGCTGTCGAACCGCACGACGCGCTGCAGCAGCGGCGGCTCGCCCGCGCGCGCCGGGTGCAGGCGCAGCAGCTGTCCCTTGACCGGCCGGACGGGCACGCGCACGCCGTGGTCGCGCAGCGGCGCGGCGGCGGCCGCCGACCAGGCGCCGGCGGCGAGCACCGTCGCGCCCGCGCGCACCTCCCCGACCCCGGTGACCGCGGCGCCGTCGGTGCGCAGGACGAGGTCGCCGGCGTGCTCGCGCAGCTCGACGGCCGGGTGCGCGCGCAGGGCGGCGAGCAGCGCCGCGACGACCGCGCGCGGGTCGACGACGTGGTCGTCGGGCGCGTGCAGCGCGCCGCGGATCGTCGGTGCGAGCGCGGGTTCCATGCGGCGGGCCTGGGAGGGCAGCAGCGACGCGACGGGCGCGCCGAGCTCGGCGCGGATCGCGGCCTCGCGGACGTTGGCCTCCGCCGCGTCGCGGTCGCGCGCCACGACGAGCGTGCCGGTCTCGCGGTAGCCGACGTCGACGCCGGTGGCGTCCTGCAGCTCGCGGGCGAACGCGGGCCAGCGGCGTGCCGAGTCCAGCCCGAGGGCGAGCAGCGCGCGCTCCCCGGCGTCCGCCTCGGCGACCGGGGCGAGCATGCCCGCGGCGACGTGGCTCGCGGCCGCGCCGGCGGCGCCGCGCTCGAGCACGACGACCCGCGCCCCGTCGCGGGCGGCACGCCAGGCGACCGCCAGACCGGCGACGCCGGCGCCGAGCACCGCGACATCAGGGAGGGGCGAGGACACGCCCGTCCATCGTAGCCCGCGCCCCCGCCCGGCCCGGGGACCGCGACCGGCGCCGACGGCGGCACGGCCGGGCATCGCGCGGGGCCGCAGCCACGTACCCTGGGAGATCGCCGATGGCCGAGCTGTCCCGCACCGAACGCCTCGCGCGCCTGGACCGGGCGCGGCTCTATCTCGTCACCGACGCCGAGCCCGGCGCAGGACCGCTCGCCGACGTCCTCGTGCGTGCGCTGCACGGCGGGGTCGACATCGTGCAGCTGCGGATGAAGGACGCCGACGACGACGCGATCCGCGCCGCCGCGCAGGTCGTGCGGCGGGTCGTGCACGAGCACCGGGCGCTGTTCGTGCTCAACGACCGGCCGGACCTCGCCAAGGAGGTCGGGGCCGACGGCGTGCACGTCGGCCAGGACGACCACTCCGTGGAGCAGGCGCGCGCGCTCGCCGGCCCGTCGCTGCTCGTCGGGCTGTCGACGCACGCGCCCGACGACCTCGACGGCGCCTGGCTGGACCGCGCCGACTACGCGGGCGTCGGACCGGTCCACGCCACGCCGACGAAGCCCGGGCGGCCCGCCGCGGGCCTCAAGTACGTGCGCCACGCGGCCGCGTCGGCGGCGACGCTCCCCTGGTTCGCGATCGGCGGCATCGACACGACGAACGTCGCCGCCGTGCGCGCGGCGGGCGCGACCCGCATCGCGGTCGTCCGCGCGATCGCCGACGCGCCCGACCTGGACGCGTGCGGTGCCGCCGCACGCGCGCTGCGCGCCGCCATCACCCAGACGCAGGAGGACCCCGTTGGGACGCCGTAGCCGCAAGTCCGGGCAGGCCGCCCCCGAGAGCGTGCGGCGGACCCCGCCGCCCGGCCTGGAGCGCGCCAAGCCGGACATGCGCGCCCAGTACGCGAGCCGCTCCGCGAAGTCCGAGGCGCGCAACGCCGAGGTCCGCGCGAAGCTGCGCCCGCTGGCCCCCGACGAGCACCCGCGCCCGCTGAAGTTCGGGATCGCGACGTGCCTGGTCCTCGCGATCTCCAACGTGACGCTCGCGCTGTCCGGCTACGAGCTGCAGAACTCCGACACCGACGGCGCCAACGCGTACGTCGGGGTGACCGCGTTCAGCATCATCCTCGTCGTCGCCGCGGTCGGGATGTACAAGCACAAGTACTGGGCGATCCTCGGCTTCCAGGCGCTCCTGGCGCTCACCGTGCTGATCGCCGGACTGTCCGTCGTCGTCGCCTCCAACGTGCTCGCGCTCGTGCTCTGCCTCGCCGTCATCGCGTACGGCGGCTGGCTGTTCTGGTCGATGATCCGCGTGATGGCCCGCGTGCAGATGCCCGAGGCTCGTCGGCCTCGATAGGCTCGATGCATGGCTGACTCCTCGTTCGACTGCATCGTCATCGGCTCGGGTCCCGGTGGCTACGTCACCGCGATCCGCGCGGCGCAGCTCGGTCTCACGACCGCCTGCATCGAGAAGGGGGACGTCGGCGGTCGCTGCCTGAACGTCGCCTGCATCCCGGCGAAGGCGGTGCTCCGCGTCGCCGACATCGCGCAGGAGGTCCGCGAGGCCGGCGAGTTCGGCATCAAGGTCTCCGAGCCGGAGATCGACTACTCGGCCGTGTCGGACCGGCGGCTGAAGGTCATCAAGACGCTGACGGGCGGCGTGTCCGGGCTGCTGAAGAAGAACGGCGTCGAGTACGTCGAGGGCTTCGCGTCGCTGCTCGGCGACGGCAAGGTCAAGGTCGGCGACGACACGCTCAGCGCGAAGCTCATCATCCTCGCGACCGGCTCCGTGAAGAAGCCGATCCCGGGCACCGAGTTCGGCGGCCGCGTCATCGGCACCGAGGAGGCCTGGGCGCTGGACGAGCTGCCGAAGACCCTCGCGGTCGTCGGCGCCGGCGCGTCGGGCACCGAGATCGCCTCCGCGTACGCCCGCCTCGGCGTCACCGTGCAGCTGTTCGAGGGCCTCGACCGCGTGCTCCCCAGCGAGGACGCGGACATCTCCAAGATCGCGGCGCGGCAGTTCAAGAAGACCGGGATCGACGTGCACACGTCGACGTTCGTGGAGAACGTCCAGACCTCCGACGAGAAGGTCACCTTCACCTACGGGGGCACCGAGGGCGAGGCCGACTGGCTCGTCATCGCGGCCGGCCGCGGCCCGGACGTCGAGGGCCTCGGCCTCGACACCGCGGGCGTCAAGCTCGCCGACAACGGCCTGATCGACGTCGACGAGTACGGCCGCACGAGCGTCGAGGGCGTGTACGCCATCGGCGACCTCGTCCGTGGCCCGGCGCTCGCCCACAAGGCCAGCGAGGAGGGCGTCATCGCGGTCGAGCACTTCACCGGCACCCCGACGCACCCGCTCGTGCACGTCGACATCCCGCGCGCCACCTTCTGCCTGCCGAACGTCGCCTCGTTCGGCCTCACCGAGGAGCAGGCCAAGGAGGCCGGGCACGATGTCGTCGTCGGCAAGGTCCAGTACGGCGCGGTCGGCGCGGGCGCGGTCTACGGCGACCGCACGGGCCTCGTGAAGATCGTCGGCGACAAGAAGTACGGCGAGATCCTCGGCGCGCACATCGTCGGCGCGAAGTGCACCGAGATGATCCAGGAGATCGTCAACGCCAAGGCGCTCGAGGGCGGCTACCCCGAGCTCGCCCGGCAGATCCACGGCCACCCGACGATGAGCGAGGCCGTGCTCGAGGCCGCCCGCGCGGCCGACGGCTGGCTCATCCACGGGTGAGGGTTCGCGACGACGTCGCTGCCCGGGGTCGGGTGTCGGACCGTGGCTGAGCGGGACGACGACGTGCTCCGGGTGATCCGCCCGCAGGACGGTCCCGCCGCGACGCCCGCGGACGTCGAGGACGCGGAGTTCGGCGACGGCGTCCGCTTCTACTACGACTTCGCCACGCCGGACAGCTACCTCGCGATCGAGCGGCTCGTGCACACCCTCGGGGTCGTGCCCGAGCTCATCCCCGTCCGCCGGCGCGACCTCGCCGACCCCGCGACACTGCACCCCGCCCCGGGGGACGTGGCGGCGCGCAGCGCGATGTCCGACGTCGTCGCGGGCCGGCACCTGCAGCCGCTGCGCTGGCCGGCCGCCTGGCCGTTCGACGACGAGCTGGCGCTGCGGGCGGCGACGTACGCGCGCGGCATCGGCAAGGTGGCGGCGTTCTCGCTCGCGGCGCTGCGCCAGGCCTACGCGGGGGGCGCGGACCTCGGCGCCGAGCAGACCGTGCTGCTGGCCGCGGCCGCCTGCGAGATCCACCCGCGGGCGCTGCTCGTCGGCGTCGGGACGCGGAACGTCGCGGCCGCGCTGGACCGTGCGGGCGAGACGGCGCGCGCCGACGGGGTGCGCGACCTGCCGTCCGTGGTGGTCGGGGACGCGGTGTTCGTCGGCGACGCCGGCCTGGACGCGGCCGCGGCCGCGATCGACGCGTCCGTGGCGTGAGGGCGGGCCGCGCGTACGAGCTGCTCGTGACCCGGGGCGGTCGCGGCTGGCGGATCCTCGCGCCCCCGGACCGGGTGGACCACCTCGAGGTGGTCGAGATCGACAGCGGCGAGGTCGTCCTCTTCTGGGACTGCCTGCCCGCCGACGCAGCCCGCATGGCACGGGCGCTGCGCGCCGATCTGGCGCAGCTCGAGGCCGACGAGTTCCTCGATCGCTGGACGGCGATCGAGTCGGCCTCCGACCTGCCGTAGCGATCCCACGACGCCGCTGACCGATCGGGTCCCGGCGGGTCCTCCGATCGGGCGACCCGAACCGGCGTTCGGGCCGATGCACCGATGTTCTGTCGGAGGACCGCGGAGCGCCCGCACGACCCTCCCGTCCGGTGATGGGGCGGGGCTTGCCGGGCGCCGATCCTTTCCCTGCAGGCGAACACCACCGTTCAGCTCCTGGCAGGGAGGACCAGATGCTCACGCTCACCACGCCCCTCGACGCACCCCCGACCGCCCCGCGGCACGCCGTGGAGCCCGCACCCGCACCGCAGGCCTCGGCCCTGCGCTTCGCGGTCAAGCACGCCGCCGGCTGGCTCCTGGCGCTCGTCGCCGTCGTGGTGCTCCTGCCGCTCCTCCTGGTGATCGCCGCCGCGGTCAAGGCCTCCTCCCCCGGCCCGGTCCTCTACCGCCAGCGCCGCGTCGGCCGCGACGGCCGCACGTTCGACATCCTGAAGTTCCGGTCGATGGGGCCCGCCCCCGTCGAGGCGCGCGACTTCCGCCCGACGGCCGGGAGCGCGCCCGGCGGCGTCGAGGGCACCGACCGTCGCACCCCGGTCGGCAAGCTGCTGCGCCGCACCTCGCTGGACGAGCTGCCCCAGCTCCTGAACGTCCTGCGCGGCGAGATGGCGCTCGTCGGCCCGCGGCCGGAGCGCCCCGAGTTCGTCGAGCAGTTCAGCGCCGAGGTCGACCGCTACGCCGACCGCCACCGCGTCCGCGTGGGCATCACGGGCTGGGCGCAGGTGAACGGGCTGCGTGGCCAGACGTCGATCGCCGACCGGGCCGCCGCCGACAACTGGTACGTCGACAACCACTCGCTGTGGCTCGACGTCAAGACGCTCGCGCTGACCGCGCGCGCCGTCTGCCGCGCGGCCGAGTAGCACCGCCCCCGTGGCGCGCGTCGCGGCTCAGCGGCCCGCGGAGGGCCGCTCTGCGACCCGCGCGAGGCGACGGACGAGCAGCGCGACCACCGGCCCGTAGGTGCGGGCCAGCAGCGCCTCCACCGGGGCGGGTGCGCGGAGCTGCACGGCGACGACCGCGCCGCGCTCGAGCGGCTCCACGACGTGGTCCATGAGGATCCCGCCGACGTCCCAGGTCCAGCTGCGCCCCTCCTCCACCGCCGTGATGCGCGCGGGGACGGGCACCACGCCGAGCAGCCGCGCGGCGCCGCGCGCGCCCTCGCGCACCTCGGGCTCGCCGAGCCCCCAGGCGCCCCGGACGTGCGGGGCCCAGTCCGACCAGCGGTCGGGCCGGGCGAGCAGCGCCCACGCGGTCGCCGCGTCGGCGGCGGTGTCGGCCTGGTAGCGGAGCACTGCCCGGGATACGCCCCGTACTAGGCTGAGGCTCATGGCCGACCCGCAGCAGACCGCCGCCCCCGCCTCCCCGCCGGCCCCCGGTGTCGGGCTCGCGAAGGGCGAGGTGACCGTGCAGGAGCTGACGCGCGTGCAGCAGCTGATCGCGCGCCGCGCGGCCGAGTCGCGCGCCACGGTCCCGAGCTACGACGTGACGGTCGCGGTCGACGCGGAGGCGCTGCTGGCGCTGCGCGAGCGCCGTCGTGCCGCGCAGGAGCCGGTCCCGACGATCACCGAGCTCGTCGTGGGGGCGGTCGGTCGCGCGCTGCGGGAGCACCCGCGGCTCAACGGCGCCTACCGCGACGCGCGCGTCGAGCTGCACGAGCGGGTGAACGTCGCGGTCATGGTCGGCACGCCCGAGGCGCTGTACGCGCCCGTGATCGTCGACGCCGACCGCGCGACCGTCGAGGAGATCGGCGACCAGCTGCGCCGCCTGGCCGCGCGGGTCCGGGAGGGCGAGATCGAGGCGCGCGAGCTGAGCGGCGCGACGTTCACGGTCGCGAACCTCGGCATGCACGGGGTGGACCGCTTCGCGGCGGTGATCACGCCGCCGCAGGCCGCGATCCTGTCGGTCGGGGCGGCCGCGCCGCGCGCCGTGGTGCGGGATGGCGCGGTGGTGGCGCGCGCGACGATGGACCTCACGCTCTCGTGCGACCACCGCATCGTCTACGGCGAGCACGCCGCCGCGTTCCTGGCGCGCGTGCGGGACCTGCTGGAGCGCGCGGAGATCTGAGCGGCCGGGTCGCCCGCCGCGCTCAGCGGCGCGGCTTCAGGGCGTCGAGGATGTCGGAGACCGTGTTGGTGACGCCCTGCACGGTGTCCCCGACGACCTGACCGGTGTCGTCGACGGTCTGCCCGAGGGTCGGGCTGACGGGGTCGAGCTTGGCGCCGACCTCGCTGACGGTGGTGTCGAGTGCGCCGCCGAGTCCGGCGCCGACTTCGCGGACCACCTCGGTGGCCGGGCGACGGCGGGCGGGCTTCTTCTGCGCGGGCGCGGTCTCGCCGGGCCCGTCCCCCCACTCGCGGGCGGGCATGACGGCGCCGTTGCCGGTCACCTTGCGCGCGGGTCGGCGGGTGACCTCGACGTGCGTGTCGGTCGGCGCCGGGATCGCCTGCGGGACGGCGGTGCGCCGCGGGGCGCGGACGGCCGCGCGGGCGGTCGGCGGGGCCTCCGGGACGACGAGGGCGGTCCGGGCGGCGACGGTGTCGGCCTGCACGGGGACGCCCGCGTCGGCGAGCATCGCGGCGGGCGTGTCGGGCAGCTGCGGGGCGCCACCGGGCCAGCCCTTGAAGGCGACGACGGTGCTGACCGACGCGAGCAGCAGGACGCCCACGAGGACCAGGCTCATGCCGGTTCCCAGGGAGGCGAGGATCACGCGCGTCGGCCGCATCTCCTCGCGTACTCGGCCCGCGCGCGCGGAGGCTTGAGCGTTCGGCCCCGAAGTTGGCGCGGTAGCGCTTACGACGTTCAGCCGCCGCCGCGGCGGCCGGGGTTGTCCGGCCCGGCGAACCGGGAGTTCGGCTCCTGGCTCGTGTCGACGCGGATCCCGGGCGGGCTCTGATCGGTCTGCACGAGCAGGCAGAGGTGCTTGGACGGGTCCGGCCCCGGGATGCAGGTCCGGTACAGGTCCGGGCCGGCCATGTAGGTGTCCGCCCGCTCGATGTTCGCGCGGAACTCCGGCGGCGCCTGGTTGGCCACGTAGCGCCGGACCGCGGCGGACTGCGCGGAGAAGTCCTGCTCGCGGTCGACGATGTCGTCGTGGTGCGCGAGGCCGAGGACGAGCAGCAGGGCGGCGAGCGCCCCGAGCAGCCCGGTGCCGGCGCGGTCGACCGCGACGTCCTTCGGCAGACGCGGCACGCGGCGGCGCAGGAGCCAGCCGGCGACCGGGGCGCCGACGGCGACGACCGCGAGGTTGAAGAACCCGCAGAGCAGGAAGGCGGGCAGGACGCCGATGCCCTCGCCGGCGATCGGCCGCCAGTGCAGCATCACGGCCTCGAGCGTGGTCAGCGCGTAGAACGCGGGCCACATCGTGGCGCCGGCGAGACGCCAGCGCAGCCGCGACCGCCAGAGACGCTCGACGGGCTCGTCGTCGAGGTCGTCGTGCAGCGGCGGGTTCGGGGCGGCGTCGGCCACCCGACGAGGGTCGCACACCGGCCGTCGGGCCGCCCACGGCGGTGTGCCACGATCCGTGGATGGGCGAACCGCTGCGCGTCGTGCGACTGGGGACCGTCGAGTACCGCCAGGCCCTGGCGATCCAGGAGCGCCTGCGCGAGGCGCGCCAGGCGGACGAGGTCCCGGACACGCTGCTCGTCCTCGACCACCCGCCGGTGCTGACCGTGGGGCGCCGTCGCGGCGAGGGCGACCTGCCGATGGGCGCCGCCTGGTACCTGGGGAACGGGATCGACGTCGTCGAGGTCAATCGCGGCGGCAAGGTCACCTACCACGGGCCCGGCCAGGTGGTCGGCTATCCGATCATGCGCGTCACCGACGTGGTCGGTCTGGTCCGCGACATGGAGCAGGCGCTGATCGCCGCGCTCGCCACCGAGCACGTGCCGGCGCACAGCCGCACCTGCGAGGGCCCGGACTTCACCGGCGTGTGGGTCGAGGACCGCAAGATCGCGTCGATCGGCGTGCACGTCGCCAAGGGCGTCACGATGCACGGCTTCGCGATCAACGTCAGCAACGACATGCAGCCGTGGAACTGGATCGTGCCGTGCGGCCTGAGCGAGGTCCAGATGACCTCGCTGTACCTGGAGAACGGCCGCCCCGACCGCCTCTCCCCGTTCACGGACGCGATCGTCGCCGCGTTCGCGCAGCGCCTGGACCGCGAGGTCCAGGAGACCGACGCCGCCGCGCTCGGCCAGCTCGTCACCGGCTGATCGGGAGCGCCGGGCGCGCCCCAACGCACGGCCGTACTGGGTGATCTGCGTGCCATATCTGGGCTCGGGCTCGCCCAGTACCGCGCGGTGCGCGCCACGTGCCGTCGTACTGGGTGATCTGCGTGCCACATGTGGACCTGCGATCACCCAGAACCGCGGACCCCGCGCCGCGAGCGTGCGCCGGGGCGTCCCCTGACGCCCGCCGCGCCCGAGCGCCACCGCGCGCGCCCGCCGGCCCGCCCGCACGGCCGAACTGGGTGATCTGGATGCCGGATATGGGCCGCAGATCACCCAGAACCGCCCGGGTCGGGCCGGGCGCGCCCCGGCGAACGCGCGTGCTCGCGGCGCCCGCGCCGCGTGCTACTCGCCGGCGTTCGCAGCCGCGACGCCCAGGGCGACGGCGCCGGCGGCGGTGAGGCCGCCGAGGACGGCGGTGGTCTTGGGGAGGCTGCCGTCGCGACCGCCGAGGACGGCGCTGACGACGTCGGCGGCGTCGGTGAGGACGCCGATCTTGATCCAGGTCGCGCGGGACGGGCCGGTCGTGGCGTTGGTGCCGACCGCGAGCGCGACGTCGCGGGCGCCGAACAGACGGGCCATGTAGGAGGCCTGCGGGTTGGCGTCGACGTCCATGCCGAAGAGCTTGCCGAGGGTGTTGGGGGCGACGAAGGCTCCGACGCCGACGGCGATGCGGAGTCCGGTGAGGAGCTGGAGGGGGTTCTTGGCCATGGACGCGACCCTAACCGGATGCGCCCACCTCCTGTCTCTATTTGACATGAAACGATGTCACATGATTCCATGACATGTGATGCACGACGCTCCCCGGTTGCTCCCGAACCTCCGACAGGCGTAGCGTCCCGCCATGGTCGAACACGGCGCTGCGCCCAAGATCTCCGGCCTCCGACGACTGCTCGTCGGAGCCGCCCGGACCATCACCACCCCCCTCGTCCCCGACGACTACCTCGGCCTGCTCGACCCGCGCTGGTCCGCGCGCGAGCTCATGGGCACGATCGTGCGCCTCAAGCCCGAGACGCCGGACGCGACGACCGTCGTCGTGAAGCCGTCGTTCCCCTGGCCCGGCCACCGGCCCGGCCAGTACCTGCGCATCGGCGCCGAGCTCAACGGCATCCGCCACTGGCGCGCGTACTCGCTCACGAGCGATCCCGACCATCCCGAGGGCCTCGTGTCGATCACCGTCAAGCACGTGGAGGAGGGCCTCATGTCGCCGTTCTTCACGCGACGCGTCCAGCCCGGCGCCATGGTCTACCTCGGGCAGGTCGAGGGCGAGTTCCGCCTGCCCGACCCGCTCCCGCACAAGGCGCTCTTCTTCAGCGCCGGCTCCGGCGTCACGCCGATCTGGGCGATGATCCGCGAGCTCGAGCGCCGCGACGCCCTGACCGACGTCGTGCATATCCACTGCGCCCGCGAGCCCGAGACCGTCATCTTCGGCGAGGACCTGCGGCGGATGCACGCCCGCTACCCCGGGTACACGCTGCACGAGCACCTCACCGGACAGGTCCCTCGCATCACCCCCGACACGCTCGCCGAGCTCGTGCCGGACTGGGCGGAGCGCGACACGTTCCTCTCCGGTCCCCGCGAGATGATGGACGTCTTCGAAGACCACTGGAAGACCGTCGGCGACCCCGACCGGCTGAACATGGAGCGCTTCCAGCCGATCATCGGTCGCGGCGACGCGGAGGTCGGGGGCGGCGGGACCGTCCGCTTCCGCGTCACCGACGTCGAGGCCACCTGCGCGCCCGGCGTCTCGATCCTCGTCGGGGGTGAGGAGGCCGGTGGCCTGCTCCCCTACGGCTGCCGCATGGGGATCTGCCACACCTGCGTCGGCCGGCTGCGCGCCGGCCAGGTCCGGGACCTCCGCACGGGCGAGGTCCACGGCGAGCAGGGCCAGACCGTCCGTACCTGCGTCAACGCCCCGGAAGGACACGTGGAGATCGAGCTATGACCACCGCCACCTACACCAGCGACCACCCGAACCATCCGCTGCACCGCCTGACGCCCGAGCAGATCGAGGAGATCGGCGACGCGTTCCAGGCGATCCACGACGAGGTGAAGGCGGACCTCGGCGAGCGCGACGCCCAGTACATCCGCAACCTGATCCTGTTCCACCGCCGCCTCGCCGCCCTCTCGCGGATCGTGCTGATGGCCTCGCGCTACCCCCCGGCGTGGGTGCTCGGCACCACGGGACTCAGCGTCGCGAAGATCCTCGAGAACATGGAGATCGGGCACAACGTCCTGCACGGCCAGTGGGACTGGATGAACGACCCGAACATCCACTCCTCGACCTGGGACTGGGACACCGCCTCGACCGCGGAGTCCTGGAAGCACTCGCACAACTACCTGCACCACACGTACACGAACGTCGTCGGCAAGGACAAGGACGTCGGCTACGAGATCATGCGGGTCGACCCCAAGCAGCAGTGGGAGCCGCGGTTCCTCGCGCAGCCGGTCGTGAACGTGCTGCTGATGCTCCTGTTCGAGTGGGGCGTCGCGCTGCACGACCTCGACATCGAGGCGATCCGCAAGGGCAAGAAGGACCCGAAGGAGCTCAAGCGCGAGCTGCGCGGCATCGGTCGCAAGGCCGGCCGGCAGATCCTCAAGGACTACATCGCGTTCCCGGCGCTGAGCGGCCGCAAGGGCTTCAAGGCGACGTTCGCCGCGAACTTCACCGCGAACCTCGTGCGGAACATCTGGTCCAACGCGATCATCTTCTGCGGCCACTTCCCCGACCAGGCGTACACGTTCACCGAGGAGGAGGCGGCGGACGAGTCGCGGGGCGCGTGGTACCTGCGCCAGCTGCTCGGCGCGGCGAACATCGACGGCAGCGACACCTTCCACCTGATGAGCGGCAACCTCAGCTACCAGGTCGAGCACCACCTCTTCCCGGACATGCCGAGCAGCCGCTACAAGGAGATCGCCCCGAAGGTGAAGGCGATCTGCGAGCAGTACGAGCTCCCGTACAACACCGGCCCGTTCCTGCAGCAGTGGCTGATGGTCCAGCGCACGATCCTGCGGCTCGCCTTCCCCGGAGGCGAGGAGCGCCCGAAGGCGCCGCCGTACGTCGCGCCGCCCGAGGTCCAGGACCCGGGCCCGGTCGTCGCGAGCGCGCAGGGCCCGATCCCCGCGTTCCCGTGAGCGGCACGGGGGTGGGTGCGGCCCATCCCCTGGGTGGCTGACCGCGGGGTCGGGCGCGCGTAGCGTCCGGCCCCGTGGAGTCCCCGCCGCCCGACAGCCATCCGCGCACCGCACCGGAAGTAGGATCCCGGGCCGTGCTGGCCCCCGGGACCGAGATCGCCGGCCATCGCGTCCGGCGCGAGCTCGGGCGCGGCACGACCGCGATCGTGGTCGAGGCCGACCCGCCCGGCGGCGGCGCGCCGGTCGCGCTGAAGGTCCCGCTCTCCGGGACCGCCGACGACCCGACGGTGCGTGCGCGGTTCCTGCGCGGCGCGCGCGCCCAGGCGGCGCTCGCCCATCCGGCGGTCGTGCGCGTGCACGCGGTCGGGGAGAGCCCGGTCCACGGGCCGTGGATGGCGATGGAGCTCGTGCGTGGCGCGACGCTCGGGGAGCTGCTGGGCGTCGGCGAGCTGCCGGGGGGCCGCGCGCTGCGGGTGCTCGAGCAGGTCGCGGGCGCGCTCGACGCCGCGCACGCGGCGGGCGTCGTGCACCGGGACGTCAAGCCGTCCAACGTGCTCGTCGACGGTGACCGCGCGTGGCTGGCGGACTTCGGCCTGGCGCGCGGGGACGAGGACGACGAGGCGACCACGCGCGCCGGGGCGGTCATCGGGACGCTGCCCTACCTGGCCCCGGAGCTCGTGCGCGGCGGGCCGCCGTCGGCCGCGGGGGACCGCTACGCGCTCGCGGCGGTCGCGCACCAGCTGCTGGTCGGGGAGACCGTGTTCCCGCGCCCGACGGACGCCGCGATCCTGTTCGCGCACGTCGAGGAGCCGCCACCGGCGGCGAGCGCCCGTCGGCCCGCGCTGCCGGCGGCGGTCGACGCCGTGCTCGCGCGCGGCCTCGCGAAGGAGCCCGCCGACCGCTTCCCGACCGCGACCGCGTTCACGGACGCGCTGCGCGACGCGCTGGGCCCCGCGGCGGCGCAGCTGCCGTCGCCGGTGCCCGCGACCCGCGCGGAGGCCTCGACCGTCGACCCGCCGTCGGGGGCCGCTCCCGCGGCGCCGGCCCGGGACGAGGCCCCGCCCGCGCACCCCGCGCCGTCGACTGCCGGAGATCGCCGGGACGCGGCCGGCGTGACCCCGCCGCGCCGCGCGCGACCCGGCCGGCGGCTGCTGCTGCTCGGCGCGCTCGCGGCGGCGGGGGCGGCCGCCGGGGTCGTCGTGCTGGTGCCCGCGGAGGACCGTGGTCCCGCCCGGGCCGCCGACGCTGTCCCGCCGGTCGGCAGCGGCCTCGTGGCGATCGGCAGCGCGCTCGACGGACCGGCCGACGAGCTGCGGGGCCGCGACTGCCGCGACCGGGTCCCGTCGGGCAGCTCGCCGGCGTGCACGGTGCTGCAGACCGAGCTGCCGGGCCGCCGGACCGTCGTGCCGACGACCGGCGCGATCCGCGCGTGGACCGTCCGCGGCGCGCGCGGCGAGCTGGTCCTGCAGGTGCTCCGCCGGCGGGGCGGCGAGATCTTCCAGGTCTTCCGCTCGCAGCCCACGGTCGTCCCCGACACCGGCGTGCACCGCTACCCGCTGGCGCTGCCCGCGCTGGCCGGGGACCTCGTCGCGCTCGCGGTCCTGCCGGGCGCCCGGGTCGGGTTGCGGCCCGCGGCGGGCGCGCGGACCGAGCGGTGGTTCGGCCCGGTGAGCGCCCAGACCGGTCCCGGCCGGACGACGGGGTTCGCCTACGACGTGCAGATGCGCGTCGAGCTCGAGCGCGGCGCGACGGTGCCCCCGCCGCGGCTGCTCGTCGGCGCGGAGGCGGCCCGGGCGCGCGCGGGCCGGGAGGTCGCCGCCTCCGAGACGCGCCTGCCGGACGGTCGCCGCGTGCGCGTCGCGCTCGTCGAGGTGGGAGGCGCGGTGGTCGTGGACCTCTTCCGCGGCGGGGTGCGCCGCGCGCGCAGCGTCGTGCCCGACCTGCGGCCCGGCGGTGAGGTCGTCGAGTTCAAGGCGTTCGAGTCCCCGGGCAACGACAGCCAGCTGAACGTCGGCTGGCGCAACCCGGGCACGCGCAGCGACATCGCCCACTACTTCGGGCTGCTCGCCGAGTCGCTGGAGTACTACAGCTAGTGGTGGAACGCGGTCGGCTCCCCGCCGACCGCGCCGCGCCCGGAGAGCGCGGCGACGACCTCGCCGAGGTGCTCGACGAGCTTGGCGGCGAGCTCGGGACCGAAGCCGTTGCGGACGACGACGCGCAGCACGGCGAGGTCCTGCAGGCCCTCCGGGAACGTGTACGCGGGCACGAGCCACCCGTACTGCCGCAGCCGGGCGGACACGTCGTAGACGTCGAAGGCCGTCTCCCCCTCGCGGATGCGCACCGCGAAGACGGGCAGCTCGCTGCCGTCGGACACGAGCTCGAACGGCTCGATCTCCGCGATCCGCGCCGCCATCCAGGTCGCGGTGTCACGCGAGGCCTGCTGCACGCGCCGGTAGCCCTCGAATCCGAGCCGCAGCAGCTCGTAGTACTGGGCGACGACCTGGGCCCCGGGGCGCGAGAAGTTCAGGCCGTAGGTCGGCATGTCGCCGCCGAGGTAGTTGACGTGGAAGACGAGCTCCTCCGGGAGCGCGTCGCGGCTGCGCCACACCGCCCAGCCGACCCCGGGGTAGACGAGCCCGTACTTGTGGCCGGACGCGTTGATCGATCGCACGCGCGGGACGCGGAAGTCCCAGAGCAGGTCGGGGTCCAGGAACGGGGCGACGAACCCGCCGGAGGCGGCGTCGACGTGCACCGGCACGTCCAGGCCCGTCTCGTCCTCGAGCGCGTCGAGCATCGCGGCGATCTCGGCCACGGGCTCGTAGCTGCCGTCCATGGTCGAGCCGAGGATCGCGACGACGCCGATCGTGTGCTCGTCCACGAGCGGTCGGGCGCTGTCGGCGTCGAGGTGGGTGCGGCCGGGGGCCAGCGGGGCCTGGCGCGCCTCGACGTCGAAATAGCGGCAGAACTTCTCCCAGCAGACCTGGACGTTGGCGCCCATCACGAGGTTCGGTCGCTCCACGGACGCGCCGGCGGCGCGGCGCCGCGCCTCCCAGTGGCGCTTGAACGCGAGGCCGGCGAGCATGCACGCCTCGGAGGATCCGAGCGTCGAGCAGCCCGTGGCGCCCTCGCCGTCCGGGCGGGTCGGGGCGTTCCACAGGCCGGCGATCATGCTGACGCAGCGCGCCTCGATCTCCGCGGTGAGCGGGTACTCGTCCTTGTCGATCATGTTCTTCTCGTGGCACTCGGCCATGAGCCGGGCGGCCTGCGGCTCCATCCACGTCGTCACGAACGTCGCGAGGTTGAGCCGGGCCTGCCCGTCGAGCAGCAGCTCGTCGTGCACGACGCGATAGGCGGTCTCGGGGTCCATCTCGCCGTCCGGGAGGCGGTGGCGCGGGAGCCGGTCGGCGCCTCCGGGCGGGGCGTGCTGGGGACGCACGGAGAGCGGCGGGGCGTCGGGCCGGTGGGCGTGGAGCATGGGCGCGACGCTACCGGTCGGGCGCTGCGTGCTCAGCCGGGCGGGGCGAGGTCCGCGGCGCGGACGAGACCGGTGGCGAGCGCGCGCCGCGCGAGCTCGGCGCGCTTGCGGTTCTGCGGCAGCTCCTCGACCCCGAGCTTCTGGAACAGCGACCGCAGTTGCGTCTTGACGCCGGGGATGGAGAGGACGAGCTCGTCGGCGATCTCCTGGTTGGACGCCGGCGACGCGACCCCGCCACTGGCGGCCGCCCACGGCCGGCACAGCGCGACGAGCACCCGGTGCTCGGCGGGCGTGAGCTTGGCGGCACCGGCGGTGTCCTGGGCCTGGACGGTCTCGACCGCCTGCTGCGCGGGGGCGCGGACGACGAGCACGGTGCGCCCGACGCGCACGAGATCACCGGGCTCCAGCGCCCGGCGTCCGGTGACGCGGTCGGGGCCGACGAAGGTGCCGTTGCGGCTGAGGCCGTCGTCGACGACGGTCCAGCGCGCGGCGACGCGCTCGAGTCGCGCGTGCGAGCGCGAGACCTCCGGGTCCCAGTCGACGGTGACGTCGTTCTCGACCGCGCGCCCGATCGTGACGAGGTCCCCGTCGAGCGCGTGGAGGACCAGGCGGGCGTCCCCGGCGCGGTAGGCGAGGTACGGCACGCCGCCGCGGTCCGCGGCCAGCACCGCGGACAGCTCGCTCGCGGTCAGCTGGTAGGGCCCGAGCGCCACGGCCCGCATCATCGCGCAGCCCGGCGCCGTCGTGGGCGCGCCGACACCGGATCGAGACCCGGGGCCGCCGACGGGCGATCTGTAGCCTGGATGGCGATGGCCACGACGCCGAAGACGACCGACGACCGGCACCTCTCGACGCGCTCGCGGCGCAACCCGGGCGGCATCGACGTGGTGCAGTTCCTGGGCAGCGAGGGCGTCCCGATCCGCGAGCGCAAGCCGCCGTGGTTCAAGGTCCCGGCACCGGGCTCGCCGCGGTACCTCGAGCTGCGCCAGCAGATCAGGGACGAGGACCTCCACACGGTCTGCCAGGAGGCCGCGTGCCCGAACATCGGGGACTGCTGGGAGCGCGGCACGGCCACGTTCATGATCCACGGCGACACGTGCACGCGGCGCTGCGGCTTCTGCAACGTGCGGACCGGCAAGCCGACCTGGAACGACCCGCTGGAGCCGGCCCGGGTGGCGCGCTCGATCGCGAAGATGGGCCTGCGCCACGCGGTCATCACGAGCGTCGACCGCGACGACCTGCCGGACTACGGTGCCGGGATCTGGGCGGCGACGATCCGCCAGGTCCGCAAGCAGGCGCCGCGCTGCAAGATCGAGGTGCTGACCCCGGACTTCCGCGGGGCGGACATGCCGCTGGCGCGCGTGATCAACGAGGGTCCGGACGTCTTCAACCACAACGTCGAGGTCGTGCCGCGCCTGTACCCGATCGCGCGTCGCGGGTCGACGTGGGAGCGCTCGACGCGCGTGCTGCGGACCGCGAAGTTCTACGGCGGCGACCGGCTCTCGACGAAGTCCGGCCTGATGGTCGGGTTCGGGGAGACGGTCGACGAGGTCGTCGAGACGCTGAAGCTCCTGCGCGAGGCCGAGGTGCAGATCATCACGGTCGGCCAGTACCTGCGGCCGACCGAGCGGCACCTGCCGGTGATCCGCTACTGGCACCCGGACGAGTTCAAGGAGGTCGAGGAGCGCGGCATGGCGCTGGGCTTCGACCACGTCGCGTCCGGGCCGCTGGTGCGCTCCAGCTACCACGCCGACCTGCACGTCCAGCAGGACGAGCCGGGCGTCGGCCCGGTCGCTGCCGCCTCCGCGTAGCGCGCCCCGTACCCTCCCGGAGCGGTGTTCCCGCTCAAGGACAACATCCCGACCGACCGGCTGCCGGTCGTCACGCTGACGCTGATCGCGCTCAACGTGCTCGTGTACCTGCTGCTGCAGCGGCCGGGGTCGATCCTCGGGGATCCCGACCAGCAGTTCATCGTCGACTGGGGCGCGATCCCCTACGAGTTCAGCCACCCGGGCGACCAGTGCGGGATCCTCGGCTCGCAGCTCGTGTGCGACGGACCGAGCGTCGAGGTCACCGGCCCGCCGACCGTCCTGACCGCGTTCAGCTCGATGTTCCTGCACGGCGGCCTGCTGCACCTCGCCGGGAACATGCTGTTCCTCTGGATCTTCGGGAACAACGTGGAGGACGCGATGGGCCGCGCCCGGTTCGTCGCCTTCTACCTGCTCGGCGGCCTCGCCGCGCTGGGCCTGCAGATCGCGGTCGGCCCGGACGAGATCGTCCCGACGGTCGGGGCGTCCGGGGCGGTCGCCGGGGTGCTCGGCGGCTACATCCTGCTGTATCCGCGCGCCCGGGTCGTCACCCTGATCTTCATCGTCTTCTTCTTCACGATCATCGAGCTGCCCGCGACCCTGATCCTCGGCTTCTGGTTCTTCCAGCAGATCGCGTTCGGCGCTCTGGACCTGACGAACCCGACCGGGGGCGGCGGCGGCGTGGCGTACTTCGCGCACATCGGCGGCTTCCTGTTCGGGCTCGTCGCGATCCGCCTGTTCGCGACCCGCGTGAAGGATCTGCCCTTCGGGGGCGCGAAGTACCCGGTGTACTGATGTCCAACGAGCACCGCACCGTCCTCGGCCTCGCCCTCGCGTTCACGCTGCTGCTCGGCGTGTTCACGATCGCCGACCTCGTCGACACCGGCCCCACGCCGCTGTCGCTCGTGTCGCTGATCGTCCTGGCGATGTTCGCCTTCGGGATCATCGGCGCGCTGCGCCAGCCGCCGGACCGGTGAGACGGCGCCCGCTGGTCCTCCTGCTCACCGCCGGCCTGGCGCTGGGCGGCTGCGGCCTGCTCGACGACGGGCCGCGCACGCCCGCGGTCGTGACCCCGGCGGTCCCGGCGCTGCCGCTGACGCCCCCGCAGGAGGCCAACGGCGCGCTGCTGGTGGACGGGGGCCCGAAAGCGCTGGACCTGCGCCTGGACGCGACGGCGATGGATCCCGTCCGCGTGGCGTTCAAGCGGCCGCCCGCGGCGGGCCTGCTCGTCGACATCGACAGCGGCGAGGTGCTCTGGCGGCTGCGGCCGGTGACCCCGCTGCCGATCGCGTCGCTGACGAAGATCATGACCGCGGTGCTGACCGCCGAGCGGACGGACGCCGACGAGAAGGTGCGGATCTCCGCACGGGCGCGCAACGTCGAGGGCTCGAAGATCGGGATCCTCCCGAAGAAGCAGCGGGTGCGCCTGGAGACGCTGCTCAACGGCCTGATGCTCGTGTCGGGGAACGACGCGGCCGTCGCGCTGGCCGAGCACGTCTCCGGGACGGAGACGGCGTTCGTCGCGCAGATGAACGAGCGGGCGAAGGAGGAGCGGCTGGCCTGTACGGCGTTCGCGTCGGCGAGCGGGATCGTCGACGAGGGCAACCGGTCGTGCGCCGTGGACCTGGCGGCGATGGCGAAGCTCGCGCTCGACCAGCCGCGCGTGGCGCGGATCATGAAGCGGCGCCGCGCGGTGCTGCCGTTCCCGACGAAGGGCGGCCGCATCTACCTGTACGGCCACAACTACCTGATCCGGGACGGCTACCCGGGCGCGCTGGGCGTGAAGACCGGGTACACGGACGCGGCGGGCCGCTGCTTCGTCGGGGCGGCGGAGCAGAACGGCCGGCGTCTGGTCGTCGTGCTGCTGCACTCCCCCGACCCGGGCAGGCAGGCGACGCAGCTGCTCAACCGCGGGTTCTCGCTCGGCACGTAAGTTCCGTCGGCGGCCGCGGTTGGGCGGACATGACCATCACCCACACCATCCGCTCCGCCGCCGCCGTCCTCGTGACCGCCGCGGCGCTCGCCGCTCCTGCCGCCGACGCCGCCCCCCGCCCGGTGGGCGGGCTGAGCGCCGGCCCCGTCCAGCCCCAGGTGACCTGGGACCACGCGAAGTGGAAGCAGTGCTGGACGCTGTCCTACGCGCAGGGACGCCAGGACGGGCTCTCCCCGAACGGGGCGACGGCGTACGCCGACCTCGTCTGCGGCGACCCGCCGAAGTGACCCGGAGCGGGCGCCGCCGGACCCCCGGCGGCGCACTTCCAGAACAGGCGCTCTGTCGCTCGTTGGCGCCGTGCCAACAGTGCTACGGTCCCTCCTGACTGACCAGTCGACCAAGGAGAACAGGGTGGATCTGAACGACACCCCCGAGCAGGCCGCGTTCCGCGCCAAGGTGCGCGACTGGCTCGAGGCGAACAAGGCCGACGCCCCGCCCGCCGGCGGCGACAGCGGTGACACGGCCTACATCGACAGCCGCCGCGCCTGGCAGCGCAAGCTCGCCGAGAACGAGCTCGCCGGCCTCACGTGGCCGAAGGAGTTCGGCGGTCAGGGCCTCGGCCCGATCGAGCAGGTCATCGCCAACCAGGAGATCGCCGCCGCCGGCGTCCCCGGCATCCTCGACGTCATCGGCATCGGCATGATGGGCCCGACCCTCATCGCCCACGGCACCGACGACCAGAAGGCGAAGTACCTCGGCCCGATGCTCCATGCCGACGAGGTCTGGTGCCAGCTGTTCAGCGAGCCCGCCGCCGGCTCGGACCTCGCCGCGGTGCAGACCCGCGCGAAGGACAACGGCGACGGCACGTACACGCTCAACGGGCAGAAGGTCTGGACGACGTACGCGCAGTTCGCCTCCTACGGGATGCTGCTCGCGCGCACCGATCCCGAGCAGCACAAGCACAAGGGCCTGACGATGTTCGTCATCGACATGAACACGCCCGGCATCACCGTGCGCGGCCTGCGGCAGATCACCGGGGAGGCCGAGTTCAACGAGGTCTTCCTCGACGACGTCGTCGTCCCGGCCGAGAACATCGTCGGTCAGGTCAACGGCGGCTGGGCCACCGCGCTCACCGTCCTGATGTTCGAGCGGCTCACGATCGGCCTGGGGTCCGAGGGCTTCGGCTACCGCGCCGACCGCTTCGCGACCGCGCTGGCCGACGACGCGGCCGCCGCCAAGGACCCGACGACCCGCAAGCGGCTGGGCGAGATCTCGACCGAGCTGCTCGCCGTGCGCTTCAACGGCTACCGGACGCTGACCGCGCTGGCGAAGGGCCAGATCCCCGGCCCGGAGGCCGGGCTGGCGAAGGTCACGACCGTCAACGCGGCGATCGCGGCGGGCGACCTGCTCGCCGACGTGATCGGCCCCGACGCGCTCTCCGAGGAGAGCGAGTGGTACCACATGATCTCGTTCCTCCCGGGCCTGAAGTCCGCGGGCGGCACCGAGGCGATCCTGCGCAACACGATCGGCGAGCGCGTGCTCGGCCTGCCCCCGGAGCCGCGGCTCGACAAGGGCATCCCGTTCAGCGAGCTGCGCGCCAAGGAGAAGGAGGCGGTGACGGCATGACCGGGCGTCATCGATCGACAGCAGCTGGCGACGACACGAAGGGCGGTCCGTCCCGATGAACCTCGCACTGAGCGACGAGCAGGAGTTCCTGCGCGAGGCGGCGCGCGGCGCGCTGTCGCGCTTCAAGACCGTCGAGGCCGCGCGTGACGCGCTCGAGGGCACGCCGCTGCCCGACCTCTGGACGGTGGCCAAGGACGCCGGCTGGCCCGGCCTCCTCGTCTCCGAGGAGCACGGCGGCGCCGGCCTCGGCGTGTTCGACGCGCTGCTCGTCGCGGAGGAGACCGGTCGCGTGCTCGCGGCCGTCCCGTTCCTCGGCGTGCTCCCGGCGACGCTGATCCTCGACGCCGCCGGCCACGGCGACGTGCAGGCCGTCGCATCCGGGGAGACCCGGGTCGCGTACGTGCCCGCGCGCCCGCCGAGCGCGACGGTGGACGGCTGGACCGTCGATCCGGCGCGCGGCAAGGCCCGCCCGGCGGCACCCGCCGCGACGGTGGACGGCGACACGGTGACGCTGAGCGGCACGGTCGCCTGGGTCCCGGACGCCCCGGAGGCCGACCTGCTGGTGGTCGTCGGCGTGACCGCCGACGGTGCGCCGGTGGCGGCCGCGGTGCCCGCGTCGGCCGCGCAGGTCGACACGGTCGCCGGGTACGACGCGACGCGTGCGCTGGCACACGTCACGCTCGACGGGGCGCAGGGCGACCTGCTCGACGTCGACGAGGAGGTCCTGCACCGCGCCTGGTACCTCGCGCACGCGATCCTCGCCGCGGAAGCGATCGGCACGATCGCCACGACGCTCGACATGAGCGTCCAGTACGCGAAGGAGCGGTTCACGTTCGG
The DNA here is from genome assembly GCF_003044185.1 of Paraconexibacter algicola. Taxonomy (GTDB): domain Bacteria; phylum Actinomycetota; class Thermoleophilia; order Solirubrobacterales; family Solirubrobacteraceae; genus Paraconexibacter; species Paraconexibacter algicola. Next base: position 1,013,533 of record NZ_PYYB01000001.1, read on the forward strand.
CCGCGCCATTGGCTCCTACCAGTCGATCAAGCACGAGCTCACCGAGGTCCTGCGGACCCTGGAGAACGCGCGCTCGCTGCAGTTCTACGCGGGCTACGCGGGCGAGTCCAAGCAGGACGAGTTCGCCCTCGCGGCCTCCGCGTTCCGCTCGGCGGCGGGCACGGCGCTCGACCACGCGGCACGCTCGAACATCAACGTGCACGGCGGCATCGGGGCGACGTGGGAGCACGACGCGCCGCTGTACTTCCGCCGTGCGCAGCTCGCCCGCCGGCTGCTCGGCGGCACCGGCGACGCGACGGATCGCGTCGCCGACGAGCTCCTGAAGTCCGCCGCGGCGGCCTGACGGTCCCGGCTCTGCCGCCGCGCCCGGGAGAGCTCCCGGCGCGGCGGCGGTGGGGTGTCGCGTCGCCCTCCGCCCCGCGCGATCGCGCGCAGGGCGGGTCACGGGCGAGACGTCTTCAGTCCTGCAGGTAGGCGAGGACGAAGTAGATGAGCTGCGACAGGGCGGCGATCGCACCGACCACGTAGGTCATGGCGGCCGCGGTCAGCACCTTGCGGGTGCCGCTGCGCTCCACGTCGGTGACGAGCCCCATGCCGGCGAGCTGCACCTGGGCGCGGCGCGACGCGTCGAACTCGACGGGCAGCGTCACGAAATGGAACAGCACGGCGACGGCGTAGAGCGCGATCGCGACCTGGATGAGGCCGATCGCGTTCATGAACGCACCGGCGAGCAGCAGGAAGATCCAGGTGGACGAGGCGAACGCGACCGCGGGGAAGAGCGCGGAGCGCACCTGCATCGGCGCGTAGGCTTTGTCGTGCTGGATCGCGTGCCCGACCTCGTGCGCGGCGACCGCGGCAGCCGCGATCGACCGGCCGGCGAAGACGGGCTCGGACAGGAAGACGCCGCGCGAGCGCGGGTCGTAGTGGTCGCTCAGGGGACCACCGGGCGACGGGTGGACGGGAACGCCGTGCAGGCCGTTGGCGTCGAGGATCCGGCGCGCGACCTCCTCGCCGGTCATGCCCGACTGCACGCCGATCTCGCTGTTCGTCGCGAACGTCCGCTTCAGCCACCACTGGGCGGCGAGGCCCAGGACGAGCGCGGGGACGAGGAAGACGAGGTACATCACGATGCCATCCATGAGTCGATGGTACGTCCGGTCGGTCGGGCTTCAGGAACGTTTTAGGAGGTCCAGCCGATCGGACCCCCACCGATCGGTAGCGTGGTCGCGATGCCCGAGTTCACCGGCTTCCCGCCCGCGGCGATCGCGTTCCTGGAGGACCTCGAGGCACACAACGACCGCGACTGGTTCAAGGCCAACCGCGACCGCTACGACGACCATCTGGTGGCTCCGGCGCTCGCCCTCGGCCGGGACCTCGCGCGGTTCGGCCCGGTGCGCCTGTTCCGGCCGTACAACGACACGCGGTTCCATCCGCGCCCGCCGATCAAGGAGCACATCGGCATCCCGTTCGGGTTCGAGGGCGGGATCGGCTGCTACGTCGAGCTGAGCCTCGACGGGCTGCTCGTGGCGGCCGGCGTGTACCGCACCGAGCGGGACCAGGTCGCCCGGCTGCGCGAGGCGGTGGCCGACGACCGCACGGGTCCGGCGCTCGTGCGGGCGCTGGGGAAGGCGCGGCGCGCGGGCCTCGAGCCGCAGGACCCGGACCTCGTGCGCGTGCCGCGCGGCTACGACGCCGATCACCCGCGCGCCCCGCTGCTGCGCCATCGCCGGCTGGTGGTCGGCCACCGGGAGGCGACGCTGCCGGACTGGCTGCACAGCGCGGAGGCGGGCGAGCGGATCGGTGCGTGGCTGGACGCGGCCGCCCCCACGGTCCGCTGGCTGCGCGAGCACGTCGGGCCGCCGCGGACGGGCGCGCCGGCCTGACCGCGCCGCGCGGTCAGAGGCGGCCGTCGCGCGCGGCACGGACGGCCTCGACGAACGAGGCGACGACCGGGGACGTGTCCCGTTTGCGGAACGCGACGGCGAGCTCGACGCGCGGGGCGGGGCCGACGATGTCGCGGTAGACGACGTCGTGGCGGTCGAGCGCGCGGACGGACGCGGGCACGAGCGACACGCCGAGCCCGCTGGCGACGAGCCCGACGACGGTCTGCAGGCCCTCCGCCTCCTGGACGACCAGCGGGGCGGCGCCCTCGGCGGCGAGCGCGCGCTGGATCGCGTCGTGCTGGCCGGGCGCCGCGGCGGCGGAGAGCTGCACGAACCGCTCGCGCCGCAGGTGCACGAGGGTGAGCGACGGCATGCCGACGAGGTGATGGTCCTGGGGCAGCACGACGACGACGGGCTCGTCGGCGAAGTGCTCGATCTCGATGCCCTCGGCGGACACGGGCGGGCGCAGGAAGCCGACGTCGATCTCGCCGTGGACGAGGCCGTCGACCTGGGCGGCGGTGCCGAGCTCGCGCAGCGTGAGGTGGACGCCGAGGTGCTCGGTGCGGAACCGGCGCAGCACGTCGGGCACGCGGCCGTACATGGCGGAGCCGACGAAGCCGATCGACAGGCGGCCGAGCTCGCCGCGGTCGGCGCGGCGCGCGACGTCGACCGCCTGGTCCATGGCGGCGAGCACGGCGCGCGCCTGCTCGAGGAACGCCTGCCCGGCGACGGTGACCTCGACGCCGCGCCGGTTGCGGATGAGCAGCTCGACCCCGAGGGCCTCCTCGAGCGTCTTGATCTGCTGGCTCAGCGGCGGCTGGGACATGTGCAGGCGCTCCGCGGCACGCCGGAAGTGGCGCTCCTCGGCGACGGCCACGTAGGAGCGCAGGTGACGCAGCTCGATGCGGTGCGGGGCGGGCTCGATCACGGGCGTGCCCCCCAACGCAACAGGGCCACTCCGAGAAGTGGCCCTGACGTACTACGAGGGAGGAGAGGGTGCAACTCGGCGATCACCAGGATATGAGGGCGACCGCTGGTTTGAAGTTGCTCGGCAAGCCTACGGCGAAGGTGCACGCATCTCCAATATCAGATCCGGACCCTGTGAGAGGCCTGGCGTATCAGTCGCGGGCGGGGATGACGGCGTCCAGCCAGAACGACCGCAGCGCCAGGATCCGGCGGCGGAACTCGCCGGGATCGAGCGCCTTCTGCACGTAGCAGTTCGCGCCCCCACGGTAGGCGGCGTGCACGTCCCCGGGACTGCCGGAGGTGGTGAGGATGATGATCGGCAGCACCCGCAGCGCGTCGTCGGCCTTGACGTGCTCGAGCACCTCGCGGCCGTCGGTGCCCGGCAGGTTGAGGTCGAGGACCACCAGGCCGGGGGCGGCGACCTCCGCGTAGGCGCCGCGGCGGAAGAGGTAGTCGAGCGCCTCGTCCCCGTCGACGCAGCGGTCGACCCGCAGGTCGGGCTCGACGGCGTGGAACGCGCGGACGAGCGCCTCGAAGTCCTCGTCGCTGTCCTCGACCGCGAGGATCGTGCTGTACGCCGCCACCGCCCTGCACTGTACCCGGGACCGCGCGGCCCAGCCGCCCCGGCGCGTCAGTCGTCGCAGTCCGTCGGCAGGACGACCGCGTCGAGCCAGAAGCTCTTCAGCGCGGCGATCGACCGCTCGTAGTCGTCCGGGCGCAGGGCCTTGCGGACGTAGGCGTTGGCCCCGTCCCGGTAGGCACCCGTGACGTCCTGCGGCGCCGCCGAGCTGGAGAGCACGATCACCGGCAGCGCCCAGCCGTCCGGCTGCGTGCGCTTGAGCGTGGCGAGCACCTCGCGCCCGTCCGTGCCCGGCAGGTTGAGGTCCAGCACCAGCAGCCCGTAGCCGTGGTCGCCGGCCAGCCGCGCGAGCGCCTCGTCGCCGTCGCAGGCCCGGTCGATCCGAGCCTCGGGCGCGAGCCGACCGAAGGCCCGGCTGAGCGCGTAGAAGTCCTCGTCGGAGTCCTCGGCGACGAGGATCGGCCGGCTGACCGGACGCGCCGTCATGCGTCCGGGTCCTTCAGCGTGAAGCACATCTCGGTGCCCTCCCCGTGGACCGACTCGGCCCAGATCCGGCCGTGGTGCCGCTGCACGATCTTCTCGGCGAGCGTCAGGCCCGCCCCGGTCCCGCCGCCGAAGCGGTCCCGGGCGTGCAGGCGCTTGAAGATCCGGAAGATCGTCTCGAGGTGCTTCTCGCGGATCCCGATGCCGTTGTCGCGCACGACGAACGCGGGCTCCGGCGCGCCCGCACCGGGCGGGGTGCGCGGCTCGTGCGTCACCTCGATCCAGTGCTCGTCCTTGTCGGGGTCCTGGTACTTGATCGCGTTGGAGACCAGGTTGTTCAGCAGCTCGCGGACGCGGACGGCGTCGCAGCGGACCGTCGGCAGCGGCCGCGGGACGCGGACCTCGATCCCCCGCAGCGACCCCTCGTGGATCGCGAGCGTCTGGGCGAGCACGTCGCCCATGTCCGTGTCGGCGACCGCCAGGTCGATCCTTCCGACGCGCGAGTAGTGCAGCAGCGTGTCGATGAGATCCTCCATGCGGCCCGCGAGCCGCATGATCGTCGCGACCTGGTCGCGGCCCGCCTCGTCGAGCTCGGCGAGGTGGTCCTCGGTGAGGTAGTGGACGTAGTTCGTCAGGCCGCGCAGCGGCTCCTTGAGGTCGTGCGAGGCGATGAACGCGAACTGGTCGAGCTCCGCGTTGGAGCGCTCCAGCTCGAGGTTCAGCGCCGCGAGGTCCTCGGCGCGCCGCACGACGACCCCGACGATCGTGGACCGCAGCTCCTCGGCGGCCTGCAGCTCGGCGGCCGTCCAGGGCTGCGCGCTGCGGTCGACCGTCTCGCGCCAGAGCGCGAAGGACCGGCGCGGCTGCAGCCGCATCCCGTCCGGGGACTGCTCCACCGGCTTGGTCGGGTCGCCGCCCCACGACACCGTGCGCACGACCTCGGGCCGCAGCCACAGGATCCAGTCGCGCCGGTCGACGGACACCGGGGCGCCGAGGACGCCGGCGGCGACGTCCCGCACGTCGTCGAAGGACGGCTCGTCGCGCGGGAGGGTGGCGGTCACCAGCAGCGGGGACCCGTCGTCGCTGCGGCGTACGTGGCGCAGCAGCGCGTCGACGCGCTCGGGCGGCGGGGTGCGACCCAGCAGCACGCGCTCGTCGCCCACCTGCACGATCGCCCCGGTCGCGCCGACGACGTCGAGCAGCCGCTCGTCGCCGACGAGCGCGGACGGGAACGCCTCCGGCTCGGAGAGGCGGTCGACGAGCTCGCGCTGCACGCCGCGGATCCGCGCGCGCTCCGCGTGCTCCTCGCTGTCCTGCGTCGTGGAGAGGTGCAGCGACACGACCTCGCCGAGGAACTCCGCGGCGGCTCGCAGCGGCCACGGGAGCTCCTTGCGGTCGCCGTGGTGGCAGGCGATCAGGCCCCACAGCCGGGAGCCGTCCATGAGCGAGATCGTGAGGGTGGCGCGCACGTCCATGTTCGCCAGGTACTCCAGGTGCATCGGCGAGACGCTGCGCAGCACGGCGTGGCTGAGGTCGACCGGCGCGCCGGTGTCGGACCGCGGCGGCGGTTCGAGCACGGCGGGCTCGTAGCGGATGTCGGGGATCGCCCGGACCCAGTTGGTGCGGTAGAGCTCGCGGGCCTGGACCGGGATGTCGGACGCGGGGTAGTGCAGGTCCAGGAACGACTCCAGGTCCGCGCGGCGGTGCTCGGCGATGACGTGGCCGGACCAGTCGGGGGCGAACCGGTAGACCATCACGCGGTCGAAGCCGGTCATCGCGCGGACCTCCTGCGCGACGCGGTCGGCGAGCTCGACGACCCCGGTCACCCCGGCGAGCCGGCGCAGCACCTCGCGCACGCCGGCGTAGCGGTCGTCGTGCCCGGCGCGGTCGCCGGCGGGCACGAGCTCGAGCAGCAGCAGCCCGTCGTGGCGGTGGGCGAACGCGTCGAGGCGGCGGGTGTCGCCGTCCCCGCCGATCCAGCCGACGGCGATCGGTCCCGCGCCGCGGTCCTGGAGGCCGGTGAGCTCGCGGGCCAGGGCGGCGGCGTCCGGGACGCCGGCGGCCTGCGGCAACGGCGTCCCGAGGAGCTGCGGCACGGGGACGCCGAGCAGCTCGGCGGCGTTGGCGCTCGCGTGGCGGATGACGAGGTCCGGCTCGTCGAGCACGAGCAGGACGCCGTGGGGCTGGATCGCGCCGGGCACGTGGATCGGCTCGCGGTCGCAGGTGGTCAGGTCGACCGGGGTGCCCGCGGGCAGCGGCTGCAGGCTCATCGCAGCACGCCCTCGGTCTCCAGCCAGTCCTCGAGCGCCGCGAAGGTCTCCTGCGCCGCCCCGACCGTCTCGTCGGGGTCGTCGTCGTGCGCCGCGAGCGCCTCCTGGAACCGTCGCCACATGGGCCCGGTCTGCCCGCCGTAGGGCGCGAGGAACCGCACCGCCTGCGGGGCGGGGTCGGGGAGCGTCGCGCGCACGTGGCGGCTGATGCCCGCGCCGCCGAGCGTCGCGCCCTCCACGACGTACGCCGCGCCGAGCGCCCGCGCGGTGGTCGCCAGGTCGGGGATCGGGGCGCGCCGCGCCGGAACCGGCGCGCCGAGGTCGCGCAGGTCGGCGCCGAGGCCGGGGAGCTTGCGGCGCGCCGTCAGGTCGGGGAGCGCGGCCCGCAGCCCGGGGTGGGCCTGGAGCGCCTCCTCCAGCGGGGCGTGGAAGCCGTGCATGCCGCGCAGCACGGCGCGGTAGTCGTCCAGACCGCGCAGCACGCCCGGCAGGCCGAGCCGCCGCTCGAGCCGGTGGTGAGCGACGCGCGTCGCAGCTCTCAGCATGGGGGCGAGCGTCTCGATCGCCCGACCCTAGCGCGCCGCCCCCGGCGGCCGAGCGGTGCGCGGCACGACGGGGCGCCATCCCCTAGCCTCCGGCGCCGTGCGCACCACGTCCCGCCGACCGGCCGTCCTGCTGCTCGTGCTCCTCGCCGGGATCCCGGCGGCCGGCTGCGGGAAGGGCGAGCTCGTCCTCGACGGCGACCGCGAGCCCGCCTCCGCCGCGCCACCCGCCCCCGCCCCGTCCTCGAGCGCGGCGGTCCGGGCCGCGATCCCGGACGGGCTCGCCGCCCCCGAGCGCGGCGCGGCCGAGATCGTCCTGAAGTACGCGCGGGCCGTCGCCGACGGCGACTACGCGCGGGCGTGCGCGACGCGCGTGCGCGCGGAGCGCACGCGCCTCGCCCGCGCGTCTGGCACGTGCGAGCGCGCACTGCTGCTGAACTTCCGCGGCCGCCCGCGCGAGCTGTTCGCGACGATGGAGGTCGCCGCCGTGCGCATCCGCGGGGACCTCGCAGGTGTCGACCTGCGCCAGCCCGGCGGCCGCACCGAGCTCACCCTCGTCGCGCGACGGGTGCGCGAGCGCTGGCGCGTCGAGGACGTGCCCGACGCGCGCAAGCCCTGAAGGCGCGTGGGTTGCCCGGGCGACGGGTAGGACGGCGATCATGCCCGCCCGACCGCTCGTCCTCGCCGCGTCCATGCTCACCCTCGCGGTCGTCCTGCTCGCCCCCGGCGGCGGTCCGGCCGCCCCGGCGGACGCGGACGCCGCCAAGCCCATCCGGGTGTCGCTGAGCTTCTCGTTCCAGCGGGACGCCGGTGCCCGGCTGCGCCAGGCGACGCTCATCTGCGAGCCCGACGGACGCATCACCGCCTCCGGGTGGCTCGCCAACCGTCCGAAGCGCGCGTGCGAGGTGGCCCGGCGCCAGACGAGCCTGCTGCTGGCCGGCCCGGCCCGCGGTGAGGGCGGGACCTGCCTGTCGCAGGTCTACGGGCCGCAGCGCGGCCGGATCTACGGGACGCTCGCGTCGCGTGGCGTCAACCGCGCGGTGTCGCGGACCGACAGCTGCCGCGAGCGCTTCTACCAGGCGGTGCGACCGCTGTTTCCGAAGGGCTGACCGACCGAGTGGAGCCAGACGGATTCGAACCGACGACTTCCTGCTTGCAAAGCAGGCGCTCTACCAACTGAGCTATGGCCCCGCGGTGAGCCGAGTCTAGCGCCGCCGCAACGACCGCCACTCGTCGATGGCGAGCTGCTCCCGGGCGGCCTGCGTCTCGACCTGGTCGACGTGGAAGTCGTGCGCGGCGTCCGAGCACCAGAAGCGCGGGTGGCGATCGAGCCAGCGCTGGGCGTCCGCGGCCCCGGCGGCGAGCAGCTCCTCGACGAACAGCTCGTCGAACAGCAGGAACGACAGCAGCTCGCCGCGGGCGCGCGTGCGGTCCCCGCCGAGCAGCCGGGACATGAGCGGGTAGTCGATGTCGCGCAGCCCGCGCAGGCCCGAGTAGCGCTCGCGGAACACGCGGTCGGCGATCAGCCCCATCTCGCCGCGCCGCTCCGGCGCCACCAGCGCGTAGGAGATCTTGCGGTAGGGCAGCCGGCCCCGCGCGGTGCGGTAGGCGCGCGCGGACCGTGACGTGCTCGACCCGGCCGCCGCGCCCTCCACGAAGAACGAGTTGATCGACACCATCCGCTGGAGGTCGTCGGAGACCTGGTCGACCAGGAGCCCGTCGACGATGTTCGCCGCCACGTCCGCCATCCGCGGGATCGGGGGCTTCTCCGGCGGCTGCGCGCGCGGCGCGAACGGCTCGAAGCCGATGATCACCACGCGGTCCGCGCCGAGCGCGAGCGCCGGCGCGATCGGGGAGTTCTGCCGCGTGCCGCCGTCGATGTAGAAGTCCGCCGCCGCCTTCGGGACCGTGACCTCCACGGGCGGGAACAGCACCGGGATGGCCGCCGAGGCGCGCACGTGCTCCGGGGACATCGAGGGGACGCGCACGTAGCGCAGGTCGTCGCTGGCCGACTGGCGCGGCAGCCGCCCCTTCGTCTCCACGAACGCGACCGGCTGGCTGCGGGTGAGCGCGGTCGCGACGACGCAGACCGCGTCGATCAGGCCGTGCTTGACGTTGCGGTGCAGCGCCAGCCAGTCGATCCACTGCGCGAGACTGCGCTGCAGCGGCGACGGGTCGAGCACCGAGGCGAGCCGGACACCCGGGACCTCGAGCAGCTCGCCGAGGAAGCGCGCGGCGACGAGCGGCAGGCCCGGCCCGAAGACCGGCTTGATGACGTCGGACTTGCGCATGTCGCGCCAGCGCGACAGGGCGATCTCCGCGATCTCGTCGGCGCCGCGGTCCGCCAGGGACCCCAGCAGCGCCGCGTTGATCGCGCCGACCGAGGTGCCGCAGACGATGTCGACGCGCTCGCCGCGCCGCTCGAGCTCCGGGAGCAGCACGCTGAGCGCGCCCGCCTCGTAGGCGCCGCGCGCGCCGCCGCCCGGGAGGACGATCGCGGTCTTCGGTCCGGTGCCGTTCGTGGCGGTGGTGGAGGAGGAGCCGTCGGGCATGCGGGTGGGAAGACTGTCGCAGCGGGTCCGGTCCCGGGCTTTGGCCCCGGGGTCCAGGCCCGTCGGTCGATCGTGGCCGTGCGGTCGAGCGGAACCCTAGAGGTCGGCGGAGAAGGTGTCGCAGCGCTCGGGATCGCCGCTGTCGTAGCCGCGCCGGAACCACGTCTGGCGCTGGGCGGCCGAGCCGTGCGTCCAGGTCTCCGGGTTCACGTCCGCCCCGGCGGCCTCCTGGATGCGATCGTCGCCGACGCTCTCGGCGGCCGCGAGCCCCTCCTCCAGGTCCCCGGACTCGAGCAGCTCCCGCGTGTAGGCGGCGTGGCCCCAGACGCCGGCGAAGCAGTCGGCCTGCAGCTCCTGGCGGATCGACAGGTCGTTCTCCCGGTCGGGCTCGCGCTCGCTGCGGGCGCGGACCTGCTCGTCGATGCCGAGCAGGTTCTGCACGTGGTGGCCGATCTCGTGGGCGATCACGTAGGCCTGCGCGAAGTCGCCGGGCGCGCCGAAGCGGTCCGACAGCTCGCGGAAGAACCCGAGGTCGATGTACACGCCCTGGTCGGGCGGGCAGTAGAACGGGCCCGTGTCGGAGGTGCCCGTCCCGCACGCGGTCGACGTCCGCCCGCGGAACAGCTCGAGGGTCGCGTCGCGGTACTGCTCGCCGGAGCGCCGGAACTGCTCGCGCCAGACGCCCTGCACGTCGTCCAGGACGAAGCTCACGAAGTCGACCTGTCGCCTCTCCGGGTCCGGGGCGTCGGCGTCGAGCGCGTCGTCGGTGGCGGCCGGGACCGTCGGGCCGCCGAGCTGCTCGAGGATCTCGCCGAGCGCTCCGCCGCCCGACCCGGTGCTGCCGCCGTCGCCGCCGGTGCCGACGAGCAGCGCGACGATGATCACGATGATGGTGCCGAGGCCGCCGCCGAGCTTGCCCGGCAGCGGGATGCCGCCCCCGCCGGTGGAGGCGCGGCGGTCACGGAGATTCCCGCTCCGCTTTCCGGGGCTCCAGCGCATGCGCGGATCCTAGTGCGCGGATGGGAAAGGGCGGGGCGGCCGGGGGTTCCGACCCGGACGCCCCGAAGATCCCTTCGCGCCCGCGCGGCGTGGCGCGGGCGGCTGGACCAGCTGCGGGCCGGCGGTTCCCCAACGACCGGCTCGCGTGGTGTGTGCGTCCCTCCGGTCATCGGCGCGGCGACCGGTCCGCTGAACGGGGATGGACGTTCGTCCGACGCGCCCCGGTGCCGTCCACCGGCGCGGATCGCGACTCAGAACTCGAAGTCGCGCGGCGGCTTCTGCTCGAACCAGAGCCGGTCGTGCTCCGGCGTCTCCTCGAGGAACTCCGGGGTGTCCTCGAGCACGTCGTGCTCACCGGGCTCCTCGTCGGCCGGGACGACGTCGCGCGGCGCCAGCGGCGCCGGCTCCGGCGCGCGGGCCGGCGGATCCGCGGGCGGGGCGGCCGGCGGGGCCGGGGCACCGCCCATCGCCTCGAGGTCGTCGAGCGAGAACGCCTGCGTCGGCTGATCGGCCGCCGGGGCGGCCGCAGCGGGCTCCGGCGCGGTCGGCGCGACGGGCTCGTAGGCGGGCTCGGCGCGCGGCGGCTCGGGCTCGCGCGCGACCGGCGGCGCCTCGTCGGCGGGCGCGGGCGGTTCGTACGCGGGTGCCGGCGGCTCGGCCACGGGCTCCGGCGTCGCGCGCGGGCGCTCGGCGGGCGGCGCGACCTCGCGCGCGACCGGCTCATCGGCGAACAGGCCCGCGTCGGACGCCTCGCGGTCCGCCACGGGGGCGTCCTCGGCGGCCGTGGCCGCACCGGGCGGCTGCAGGTCGATCGCTGGATCACCGCGGCGGATCGGCCCGAAGGCCTCGTGCTCGAGCTGCGCCAGCTTGCGGGCGTCCTCCCCGCTGCGGCGCTTGAGCTCGAGGTGCTCGCGGATGGCGTCGTCGAGCAATCCCATACCGGTGACTACCCTAGCGCCGTCGCCGGTCAGCCGATGCGCTGCGCGCGCTCGGTCCGGTTCTTGCCGCTGTGCTTGGCGGCGTAGAGCGCCTCGTCGGCGGCGGCGATCAGGGCCCGCACGTCGTCCGCGGTCCCTGGCACCTCCGCCGCACCGAAGCTCGCGGTGATCCGCAGCGTCGTGCCGTCCTCCGGGAGCGGCAGCTCGAGCTCCTCGATCCCCTGCCGCAGCCGCTCGGCGAGGTTGTACGCGCCCTCCAGGTCGGTGCCGGGCAGCACGATCGCGAGCTCCTCGCCGCCGTAGCGGGCGGGCTCGTCGATCTCGCGCGCGGTCGCCTTGAGCACGCGCGCCACCTCGCGCAGGACCTCGTCGCCCAGCTGGTGGCCGTGCGTGTCGTTGACGCGCTTGAAGTCGTCGATGTCCAGCAGCACGAGCCCGACCGGCTGGTCGAAGCGCTTGGAGCGCTCCACCTCGGTCGCCAGCGCCTCCTGGAAGCGCCGGCGGTTGGACAGCGTCGTCAGCTCGTCGGTGACCGCCTGCCGCTCGACCGTCTCGTGCAGGCCCACGTTCTCGACCGACACGCCCGCCTGCCCGGCCAGGTAGTGGAAGAGCTCGCGGTCCTTGTCGTCGAACGGGACGCCACGCCGCGCCACGGCCATGATCCCGGTGACGCGCGGCGGGCCGTCCGGGCTCTGGTCCGGGGCGGTGCGCAGCGGGTGGGCGAGCGCGTGCAGGTCGCCGCTGGACACCGTCGCCGGGCGACCGGTGGCGAGGACGTCGGACTCCCCGAGCCGGATGATGTCCTCCAGGCCCGCGGGATCACCGCCCACGGCCAGCTGGCGGAACTCGCCGCCCTCGTCGGGGCGCAGCGTCGCGCGGGCCGCCCCGCCGGGGCCGGCGACGCCCTCCACCGCGGTGCGGACGAAGATGTCCAGCAGCGCCTCGCGGTCGAGGTTCGACGCGGCGGTGTCGCCGATCGTCCGCATCGCGCTCGTCAGGCGGACCTCCTCACGCTGCAGCGCCTCGACCTTCTCCTGCAGCTGCCGGCTCATCGCGTTGAACTCGGTGCCCAGCGCGGCGAACTCGTCGCGGCCGACGGTCGGCACGACGATCCCGAAGTCCCCCTCGCCGATCCGCCGGGCGGCCGCGAGGAACTCCGCGATCTGCCGCTGCAGGGCGCGCGCGACGATCAGCGCACAGAGGAACGCGAGCACGAAGAACCCGGCCAGGAGGCCGATCGCGAAGCCGCGCGAGGACTGCCGGTCGTTCGTCGTGCGCGCCTCGTCGGCGAGCACGGTGATGCGGGTGCGGCCGCCGTCGAACGCGGGCGCGGTGAAGCTCGCGCTGCGGTAGGAGATGCCGCCGAGCTCGACGACCGACGGGACCGTCGGCAGCACGCCGGGCTGCACGTCGGCGAGCGTGTCGATCGGCGCCCCGCGCGGGCGCGACACGACGACGTCGAGATCCGTGGCCTCCTTCACGAGCGTCGCGTAGGAGCGCGGGCCGGTGGTCGAGACGAGCAGCGAGCCGAACGAGCGGCCGCCGTCGTCGCGCAGCTCCCGGACCGCGGGGAAGACCGCGTCACGCGACCCGACGTCGACGAACGTGCCCGCCGGACGCCGGATCACCAGCCGCTTGAGCTCGAGCTCGCCCACGAGCGTCGCCGCGCGCCGCCGCGCCGCGGCGGCGTCCCCGGCGCGCAACGCGGTCGCCAGCAGCACGTCCTGGGAGACCTCGACCGCGGCACGGTCGGCGTCGTTGCGCGCCCGCTCCTGGAGGTTGATCGCCGCCTCCTGCCGCGCCGCCAGCCGCGCGTCCGCCTTGGCCGACTCGTTGTCGTCGAGCAGCCGGAAGACGATCACGCTCAGCGAGATCATCGGCACGATGACGATCGCGACGAAGAAGAACGTCAGCCGCCCGCGAAAGCTGCGCAGGAAGCTGAGGAGGCGGGACGTGGGCATGGGACAGCGCCAGCGTACCCGCGCCGGGGGCGGCGTCCAGCCGCTGTCCGTCCGTCCGGGCTACGCGTCGACGTAGGCCGAGGCGTCACGGGCGACCGCGACGGTCAGCACGCGCCCCCCCGACACCACCGCGCCGCGCGCCTCCTGCGCCCGGACGGCGCGGTCGACGAGCTCGCGCGCGGCACGCGGCGCGGTGAACCCGTCGAGCCCGTCCAGCAGGCCCGGGTCGGCGGCGGAGTCCCAGTCCTCGACGAGCCCGGCGTGGCGCTCCTCGCTGGTGACGAGCTGCCGCGACCCGAGGAACGCGCCGATCGCCTCGGGCTCCTGCGGCGGGCGGCCGCAGCGCACCGCGCCCTGCCAGATCTCCCCGCGGGCGCGCGCGGGACTCCAGCCGGCGACGTACACGCGCACCGACCAGTCGCGGCCGAGCGTCTCCTCGTCCGCGTCGGGGGCGGCGGCGAACGCGGCGCGCACCAGCGACGGCGCGACGAGCGCGCAGAGCTGCTCGGTCAGCTGCTCCGGGTCGGTGGGGGGCGTCGTCAGCTCGCGCTCCCAGAAGCGGACGCGCTCCGCGTTGGTGACGATCCCGCGGCGCGTCCAGTCGGGCAGCAGCTCCGGGTCGAGGTCCGGCTCGAGCCGGTCGGCGACGACGCGGCCGTCGTCGTCGAAGCTGAAGCGGTCGTGGTCGGGCAGGTGGTCGCGGCCGCCGAACGCGACCGCGAACCGGTCGAGGACCGGCAGCACCTTCACCGTGCGGTCGCCCTGCACCGCCGAGCGGCCGTCGGCGGCCAGCCCGAGGGTCGTGGGGGTCACGGCCAGCCCGATCGCGGTCATGCGATCAGCCTAGGGCCCCGCGGGTCAGCGGCGGACCGTCACGCGCCTCGTCGCCGTCCGGCGCACACCGTCGGGCCCGACGACCTGCAGGCGCAGCGTCACGGTCGGCCGCCGGGCGCGCCGCAGCTGCCGCCGGCCCGCCGTCGTGAGCGTCAGCGTGACCCGCGCGGTCCGTCCCGCGAGCACGGCCGTGCGACCGCGGGCGAGCGTCGTGCGTCCCCGCACCGCCGTGGCCGTCCCCGTGACCGCGCACGCCCCGCGCGCACCGGCCGGGCAGCTGACGAGGAACGGCGTGCGCAGACGGCGCCCGCGAAGGCTCGCGGTCCCGGACGTCCGGATCCGCGCGGACCCGGCGGTCGTCGGCGGTGCGGCGGCCGGGCCCGGCGTCACGGTCGGCCCGGGAGCCGGCGGCGTGGTCGCGGTGATCGGAGCGTCCGGGGCCGGGTCCGCGGCCGGCGTCGGCAGCGTCTCGACGCCGCGACCGCGCAGCTCGAGCCCGAGCTCGAGCTTCCGTCCGTCGACGTCGACGGTGAGCGGGACGGACCGCCGGCCGAGCCCGCCGGGGACGAACGTGTAGTGCAGCCGGCAGCTCGTGCCCGGCGGCAGGACGGCGCCGCAGTCGTCCTCGACGGTGCGGTCGCGCGTGAACGGACCGAGCTCGTCCGGCGCGAGCTCGCCCGAGGCGTCGCGGAGCCGGACGTCGAGCTCGCTGGTCCCGGTGTTCCGCAGGACGGCGGTGAGCGCCATGCCCGGCCGCCCGTCCGGGAGCGCGTCCCCGAAGTCGAGGACCGACGGGGTCAGGGTGGCGCCGCGGCGCACCCCGATGCCCGCGAGCGTCACGGTCCGCTCCGGGGCGTCGCTCGTGAAGGCGAGCGTCGCGGCCTTGTCCCCCGGGCTCGTCGGGTCGAACGCGAACCGCACCGAGCAGCTCGCGCCGACCGCGAGCACGAGGTCGTGCGTGCAGTCCCCGTCGGCCGGGGGCTCCAGGACGAAGTCCTCGGCGTCCGGCCCGCGGAGGCTCGTCGCGTCGTAGGTGACCGGTGCGCTGCCGACGTTCTCGATCCTCAGGAAGTCCCCGTAGTCGGTCGCGCCGTCGTCGACCTGCTGCTCCCCGAAGCGGTACCGCTCCTGCTCGAAGACCGCATAGCGCAGCCGGCGCTCCGTCCCGACCGCGGAGAGCGGGACGCTCAGCGGCGGGGCGTTGCTCGCGACCCGGATCGCGGCCGACCGCGCACCCGTCTCCTGCGGGACGAACCGCACCCGCACGGTGCACGTGTCGTCCGGGGCCAGCACCAGTCCTGCGGCGCAGTCGCCGGCCTGACCGGTCAGCAGCTCGAAGCGATCCGGCGCCGCACCGGTCAGCGTCGGCGCCGAGGAGAGCTTCGCCGGGCCGGTCCCGGTGTTCCTGACCGTCGTCGACTGCGCGGCGGACGGACCGTCCGCGACCACCCGGGACCCGAGGTCCAGCGCGGCCGGCGTCGCCGTCAGCAGCCCGGATGCGGCATGGACCCGGACGGTGACCCCGTCGTCGTCCCCGCTGACGAGGTCCAGGAGTCCGTCGCCGTCCATGTCGGCGAGCGCCAGCGCGTTGGGCTGCCGGGCCGGGAACGTGTCGACCGTGCCCGACGCCCGGGCGACGCGGACGCTCCCGTCGATCAGCGCGGCGCCGTCGAGCGCGCCGTCGCCGTCGAGGTCGGCGACGTTCAGCGCGGTCCCCGGATAGGGCGTGGCGTCGAAGGTGACCCCGCGGCCGGCGGAGGAGAGCACGCCCTGGCCGTCGTTGGCGATCCGCTGGACCCCCACGCCGACCGACGGCGCGCCCGTCAGGAGGAGCAGGTCGTCGACCCCGGCGGCTCCCGGGACCGGGACCAGCGACGCGCTGTAGGCCGTGCGCGGCCGCGCGGTGTCGTACGGCACGAGCGCACCGTCCTGCACGCGCAGCCCGCCCGGCTGCGTCTGGGCGCGGCAGACGCCCCCGCCGGAGCCGCAGACGACCCGCACACCACCGAAGGCGATCTCGGGAGCGCCGGAGCCGTCGAGGTTCGCGGGCGCGATCGAGCCGATCGTGACGTCGGGAACGGTGGTGCTCGCGTACGGGGTGATCGAGCCGTCCGTCCCGCCGGCGTAGAGCCGGACCGCGGAGCCGCTCTGCGGTGCCGTGGCGATGTCGAGGCCCCCGCCCGGCACGAAGTCGGCGACGGCGAGACGCAGCGCCCACTCGGGGGTCGCGACGTCGACCCGGTCGAACCCGGCACCGGCGCTGCCGGCCCCGGTCGCGGTCCGCAGCAGGGCGTGCAGGCCGGCGCTGTCGACCCACACGACGTCGTCGCGGCCGTCACGGTCGAGGTCGCGCACGACGACGTCGACCGCCGACGGCGCCGGGACCGACAGCAGGGACGCGTAGTCGAGGTCGCCGTCGTCGCCCGCGTCCCCGAGCCCACGGGCGAGCTCCAGCCGGTCGTCGGCGACCGCCGCGACGTCGCGCACGTCGCCGGCGTCCAGGAACCCGGCCGCGACGGCCCGAACGGTCTTCCCCGCGGTCGGCGCGACCGCGGACGTCGAGCCGGCGAACGGGTACGCGACCGCGGACGGCGCCGCGACGGCGAGCGCGAGGGACGCGGCGAGTGCCGCGAGGGCGAGCGGGCGTGGTATGCGACTGGAGAGCTCCCGGGACCGGGCGGCACGCCTCATGCGTCCGCCGACCGGTCATGGTGGACGGCGGGCCCGTCCGGAACGTCGTCCAGCTGACGTATCTTCGACCGCTGTCGCGCCGGACCCGGCCCGGGTCAGGCGGTCGCGGCCGCCGCCCGCAGCCCGAGCCGCGCGACCGACTCCTCGCGCATGACGTTCTTGCGGACCTTGCCGGTGACGGTCATCGGGAACGCGTCGACGACCAGCACGTAGCGGGGGATCTTGTAGTGCGCGAGCCTGCCGGTGCAGAACGCGCGCAGGGCGTCCGCGTCGAGCGCGGGGGCGCCGTCGCGCAGCTGCAGCCAGGCGCACAGCTCCTCGCCGTAGCGGGCGTCGGGCACGCCGACGACCTGGGCGTCGAGGACGTCCGGGTGCGTGTACAGGAACTCCTCGACCTCGCGCGGGTACACGTTCTCCCCGCCCCGGATGACCATGTCCTTGGAGCGGCCGACGATGTTCAGGTAGCCCTCGTCGTCCATCGTCGCGAGGTCCCCGGTGTGCATCCAGCCGGCGTCGTCCTTGGCCTCCGCGGTCTTCTCGGGGTCGTTCCAGTAGCCGCGCATGACCGAGTAGCCGCGCGTGCAGAACTCGCCGGTCTGCCCGCGCGGGACGGTGAGGCCGGTGAGCGGGTCGACGATCTTGACCTCGACGTGCGGACCGACCCGGCCGATCGAGCCGACCCGGCGCTCCAGCGGATCGTCGCGGCGGGTCTGGGTCGAGACCGGGGACGTCTCGGTCATGCCGTAGGCGATCGAGACCTCCTCCATGTGCATCTCGTCCACGACCCGGCGCATCACCTCGGTCGGGCAGGGCGACCCGGCCATGATGCCCGTTCGCAGCGACGTCAGGTCGTGCTCGGGGAACGTCGGGTCGGCGAGCATCGCGATGAACATCGTCGGGACGCCGTAGAGCGACGTGCACCGCTCCTGCGCCACCGCGCGCAGCGTCGCGGTCGGGTCGAAGCCCGCGGCCGGGATCACGACGCAGGCGCCGTGGCTCAGCGCGGCGAGGTTGCCCATGACCATGCCGAAGCAGTGGTAGAAGGGCACCGGGACGGCGATCCGGTCCGCGTGCGTGTAGGAGCACAGCTCGCCGACGAAGAAGCCGTTGTTGAGGATGTTGTGGTGGGAGAGCGTCGCGCCCTTCGGGTTGCCGGTCGTGCCGCTCGTGTACTGGATGTTGATCGGGTCGTCGGGGTCGAGTCCGGCGAGCCGCTGCGCGAGCGCCTCCGCGTCCACCGGCGTCGCGGCCAGGGCAGCCCAGTCGTCGTCGCCGAAGAACACGACGTCCTCCACGGCGGGGGTGTCGGCGCGGACCTCGGCGACCATCGCCCGGTAGTCGCTCGTCTTGAAGTCGGGCGCGCTGAACAGCAGGCGGATCCCGGACTGGTTCAGCGCGTACGTCAGCTCGTGTGTCCGGTAGGCGGGGTTGACGTTCACGAGGATCGCGCCGACCTTCGCGGTGGCGTACTGGACGAGCATCCACTCCAGCCGGTTGGGCGCCCACACGCCGACGCGGTCGCCCGCCGCGATCCCGCGTGCGAGCAGCCCGCACGCCACCGCGTCCACCGCGGCGTCGAGCTGCGCGTAGGTGAGCCGCACGCCCTGCTCGCAGGAGACCACCGCCTCCCGGTCGGGATGCTCGGCGGCGACGCGCCTCAGCAGGCCGCCGATGGTGTCGCGCAGCAGCGGGGTCGCGGACGCGCCGTGGGCGTAGGACAGCTCGGGCATGGACCGACGCTACCGGCGCGGCTCGCACCGGTGTGCGGGGTGTCGGGGGACGCGCTTGAATGCGCGGGTGCGCCGACCCGACCCCGTCCTGCGCGCGGCGCTCGCGATCGGCCTCGCGACCGGCGCGTACGCCGTCTCCTACGGGGTGCTGGCCGTGGCGGCGGGGCTGTCGGTCGCGCAGACCTGCGCGATGTCGGCGCTCGTCTTCACCGGGGCGTCGCAGTTCGCGGTGATCGGGGTGCTCGGCGCGGGCGGCAGCGCGGCGGCCGCCCTGGCCCCGGCGCTGCTGCTCGCCGCCCGCAACGGGCTGTACGGGCTCGCGCTCGCGCCGGTGCTGCGCGGCGGCCGGCTGCGGCGGGGCGTCGAGGCGCAGCTCGTGATCGACGAGTCGACCGCGATGGCCCGGGCCCAGGCCGACCCGCACGGGGCGCACCGCGCGTTCCTGCTCACCGGCCTGAGCGTGTTCGTCTGCTGGAACGCCGGGTCGCTCGCCGGGGCGCTGGCGGGCGAGGGGATCGGCGACCCGCGCGCGCTCGGGCTCGACGCGATGTTCCCGGCCGCGTTCCTCGCGCTGCTGTGGCCGCAGCTGCGCGACCGTGCCACGCGGACGGCCGCGGGCGTCGGCGCGGCGGTCGCGGTCGCGCTCGTGCCCGTCGCGCCGGCGGGGCTGCCGATCCTCGCCGCGGTGCTCGGCGTGCTGCCGGGGCTGCGGGCGCTGCGCGCGGCCGCGCCGACCGACGACCCCGCGGACGCCCCGTGAGCTGGACCGCGCTGCTGCTGCTGGCCGCCGCGGCCTGGGCGATGAAGGCGGCCGGGCCGCTCGTCCTCGGCGGCCGCACGCTGCGACCGGACGTCGAGGCGGCCCTGGGCCTCGTGCCGGTCGCGCTGCTCGGGGCGCTGATCCTCGTGCAGACGGTCGACGGCGGCGAGCGACTGGTCCTCGACGCGCGCGTGCCCGCCCTGGGCGTGGCGGCGCTGCTGGTCTGGCGGCGGGCCCCGTTCCTCGTGGTCGTGCTGGTCGCCGCGGCGACCGCCGCGACGCTGCGCGCGATCGCGTAGGCCCGCGCCGGTCCTGGCGCGTACCCCTTGTCGTGAGCTCTTCCCCGTCCCGTCCCGTCGTCGTCGTCGGAGCCGGCCTCGCCGGTCTCGCGTGCGCCCGCGCGCTGCACGAGCGCGGCGTCCCCGTCACCGTGCTGGAGGCCGACGACGGCGTCGGCGGGCGGGTGCGCACGGACGTCGTCGAGGGCTTCCGCCTGGACCGCGGCTTCCAGGTCCTCCTGACCGGCTACCCGCAGGCCCGCGCGCAGCTCGACCTCGACGCGCTGAACCTGCGCGAGTTCCACGCCGGGGCGCTCGTGCAGCGCGGCGGCCGCCAGGTCGTCGTCGGGGATCCGCGCCGCCACCCGCTCGAGGCGCTCGGCGCGCTGCGCGGCGGCCTGGCCGCCCCCGGGGACGCGCTGGCGCTCGCGCGGCTGCTGCGCGACGCGCACCGCGCGGTCCGCGACGGCGCCGACGCTCCGGGCGCACCGGCCGACACGACGACGACCGCGCAGGCGCTGCGCGACGCGGGCCTGTCGGACGCGCTGATCGACGGCTTCCTGCGGCCGTTCCTGGCGGGCATCACGCTCGACCCGCGGCTGGACGTGAGCGCGCGGTTCCTGCGGTTCGTCCTCGGGTCGTTCCTCGCCGGGGGCACCGCGGTCCCGAACGCGGGCATGCAGGCCATCCCCGAGCAGCTCGCGAGCCGCCTGCCCGCGGGGACGGTGCGGCTGGGCGTGCGCGTGACAGACGTCGACGAGGATGGCGTGACGCTCGCCGACGGCGGCCGCGTCGACGCGGCGGCCGTGGTCGTCGCCACCGCCGGGCCGGTCGCGGCGCAGCTGCTGCCCGAGGTCCCGGACCCCGGCAGCGTCAGCACCACCGCGCTGTGGTTCGACGCCCCCGCCTCCCCGACCGCCGGCCGGCCGATCCTCGTCCTCGACGGGGACGGGCACGGGCCGGTGAACAACGTCGCCGTGCTGTCGGACGTCGCCCCGGGCTACGCGCCGGCGGGCCGCACGCTCGTCAACGCGAGCATCCCCGGCGACGCGCCCGGCGACGACGCGACGACCGAGACCGCGGTCCGCGACCAGCTGCGCGGCTGGTTCGGCGCCACGGTCGACGGCTGGCGGCTGCTGCGCACCGACCGGATCGCCCACGCCCAGCCCCGCCAGGAGCCGGGCGCCCTGGAGCCCGAGCAGCGGCCGGTGCGGCTGCGCTCCCGCCTGTGGGTGTGCGGCGACCACCGCGACACCGCGTCGATCAACGGCGCGCTCGCCGGCGGCCGGCGCGCGGGCGTCGAGGTCGCGGTCACCCTGCGCGAGGCCGCTCGCGCAGCGGCCTGAGCGGCACGCGGTCGGTGGCGGCGGGCGCCCGATCGGCGCGCCGCCGCGGATCGATCGCGGGGACGCGCCGCGAGCGGGCGTCCGGGCGGTCGATCCTGCTACCTTCCGGGACCCGTCTGGGGCTGTAGCTCAGCTGGTAGAGCGCTGCCTTCGCATGGCAGAGGCCAGGGGTTCGAGTCCCCTCAGCTCCACTCGACGCGAAACCCGCCCCCGAGGCGGGTTTCCTCGTTCCGGGGCCGGTCGACCGCCGTCAGACCGGCCGCAGCTCGACGGGCAGGCCGTCGGCGGGGAAGGGCCCGGTGCCGAAGTCGATCACCGGGTCGTAGGAGGCCGGGACCGACCAGCGGCGCGTGAGCAGCAGCCGGTGGAGGATCGCCTTGACCTCCATGCCGCCGAAGTGCATGCCGATGCACTTGTGGACGTTGCCGCCGAACGGCGCCCACGCGTACTTGTGGGAGAGGTCCTCGCGGCGGCCCTCGGCGAACCGCTCGGGGTCGAAGCGGTCCGGGTCGCTCCACCACGGCTCCATGCGCTGGCTCGGGTACAGGCCGACCGCCAGAAGCGTGCCCTGCGGCACGAAGCGCCCGTCGATCTCGGTGTCGGTCAGCGTCCGCCGCGCGACGATCCCGACCGGCCCGTTCATCCGCAGCGTCTCGCGGAAGGCGAGGTCCATCGCCGGGAGCGCGTCGAGGTCGTCGTAGCCGATCGCCTCCTTGCCGAGCGCGACGGACTCCTCGCGCAGCCGCTCCTGCCACTCCGGGTGCTGGCCGAGGTAGTGGACCATCATCGTCGTGGTGATCGTGCTCGTGTCGTGCGCGGCCATCATGAGGAAGATCATGTGGTTGACGATGTCGGCGTCGGAGAACCGCTCGCCGTCCTCGCTCTCCGCGCGGCACAGGACGCTGAAGAGGTCGTCGCCGTCGCTCGCGCGCTTCGTGGCGATCTGACCGCGGAAGTACTGCTCGAGGTAGCGGCGGCTGCGCAACCCCTTGTGCCAGCGGCCGCCGGGGACGTCGGCGCGGACGACGGCCTGCCCGGCGACGACGGTCTCGATGAACGCCTCGTTGACGCGGTCGGCCTCCGGGCCGAGCTCCCCGCCGACGAAGACCTCCGTCGCGATGTCGAGGGTCAGCTGCTTGATCGCCGGGAGCAGCGGGAACGCGCGACCGACCGGCAGGCGCTCGACCCCGCGGGCGATCGTCGGGGTCATGTTCTCCTGGTAGACGTTCAGCCGGTCGCGCTTGAACGCCTGCTGCATGATGCGCCGGTGGTGGCGGTGCTCCTCGAAGTCCATGAGCATCACGCCGCGCTCGAAGAACGGGCCGATCAGGTAGTTCCATCCCTGCTGGCTGGAGAACGCGCCGTCGCGGTTGGCGAGCACGGTCTCGATCGCGGACGGGCCGAGGACGAGCGCGACCTGCGTGCCGAAGCCGCCCAGCCAGGAGACGCTGCCGTAGCGCGCGTAGCGGTCGCGCGAGAAGGCGATCGTGTCCTGCAGGAGGTTGAACGTGTAGCCGACGCCGGGCGGTCCCGGGTCGCCCATCACGGGCTGCAGGCCGCTGCCGGCGGGCGGCTGCGCGAGCGCGCGGACGCCGCGCTCGGGCGCGCGCCGGGCGGCCGCGGCGGCGGCGCGGCGGGCGCGGACGCCGACCGGGATCGGCTGGTCGGTGAGTCGGGTCAGCAGGCGTTCCGTCATCTGGGTCGCTAAGGTACCAGATGACGTGAGCCGCGCGGAGACGATTCCCGAACCGCCCCCGACACCCCGCGTGTACGGCGGGCAGAGCGCGGACTCCCGCGCCCAGGCCCGCCGCGCGCGGCTGCTCGACGCCGCCTTCGAGCTCGTCGCCGAGCACGGCCGCCAGGGCGTCACGATCGCCGCGGTCTGCCAGGCCTCCGAGCTGAACAAGCGCTACTTCTACGAGTCGTTCACCGACCTCGACGAGCTGCTCGCCGCGGTCACCCGCCGCCTCGGCGACGACGCGATCGCCACCGCGATCGGGGCGATCGACCCCACCGACGACGGCGACGCCCGCATCCGCTCGGCCGTGCGTGCCCTCGTCGCCGACATGACCGACGACCCGCGCCGGGCGCGCGTGCTGTTCGGCGCCGTGCCCCTCGGCGACGCCGCCGCCGGGCACCGCAGCACGACCATCCACCGCATCGTCGCCGCCGCCACCGCCGAGGGCCGCGAGATCCTCGGGGACGCCGCGGAGGCCCGGATCGCCCAGGCCGCGGCGATGCTCGTCGGCGGCACCGCGCACGTGCTGCTCGACTGGCTCGACGGGCGCCTGGAGGTCGACCGCGACGCGATGACCGAGGACCTCGTCGCGTCCTGGCTGGCCATCCGCGACGCGATCTCCCGGCCCGATCGCTGAGCACCCACCCGCGACGCTCCGGATCCCGGTAGCGTCGGCGGATGGGTCGAGGAGCTCGCCGCGCATCGCTGGTCGCCGCCGTCGTCGCCGCCGTGCTCGGCGCGACCGGAACGCCGCCCGCCGTGGCCGCATCGCCCGCCGTCTGCGGGCCGCAGGACCGCACCGAGACCGGACTGCAGGGCCAGATCCCGGTGGCCGACCGCGTCAGCGGCCGGGCGGCGCGCGGCTACAACTGCAACCTCGACGAGGTCGGCGCCTTCCCCGGCACCGCGTTCGCGAACTTCGACACCTACCGCAACTGCGCGTACTACTCGGACACGATCGGCCTCTACAGCGCCGAGGGCGGCACCGTCGTGCTCGACGTCAGCGACCCGCGCAACCCCCGGCAGACCGACTACCTCACCGCGGGCCCGTTCCGCAACGCGGGCGAGTCGCTGCGCGTGCACCCCGGCCGCGGGCTGCTCGTCGCCGACCGGTACACGATCTCCGGGGTCGGACGGCTCGACGACCCCGCCTCACCGCGACAGCTCGCCGTCTACGACATCTCCGGCGACTGCCGCAAGCCGAAGCTCCTGGCCGACACCGTCATGCCCAGCGCGGTCGGCCACGAGGGCTGCTTCCAGGCGGACGGCAACGTCTACTACATGGGCTCCACGGACACGATCACCCCGATCGACCTGACCGACCCGCGCAACCCACGCCAGCTGTCGGCGCCGCGCCCGTTCGGCATCCACGGCTGCTCCACGAGCGCCGACGGCACCCGCGGGTACTTCGCCGACATCGGGCTCGGCCGACTGCTCATCGCCGACACCAGCCAGGTGCAGCAGCGCCGGCCCGACGCGGCGATCACCCCGATCGGGGAGCTGTACCTGCCCGACAACGGCGGCCAGCAGTCGACGATCCCCCTCACCTACGACGGGCGGCCCCACCTCCTGAACTGGGGGGAGTACCGGTCGCTGGGCAGCCAGTGCATCCCCGGGGAGAAGGCCGTGTCGAACTTCGGCTACCCCGTCATCGTCGACCTCTCCGACGAGACGAGGCCGCGCGAGGTCTCCCGCCTGCAGACCGAGGTGATGCTCCCCGAGAACTGCGCGAAGATCCTCGCCGACCGCGCGTTCCTGACCCTCGACGGCCTCACCGCCGGGGACGTCTTCCCGGTCATCGGCTCGCAGGTCTTCCTCTACGACTCCCACTACTGCTCGGTCGACCGCGTGATCGACCCGACGATCAGCGCGTGCGCGAGCTTCGGCTCCGGCGTGCGCGTCTACGACATCCGCGACCCCGCCAAGCCCCGCGAGATCGCGTACTACAACCCCGGCACCGTCAGCACCGGGGCCGGGGCGCTGCTCGCCAACGCCACCGTCGCGCGGCCGGTCATCCGCTCCGACCTCGGGCAGATCTGGTTCCCCGACGCCTACAAGGGCTTCCACGTCGTGCAGTTCCGCGACGGCGTCTGGCCGTTCAAGGACCAGGACCCCTGCCCGCACGAGGACGCCTACCTCGCCCAGTACGACCTCGGCTACGAGGACTGCCGCGCCCAGCGCCGCAAGCCCGTGCAGCTGCCGAGCTCCGCGCCGTGCCGGTCACGGCGCTCGTTCGACATCCGCCTGCGGCGCGGCGTCCGCGCCCGCGTCGCGCAGGTGTTCGTCAACGGGAAGCTCGTGCGCACCGTGCGCAACACGCGCACCGCGCGCATCCGGCTCACCGGACTGCCGAAGGGCCGCTACACCGTGCGCGTCGTCGTGCGCACCACCGGCGGCCGGCGGATCGTCGAGACCCGCCGCTACCGGACGTGCGTGCCCTCCGGTCGCCGGCCGACCAGCCGGGCCGTCACCGTCTCGGTCGCCGACCAGCGGCAGATCCAGCAGCTGCTGCTGCTCTGCCGGCTGGTCGCCGCGCGCGCCGACTGAGCGCTCAGGGCAGACGCGCGCTCGCCGGCCGGACGTCGCAGTGGTCGCCGCAGGCGAGCGTCGAGAACCCGTAGACCCGCCCGGAGACGATCGGCCGGCGGACGCCGCGATCGCCGTCGTAGACGCCGCGGTACCGACCCGGGCTCCCGGCGACGGGCCGCATCCGGACCTCCCGGCCCAGGAAGGTGACCTCGAACCGTCGGGCCGGACGGTCCAGCCGCGCGGTGAGAACCACCCGTCGGCCCCCGACCGGATCGCGACGCAGGCGGACAGCCCCGACGATCCGTGGGATCGGGTGACGGGCCACTGCGCGGTTCACCGCCCTCGGGTTCGGGAAGCGCTGCACGCGACCGTCCCGCAGCGTGACCTCGAGGAGCAGGTCGAAGCTCCGCACGGACGGCGGGAACACGGCCAGGAACGTTCGCCCGGCCGCCCCGACCGGCAGCACCCGCCGTCCCGCGGCCGTGACCACGGCGACCTCTCGCACCCGGCTCGCGATCGCTCCGACGAGCACCGTCCGGCGCGGGGTGGACGGCCCGGGACCGAACGTGCCGGGCCGTGACCGCGGCTCGACCGCGATCGTGCGGGCGAACACCGCACCGCGCGCAAGGTCCCCGCACACCGGGCGCAGGCTGGCGGGGTTCCGCCGGGGATCGCGGCCCGCGTCCTGGTTGACCTGGACGCAGGTGCGGCGTGGCGTCGGTCGCGGACCGCCCTGCGCCCACCAGATCGGCAGGCCCCCGGGGTCCGGCGCCAGCGCCACGCCGTCCGGGCGAAGCGTCGGCGGGAGACTCGTGCGGTAGTAGCGGGTCGAGCCGTCGGCCAGCCTCGCCGTGAGGACGGCGCTGCCGCGCGCCGCCTCCCCGTACAGGACGAGGAACGCCCCGGTCCGCGAGCGCGGGACCACGAACGTTCCGCCGGGCCCGGCCACGGTCAGGCGCCGGACCTGGGGCCGGACCGTCCCGCCGATCGCGACACCCGCCACCGCCCCGGAGCCGACCGAGACCGACCAGGGCCCGTCGCCGCGAGTACCCAGGGGCCGGCATGGGCCGCCCTCGGCCGTCGGGTAGCGGGGCAGGCGCGCCTCGGGACCCTGCGCGTGGCAGGCGTACCGCACCAGCGCCCCGCGGCGGACCTTCGACCAGGGGAACTGCAGGACACCGACCGTCGGGCCGCCGTCGGGGTCCGTCGCCCGCAGCTCGATCGTCCCGGTCGGGGGCGCTCCGGCCACCGGGGGTCGCTCGACGGGGCGGCCGATCGACACGACCCCCGGGACGTCGTCACCGGCGCGCGGCGGGGCCGGATCCGGCGGTCCGCCCGACGCGACCACGACCCCGGCCACCGACGCCGCGAGGACGAGCACGAGCAGCAGGACGGCGCGTAGACGGGTCACGGTGAGACTTCCTGATCGATCGCGGGGGTTCGGCGCGCAGGAGCGGACGGCGCGGGCGGCGCGGGCCGCCCGGCGAGCGCCACGGTCGCCCCGCGCCGGTCCAGCGCCCGGACGCCCCGCACGCCGACGAGGTCGCGGTCGCCGAGGAGCACCACGAACGCCCGCAGGTCGTCCGGGAGGTCACGGGCACGCAGCAGGTCGGCCTCGGGGGCCGGGGGCGTGGTGGCGATGACGCGCACCGTCGGGGTCACGGAGCGCGTGACCGTCACCTCGACCCGGGAGACCGGACCGCGGACCGTGCCGCCCACGAGCCCCTGCGCGGCGGCCGCGTCGAGGCTCGTCGTGAGCGGCCCGAGCCGCTCGACCGGCGCGCAGCGGCCCGCGCCCGTGTCGCGACGGACCGTGAACACGCAGACGCCGACGGCGGAGCGTCCCGAGAGCGCCGCCCGGTAGGCCTCCACGCTCCAGGCGCCGCGGCCGTCGACTCCCGCCGCGAGCGTGGCACGCCCTCCGTCCGCAACCTGGACCGGCAGCGGCGTCTCGCCGCCGGCCAGCCCGGCCCACTCGGTCGCCGTCCCGGCCGCCGGGACCGCGACGGCCAGCGCCGCCGCCGCGACACTCCCGACGAGACGACGGCGCCGACGGCCCGCGCGACGCTCCGCCCGAACCGCGTCGCCGAGCTGCTCGCCGAGTCGGTCGAGGGCCCCGATGCCGCTCACGGCCGTCCTTCCGCCGCCACGAGCGCCCCGTCGAGTGCCCGCAGCGCCCGCGAGACCCGGGCGCGCGCGGTCTGCTCGGTCACCCCGAGCACCGCGGCGATCTCGGCGTAGTCGCGCTCCTCGACGACGCGCAGCCGCAGGACCTGCTGCTGCGCGTCGCTGAGCGCCAGGAGCGCCGCGCGGACCGCCGCGCGCTCGGGGGCGGAGTGGACGAGCTCCTCGACGCGCGCGTAGGACTCGTCGTCCATCGCGGGCCGCTGGACGCCGAGCCGTCGGGTCGCCCGGCGCTGCACGGCAGCATGCCGGTACCAGTGCAAGAGCTGACGGCGCGCGATCCCGTGCAGGTACGCGGCCTCCTCCTCGCGCGTGCGTCCACGGAACCTCCGCCGGCCGGTGAACGCGGCGGCGAAGGTCTCCGCGACGAGGTCCATCGACGCCTCCGGGTCCATCGTCCGGCGGGCGAAGAACCGCAGCAGCGGCTCGGCGTGCGCCGTCCAGAGCTCCCGGAAGGTCGATGGTCCCAGACGGGGTTCCACACCCCTACAGTGCCGCCGGCCCACACCGTGTGACAACCGATGCGGGCCCGCGGCACGGGCCGTGTACGGATTATCCGGACAGTCGTGTCCGGATAATCCGTACATCGCGGCCGGAGACGGCCTCAGCGGATCGACGCGAACTCCGTCGAGACGAGCAGCGCGCCCTCGCTGGCCGGGTAGGCCTCCTCGCCGTGGGCGACGAGGTCCAGGCCGGTGCCCTCCTCGTCCTCCGCCACGCGCAGCGGCATGAGCGCCCCGATCGCCTTCAGCAGGCCGTAGGTCACGACGAACGCGTAGACGATCGCGGCGACGACGGCGATCAGCTGGTCCCAGAGCTGGCCGGCGTTGCCGTAGATCAGGCCGTCGGACACGCCGTTCCAGCCCGTCTCCGCGACGAGGCCGATGAAGATCATGCCGACGACGCCCGCGGTGCCGTGCGCGGCGAGGACGTCGAGCGTCTCGTCCAGCTTCGTCTTCGGACGCCAGAGGATCACCGCGTAGGACGGGAACGTCGCGACGACGCCGAGGACGAGCGCCCAGCCCGGGGAGATGAACCCGCCCGCCGGGGTGATCGCGACGCAGCCGACGACGATCGCGGTGGCCGCGCCGACCGCGGTCGCCTGCTTGTTGCGGATGACGTCGAGGATGATCCAGGTGACGAGCGTCGCCGCCGGCGTCAGCAGCGTGTTGACGAACGCGAGCACGCCCGCGTTGCCGGTCGAGAAGCCGGAGCCGCCGTTGAAGCCGAACCAGCCGAACCACAGCAGGCCGGCGCCGACGAGGACGAACATGCCGTTGTGCGGCAGGATCGCCTGGCGGCCGTAGTCCTTGCGCGCCCCGACGACCATCGCCGCGGCCACGGCGGAGAAGCCGGACGCGATCTCGACCGGGACACCGCCCGCGAAGTCGAGCGTGCCGCCCTCGATGAGCCAGCCGCCGCCGAACGCCCAGTGCGCGAGCACCGCGTAGACGAGCACCGACCACAGCGCCGCGAAGATCAGGAACGGCACGAACCGCATGCGCTCGACGACCGCGCCCGCGACGAGCGCCGTCGTGATGATGCAGAACGTCGCCTGGAAGGCGAAGAAGACGATGTGCGGGATCGTCATGCCCTCGCGCGGGACGAAGTCGACGCCCTGCAGGAACGCGTGGCCGAAGCCGCCGATCAGGTCGCCGTCCCCGTCGAACGCGAAGGAGTAGCCGATGACCGACCAGGTCAGCGTCGCGATGCCCATCGCGGCGACGCACATCATGAACGTGTTGAGCGTGTTCTTCGCGCGGACGAGACCGGCGTAGAAGAGGCCGAGCGCGGGCGTCATCAGGAGGACGAGCGCGGTGGCGACGAGCATCCAGGCGGTGTCGCCCGTGTTGACGGCGGCGATCACGGGGTCACGTCCTTCGTCGGGGTGATGGCCTGGTTGTCGGCCTCGCCGGAGCGGATGCGCACGACGCGCTCCAGCGGCAGCACGAAGATCTTCCCGTCGCCGACCGCGCCGGTCTGCGCGCCCGCCGTGATCGCCTCGATGGCGGGGTCCACGAACTCGTCGGAGACCGCGATCTCGAAGCGGACCTTCTCGGCCATGCTCACGGACACCGTGGTGCCGCGATAGGTCTCGACCCGCTCGAGCTCCCCGCCGTGCCCCTGCACGCGGGTGATCGAGAAGCCGCGGATGTCGGCGGCGTAGAGCGCGCCCAGGACGTCGTTCGTCTTCTCGGGACGGACGATCCCGATCACGAGTTTCATGCGGTTCTCCTGCTTGGTTGACCCAACCCGGGACCCGAAGGCCCCTGCGACCGCCAAGCCTGGCGGGCAGGCGCCGCCGGGTCGTTGTCCACCCGTATGAACCGCGGCGCGCGCGGTTGTCCACGTGGCGAGTTGGTCCGTATCCCCCTCGATGAGGATCAGCGACCGGATCAGCGCCACGCTCATGCACGCGTCCGCGCGGTACACCGTGCGGTACGGGAAGGACCTGCGATTCGCCGGGCAGGACCTGCCCGCCCCCGCCCGCCGCAAGCTCCCCACCCGGCACGGGCGCGTGACCGTGTACGAGTACGGCGGGACCGACGGTCCCGCGCACGTCCACTTCCACGGCGGCGCGTGGCTCATGCGCTACCCGCAGATGGACGACTGGTGGTGCCGGTACGTCGCGGCGACCGCCGGCGTGCGGGTCGTGAACGTCGACTTCCGCACCGGCCCGTACGTCCAGTACCCGGTCGCGCAGGAGCAGTGCCACGACGTCGCCGCGGCGATCGCGCAGGAGGCGCCGGTCACGGTCGGCGGGTTCTCCAGCGGCGGCGGCAACGCCGCGTCGGTGTGCCTCCAGGCCCGCGACCGCGGCACGTTCACCGCGCGCCTGCAGGTGCTCGGCGTGCCCGCCCTGGACCTCGCGTCCGAGCTGCCGACCGGCGCCGGGATGATCTCGCCGTCGCTGCGCGGGCTCGTGCGCCGCGTGTACTTCCCCGACCCGGCGTCCCGCGCGGAGCCCTACGCCTCCCCGGTCCTCGCAGACGACCTGTCGGACCTGCCGCCCGCGATCGTGCTGACCGCGGAGCGCGACACCCTGCGCCGCGACGGCGACACCTACGCGCGGCGGCTGCGGGAGGCGGGCGTCGAGGTCGTGCACGACGTCACGCCCGGCGCCGACCACTACTTCCTCACCGAGGACCCGGTGCGGGCGCGCACCACCATGGCGATGGTGGCCGGGCGGGTACGGGACGCGCTCAGCGCTCCCGGCGCTTGACCAGGAGCCAGCGATCGTCGGCGGTGCGCTGCAGCGCGAAGCCGCCGGTCAGCCGCTCCCCGTGCAGGACGAAGACCGCGTGGCCGCGCTCCAGCGCCGCCGGCCACGGGACGCGTCCGCCCTGCTCGTACGGTCCCGCGTCCCACGTCGGGCCCGTGGCGGCCGGGGCGTCGGGGGCGAGGGGGAGCGCGAGCCGCTTCTCCGACGGCTCGGTGGACGGCGGCTTGCGCAGCGCCCAGCGCCGCCGGCCACCGTCGACCTCCAGCGCCAGCTCGTAGCCGCCGTCGTCGGTCTCGCGCACGGCGAACGTGCCGGCCGGCACGCCGCGGATCGCGAACTGCTCGTGCCCTTCCACCGGCACGTACTCGAGGTCCAGGCCGCGGACCTCGGCCCGCGGCGGACCCTCGTTGAGGAACGAGATGAAGCGGTCCACCGCGCCGTCGGGGCCCTCGGCGTGCACGTGCACGGTCTCGGCGTCCTCCCCGTTGCGGACCCAGCCCAGGACCCCGAGCTCGCGGGCCCGGGCGACCGTGGTGTCGCGGAAGAACACGCCCTGGACGTGCCCGACGACGGTCGCGCGGATGGCGGTCAGCTCCTCGTCCATGGGCGCGATCGTCGCACGCCACTCCGGGATCTGGCACGCTCCCGCCCGTGGGGGAGCGAGGAGCGCCGTGACCGAGATCGTCCTGCCGATCGCCCTGGCGATCATCATGGCCACGCTCGGGCTGACCCTGACGCCCGACGACTTCCGTCGGATCTTCCGCGCGCCGCGCGGCGTCGTGATCGGCCTGGGCAACCTGCTGCTGCTCTCGCCGCTGTGGGGGTTCCTCGTCGCCGAGCTCACCGGCCTGGACCCGGTGATGGCCGTCGGCCTCGTCCTGCTGGCCGCGTCCCCCGGCGGCGCGATGGCGAACCTCCTCACCCACCTCGCGCGCGGGGAGACCGCGCTCAGCGTCACGATGACCGCCGTGTCGTCGGTCTGCGCGGTCCTGACCGTGCCGCTGTTCCTCACGCTCGCGATCGACCACTTCGACGCCCCGCTCGGGGACGACGTGTCGATGCTCGGCACGGTCGTGCGCGTGTTCAGCATCACGCTGATCCCGCTGGCGATCGGCATGACCTACCGGGCGCGCCGACCCGAGAAGGCGCTCGCGCTCGAGCCGCGGATCAAGCCGATCAGCCTCGCGGTGTTCGCGCTGGTCGTGCTCGGCGCGGTGATCAGCGAGTTCGACAAGGTCACCGACTCGTTCGCGGAGGTCGCGCCCGCCGCGCTGCTGCTGAACCTCGTCGCGATGTCCGCGAGCTTCGCGATCGCGCTCGCGGCGCGGCTGCCGGAGCGGTCCGCCACCGCGATCGCGATGGAGCTCGGCGTCCACAACTCGACGCTCACGATCACCGTCGCCACCTCGATCGACAGCGAGCTCGCGATCCCCGGCGCGGTCTACTCGGTGTTCATGTTCCTCACCGCCGGGCTGTTCGCCCGCGTGATGGGACGCCGCAACGCGGCGGCGGGCGCCGAAGCAGCCGCGGCCGCCCCCGCCTGACGCGCCTATCCGCACCCGCCGGCCATTGTGGGCTGCGAGGCTACGGACTATGCGCAAGCTCCAAGCCCAGGGCGTCCACCACATCACCCTCGTCGGCGCCGACCGGCAGACCTCGATCGACTTCTGGGAGGGGGTGCTCGGCATGCCGTTCGTGTTCGAGCAGCCGAACCTCGACAACCCCGGGGAGAGCCACCTGTACTTCGACCCGGGCGACGGGCGCCTCATCACGATCTTCACCAACGAGGACCGCACCCCGGAGCCGTCCCGCACGCCCACCGACCCGGGCTGCGTGCACCACCTCGCGATCAACCTGTCGCAGGCGACGTTCCGGCAGGCCGTCGAGCGGCTCGACGAGCGCGGCATCACGCACTCCGGCGTGAAGGACCGCGGGTTCATGGACTCGATCTACTTCACCGACCCGCTCGGCTTCCTCATCGAGCTGGCCTCCTACCGGTTCGAGCCGCCGGTCGGCGTGACGCACACGCAGGTGCTGCTGCTCGCCCACCAGATCCGCGTCGAGCGCGGCGACTACAACATCGCGCCGATCCACCTCGCCGACGCGATCGAGCAGCTCGTGCTGCGCACGCAGGAGTCGCTGTCGGACGACCGCACGCCCAAGCGGGCCTACCGCGGCTGAGCCGCGGTAGGCACCGGAGCGGCGCGCCGGGCTACGGGCGCTGCGGGCGGGCGGCCTCGAGGGCGGCCTGGACCTTCGCGGCGTCGAGCCCGAGCTCCTTGGCGAGCGCGGCGGCGAGCTCGCGATCACGGCTCTCGTGCTCCGCGCGGTGCGCTTTCTCGGCCGCCTCCACGGCCGCGGTCGCCTTCGCGGTCGACACGTCGAACGCCTTCGCGAGCGCCGCGACCAGGGCGGACCGGTCGGGCTTGGCGCCCGGGGTCGGGCGTGCCGTGCCGCGCTCCGGCCGGTTGGCGTCGAGCACGTCCTGTACCTGCGCCTGCGTGACGCCGAGGGCCTTGGCGATCGCCGCCGCGCGGTCCGCACCGCGCGCCGACCGCTCGCCCTTGGCGGGCCGGACGGCGTCGAGGGCGGCGCGGAGCTTGGTCTCGGTCACGCCGAGCGTCTTCGCGAGCGCCGCCGTGTCCATCCGCGGGCCGTGGCCGCGACCGCCCGGACCGCGCGCGGCGCGGGTCTCGACGGCCGTGACGGTGAAGTCGCGGTCGACCTTCACCTCGACCTCGGTGCCGTCGGCCTTGCGGACGTGCGCCTCGTAGACGCCGCCCTCGTCGGTCTCGACCCGCAGGACGGTGCCGCCCGGGACCTTCTCGAGCGCGGCGGCCCGGACCTTCTCGGCGGTCTCGCCGGTCAGCGCCGTCTCGTTCGGGGCGCGACGCTCGGTCGCGGTGCCGGACGGGCCGGTCGTGGAGGCGGCGGTGGCGTACGCGCCGCCGCCGAGGGACAGGAGGACGGCCGACGCGATCGCGGCCGTGCGCTTGGTGGAGGGGATCATGGTCGTCAGGATCGGCGCCCGGGCTGAGCGCCGGCCGGGACGACCCTGGGAATCCCCCCAGAGCCGTCAGCGCACGCGCACCGCCCGGGTGCGCGCCGTCAGGGCCAGCGTGCCGCGCCGCGCCCCGACGCGCGCCGCGTAGCGTCCGGCGCGACGCACGCGGAACGTCACCCGGTAGGCGCCGACCCGCGCCGTGACCCGCCGCGTGGCGACGACGCGTCCGCCGCGCCGTAGCGCGACGGTGACGCGCGCGCCCCGCGGCGCGTTGCCGAGCACCGTGATGCGCCGTACGCGGCCGCCCCGCCGTCGGGCGGTCGCGCTGATCCGGGCCGTCAGCCGCGCCGTCGGCCCGCCCACCGGGACGTTCGCCGGCGGGGCGACCGCCGGGACCGGCAGCGCGGTCTGCGCGGCGGGCAGCGTGAAGCCCGGCGCGGTCGCGGCGTCGATCGTCTCCTGCGGCACGGTGATCGGGGCGTCCTCCAGCCACGTGTCCAGGCGCTTCGGCCGCTTGAGCGCGACGGCCTCGGTGCGGCGGTGGCGCAGGAACGGCAGGTCGACGGTGCCGCGCACCAGCGTCACGGTCTGCTGCGTGCCGACCGGCGTCCACCACTCGGCGTCCGCCGAGCCGACGCGGACCCCGACCCGGTGCCCGGCGGGCAGCTTCCAGTCCTGGCCGTAGAGGTCCAGCTCGACGCGCCCGTCGGCCGGGACCAGCGACGCCTCGCGGCTGAGCAGCAGCGCGCGGCGGTCCGGGCCGATGTCGTACACGTCGACCGACAGCGACGCGCCCGGGCGGGCGGCGGCGAGCTGCAGGGAGGCGTGCGTGACGCCCGCATAGTGCGCGTCGTGCGGCAGCGGCGGGCTGATCGTCCACGCTCCCAGGCCGTCCGTGCCCACCGGCAGCAGCGACGCCTCGCCGGTCCCCCGGTTGAGGCCCGTGTCCTCGTAGCGGCCGCCGGGGGTCAGGGTGGTCCGCAGCGGCTGCACGTCGGCGGGCGGCCACGACCGCTCCGTCCGCCAGCTGCCGTCGGAGGTCTGCACGCGGATCGGCGGGTCGCGGTCCACCGGCGCGTCGGCCAGCGGGACGCCGCGGACGTGGTGGTCGAAGAACCGCATCACCTCGGCGTGGAAGCCCGCGAGGTCCCGCCGGTCGCCGCTCTCCTCCTCACCGCCGCGGATGTGGTCGAACTGCCCGTACCAGGCACGGTGCCCGCGGCCGCCCAGCGCGTTGAAGAACCGCCAGGCGTTGGCCACCGGCTTGGTGTTGTCCTCCAGGAACCCCTGCGTGAGGAACAGCGGGACGCGCCCGCGCCCGACGGCCTGCCGCACGAGGTCGCGGGCCTGCCAGAACGGCGTGCTCTTGTCGCTGTTGCCCGCCTGCTCGAGGTAGCCGCGGACCGGGCAGCCCGGTCGCTCGAGGTCGTTCAGCGCGTTGAGCTGGTACTGCGGGGAGTCGCTCGTGACGATGCCCGGGGTCGCGGCGATGTCGTAGTAGAGCAGCGGCGTGCCGAGCGAGTTGAGGAACCGCACGCCGTTGGCGTAGAGGTACTCGTACTGGTCGTAGACCGGCTCCATCGAGACGACCGCCTTCAGGCCGGGCGGCTCCTTCACCGCGCCGACCAGGCCGGTCACGCCCAGGTAGGACTTGCCGTAGATGCCGACCGACCCGGTCGACCACGGGGCGTCGGCCGCCCAGCGGACCGCCTCGACGACGTCCGTCTGCTCCCCCGGGCCGGCGAAGTCCAGGCAGCCGGTCGAGCCGCCGGTCCCGCGCGTGTCGACGAACGCGAAGGTGTAGCCGCGCTGCATCAGCTGCCCGTGGACGAAGAGGTCCGTCCAGACGTCCGACGGTCCCGCCTGCTTGCCGACCGGGAGCGCCGGGTCGCCGTCGAGCGCGCCCGTGAGCCCGAAGCCGCCCGCGTGCGCGAAGTACGGGCCGATCGTGAGGATCACCGGCGTGCGCGCGTCCCGCGGCAGGCCCTTGGGGCGCAGGACGTCCGCGTGCAGGACGGTCCCGTCCGCCTCGGTGATGTACTCCTCGGTCCACTCGGCACCCACCCGCGGGTCCTCGTACCAGCGGGGACCGGACGGCAGGTCGGGGTTCGCGGCGACGGCCGCGGACGGCAGCAGCAGCAGCACGGCGAGCAGCAGCGTCAGCAGGAGGGGGCGTGCGCGCATGTCAGCGCGAACGACGGCGAGGCCCGAACCATGCGGTTGCCCCGGCCGGACCGGCGGGGTTAGGGTCGGCCGGTCCGAGGTCCGAGAGGAGAGGTCCCGATGTCCGCAGCGCCCGTCGCCGTGCTGACCGACGCGCAGCGCGCCACGCTCGCACTGGTGTGCGACACCTACGCGCCCGCGGTGCCGAGCGCGAGCGCCGACCCGGTGGAGCGCGCGTTCCTCGAGCGTCCCGCGACCGCGGTCGGCGTCGTCGAGCAGGTCGAGGGCCTGATGGGCCAGGTCATGACCCCGGAGGAGATCGCCGGGTTCGCCGGCCTGCTGGAGGCGCTGGCGGATGCCGGGTTCGACGCGGCCGACCTCGCCGGGCGGACCGCGATCCTGCACGGCGTCGCCGCCGACCCGGCGGCACGGCTCGGGCTCGACGCGCTGCGCGGCCTGACGATGCTGTTCTTCTACGGGCTGCCGGGCGCCGACGGGCGCAACGTCAACTGGGACGCGATCGGCTTCCCGGGCCCGCCGAGCGCCCCGCCGGCGACGCCCAAGACGCTCGCGGTGCACGAGGTCTCCGGGGAGCACGCCGTGCTCGCCTGCGACGTCGTGGTCGTCGGCTCGGGCGCCGGCGGCGGCGTCGTCGCGGCGCGCTGCGCCGCGGCGGGCAAGGAGGTCCTCGTGCTCGAGGCGGGCCAGTACCGCAACGAGGCCGACTTCTCCAACCTCGAGGTGCCCGGGTACTTCGAGCTCTACTACGGCGGCGGGCTCGCCTCGTCGGAGTCCGGGTCGCTCGCGATCCTCGCGGGCGCCACGCTCGGCGGCGGCACCGTGGTGAACTACATGAACTGCGTGCGGCCGCCCGCCGCGGTCCTGGCGGAGTGGGCGGGCCACGGGCTCGACGGTCTCGACGACGACGCGTTCGTGCGCGACCACGTCGACGTCGTGCTCGAGCGCATCGGGGCGAACACCGAGGCCACGACGCAGAACGGCACGCACCGGCGGATGCTCGCCGCCTGCGACGCGCTGGGCTACGAGCACCGGCCGCTGTGGCGCAACGCCGCCCCCGACGACGACCCCGAGCGATGCGGCTTCTGCCTGCTCGGCTGCCAGCGCGGCTGCAAGCGCTCGTCGATGACGACGTGGCTGCAGGACGCCTCCGACGACGGCGCTCGGGCGATCACCGGCTGCCACGTCGACCGCGTGACGGTGGACGCGACGGGCGCCGCCACCGGGGTCGTCGCGACCGTCACCGCGCCGGACGGCACGACCACGGCGCTGACCGTGCGCGCGTCGACCGTCGTCGTCGCCGCGGGCTCGATCGAGTCACCCGCGCTGCTGCTGCGCTCCGGGATCGGCGGGCCGGCGGTCGGCCGGAACCTGCGCGTGCACCCGGCGTTCGTCGTCTACGGGATCTACGACGAGCCGGTCGAGGGCTGGCGCGGGCAGGTGCAGTCCGCGCTCTCGGACCACTTCTTCGACGTGCAGGACGGCCACGGCTTCCTGCTCGAGGCGGCCGGGCAGATGCCCGCCTTCGCGGCCGTCGCCTACCCGTGGGACAGCGGGGAGCAGCACAAGCGCCTCATGCGGCTGATGCCGAACACCGCGCCGTTCATCACC
Source organism: Paraconexibacter algicola (assembly GCF_003044185.1). GTDB lineage: Bacteria > Actinomycetota > Thermoleophilia > Solirubrobacterales > Solirubrobacteraceae > Paraconexibacter > Paraconexibacter algicola. Next base: position 1,050,816 of record NZ_PYYB01000001.1, read on the forward strand.
GTCGCGCGCGACCACGGATCGGGCCGGGTCGTGCTCGACGACCGCGGCCGGGCGGTGGTGCGCTGGGACCTCGACGATCCGGTCGACCGCGAGCTGGCGGTCCGCGCGCACGTCGAGCTCGCGCGCATGCACGTCGCCGCGGGGGCGGCGGAGCTCGTGACGACGCACGCGCGCGAGCTGCGCTGGCGCCAGGGCGACGACCTCGACGCGTTCCTGGACCGGCTGCGCGAGGCGTCCTACGACGCCGGGCAGGTGACGTGCTTCAGCGCCCACCAGATGGGGTCGTGCCGGATGGGCGGCGACCCGGAGACCTCGGTGGCCGACGGGCGCGGCGAGCTGCACGACGCGCCGGGGGTGTGGATCGGGGACGCGAGCGCGTTCCCGACCGCGCCGGGGGTCAACCCGATGGTCACGATCATGGCGCTCGCCGACCGCACGGCGGCGGCGATCCTCGCGGGCGATCAGTCCCTGGTCGCGTCGTAGGCGGCCTGCGCGGCGAGGACCTCGCCCATCGAGCCCTCGACGAGCTCGATCAGGGCGACGAGCTGCTCGGCGAGGCGCGCGCCGAGCGGCGTCAGGCGGTACTCGACCTTGGGCGGGATCGTGCCCTGCACGTCGCGGACGACGAAGCCGTCGCGTTCGAGCGCCTGCAGGGTCTGGGCGAGCATCTTCTCGCTGACCCCGTCGACGCGGCGGCGCAGGGCGTTGAAGCGGGCGGGACCCTCGTGGAGCGCCCCGAGGGCGAGCGCGCCCCAGCGGCCGGTGACGTCCTGCAGGACGAGCCGCGAGGTGCACGCACGGGCGAAGACGTCGCTCTCGAGGGCCGGATCCACCGACCGATCGTAGCGGATCGATAGTGCTTACTTTTCGATAGTGCTAGCTTTTTCGCCATGCCCTCCATCGCCATCACCGGCAGCACCGGACAGCTCGGCCGCGCCACCGTCACCCACCTCCTCGACCGCGGCGTCCCCGCCGCCGACCTCGTCGCGCTCGCCCGCACTCCCGCCGCCGCCGACGACCTCGCCGCCCGCGGCGTCACCGTCCGCGCGTTCGACTACGACCAGCCCGAGACGCTCGCCCCGGCGCTCGACGGCGTCGACCGCCTCCTCCTCGTCTCCGGCAGCGAGCCCGGCCGGCGCATCCCCCAGCACACCGCGGTCATCGAGGCCGCCCGGACCGCGGGCGTCGGACTGCTCGCCTACACGAGCATCCTCAACGCCGAGACCACCCGCATGCAGCTCGCCGCCGAGCACCAGGAGACCGAGCGGCTCATCGCCGACAGCGGGCTGCCCGCCGTGCTGCTGCGCAACGGCTGGTACACCGAGAACTACACGCGCACGCTCGACCAGACGATCGAGCATGGCGCGCTCGTCGGCGCCGCCGCCAGCGGCCGCGTCGGGCTCGCCGCTCGCGACGACTACGCGCTCGCCGCCGCCGTCGTCCTCGCCGGCGAAGGCCACGCGGGTCGTGCCTACGAGCTGTCCGGCCCGGCGATCACGCTCGCCGAGCTCGCCGCGACCATCTCGACCGTCGCCGGCCGCGAGATCCCCTACCGCCCGCTCGCCCCGGCCGACTACGAGCAGCTGCTCGTCGGCGCGGGCCTGCCGGCGCCGGTCGCCGCGATCTTCGCCGACGTCGACGTGCAGATCGACGCCGGCGCCCTCGAGCACGACGGCGACGACCTCGAGCGGCTCATCGGCCGGCCCGTCACGCCGGTCGCGGACACCGTCCGCGCCGCGCTCGCGTAGGCGCCGCTCAGCAGCGCGGCGTGGTCGACGCCTCGTTGGCGTCGAAGAACGCGCGGAGGGCCTCGGCGTGGAGGTCCTCCAGCGCGGGCAGCAGCGCGCCCGCGATCGGGTGGGCGGCCATGTCGCCCTCGCGCTCGAGGTGGCGGCCCATGCCGAACTCGGCGACGGCGTCCTTCAGCACGCCGACGCGCGCGATCGTCGTCTCGATCCGCGCGGTCGCCTCCGCGTAGCTCATGTCGGCGAACTCGTCGACCAGCGACGTCAGCTCCCGCAGCGCGAGTGCCTCGTCGGTCGACATCGACGCGTTCGCGAACCGCGCCTCGCGGATCGTGCGCAGCGCGTGCAGGGTCGCACCGATCTGATCGGTCGTGAGGTCGAACACGACGGTGACGGCGGGCAGACCCTCGTGGTCCAGCCGGACGTCGATCAGATGTGGGAGCTCCACGAAGTGCATGTGCCTGTGTATCGGACGCAACGGTCGGAAACCGGAGCGGTCGTTGCGTATCCGTGCCCGGAACGGTGACAGATCATCCGTGCGGGACGGGCGCCGCACCGCCCGCGCGGCGACCGCGCCCCGGCACGACCACCGGGTTCGAACCGCCAGGAGCCCGCATTCTGGGCGTGGCTGCAGGGCCGATGCAGGAGCACCGGCGGGTCGTCGCCCAGCCGCCCTGCGCCTGAACCTGGCACCGGGGCAGTCGATGCCTGGCGCCTCGGGGTCAGTCCTCGGGCGGCGCCTCGATCGCCGCCAGCAGCGACCCGGCGTCCACCTGCGCTCCGACCTGGACCGGCAGCTCGGTCACCGTGCCGTCCAGCGGCGCGACGATCTCGTGCTCCATCTTCATCGCCTCGAGGACCAGCAGCGGCGTGCCCGCGGACACCTCGTCCCCGACGCGCACGTCGACGCGGATGACCGAGCCGGGCATCGGCGCGAGCAGCGATCCGGGCGCGTCCTGCGCGCTCGGATCGAGGTAGCGCTCCTGCTCGACGAGGTCGACCTGCCCGGCCGGACCGGTCACCGCGGTCGGCCCCGCCTCCAGCCCCGCCGCGCGCCGCACGCTGAAGGCGTGGCGCACCCCGTCGACCTCGAGCACCACCGCCTCCGCGGTGGCGGACAGCAGCCGCACGTCCCCGAGCGGGGCGTCGTCGACCGCGATCCGGTCCAGGCCCTCGCGGCGGAAGCAGTACGTCACGCGCAGGACCGCGTCGCCGTGCGCGTACTCCACGAGCTGGTCCTGGGACGGGCTGTTGCGCCAGCCGCTGGGCAGCGTCGCCTGCACGACCGCCGCGTCGCGCTCGGCCGCCTGCCGGGCGAGCGCCGCGGCCGCCGCCGCCAGCCGCACCTCCTGCGGGGAGGCGAGCGGCGCCCGCAGCGGCAGCGACTCGTCCCGGTCCAGGAAGCGCGTGTCGATCTCCCCGGCGAGGAACCGCTCGTCCTCCAGCAGCCGCACGAGGAAGTCCCGGTTGGTCCGCAGCCCGTCGATGTGCGTCTGGCGCAGCGCGGCCGCGAGCGTCCGCGCGGCCTCCGCGCGCGTCGGGGCGTGCGCGATGACCTTCGCGATCATCGGGTCGTAGTAGATCGAGACCTCCGACCCCGACTCGACGCCCGCGTCGACGCGCAGGCCCGGGCGGTCCTGCGGGAACGCCAGGCGCGTGAGCACCCCGGTCTGCGGGAGGAAGTCGCTCGCGGGATCCTCGGCGTAGAGGCGGACCTCGATCGAATGCCCCACCGGCTCCGGCTTCCTCGCATGCGCACCGATCGGCGCGCCCGCCGCGATCTGCAGCTGCTCGCGGACGAGGTCGACGCCCGTGACCTCCTCGGTCACCGGATGCTCGACCTGCAGGCGCGTGTTGACCTCGAGGAAGAAGAAGTCCTCGCTGCCGTCCGCGGCCAGGAGGAACTCCACCGTGCCCGCTCCGACGTACGCGATCGCCTCGCCGGCGGCGACCGCGGCGTCCCCCATCCGCGCGCGGAGCTCCGGCGACACGGCGACGGACGGGGACTCCTCGAGCACCTTCTGGTGGCGGCGCTGGACCGAGCACTCGCGCTCGCCCAGGTGCGTGACGGTGCCGTGCGTGTCGCCCAGGATCTGGATCTCGACGTGCCGGCCGCGCTCGACGAACCGCTCGAGGAGCATGCTGTCGTCGCCGAAGGCGTCCTTGGCCAGCCGCCGCGCGGCGCCGACGGCGGCCTCGAGCTCGTCGGCGGAGCCCACCACCTGCATGCCCTTGCCGCCGCCCCCGGCGGACGGCTTGACGAGCAGCGGGTAGCCGACCCCGTCCGCCGCCTCGCGCAGCGCTGCGCCCTCGAGGCCGGTGACGTCGGCGTCCGGCAGCACGGGCACGCCCGCGTCGCGCAGCCGCGACTTGGCCCCGATCTTCGACCCCATGGCGTCGATCGCCTCCGGGGTCGGGCCGACGAAGGTGACGCCCGCGTCCGCGCACGCGCGCGCGAAGGACGACGACTCGGCGAGGAAGCCGTAGCCGGGATGGACGGCGTCGGCGCCGGTGCGGCGCGCCGCGTCGAGCAGCGCGTCGACGCGCAGGTAGGACTCGGCGGGCGTGTTGCCGCCGAGGCGGACCGCGACGTCCGCCTCGCGCACGAACGGCATGTCCGCGTCGGCGTCGGAGTACACGGCGACCGTGCGCAGGCCCATCGCGCGCGCGGTGCGGATGATGCGGCGGGCGATCTCGCCGCGGTTGGCGATCAGGAGCGTCTTCATGGTCGTCCCTCTACATCCGGAAGACGCCGTAGCCGTCGGCGCCCTCCACCGTGCCGGAGTGCACCGCGCTGAGCGCGAGGCCCAGGGCGGTCCGCGTGTCGCGCGGATCGATGATGCCGTCGTCGTAGAGCAGGCCGCTGTTGGCGAGCGCGAGCGACTCGCGCTCGATCTGCTCCTCGACCGCCTTGCGCATCGCGGCGTCGAAGTCCTCGTCGTAGGCCTTGCCCTTCGCCTCGGCGGCCGCGCGGGCGACGATGCTCAGCACGCCCGCCAGCTGCTGCGGGCCCATCACCGCGAGCTTCGCGTTGGGCCAGGCGAAGACGAAGCGCGGGTTGTACGCGCGCCCGCTCATGCCGTAGTTGCCCGCCCCGTAGGAGCCGCCGGCGATGAGCGCGAGGTGCGGCACGGTCGAGTTCGTGACCGCGTTGATCATCTGCGCACCGTGCTTGATGATCCCCTTCTGCTCGTACTCCTTGCCGACCATGAAGCCGGTGACGTTGTGGATGAAGAGCAGCGGGACGTCCATCCGGTTGGTCAGCTGGATGAACTGCGTGCCCTTCTGGGCCTCCTCGCTGAAGAGGATGCCCTGGGTGTTGGCGATGATGCCGACGGGGAAGCCGTGGATCGCGCCCCAGCCGGTGGTGAGCGAGGTCCCGTAGAGGGGCTTGAACTCGTCGTAGTCGCTGCCGTCGAGGATCCGCGCGATGACCTCGCGCATGTCGAACGGCTCCTTCAGGTCGATCGAGGCGATCCCGGCGAGGTCGTCGATCGGGGCGAGCGGCTCGCGGACCGGCAGGCGCGTGGGCCCCGGGCCGGCCTTGCGCCAGTTGAGCCGTCGCACGACCTGGCGGCCGAGGCGCAGCGCGTCGGGCTCGTCGGCGGCGAGGTAGTCGGCGAGGCCGCTGGTGCGGGCGTGCATGTCGGCGCCGCCGAGGCTCTCGTCGTCGGACTCCTCGCCGGTCGCCATCTTCACGAGCGGCGGGCCGCCGAGGAAGACCTTGCTGCGCTCCTGGATGAACACGTTCCAGTCGCACATGCCGGGGATGTAGGCGCCGCCGGCGGTGCTGTTGCCGAAGACGATCGAGACCGTCGGGATGCCCTGCCGGGAGAGGCTCGTGAGGCGGCGGAAGGTGTCGCCGCCGGGGATGAAGATCTCCGCCTGCTTGGGCAGGTCCGCGCCGCCGGACTCGACCATCCAGACGAGCGGCATGCGGTTCGTCTCGGCGACCTCCAGCGCGCGCGTCGAGCGCTTGCCGGTGAACGGGTTGATCGTGCCGCCGCGGATCGTCGGGTCGGTCGCGATGATCACGCACTCGACGCCCTCGACGACGCCGATGCCGGTGACGACGCTCGCGCCGAGCTCGTAGTCGGTGCCGTAGGCGGCGAACGGGCTGAGCTCCAGGAACGCGCTGTCGCGGTCCAGCAGCTGCTCGATCCGCTCGCGCGGGAGCAGCTTGCCGCGCTTGCGGTGGCGGGCGACCTTGCTCTCGCCGCCCCCGGCGCGCGACTGCTCGAGCAGCGCGTCGAGCTGGTCGAGCAGCTCCATCATGCCCGTGCGCTTGCGCTGGAAGTCGGGGGCGGTGCGGTCGACCTTCGTCCGGATGACGGTCACGCCGACGATTCTTACATGATCGTTTAACTCTGTGGGAGAGTTTGCGCCGTGGGTGAGCCGGTCGACGTCACACGGGCCAAGCTGCTGGACGCGGCGCACGACCTCCTGGTCGAGCGCCGTGGCACCGAGCCGTCGGTCGCGGAGCTCTGCGCGCGGGCGGGCGTCAACGTCGCGATGGTCAGCTACTGCTTCGGCGGGAAGCGGCAGCTGCTCGACGCGGTGCTCGACCGCACGGTCGTCGGCGTCGTCGCGCAGCTCGACGCGCTCGAGGCCCTCGGGCTGACGCCCGTCGAGACGCTGCGCCGCCACGTCGCGGGCGTCATCCAGAACTACCTGCACTACCCGTACGCGGTCGCGCTCGGCGAGCGCCTGGGCGACCCCGACGGCCGCCTCGCCGCCGCGTTCGCGCAGCCGCTGCTGGCGTTCCACACGCGGCTGCTGGAGCGGGGAGCGGCCACCGGCGACTTCCGCGCGGGCGTCGACCCGGCGCTGTTCTTCGCGACGCTCGTCGGCATGTGCGAGTTCTTCTTCAGCGCGCGCACCTGGATGGCCGCGGCAACGGGCTCCGACGTGGACGCGACCCTCGTCGCCCGCTTCACGACGCACTGCGAGGCCCTGGTCCTCACCGGCCTGGGAACCTGAGAGTGCGGCCGGGTGTGTCGTGACGTTCCACGGCGTGGTCACGGTTCCGCGACGACCTGGTGGTAGCGCCGTGACACGACGTCCGGTGGGCTCCCCGGTGTGCCCACACCGGTCGACATCCGCATCGCACGGACCATCCGCGACGGCGGCGGGATCGCGACCCGCAAGGCGCTCCGCGCAGCCAAGGTGACCCCCGCGTCCCTGCGGCTGCGCCTGGAGGCCGGGACCCTCGTCGAGATCCACCACGACGTCTTCGCGTTCCCCCAGGACGAGCTCCAGCCGAGCACGGCGTTCCGCGCAGCGGTGCTCTCCTGCGGCGCCGGCGCGGCCCTCAGCCACGAGGCGCTCGCCGTCCACGCGGGGCTGCTGCGGCGCCGGGACGGGGAGGGGCTCCCGCTGCACGTGACCGTCCCGCGGTCCCGCAACCCGCGCCGTGCGACGCTCACCGTCCACCGGATGGACCTCGCCCCGCACGAGCGGACCGAGATCGGCGGGCTCCCGTGCACGACGGTGGCCCGCCTGGTCTACGACCTCGCGCGGGCCGGCTGGGCCCGACGGCGGCTCGAGCGGATCCTGGACGAGGCGGCGTTCCGGGGCTCGTGGCGACGGTGGGAGCTCGAGCGCATCCTCGAGCAGGCCGCCGACCACCCGGGTGCGGCCGTCCTGCGCGCGGTGCTGCGCGAGCACGTGCCCGGCACCACCCGGACCGCGAACGAGCTCGAGGAGCGGCTGCTGGCGATCTGCGACGCGCAGGGCTGGCCCCGCCCGATCTGCCAGCAGCCCGACCGCCTCCCGGACGGGTCGCGCATCTTCCACGACTTCCTGTGGCCGGCGCTGCGGCTGATCGTGGAGACCGACGGGGACCGCGGTCACCGGACCCGCAGGCAGCGCCGACGCGACCAGCGCCGGGACGACGCCATGCGGCGGCGCGGGTACACCGTCGTGCGACTGCGCTGGTACGACGTGTTCGAGCGGCCCGACCGGGTCGTCGCGCTGCTCGCACCGCTGCTCGACGTGCGTCGGTGACCGGCGCTGGGAACCCCACGGCGCGGTCGACCCGCGCCTGGGGTTCCCGGGGCCCGGGCGTCAGTCGTAGCGGTTGATCATCCGCACGCTCAGGGTCAGCATCACCGACGCCGCGACGAGGACGACCGCGAAGCCCGGCCAGATCTCCGACCAGCGCAGGTCCTCGAGGTACAGGGACCGCAGCGCCTCCATGAGGTAGGTGACCGGGTTGATGGTCGCCGCGACCTCCATCGGATCGGTGAGCAGCTCGCGCGGCACGAAGTTCGGCGTCAGGAACAGCAGCGGGAAGAACACCATCCCGCCGGCCTGGGTCGCCGCGGCCGAGCGCGACTTCAGCGCGAGCATCTGCAGGAAGCCCGAGTAGACGACCCCCCACAGGCCGGTCAGGAGGACGAGCAGCAGGAAGCCGGCGACCCCCGAGGCGACCGTCACGCCGAACGGCAGCGCGACGAGCACGATCACCGCGGTCAGCAGGCCGCAGCGGATGCCCTCCGCCAGCAGGCGGCCGAGGATGATCGCGTACCGCGGGATCGGCGTCGCGCGTAGCTTGTCGAAGTAGCCGCCCTCGATCTCCTCGACGAGGAACAGCGCCGCCGCCCCGAACGACGCGGCCAGCAGCAGCGTCGACGGCATCTGGAACGCTGCGTAGTTCTGGCCCTGCAGGAAGCCCGTCGAGTCCGACGGGAAGATCCTCGCCGCCTGTCCGGTGTTCACCACGAGGAAGAACAGCGGGATGAAGATCCCGGGGAAGAGCGCGTCGGGCGCCCGCTTCGTCTCGCGCAGCGCGCGGGCCGCGAGGATCAGCACCGGGTTCATGCCGTCACCTCCTGGACGTCGCCGGCGGTCCGCTCGCGCGTCCGGCCCGTCGCGTCGAGGAACACGTCGTCGAGCGTCACCGCCGCGCCGCCGCGCCGCGCCGACAGGTCGTCCTTCAGCGAGGTCGGGGTGCCCTCGCGGACGATGCGGCCGTCGTCGATGATCGCGAGCCGGTCGCACAGCGCGTCCGCCTCCTCGAGGTACTGGGTCGTCAGGAACACCGTGGTGCCCCGCTCGTTGATGCGCCGGACCTCGTCCCACACGGTCAGGCGGCTCGCCGGGTCCAGCCCGGTCGTCGGCTCGTCGAGGAACAGCACCTCGGGCTCGTGGACGAGCGCGGTCGCGAGGTCGAGCCGGCGCTGCATGCCGCCCGAGAAGCCGCTCACGAGCCGGTCGGCGGCGTCCTGCAGCTCGACCAGCGCCAGCAGCTCCTGGGCCCGCGCGGTCGCCTCGGTCGCGCTCATGCCGAACAGCCGGCACTGCAGGACCAGCAGCTCGCGCGCGTTCTGGCGCTTGTCGAGCCCCGCCTCCTGCAGCGCCACCCCGATCTTGCGGCGCACCTCGTCGGGCCGGGACGCCACGTCGATCCCGTGGACCGTCGCGGTCCCGTCGGTGATCGACAGCAGCGTCGTGAGCATCCGCACCGTCGTGGACTTGCCGGCGCCGTTGGGGCCGAGGAAGCCGAACACCTCTCCCGGCGCCACCGACAGGTCGACGCCCCGCACCGCCTCGACGGTGCCCTGTCGTCCCTCGTAGGTCTTCACGAGCCCGCGGGTCTCGATCGCCTGCATCACGTCTCCTTCTCGGTCGGGTCGAGACGGTAGACGGCCCGCGCGTCAGAAACTCATCGGACGCGCCGGACGGTCACGCCGACAGCCACGCCGCCGGGTTCGCCTCCAGCATCGTCGCGAGCTGCTCGTCGGTCACCCCGAGCTGCTGCATCGCCGGGATCTCCTCCTCGAAGATCAGTGTCGCGTGCCACCGCGGCGCGAGCATCTGCAGGACCTCCTGGGGGTACCAGTCGATCGTCGCGCAGCTGTCCTGCCCGAGCATCATCCGGTCGGCGTACCCGCGCGAGGCGAGCTCCGCGACGACCTCGTTGCGGCGCGCGGACGGGTTGAAGATGTCCAGGCCGAAACGGTCCATGCCGATCCACACGCCGGTCTCGAGCACCCGCTCGATCGGGTCGAGCGCGTCGCAGTCGCCGACGTGCGCGACCTGCACCGCGTTCGCCGGAACGCCGCCCTCGTCGACGAGGATCTCGATCTGGCGGAGCGTCTGCTCCAGCGCGCGGGCGCGCTCCTCGTCCGACGGCGGGATCGGCCCCTCCGGGCCGAGCGCGGTGCCGCCCAGGCGGCAGTGGCTCATCACCGGCAGGCCCGTCCGCCGGTGGGCGTCGGCGACCGCGCGCAGGACCTTCTCGACGTCCTCGGTGATGCCGTGCTCGTCGACCGCGCACTTCAGGAACGCGGGCTTCACGCCCGTGCCCTGGATGCCGTGCTCGTGGTCGTGCACGAACGCGTCGGCGAGCGCGCTGCCGTCGCGGAAGCGGAAGTAGCGCGGCAGCGTCTCGTACACGTAGGCGCCCGTCGCGAGCACCATGTTCATGCCGGTCTGCTCGCCGACGCGCTTGGCCAGGCCCGCGTCGCGGCCGAGGTTCATCACCGCCGGGTCGACCCAGGTCCGCACCCCGTGCTCCTGCGCGTTGCGGACCTGCGTGAGCGCCGCCTCCTCCTCGGCGGGACGGTCCGCGAGATGCGGCCACTCGGTGCGGACCACCTCGCTGACGGTCAGCAGGTGCTCGTGCACGAGCGTGCGGCCGAGGTCGCTCGCGGCGACCGGTCCGGCGGTGGTCTCGACGTGGGATCGGGGCATGGGGCGACACTACCGCCGCCCACCACCCCGGTTCTCAGCCTGCCGTGACCTCCGGCTCCGCGACCGGTGCGGAGACCATCGCCAGCAGCGCGCGCGTGGCGCCCGCGACCTCGATCAGCGCGTCACGCGACACGCGGCTGACGGTCGCCGCGTTCGCGAACCCGTGGATCAGGCCGGGGAAGCGGCGCAGCGCGACGCGCACGCCCGCGTCGCGCAGCGCCCGCGCGTACGCCTCGCCCTCGTCGCGCAGCGGGTCGAACCCGGCGGTCACGACGAGCGCGGGCGGCAGGCCCGTCAGGTCGTCGGCGCGCAGGACGGACAGGCGCGGGTCGAGCGGGTCCGCGTCGGCGACGTACTGGTCCTTGAACCAGTCCATCTGCGCCTCGGTGAGGAAGAACCCGTCGCTGAACAGCTCGCGCGAGCGGTACTCGCCCGCCCCGTCGGTCGCCGGGTAGAGCAGCAGCTGGAAGACCGGCGCCTGCTCACCGGCACGCGTCAGGACGTGGCAGGCGACCGCCGAGAGGTTGCCGCCCGCGCTGTCGCCGCCGACCGCGACGCGGGCCGGGTCGGCGCCGAGGTCCTGCGCGTGCGCGAGCGCCCAGCGCGTCGCGGCGACCGCGTCCTCCACCGGGCCGGGGAACGGGCACTCGGGCGCCAGCCGGTAGTCGACGCTGAGGACGTGCACGCCACCGTGGCGGCACAGCAGCCGGCAGACCTGGTCGTGCGTGTCGAGGTCGCCGACGACGAAGCCGCCGCCGTGGAAGAACACGAGCAGCGGATGCGGGCCGGTCGTGCTCTCCGCGGGCGCGTAGTGCCGCGCGCGCAGCGGGCCCTGCGCACCGTCGACCTCGAGGTCGCGGACGGCGCCGACCGGCACCGGCTTGCCGGCGATCGCCAGGGCCTGCCGGCGGATCTGCGCGCGCGCCTGCACGGGCGGGAGCGTCTCCATCCCGGGCAGGTTCTGCCGCTCGAGCATCGCGAGGGTCAGCTGGATCTCCGGCTCGAGCGCCTGCCCGTCGAGCGACACGGCGGGCTTGCCGGACAGCCGGACCTGCGCGCGCGGCGACAGCGCGGCGAGCGCCCGGGCGGCGCGGTACTCGAGGCGGTCACGGGCGGTGCGGGAGTCCATGCCCGCAACGATACGCCCGTTCTGACGGAACTCTCAGGGTTCCCTGAGGGAGATCGCACACCATCCCGGCACGGTGTACGGCATGCCCTCCCCCAACTCCGTCCGGCCCACCCCCCAGCCGCGGGACCCGCACGCTGTCGCCCGCGAGCGTCTCGCGGCGCGCGCCCGGCGTCTGCGGACGCTCCGCCTGCGGGCGGCCGGCGGAGCGGTGGGCGTCTTCCTCGCCGCCTGGCTGGCGCTGTTCGTGCCCGCCCAGGGCGCGAGCTCCTCCAGCACCAGCACGCAGGCCGCGAGCCCGGCGACCGGCGCCACCGACACCAGCCGCGCCGTCGAGTCCACCACCGGCACCGACGACGGCTGGAGCGACGAGACCTACGACTCGGGCACCACCGAGGACGGCTGGTCCGACGACACGGGCACCGACCAGGGCTGGTCCGACGACAGCGGCAGCACCGCGGGTGACTCCTCCGCGTCGGTCCCCGCCGCGCCGATGACCTCGGGGCAGTCGTGAGCACCGCGACCGCCATCGAGCACGAGCTGCGCATCCCCTGCTTCGGCGGCACCGTCGGCGTCCGCGCCACCGGGGCCGGCGAGCAGGAGGCCGACGCGGCCGTCGCCCTGGAGCGAGCCCGCGCGCTGCTGCTGGAGATCCACGACCGGCTCACCCGGTTCGAGGACGACAGCGAGCTGTCGCACCTGAACGCCGACCCGCGCGAGCGGGTGCCCGCCTCGCCGCTGCTGCGCCGCTTCGCCGCCGCGGTCCGCGAGGCCGGTGAGCGCTCCGACGGGCTCGTCGACGCGACCTGCCTGCCCGCGGTCGAGGCCGCCGGGTACCGCGAGCACCTCGACCCCACGGCCGCGCACGACCCCCGCGCCGCGACCGCACCCACCTGGACCGCCGACGGCGCCTGGCGCCGCGTCGGCGTCGACGGCGAGCACGTCGTCCGGCCGGTCGGGGTGCGCCTCGACAGCGGCGGGATCGGCAAGGGCCTCGCCGCCGACCTCGCGGGCGAGCTGCTCGCCGGCCTGCCCGCCTGGGCGGTCGACTGCGGCGGCGACCTGCGGATCGGCGGCAGCGCCCGCGTGCCGCGGTCGATCGCGATCAGCGACCCGTTCCACCCCGGTGAGACCGTGCACGAGCTGCAGGTCGCGCGCGGCGCGGTCGCCACCAGCGGCACCACCCGCCGCGCCTGGACGACCACCGGGACGCGCGCGGACGCCCACCACCTCGTCGACCCGCGGACCGGCCGCCCGGCCGACACGGGCGTCGTGCAGGTCACGGCGCTCGCCCCGACGGCGCTCGAGGCGGAGGTCCGTGCGAAGACCGCGCTGCTGCTCGGCCCCGCCCGCGCGCGTCGCGCGCTGCCGCACGGCGGCGTCGTCGTCACCTCCGGCGGCGACGTGCAGGTCGTCCCGCGTCCCGTCCGTGTCCGTCTCCCCCGACCCCACTGAGCCCATGGCCTCCACCGACCCCCAGCTCCTCTGGATCACCAGCCGTGCCGCCGGCACCGCCGCGATCGTCTGCGCCAGCGCCTCCGTCAGCCTCGGGCTGACGATGGGCGGCCGGCTCGCGAGCGGCCCGGGCCGCACCCAGACGTTCAAGACCGTCCACGAGACGCTCGCGATCGCCACCCTCGTCGCGATCGTCGTGCACGCGGCCGCGCTGCTCTACGACCCGTGGCTGAAGCCCGGCCTCAGCGGCATCCTCGTCCCGTTCACGATGGACTACCGGCCGCTGTTCACCGGCCTCGGGATCCTCGGCGGCTTCGCGTTCGCCGCGTTCAGCCTCGCCCCGTACGCCAAGAAGCTGCTCGGCGAGCGCTGGAAGGTCCTGCACCGGTTCACGCTCGTCGCGTGGCTGCTCAGCACCGTCCACGTGATCGGCTCCGGCAGCGACGTCACGGAGCCGTGGTTCGCCGCGCTGCTCGTGATCTGCATCGCGCCGGTGCTGCTGCTCCTTCTCGCCCGCGTCCACCAGGCGCGCCCCGATCTCTTCGCACCACCCACCAATCCCCAGCAGGAGGCTCGATGATCACCCGACGCATCGTCGTCGCAAGCACCGCCGCCGTCGCGCTCGCCGCCGGCGGTGCCGCCGCCGTCGCGGCGACCGTCAAGGACGACCGCAAGGAGGCCGAGTCACAGGTCCTCTCCGACGCGGCGAAGCGGCTGAACGTCACGCCGTCGGAGCTGAAGGACGCGCTCGGCAAGGCCCAGGACGCGCAGCTCGACCAGGCCGTCAAGGACGGCAAGCTCACGCAGGCGCAGGCCGACGCGATCAAGAAGCGGCGCGCCGAGGAGGGCACGGTGCTCGGCCTGCCCGGGCGCGGCCCGCACGGCGGTCCCGGTCGCGGCTTCGGCCCGGGCGGTCCCGGCGGCCCCGGTCACGGCCCCGGTCGCGGACTCGGCCCGCTCGGCGGCGCCGCCGACGCGGTCGCCAAGGAGCTCGGCCTGACACGCGAGAAGCTGCTGGAGCAGCTGCGCTCCGGCACGACGCTCGCCGCGATCGCCAAGGCGCAGAACAAGGACCTCGCCGACGTGAAGAAGGCGGCGCGCACCGCGCTGGCCAAGACGCTCGCCGACCAGGTCGCCGACAAGAAGATCACCGACGCGCAGCGCGACCACGTGCTCGAGGAGTTCGACGAGCACTTCGACGAGTTCGCCTCCGGCCAGGGCGGCCCCGGCCGGTTCTTCGGCCGCGGTCGCGGCCACCACGGCCCGGGCGGCCCGGGCGGCCCGGGCGGTCCCGCGCCGACGCCGCCGACCGGCCCGTCCGGCCCGGCGACCCCGGACCCGCAGGCGACGCCTGGCTCCTACCCCGGCGAGATCGCGCCGGGCGCGAACCCGGCCTGAGTCACCCGGGCGGTTCTGCGGCGGGAGGCGTAGTCTCCCGCCGCATGCGCCGCCCGCTCGCCCTGCTCGCCACCGTCGCGCTCGTGCCGCTCGGCCTCGCCGGCTGCGGCGAGGCGACCGTCGACGCGGACAAGATCGAGTCGGAGATCCGCACGGGCTTCGAGTCCCAGGTCCCCGGGGCGAAGGTCGCGTCGATCGACTGCGACGAGGACATCCCCGGCACGAAGGGCTCCCGGGGCGCGTGCCGCATGACCCGTGACGGCGACGTGCGCCTGCTCGTGTCCGTGACGGTCACCAGCGAGGAGGACGACGGCCGCATCCGCTGGCAGGTCACGTCGGCGAACATCCCCGGCAGCTCGCTGGAGCAGCGGGCCGCCGAGGCGCTCGAGCGGCAGGTCGGCAGCGCACCCGACCTCGTCTCCTGCCCCGACCGCGTCGACCTGAAGGCCGGCGCGACCGTGCGCTGCGACGTGACGGTCGACGCCCAGACCTACGGCGCGACGGTGACCTTCACCGACGCCGACGGAGCGTTCGACATCAAGGTGGACGACCGCCCGCGGACCTGACCGGCCGGGGGCGGTACGGTCGCGGCATGGCCCGCGACCTGAAGCTCGCCCTGCAGACCGGCTACTGGGGCTCCGGCCCGCCGCACGGCGTCGAGGAGTCGATCGCCGAGGCGGAGCGGCTCGGCTTCCACTCGATCTGGACGGCGGAGTCCTACGGCTCCGACGTCCTGACCCCGCTCGCCTGGTGGGGGTCGCGCACCGAGCGCGTGCAGCTCGGCACCGCGATCATGCAGATGAGCGCGCGCCGCCCGGCGGCCGCCGCGATGGCGGCGATCACCATGGACCACCTCAGCGGCGGACGGTTCATCCTCGGGCTCGGCGTGTCCGGGCCGCAGGTCGTGGAGGGCTGGTACGGGGAGCCGTTCGCCAAGCCGCTCGCCCGCACGCGCGAGTACGTGTCGATCCTGCGGGAGATCTGGGCGCGGCGCGGACCGGTCACCTTCGAGGGGGACCACTACACGCTCGGCCTGCCCGGCCCGTCCGGGCTCGGCAAGCCGCTGAAGTCGACCGTGCACCCGCTGCGCGAGGACATCCCGATCTACCTCGCCGCGGAGGGCCCGAAGAACGTCGCGCTCGCCGCCGAGCTGTGCGACGGCTGGCTCGCGCTGTTCTACTCGCCGCACGCCGAGGACCTGTACCTCCCCAACCTCCAGGAGGGATGGGCCCGGGAGGGCGCCCGTCGCTCGCGCGAGGACTTCGAGGTCGCCGCCACCGTGCCGGTCATCGTGCACGACGACGTCGAGCAGGCCGCCGACCTGCTGCGCCCGATGTACGCCCTGTACTTCGGTGGCATGGGCGCGAAGACGAAGAACTTCCACGCCAACGTGCCGATCCGGATGGGCTACGAGGCGGTCGTCGACGAGGTCCAGTCCCTGTACCTGGAGGGGAAGAAGACCGAGGCGGCGGCCGCGATCCCGACCGCGCTCGTCGAGCAGATGGCGCTGATCGGGCCCGCCGACAAGATCCGCCACGACCTCGAGGCGTGGCGCGACTCGGTCGTCACGACGCTGATGATCAGCGGCGACGCCGCGACGATCCGCCGGGCCGCGGAGGTCGTGCTCGACGCGTAGTCGCGCGGCGCGTCAGGCGCGGCGGTGGCCGATGACGCGGATCTCGACGTCGTCGCGCAGCCGCCAGTCCTCCCCGACCTCGCCGGCGTGGTGGAACGGGATCGTCTCGGCGGTCCGCCAGTCCGCCAGCCGCGCGGCGAGGTCGTCGAGGATCGCGTGGCGGTCCTCGTCCTGCACGAACGCGACCGCGTTGGCCACGAGCGCGGGCAGCACGCCGAACCCGGTGTAGCCGAGCACGCCGTTCTGCAGCGGCCACAGCACGATCTCGACGTCGCCCACCAGGCCGTCGGGCGCGAGCATCCCCGGCCACGCGTTCGTCGTCGTGACGAGCATCGCGCGCTTGCCGGCGAAGCCGCCCTCGGCGTAGCGGCGACCGCCGCCGTAGGCGACGTCCTTGACGAGCACGCGGTCGAACCAGCCCTTGAGGATCGCCGGGACCGAGAACCACCACAGCGGGAAGACGAGGACGACGAGGTCGGCGGCGCGGAGCTTCTCGACCTCGGCGGCGACGTCGTCGCAGAGCGTGTCGGTGCGCACGGCGTGCTGCTGCTCGCGGTCGTACCAGAGCCGGTGGTCGAAGCGGCGGTTGGAGAACTCCTCGCCGCGGGCCACCGGGTCGAAGCCCATCGCGTAGAGGTCCGAGACCGCGACCTCCATGCCCTGGGCCTGTAGCTCGGCGACCGCCCGGTCGCGCAGCGCCGCGCCGAACGACGTCGGCTCGGGGTTGGCGTAGACGACGAGGGCGCGCTCGGGCATGGCCCGCATCCTGCCAAACGGACGGTGTGTCCGAACACGCCGGTGCGCCCGGGTCCCCGACGATCGGGGCCCGGGCGCCGGGTGGTCCTACGGGAGCGCGATCGGCGCGGCGAGCACCTCGTCCGGGATGCCGAACGCGTCGACGAGCTCGCGCGCCTGCTCGCGCACGTCCATGCAGAGCAGGTTCACCTCGGTGGTGATGCGCTTGGAGCGCTGCGTGGTGAGCCGGCCGTGCTCGAGGTACCAGCCGCGGTCGGCCTCGATCGTGCTCAGCGCGTACAGGTCGCAGAGCTGGCCGAGGGCCTCCTTGAGCTGCGGGTCCTCGCAGCGGTCGATGCCGGCGACGAACGCGTCGAACACCTTGCGCTCGACGTGTGCGCGAGCGGTGTGAATGACGTGGTCCTGGCAGAAGTTGAAGACGCGGAACGGGTCGAACCCGTTGTCGATCCCCGACTTCAGCCGCCGGGCGACGCTCGCGAGGATGTGCTCCTCGCGCCAGCGCAGCAGCTCGCCCTGGTAGCCGCGGTCGCGCAGCTCGCGCTCGTCGTCGGAGGCGGGCAGCACGTCGACCAGCGCGCCGATCAGCTGGCGGGCGAGCGACTTCTCGACGACCGTCTCGACGACCTGGCCGGCCACGAAGCGCACGAGCGCGGGCTGGTCCATCGACGCGAACTGGTCCTTGTAGTCGGTCAGCAGGCCCTTGGCGACGAGCTGGTAGAGGATCCAGTTGTCGCCCTCGAACGTCGTGAAGACGTCGGTGTCGGCCTTCAGCGCCGCGAAGCGGTTCTCGGCGAGGTAGCCGAAGCCGCCGCACGCCTCGCGGGACTGCTGGATCGTCTCGGTCGCGTGCCAGGTGGTGATCGCCTTCAGCCCGGCCGCGTAGGACTCGAGCTCGCGCTGGTCGCGCTCGGAGAACTCGCCGCCGCTGAACGCGACGTGGAGCTTCGCGGCGACCTCCTCCTGCGCGAAGTGCAGCGCGTAGCTCTTGGCGAGCAGCGGCAGCAGCCGGCGCTGGTGGGTGCGGTAGTCGAGCAGGAGCGTCTCGCTCTCGCCGCCGGGCGGGCCGAACTGGCGGCGCTTGAGCCCGTGCCGGACGGCGATGGTCAGCGCGTTCTTCGCCGCGTTGCCGGCGGCGCCGCCGACGCACACGCGCCCCTGGATCAGGGTGCCGATCATCGTGAAGAAGCGACGGTTCGGGTTCTCGATGTCGCTCTCGTAGACGCCCTCGGGGGTGACGTCGGCGTAGCGGTTGAGCAGCGCCTCGCGCGGGATCCGCACGTGGTCGAAGGAGAGCATCCCGTTGTCGACCCCGTTGAGGCCGATCTTCTCGCCGCAGTCCTCGATCGTGACGCCGGGCAGCGGCGTGCCGTCCGCGTCGCGCAGCGGCACGATGAACGCGTGGACGCCGGGCTTCTCGGTCCCGACGATCAGCTGCGCGAACACCGCGGCGATGCGCCCGTGCACGGCGGCGTTGCCGATGTAGTGCTTCGTCGCCGCCCGGTCGGGCGTGTTGATGACGAACTCGTCGGTCTTCGGGTCGTAGGTGGCGGTCGTGCCGAGCGACTGGACGTCGGAGCCGTGCCCGATCTCGGTCATCGCGAAGCAGCCGGGCAGGTCGGCCCGGATCGTCTGCTCGAGGTAGAGGTCGTGGTGGCGCTTGGTGCCGAGGTGCAGCAGCGCGCCGCCCCACAGGCCGAACTGCACGCCGCACTTCACGAGCAGCGACAGGTCGCCGTGCGCGAGCGTCTCGAACGCCGCGATCGACGCGCCCACGTCGCCGCCCCCGCCGTACTCGACGGGGAAGCCCATGCCCGTCTGGCCCTCGGCGGCCAGCATCCGCATGCGCTCGAGCACCAGCTCGCGGTACTCGTCGGTCGGCAGCCCCTGCACCGGTGCGTGCTCGGGCTGCGAGAGGATCCGCCGGGTCAGCTCGCGCACCTCGCGGTACGGACCGTCGAGGTAGCGGCGCAGCGCGTCCGCGTCGAGCGAGATCGCGGCGGGCCGGTAGGAGGTGGAGGCCATGCCCCAGATACGGCGCTGCGCGCTCGCGGGGACTTCCCGCGCGCGCGCGTGTGCGTCATCTCACGGAGCGTCGGGCGCGAACAGCGCGAGCACCTCGGCGCGCACGAGGTCCGGGCGCTCGTCGGCGATGAAGTGCCCGGCGCCCGGGACGAGCTTCAGCCGGTAGTCGTCGGCCCGGGCGGTCTCGGCGGCGGCGAGCGACGCGTCGATCGCCGTGTCCCGGTCGCCGAACAGCGTGACGGTCGGCACGGTCGAGCGGCGCTGCTCGGGCTCGCGGCCCAGGCGCGGCAGCTCGTGCAGCAGGAAGGTGCGGTAGGTCGCCTGCCCGGTGCGGGCGCAGACCGGGTCGCGGAAGCGGTCGACGAACACGGCGGCGTCGGCGGGCCCGAACGCCTCCCGGTTCTTCACCGCGATCCGGAACAGCAGGTGGAGGAAGCCGGTGCGCTGCTGCAGCGGACGGCCGAACGCGGCCATCACGGGCTGGTAGAGCAGGAAGCGCCAGAGATGCGGGGCGAGCGTCCTCGGCGTGTTCCACGGGTGCGCGATGTTCAGCGCCAGGTACGCCGTGAACCGCTGCGGGGCTCCGAGCACGAGCAGGTGCCCGATGTAGCCGCCCCAGTCGTGGCCGACGAGGCCGACCCGCTCGAGGCCCAGCGCGTCGAGCAGCGCGAGCAGGTCCTGGGCGACCTCCTCCTTCTCCCAGCGGTGCGGGGCCGGGCCCGACCAGCCGTAGCCGGGCAGGTCGGGGGCGATGATCCGCAGCCCGGCGGGCGGGTCGGCGAGCAGGTCGCGGTAGCCGAGGTGGTGCTGCGGCCAGCCGTGCAGGCACAGGATCGGCAGGCCGTCCGGGTCGCCGGCCTCGGTCACGTGGAAGCGCACGCCGCGCGCGTCGACGTAGGAGCGGCGGACGCCGTCGATCGGCGGCGGGACGGGGACGGTGCCGGGCATGGCGGCAATCTACAGGCGCGTAGGTTCCTCGGGGCGGGCGGGATGACCGGGGCGTGACCCGGCACCTGCTTGCGCGCGGGGCCGGCGGCGAGGAAACTTCGACAGTCGGCGCACTCCGACCACGTCCCACCCCCGAGGTCCCCTTGTCGCCGTCCGTCCGTCCCGCCGCGGTCCCCGCCGCGCTCGTCGCCCTGCTGACTCTGCCCGCCGCCGCGGTCGCCGGGGAGCTGCAGGCGGTCTCGTCCCTGAGCAGCACCTGCGACCCGTCGACCACCGGGACCGTGCTCTCCGGTCCCGGGGTGGACACGCCGCTGGTCGCCGCGCTCGCTGCCGGCTCGTCCGCGGTCACGATCGACGGCGTCCGCGTCGGCGCCGGCGAGGTGCTGTGGGCCCCGCTGCCCGCGCGGGCCGGGACGGAGCGCCCGTTCGCGGTCAGCTGCCCGGAGACCGCCGGCGACACCCGCTACGAGATCCGCCTGCACCCGATCCCGGCCCTGCCGACCAGCTACGTCGGAGCGGTCGGGTCCGACGCGGTCAGCACCCTGCCGTTCACCCTCACCCGCCCGGCCACGGTCGTCGCCGACGTCGTCACCGAGGACGGGGCGGTCACCGTCGACGGCGCCCCGGTCGACTCCGCCACCCCGGTCGCCGTGCGCCTCGGCACCCGCTCGGGCACGGGGACCGTCACGATCGCGCGCCGCGACGGCTTCCCGATCTGGGAGGCGCGCCTGCGCGCGCTGCCGGCCACCGTGTCGAACCTGCGCTTCCCGTCGCCCTTCACCAACGCGACGCCGCGGGCGATCGGGAGCGTCGACCTCGACGAGCCCTCGCGCCTGGAGGTGACGGTGCTGCCGCCGACGGGCGAGCTCGTGGTCGCGCGGCCGCTCGCGCCGACCGACCTGCCCGCGGGCACCGTGCCCGTGGCCTGGGACGGCCGCAACCTTCGCGGCATCGCCACGCCCGACGGGTCGTACCGCGTGCGGGTCCGCAGCGAGGACGCGACCGGGCGCCGGACCGAGGTCCTCGCTCCGGTGACGCTCGACCGCACCGGCCCCGCGGTGACTGCGGGCCGCGTGTCGGTGACGCTGCCGCAGTCCGTGCAGCTCTTCGCCGAGGACCTGCAGTCCGGGGTCGCCGAGGTCCGCGTCGCCGTGCCCGCGTCCGCGGGCGGCAGCGCCCGCACGATCACCGCGGTGCAGACCGCCCCGTCGCCGACCACGCCCGGCACGCCGCAGCCGCGCCTGCGGATCACCGTCCCCGCCCCCGACGGCGGCTGGCGGGCGGGCCGCCACCCGCTGACCGTCACCGCGGTCGACCGGGTGGGCAGCACCAGCACGCGGACGCTGACGGTCGACGCGGTCGAGGTGCAGGGCGGCGTCTGCGGCCGGGCACTGGCCGCAACCGCGGCGCTCGTGAGCAGCCGCGTGCGCGATGCGCTCGCGTCGACCCGCGAGGGGCGCGGGCGCGACGCGGCCCGGGTCTACCGGATCGCGGCGGTGCGCTGCGTCGACCTCGATCGTGACGGCACCCGGGAGATGGCGGTCCTGCTGCGCAGCCGCCGCGCCGGGGCGGTGACGCCTCTGGTCGTCTTCCGCGTCTCGCCGCAGGGCACCTACGCGCCGCGCGTGATCAGCACCCGGCACGCGCTGCGCGGCATCGCGGCGCGCGGCCGGACGGTGCGGGGCACGACGACGCGCGGCCGGGTCGTGACGGTCCGCGCCGCGGGGCGGGACCTCGTGCTGCGGGTGCGCTGAGCGCGCCTCAGGCGGCGGGGTGCTCGCGCGCCCAGGCGACGATCCGCTTGGAGCCACCGATCCAGGTGCCGTCGTCCAGCTGCAGCGCGGGCACCCAGTGGCTGCCCGTGCCCGCGTGGACGCGCTTGCGTCCCGGGGTCTGGAGCGCCCCGGGGATCGCCCCGAACGAGTAGGTCCGCTCGACCTCCGGGTCGTGGCCGGCGTCGCGCAGCGCCTGCAACGCGCTCGCGCAGACGTGCTCGTGGACCGGGGTCGCGAACGCGCCCCAGCAGACGTGGAGCTTCACGGTCGTCGCACCATCCACTTGTAGAGGTCGTCGGGCTTCGTGAACCCGTGCTGCTCGTAGAGGCCGTGCGCGTCCTCGGTGGCGAGCATCAGGCGGCGGACGTCGCGCAGCTGCTCGTGCGCGACGACCGCGGCGATCAGCGCCCGGGCGACGCCGCGGCCGCGGGCGGCCGGGAGGACGAACACGTCGCAGACCCAGCCGAAGGTCGCGTAGTCGGTGACGACGCGGGTGAAGCCGACCTGCGCGCCGTCGTCGTCGTAGGCGCCGAAGCAGAGGGAGTGATCGATCGCGCGGTCGACGCGCTCGCGGGGGACGCCGATCGACCAGTAGGCCTCCTCGCTGAGGAAGCGGTGGATCACGTCCCGGTCCAGGCGGTCCTTGTCGGCGCTGATCTCCATCTCCGCGGAACGGTAGTGACCGCGGGCGTGACGCGGACGCGACAGCGGGTCTGACAGGCTGCCGGGCGTGTCGTCCCGCCGGTCCCCGCGGAGCGCCCGCCCGTACGTGGCGGTCGCGCTCGCCCTGCTCGCCGTGGTCGTCGTCGCCGGGGCGGCGATCCTGCGCGACGGCTCGGGCGGCGGGCTGCGCCCCGGGTCGGGCGGCGCCGACGGCGGCACCGATCCGCTCGCGTACCGCGACGGCGATCGCGCAGCGCTGGAGCGCGCCGCGGCCGACGGCCTGGCGCACGTGCTCTACGCGAAGTCCCCGGGTGGGGCGGTCGCGACCGCGCAGCGCGTCGCGCGCTGGCGGCCGCTGATCGAGGAGATCGCCGGTGGGGACGGCGGCACCGTCGACCCCGACACGCTCGAGGCGATCGTGTTCCTGGAGAGCGCCGGCCGCGAGGACGCGCGCGTGTCCGACGACCTGGAGGGCGCGGCGGGCCTGACGCAGATCCTCGCCGAGACGGGGACGAACCTGCTCGGCATGCGCGTCGACGTGCGCGCCAGCGAGCGGCTGACCCGCGGGATCGCGCGCGGCAGCAAGGTCGCGGCGCGCGTGGCGCTGCGCCGCCGGGTCGACGAGCGGTTCGACCCCGCCAAGGCGCTCGCGGGGACGGTCCGCTACCTCGGGTTCGCGCGCAAGCAGCTCGGCGACCGGCTCGACCTCGCCGTCGCCGGGTACCACATGGGCGTCGGCAACCTCCAGGAGGTCCTGCGCCGCTTCGGGGAGGGCGACGACGTCCCGTACGCGCGCCTGTACTTCGACAGCACCCCCGTCCGCCACCCGGACGCCTACGAGAAGCTCGCCTCGCTCGGGGACGACTCCGCGACGTACCTGTGGCGGGTCCGGGCCGCACAGGAGATCATGCGCACGTGGCGCGCGGACCCCGCCGCGCTGCGGACGCTCGCCGCGCGGCAGACGGCGAAGAACAGCGCCGAGGAGGTCCTGCACCCCAAGGGCTCGACCCCGATCTACGAGGACCCGTTCGCGCTCGGTCGGGCGCGGGCCGCGGGGACGCTGCGCGCGCTCGACGCGGACGAGCTGGACGGCTACGGCATCCGGCTGGACCCGCAGATGGGGGAGCTCGCGCCGCGCCTGCAGCAGTCCCGGCGGCTGTACCGGGCGCTGCGCCCGGAGGCCCTCGCCGTGCTGGCGTACATCGGCACCGGCGTGCGGCAGCTCGCGGGGGACGACGACGCGCGGCTGACGATCACCTCGAGCGTGCGGGACACGCCGTACCAGCGGCTGCTGACGCGGCGCAACATCGAGGCGACGCGCAGCTACTCGCTGCACACCACGGGCTTCGCGTTCGACATCTCGCGCACGTACTCGTCGCGGGCGCAGGCGCGCGCGTTCCAGTTCTTCCTCGACCGGCTGACGGCGCTGAACCTCATCGCGTGGGTGCGCGAGCCGGGCGCGATCCACGTGACCGTGTCCGGGGACGCGCGGCGGCTGCTCGGGGTGCTGGACCCGCCGTGACCGGCGCTTGTTAGGTCACCCTTACAACTTCTGGTAGCGTCCGGCCGCATCGTGCGTGCCCGGTCGCTGCTCCCCACCCTCGCCCTCGTCGCCGCGGTTCCCGCGGGGATCCCGGGCGCCGCGCACGCCGCCGGGACGGGCACCGCGGCGATCACGCCGGGCGGCGACGGTGGCGCGGTGCGCCTGACCACCGCGCGACGGCTCGCCGTGACCGCGGTCGCCGGCGGCGAGCTGCGGCTGGCGGGCACGCTGCGCCTGCGGGCCCGCGGCGCCGCCCGCACGGTGACCGTGACGGGACTGCGCCTCGCGGTCGCCCGGTCCCCGCTGACCCTGCGCGGCACCGTCGCGGGACGCCGCGTGACCCTCGCCCACGCGACCCCGGCGAGCGGCCGACCGCTGCGCACCGACGCGACGACCGGCGCCGTGCGGCTCGACGGCGCCGTCCTGCGACTCACCGCGGCGGGTGCGCGCGCCCTGCGCGGACCGCTGCGCCTGCGCCGCTCCCCGGGCACCGCGCGGCTGGGCCGGCTCTCGCTCGCCGTCCCCGCCCGTCCGGCCACCCCGGCGGCGGCCCCGGCGCAGCCGACCGCCCCGGCCGAGCCGACGGCCACGACGCCCGTCGCCACGCCCACCCCCGCGCCCGCGACGACGCCCACGCCGACCGCGACCCCCGCGCCCACGCCGGCGCCGGGCCCGACCGCCGACCCGTGCTGGGCGAGCCGCCCCGCGACCCCCGTCGGCGCCGCGGACTGGATCGCCTGCGACCCGGCCGCCGGCGGCAGCCTGCGCAGCTTCACCACCTACGTCCGCGGCAGCTGGTCGGCGGCCCCGCCGTGCGTCGGCGGACGGGCCGGCGTGTTCCCGTCCGCCGGCGCGAGCCGGATCGACGACGCCAACCCCTTCGACCACCGGCTCACCGTGGCCGCGGTCGACCGCCCCGCCGACGGCACCGTGCGCCTGCGGCTCGCCGGCACGCTCGAGTACGCGCTCGACGCCCACGGCATCGACCAGGCGACCGCCGACCCCGTGATCGTCCTCTCCGCCGACCGCCGGACCGGCACCGTGCGCGCCGACGGCCGCGCCGCTCAGGGCGGCCCGTCCAGCGCCTGCCCGGCGACGCCGACGCCGTTCACCGACCGCGAGATCCTCGAGCTGCGGATGGACGAAGCCCACGCCGTCACGACCGGTCCCGCCGGCACCACCTTCACCCACGTGCCCGCGCGACTGACCGCGACGGGCGCGACCACGATCGGCGCCGGCTTCTACCCGGCGGGCGCCGCGTACGGCTCGTTCACCTTCACGGTGCCGGCCGCTCCCTGACCCACCACCACAGGACCCACACCCATGCCCAGCCCCGTGCGTCGACGCGTCCCGCGTCCCGTGCTCACCGGCGCCGGCCTGCTCGCCGTCACCGCCCTCACCGCCCCCGCGGCGATCGCCGCGCCCCAGCCGGTCATCGGCGGCCAGCTCGACTGGACCTCCGTCAACGTCTACGGCCCCGCCGGTCAGACGCCCCAGAACCGCACCTGGGTCGGCTACGTCACCAACAGCCCGAGCCCGGCGACCCCGCGCGGCACCGCGACCCCGAGCGGCTGGGCCTGGGGGGACACCGTCCTGCCGACCAGTCCGCGCGGCGCGGACGTCACCGTCACCTGGTCGTTCCCGGCGATCGGCGGCACCTACGACCCCGAGACCGGCACCGGCACCGTGCGGCTCGCCGGCACGCTGACGTTCACCTCGGCGCCGCCCCCGGACGGGCACGGCTTCACCGTGTCGATCGAGGACCCCGTCGTCGAGCTCGACGGCACGAGCACCGCGCGCCTGTACGCGACCGGTCTCGCGTCCCCCGGCACGACGCGGTACACGCGCGCCGCGCCGGTCTTCACCCTCGACCGGTCCGCCGCCACGACGACCGCCGACGACCAGGGCACCGTGCGCATCTCCGGGCTCGTGCCCGCGGTCGCCCAGACCGGCTACGTCTTCCCCGGCACCGACGGTGCCGCGCCGAGCGGCTACCCGGCGGGCGCCGGACCGGACCGCACGCCGAACACGTTCGGCGGCTTCGCGCTCCAGGTCGTGACGCCGCGCGCGGGCGCAACCGGCGCCGGCGGGCCGACCGGCGCCGGCGGCGCGACGGGCGCGACGGGCGCTGTCGGACCGCAGGGTCCCGTCGGCCCCGCCGGGGCGACCGGCGCGCCCGGCCCCGCGGGCCCGGCGGGCCGCGACGGCGTCGTGCGGACGGTGACGCTGCGCGGGGCGCGCGCGCCGTTCGGGCGGACCGCGGCGGCGGTCGAGCTGCGCCGGGCCTCCGGCGCGATCATCGGCACCGGGGTCGTGCGCGGCCGGCGGCTCACCGTCGTGACGCCCGTGGGCACCCGGCTCGTGGGCGCGTGGACGCTGCGGCGCACCACGCGCGCGATCCGCACCGCGCGCAGCGCAGCGGTGCGGATCGGCTGAGCCATTGGGCGCGGTCACCGAAAGTGGGGAGCAGTACGCTCCACTCTCCATGACCGCGCTCGATCCCCGCACCCCCGTCCTCGTCGGCGCCGCCCAGCTGACGCACCGACCGGCGGACGGCCCGCCGCCCGCGCCGCACCTGCTCATGACCGACGCGGCGCGCGCCGCGATCGCCGACTGCGCCGCGTCGATCGGGGCGGACGCCCTGCTCGGCAAGGTCGAGGTCGCCGCGTCGATCGACCTGTTCTCGTGGCCGGTCCCGGATCCCGCGGCCGTGATGGCGCAGGAGCTCGGGATCAGCCCGCGCGCGACGGTCCGCACCGCGCGCGGCGGCAACGGCCCGATCGCGCTGCTGGGGGACCTCTCGTCGCGGATCGCGGCCGGGGACCTCGACGTCGCCCTGATCTCGTTCGGCGAGTCGTTCAAGCCGTTCATGGCCGCGGTGCGCGGCGGCACCTCGACCGGCTGGCCCGAGCAGGGCGAGGACGTGACGCCGACCTGGTCGGTCGGCGCCGACAAGGAGCCGTCCAACGCAGCGGAGACGGCGGCGGGCCTGCTCGCGCCCGTCTTCTACTACCCGTTCTTCGAGCACGCCCTGCGCGCCGCCGCGGGGCGAACCCGGGAGGAGCAGCGCGCGCACGCCGCCCGCATCTGGGCGCGGTTCGCGCAGGTCGCGCGCGAGAACCCCTACGCGTGGTCACCGGACGCCCCGACCGACCCCGACGTGCTCGGCACCCCGTCGGCGGACAACCGGCTCGTCAGCGACCCCTATCCCAAGCTGCTCAACGCGAACATCTCCGTCGACCAGGCGGCCGCCCTGGTGCTGACCAGCGCGGAGGCCGCGGCGGCCGCCGGCATCCCGCGCGAGCGCTGGGTCGTCGTGCACGCGACCGCGGGCGCCGCCGACCACTGGTTCGTCAGCGAGCGCTGGCAGCTCGACCGCTCCCCGGCGATCGCCGCCAACGGCCGGGCGGCGCTCGGGCACGCGGGCATCGCGATCGACGACGCGGCGCACCTGGACCTCTACTCGTGCTTCCCGTCGGCCGTGCAGATCGCGGCGGGCGAGCTCGGCGTCGACCTGTTCGACCCGTCGCGCGCCCCGACCGTCACCGGCGGCCTGACGTTCGCGGGCGGTCCGGCGAACGGGTACGTGCTGCACGCGCTCGCGACGCTCGTCGACCGGCTGCGCGCGGACCCGGCCGCGTTCGGGATCAGCACCGCGGTCGGCTGGTACCTGACGAAGCACGGCCTCGCCGTGCTCGGTGGCCCCGAGACGGTGCCCGCCCGCGCGTTCGCGCACCACGACGTGCAGGCCGAGGTGGACGCCCAGCCCCGCCGCGAGACGACCCACGGCGCCCCCGCCACCGCGACGGTCGAGACGCACACCGCGCTCTACGACCACACGGGCGCGCCGACGATCGCGTTCGCCATGGGCCTCACACCCGACGGTCGCCGCGCCGTCGGCGGCTCGCAGGCCCCGGAGATCGTCGAGGCCCTCACCGCCAGCGACCCGCTCGGCGTCGAGGCGACGTTCGACGGCGCCGGAGCGCTCACCCTGTAGCCCGACCGCCGACTGCGCCGCAGCTCATCGGAATGGTGAGCTGCCGCGCAGAGGCGGTCACCGACGGCGGGGCCGCCCGAACCGCGCGCCGCGCGCGAGGAGCACCGGCCCGACCCGCGCCACGACCACCGCCGGGCGGTGGAAGACCTCGTCCCACTGCGCGCGGACCACCTCGATCCCTCGCGCCCGCAGGTCGGCGTCGCGCTCGGCGTCGCGCGCCTGCCGGTAGGCGCCGGCGTGGCCGCGGCCGCCGTCGGTCTCTCCCGCCACGCGCAGGTCCGGCCACAGGAAGTCGTGGCGGATCCGGCGCCCGGACCGCAGGGTGTCCGGCTGCTGGCAGATCGGCCGTGGCCAGCCCTGCGCGTCGCAGATCGCCAGGAACGCCTCCTCCAGCTCGTTCTGCGTCCGGGTCGTCCCGGGCACGTGCCGGCGGAACGCCTGCTCGAGCACGGCGTGTCCGCGTTGCCCGCGGGTCCGGACGAGGAGCTCCTCGACCTCCCACGGCCGCCAGGACCCCTGGTAGGCGGCCTCGTCGATGAGCCGCTCCACGAACCGGGCGTCGCGCGTCGCGGCGAGCCGCAGCAGCAGCCGCGCGACGGTCAGACAGCGGACCCCGTCGTGCTCGACGACGTCCCGGTGGTCGAGCGTCCCGACGCGATGGACCGCGATGCCGGACCGGCGCGGGCACCGGCGCTCGCCGACGATCACGTGGACGCGGTCGTCGGCCGGCTCCTGGAACGTGATCAGCCCCCGGTGCTCGGCGCACGACCAGTCGGCGAGCACCGCGCCCGCCCCGCACGACAGGACCGCGGCACGGCGACGGACAGCGTCCGGCAGGACGCCGAGGGCGAAGACGCCCGCGAACGGCTCGACGAGGCGGCCGTCACGCAGGCGCCGGGCCACGGCGTTGCGGTGGACGCCGGCCGCGCGCAGGGCGGCGGCGCTCGCCACGCCGCCCCCCGCGGCGATCACCGCGTGGATCGCCGGCCCGGCGTCGGCGCCTCTGCGCCGCAGCTCATCGGAATGGTGAGCTGCCGCGCAGTCGCCGGCTGGGACGTCGGGGGCGGGCATCCGCCGACCCCATCACCACCGCTGTCACAGGGCTCCCACCACCCTGTGGCGGGACTCACTCCTCTTCGAGGAGCTCCTGCACCGCCTCGACGACCGCGTCGGCGGTGATGCCGAACCGCTCGAGCAGCTCGCCGCCCGGCGCGGACGCGCCGAAGTGGTCGATGCCGAGCGGGATGTCGGCGTAGCGCTCCCAGCCGATCGTGACGCCGGCCTCGATCGACACCGTCGGCAGGTCCCCGGGGAGCACGTCCTCCTGGATCTCCTCGTCCTGCTCGTCGAACAGCTCCCAGGACGGCATCGAGACGACGCGCACGTGCACGCCCGCGGCGGCGAGCTTGTCGGCGGCCTCCAGCGCGACGGCGACCTCGGAGCCGGTGGCGATGATCGACGCGGACTCCTCGCCCTCCGGCTCGCGCAGGACGTAGGCGCCGCGGGCCAGGCCGCGCGCGGACTCGAGCTTCTCGCGGTCGAGGATCGGCAGGTCCTGCCGGGAGAGGATCAGCGCGGCCGGGCCGTCGAGCTCCTCGAGGATCACGCGCCACGCCTCCGCGACCTCGGTCGCGTCCGCGGGACGGATGACCGTGAGGCCCGGGATCGCGCGCAGCGACAGCAGGTGCTCGACCGGCTGGTGCGTCGGCCCGTCCTCGCCCACCGCGACGGAGTCGTGCGTGAACACCCAGGCGACGTTCAGCTCCTGCAGCGCGCTCAGCCGGATCGACCCGCGCATGTAGTCCGCGAACTGCAGGAACGTCGAGCCGTACGGGCGGACGATCCCGCCGTGCGCGGCGAGCCCGTTCACGGCGCCGCCCATCGCGTGCTCGCGCACGCCCCAGTAGACGTTGCGGCCGACCTGGTCCTTGGTGAACCGCTCGTCGTCGCCGCCGGGGAAGATCGTGGCGGTCGAGCCCGAGAGGTCCGCCGCGCCGCCGACCATGGTCGGCACGTGGCCGGCGAACGCCGCCATCACGGCCTTGCCCGCGGCACGCGTCGCCAGCTTCGGCTTGCCGAACGCCTCCGCGTCACCCGGCAGCACCTCGGCGAGCCCGGGCAGCGGCCGGCACGACCAGCCCGCGTCCCACGCGGCGGCCTTGTCGGCGTCGGCGGCCTTCATCGCCTCGAGACGCTGCTCCCAGGCCGCCCGCTCCTCGGCGCCCTTGCGGCCGGCCGCACCGGCGTGCTCGAGCACGCCGTCGGGGACGAGGAACTGGGCGTCGGGGTCCCAGCCCATGATCTCCTTGGTCGCGCGGATCTCGTCCTCGCCCAGCGGCGCGCCGTGGGCGCCGGAGGTGCCCTGCTTGTTCGGGGCCGGGTAGCCGATGATCGACTTCACGCGGATCAGCGACGGCTTCGCCGTCTCGGCCTGCGCCGCGGCGATCGCGGCCCGCAGCGCGGCGAGGTCGTTGGCGTCCTCGACGGTCTGCACGTGCCAGCCGTAGGACTCGAACCGCGCCGTGGTGTCCTCGTCGAACGACAGCGACGTCGGGCCGTCCAGCGAGATGTCGTTGTCGTCGTAGAGGTAGACGAGCTTGCCGAGACCGAGGTGCCCGGCCAGCGACGCGGCCTCGGAGGCGATGCCCTCCATGAGGTCGCCGTCGGAGACGATCGCGTAGGTGAAGTGGTCCTGGACCTCGCTGCCGAACGTCTCGCGCAGGAACTTCTCCGCCATCGCGAGACCGACGCCGTTGGCGAAGCCCTGGCCCAGCGGCCCGGTCGTCACCTCGACGCCCGGCGTGCGCCAGCTGCCGTCCTCGCGCCGCTCGCGCTCGGGGTGGCCGGGGGTGCGCGAGTCCCACTGGCGGAACTGCTGGAGGTCCTCGACCGTCAGGTCGTAGCCGGCGAGGTGCAGCGCCGCGTACTGGAGCATCGAGCCGTGGCCCGCGCTCAGCACGAAGCGATCGCGGTCCGGCCAGTCCGGGTCCTGCGGGTCGTGCTTCATCACCTCCGCGTAGAGGAGGAAGGCCGCGGGCGCCATGCCCAGCGGGAGCCCCGGGTGCCCGGAGTTCGCCTTCTGGATGGCGTCCATGGACAGGGTCCGGATGGTGTCGATGGAGAGCTGGTCGAGATCGGCGGCGGCCATGGCTCGTACCCTACGGGGCGATGCTGCTCGCCGTGTTCCTGGGAGGCGCGCTCGGCGGGCTCGCCCGCTGGGGACTCGCCGACGGTCTCGGGGCCGGAGCGCACGACGGGGCCTGGCCGACGGGCACGATGGTCGCGAACCTGCTCGGCGCGCTGGTCCTCGGGATCGTCGCCGCCCGGCTGCTGCGCCACCCGGACCCGTCGCCGCGGCGCGCCCGGGCGGGCGCCCTGCTCGGTCCGGGGCTGTGCGGTGCGCTGACGACGTTCAGCACGCTGCAGGTCGAGGCGGTGCGGCTCATCGACACCGGACACCCGGGCACGGCGCTCGCATACCTGGCCGTGACGATCACCGGCGGGTTCGCGCTCGTGCGGGTGGGGCTGCGGGCGTGACGACGGCGCTCGCGGTCGCCCTGCTGTCGGGCACCGGCGCGGTCGCGCGGGTGCTGACGAGCCGCGCGCTGGGCGAGCCCGCCCACCGCGGCACGCTGCTGCTGAACCTCGCCGGGGCGTTCGCGCTCGGCGTGCTGACCGGCGCCGGGGTGACCGGCGACGGCCTGCTGCTGGCGGGCACGGCGTTCCTGGGCTCGTTCACGACGTTCTCGACCTGGATGCTCGACGAGGCGTCGCTGCCCGCGGCCGCCGCGGGCCGTCTGCTGGCGGCCGCGACGCTGGGAGGGGCGGCGTGCGCGGCGGCCGGCTGGGCGCTGGCCGCCGCGGTCTGACGCCCGGCATGACATTTTCCCCGGTGATGACACGCTGTCAGTAGGCTCGCGTCATGACCGATATCGTGCGCACGCCCGAGGACCGCTTCGCGGGCCTTCCCGACTTCGACTACGCCCCCGAGTACTTCGAGACGCGCGAGGGTCTGCGGATCGCCTACCTCGACCTCGCGCCCGCCGGCGGCGGCGACGCCCCGGCGGTCGTCTTCCTGCACGGCGAGCCGACCTGGTCGTTCCTCTGGCGGCTCGTCTTCCCCGCGGTGCGCGAGGCGGGCTTCCGCTGCATCGTGCCCGACATGCCCGGCTTCGGTCGCAGCGACAAGCCGACCGACTTCGCCTGGTACACGTACGACCGCCACGTCGGGGTGATGACCGAGCTGCTGGACCACCTCGACCTCACCGGCGCGACGATCGTCGTGCACGACTGGGGCGGCCCGGTCGGCCTGCGCCTCTACGTCGAGCAGGCGGCGCGGTTCGACCGCGCGGTGATCATGGACACCGGCCTTTTCACCGGGCACCAGAAGATGAGCGACGCCTGGAACGCGTTCCGCGGCTTCGTCGAGCAGACCGAGGACCTGCCGGTCGGCATGCTCGTCGCAGGGGGCTGCCTGACCCCGCCCCCCGCCGAGGTCGTCGCCGCGTACGAGGCGCCCTACCCGGACGCCGCCTCCAAGGCGGGCGCCCGCGCCTTCCCGCTGATGATCCCCCTGACCCCCGAGTCGACGGGGGCGGAGGCGGGCCAGCGCGTCCTCGCCGCGCTCGCGCAGGACGAGCGCCCGGTGCTGATGCTGTGGGCCGACCAGGACCCGATCCTCACCCCGGGCACGGGGAAGAAGTTCGCGGCCGCGATCGGCTACGACGGCGAGCCCGACGTGATCGAGGGCGCCTCGCACTTCCTCCAGGAGGACCAGGGCCCGGCCATCGGCGCCCGCATCGCGCAGTGGCTCACCGCAGCGGGATGACGATCTCCGTCACCCGCCGGGCGGGGTCGGGCTCCTCGCCCGGGTCGGTGACGTAGGACTCCCAGAACGACCCGGCGGGCGTCTCGCCGCGCTGCAGCACCCAGGCGTGCAGGGCGCGGCCCGCCGCCTCGAGCCCGTCGTAGGCGCCGACGTGGCGGGCGATCGCGGCCCGCCCGCCCGGGAGCACGTCCGCACCCTGCCCGTCGTCGTCGGCGACCGCCGCCACCGGCACGCCGAGCTGGACGCGCAGCGGATCACCGAGCTCGAGGTAGCGGATGAACGGCGGTCCTGCGGGCCCGACGCGCAGCTCCCCGAGACGGTCGTAGAGCGCCGGGAAGCCGCGGTCGACGACCCGGGCGAACCCGGCGAGGTCGGTGGCGTGGTGGGAGACGACGGCGGGCCGGGCCGCGATCGTGCGGATCTCGAAGTCGGTCATGCCGGGAACGACCGGCCGACCGCCCGGAACTCATCGCGCGACGGCGGCGATGACCTCGGCCCACCAGGCGCGGTCGCTGTCCGCGGTCGCGCGGGAGAGCCGCCGGCGGGCGTAGGCGCCGAGCAGGTCGCGACGACCGAGGGCGAGCGTCTCGCCGCAGACCGCCAGGACGCCGTCGTCGAGCAGCACGAGCGACCCGGCGGTGTCACGGCGCAGGCGCAGCCGGTCGACGACCTTGCGCCCGGCCACCGTCGTGGGGTCGGCGGGGTCGCCGTCGGCGGGGTCCCACGGGCGGACCGTGAACGGCGTCGCGTGCGCGCGGACCTGGCGGGGCGGGCGCGGCGGCGGCCCGACCGGCCCGGTGCGCCAGCGCTCGAGCAGGTCGCGCATCTCGACCGCGACGGAGGAGCGCACGAGCACGTGCAGGCTGTCCCCCACCTCGATCGTGTTCGCCCCGCGCGGCGGGATCGCCTCCTCCCCGCGGACGATGACGTTGATGAGCGCCTCGCGCGGCAGCCCGAGGTCGCGGACCTTGACGCCGACGATCGCGTCCTCCGGACCGACGGGGAACTCGACGACCTCGGCGCCGAGGCGGCGGATCGTGCCGGTCTCCTCGATCACGCGCGGCAGCGCGGGCTCGTTGGTGGTGACGTGCAGCCGGTTGGCCAGCGGCTCGAACGTCACGCCCTGCAGGATCGTCGAGAGCACCACGACGAAGAAGACGATGTTGAAGAACTCGGTGGACTGCGGGACGCCCTCGATGACCGGGAAGGTCGCCAGGACGACGGGGACCGCGCCGCGCAGCCCGGCCCAGCCGAGCGCGACCCGCTCGGCCGCGGTGAAGCCGAAGCCGATGGTCGCCACCCAGGCGGCGATCGGCCGCGCGACGAAGCACAGGACGAGCGCGACCGCGGTGCCCTCGACCCACACGTCGGCGAGCTGCGAGGGGAAGACGAGCAGGCCGAGGACGAAGAACATCGACAGCTGCGCGACCCAGGCCATTCCCTCGTGGAACGCCACGACGGTCCGCTTGGCGGGGATCAGCGCGCCGCCGAGCGCGAGGCCCGTGAGGTAGGCGGCGAGGAACCCGGAGCCGTGCAGCACGTCGGCGCCGCCGTAGGCGATCGCCGCGGTCGCCAGCGAGGCGACGGGGAAGAGGCCGGTGCTGGCGAGCTGCGCGCGGCGGAACGCCTGCACCGCGAGCCAGCCGACCCCGAGGCCGACGACCGCGCCGATGCCGAGCTCGATCGCGAACTCGACGAGGAAGTCCAGCGGCCCGTGCGGCGGGTGGGCGATCGCCTCGACGAACCCGAGCACGAGGAGCACCGCGACCGGGTCGTTGAACCCGGCCTCCCCCTCGAGCGAGCGGGCGAGGCGCCGGCGCAGCGTCGAGCCGCGCAGCAGCGCGAAGATCGCGGCGCCATCGGTCGAGGAGAGGATGGCGCCGAGCAGCAGGCCCTCGAGGACGCTGAGGTCGAGCAGCAGGACCGCGGCGAACCCGGTGATCGCCGCGGTCGCCGCGGTGCCGACGAGCGCGAGCGACATCGCGGGCCGCAGCACGGGCCGGATCTCCCCCCAGCCGGCGGCGAGGCCACCCTCGAAGAGGATCAGGACGAGGGCGATGATCCCGATCGTGCGGGCGAGCTCGAAGTCGGAGAACTCGAGCTCGCCGATCCCGTCGGAGCCGAGCAGCATGCCCAGGCCGAGGAACAGCACGAGTCCGGGCACGCGCAGCCGCCCGGCGAGGAGGGAGGCCAGCAGACCGAGGGCGAGGAGCGCCCCGGTCGCCAGGATCATCTGGCCGTCGTTCACGGAGACGCAACCCTATGGGTCCGTGCCACCCGGTGGTTATCGACCGGGTGGCACGGTCGAGCGGTGCTCAGGTCGACTCGGTGAGCTGCTTCGTCTCCGCGCCGGGCTCGAGGCCGGGCTCGGAGTTCGAGGCGCGCAGCTCGTACGCGCGGCGGGTCGCGTCGTCGCGCTGGGCGAGGACCTTGTCGGCCTTCAGGGCGGTGGCGATCGCCTCGCGGCCGCGGCGCGGCAGGACGTTCATGACGGTGGTGATCGCCTGCACCTGGCGCGGGACGAAGACGTCGAACTTCGGGAAGTGCAGCGCGCGGACGATCTCCTCGGCCACGTCCTGCGGCTCGATGTGCTTGACGCCGCGGGTGGGCTGCAGGCCGGAGGCGAGCTCGGTCTTCACGACGACCGGCATCACGCACGACACCTCGATCGGCGTGTCCTTGACCTCGGCACGGACCGCCTCGCTGACGCCGACGACGAAGTGCTTGGTGCCGCAGTAGGTGGCGCCGCCGGGGAAGCCGCCCTTGCCCGCGGTCGACGCGACGTTGACGAGGTGGCCGGTGCCGCGCTGCAGGAAGCGCGGCAGGATCTCCTTCATCCCCCAGAGGACGCCGTTGACGTTGATGTCGATCTGGCGCTGGGTGGTGGCGTCGTCTTCCTCGAGGAAGGAGCCGAGCTGCATGATGCCGGCGTTGTTGACGAGCACGTCGATCGGGCCGAGGGCCTCCTCGGCGTCGTCGAGGAACTGCTTGAAGGACGGGCGCTCGGTGACGTTCAGCGGGAACGCAACGACGTTCGGGCCGAGCTCCAGGGCGGTCTTCTTCGCGAGCTCGAGGTCGAGGTCGCCGATCGCGACCTTCATGCCCTCGCGGACGAACGAGCGCGCGGTCTCCTTGCCGATGCCGCGGGCACCGCCGGTGATCGCGGCGACCTTGCCGGTGAGGACGCGGGGCTGCTTGGCCATGGGGATTCCCTCCTGGGACGACGGACCGTGACGAAAAGTTGACGCAGGCGTCACTCTAGCGCCGTCCGTCCCCCGGCGTGCAGGGACGCCCGCCACGCCCGGAGCGCCGCACCCCGCGCGATCACCCAGTTTCCGTAGTACCGTAGGGGGGGCGGCCACCCCGCGCACGGGTCCAGCGGTGCGGGCGCCGGCCGCCAGGGGGCAACTGCATGAGCACGACCGTCTACGTGGCGAGCCGCGACACCGCGCGCCGGCTCGACCTCATCACCGCCGTCGAGGCGTCCGCCGACGCGACGCTCCGCGGCTCGTCGGACTCCGGCCACACCGCGCTGCACGACCTGCTCGCCGCGGAGGTCGACGTCGCCCTGCTCGACCGGGACCTCCCCGGCATCGACGGCGAGGCGATCGGCCGCGCGCTGCGGGACGCGGGCCGGCCGACCCGGGTCGTCCTCGTGGGCCGCGACGACGGACAGGTCGCGGGCGTCGCCGCGGTCCTCGCGCCGGAGGAGGTCGTGCGCCACCTCGACGCGCTGGTCGCCCCGCGCGAGACGCCCGTCGCGCCCGGCGGCGCTTCGCGCCCGGTCGCGGCGCGCGACCTGCGCCACGACGGGGGCCTCGCGTCCGACGAGCGCGAGCACCGGATCGCCGTGCACCGCGTCGCCGCGCTGCGCGCCGCCTGCGGCATCGCGGTCGGGATCTTCGCCGTGGCCGACATGGGCGCGCTGCAGCCGGGGTTCTGGTGGGCATACGCCGGGCTGCTCGTCTGGCTGGTGGTCGGCCTGCTGGTCCTCCGGCGGCCCGGCGCCCGGCGGCGGGTCGCCGCGGTGACCGTGCTCGACGCGGCCGCGATGTTCGCCCTGATCGAGACCTCGGGCGACGCCACGTCCGCCCTGCGCTTCCTCCTGCTCATGGGCCCGCTCTGCTACACGCCGTTCGTGCCGCCGGCGACGCTCGCCCGGCTCGTCCCCGTGGGCGCCGCCGCCTACGTGGGGGCCATCGTGCTCGACGACCTGCACGCGGTCGCGCGCACCGCGATCGTCGAGTGGCTGTTCGTCTACGCCATGGTCGGCGTCTACGCCGTGATGAGCGCGCGGCTCAACGCGCGCCGGCTCGGCGACGTGCGCCGGCTGTCGGCCGCCCGGCAGCAGCTGCTCGGCCAGCTCCTGACCGCCGAGTTCCGCGAGCGGCGACGGCTCTCGCAGGACCTCCACGACGAGTCGCTGCAGCTGCTGCTGGCGGCGCGGCAGGACCTCGAGGAGGCCGCGCCCGGCACGCCGCACCCGAGCCTCGCGCAGGCGCAGCACGCGCTGACCGAGGGCATCCGCCTGCTGCGCGAGACGGTCCACGACCTGCACCCGATCGCCCTCGACCACGGCGGCCTGGACCTCGCGCTGCACGGCATCTGCGAGCGGCAGGCCCGGCTCGGGGGCTTCGCGGCCCGCGTCACCGTCGCCCCCGACGTCCCGGGCCTGGACGACGAGTTCGTCGTGTCGCTCGCCCGGGAGCTCGTCACCAACGCGGCCAAGCACGCCGCCGCCGAGCGGGTCACCGTCGACGCCCGCCTCGAGGACGGACGCCTGCTGCTCTCCGTCGCCGACGACGGCCGAGGCATCCCGGCGGGCCGGCCGGCCGCCGCGCTCGCGGAGGGGCACATCGGGCTGGCGTCCCTCGTCGAGCGGGTCGAGGCCGCGGGCGGCACCACGACGATCGACTCGACGGTCGGACGCGGGACGACCGTGCGGGTCGCCGTGCCGGTGCGGCGCAGCGACCCGACCGGACCCTGATCAGTCGTCGTCCCGACCGCCGCGGCCGCCGCCGCCCTGGCGGTCGGAGGCGCCGCCGGAGCGGTCGTCGGACGCGGGCGCGGACGGCGAGGCGTCCGGCTGCGGCGCGGTGGTCGCGGTCTCCGGCTCGGCGGTACCGCCGCGGTCCGGGCGCGGGGCCTTGACCTTCTTCTGAGGCTTCGCGACCGCTGCGGGGCGCTCGGTGCGCGTGCGGTCGTCCGAGGAGCGCCCGGAGCCGCGCTGCTTCTTGGCGCCGCTGCGTCCGCGGTCGGCGGGGCGGGCCGCTCCCTCGCGGGCGGGCTTCGGCGCGGAGCCCTCCGTGCGCTCGGCCCCCCTGTCGCGCGCGCGCTCGGCGTCACGCTCGCGCTCGCGCTCGCGGCTCTCGCGCCGCCCAGGTCCGCGGCGGGAGGACTCGGGCCGGTCGCGGTCGCTGCGCGCCGGGCGCTCCTCCCGGCCGTCACGGTCCTCGCGTACGGGCGCCTCGTCGCGGCGGTCCTCGCGGTCCTCCCGGTCATCGGCCTCCTCGACGGCGGGCCCGGAGGCGCCACCGCCCGGGCCGGCGGAGCCGGCGGTGCCGGGACCGCTCGTCAGCGCGCGCCCGGCCGCGAGCTCGGCGATCCCGCCGCCGGCCAGCGGGACGATCGCCCCGACCGGCCGGGTGAGGACCGGCCCGCCGGGCGCGGCGGCCGGCGCGGCGGGGGCGGACGCCGCCGTCGCGGGCGACGTCTCCGCGGCGCGCGGCGGGGCCGCGCGGAGCTCGTGCACCGCGACGTAGCCGGAGCCACCCGCGCCGCCGACGACCGCGAACGCGGCGAGCGCCTTGACCGCGGCGCCCTGCAGGCCGATCGCGGCGAACGTGCCGCCGGCGCCCCCGGCGGCCACGGCACCCGCACCGGCGATCCCGGCCCCGGCGACCGCGGCACCGCCACCACCGACCCCGCCCGCACCGGCCCCGCCCGCCCCGGCCCCGAAGACCCCGGCGAGCGCCGAGCTCTTCAGCGCCGCACCCGGTACGACCGGCAGCAGCACGGCGATCGCCGCGCGCTGGCGCTGGACCTCGAGCTTGAACGCGGTGCAGCCCGCGCACGCCTCGAGGTGACGGCGCAGCTGCGTGCGGCGCAGCGCCCCGCCGCGCAGGGTGGCGAGCTGCTCGCGGATGTCGGCGCAGTCGGTCTCCCGCGCCTGGCGGGCGCCGTGCAGCTGCTCGCGGGCCTGGAAGACGAGCGCCTTGACCTTCTCCTTGCGCACGCCGAGGATCACCGCCACCTCGTCGTGGGTGTGCGCCCCGAGCTCGGTGAGGACGAGCGCGGCGCGCTGGTCGTCCGGCAGTCCGTGGAGGTCGGCGAGCATCGCGCGGAGGTCCTCGCGGCGCTGGACCTCGGCCGCCAGCCCCTCGACCGCGGGCTCGACGACGTCGACGTCGGCGTGCTCGCGGCGGGCGCGCAGCACCGTGAGGCAGCGGTTGCGGGCGATGGTGAAGAGCCACGCCTTGAGCTGGATCGGGCGGTCGTCGGCGCGCAGCGCGTCGTAGGCGCTGAGGCACACCTGCTGCAGCGCGTCCTCGGCCTCCTCGCGGGTGCCGAGCATGTGCCGGCAGAAGGACAGGAGGCTGCGGTGGTAGCGGTCGTAGACGACCTCGAAGGCCGCCTCGTCCCCGGCGCGGACACGGGCGACCAGCCGCTCGTCGGAGAGCGTGCGGAGAAGCGGGCGGGGCCGGCTGCGGGATGAAGCGGCTGCTGCCACGAGAGACATGGACGGGTCTGCTCCGGGTCGGTCAGGGACGTGCGCACACGACCACCAACGCACCACACCGTCGCAGGTTGGCAGGTCGCGTGCCCGACTCCCACATACCCCGGGGTATGCTGGACGCATGTCGAGCTTCGTCCACGACGGCCACCGTCTCGCCTACACCGAGCACGGACCGGCCGACGGTCCGCCGGTGGTCCTCGTCCACGGTCTGCTGTTCTCGCAGAAGCTGATGACGCCGGTCGCGCAGGAGCTCGCGCACCGCGGCTACCGGGCGATCACCCTCGACCTCCTCGGCCACGGGCGCTCCGACCGGCCGCCCGCCATGCAGGAGTACTCGATGGCCGCGTTCGGCCGCCAGATCGTCGGGCTGCTCGACCATCTCGGCATCGAGCGCGCCGTGCTGCACGGCCTGTCGCTCGGGGCCAACTCGGCGCTCGAGGCCGCCGTCATCGCCCCCGACCGGGTGCAGGGGCTCGTGATCGAGATGCCGGTGCTCGACAACGCGCTGATGGGCTGCGCGATCGGCTTCACGCCGATCATGCTGACGCTGAGCTTCGCCCGCGCGCCGATGCAGGCGCTCGCCGCGGTCACGCGCCGGATCCCGACCGGCGGCCTCTACTTCGCCGACCTGCTGCTCGACGTCGTCCGCCAGGACCCCGGGCCGAGCAACGCGGTCTTCCACGGGCTGTTCTTCCACCGCGTCGCCCCGACGCAGGCGCAGCGGCGCGCGATCACCGCGCCGACGCTCGTCGTCGGCCATCCGAACGACCCGATCCACCCGTTCAGCGACGCGGACGCGCTCGTGCACGAGATCGCGGGCGCCCGGATGGTGCGCATGCGGTCGATCGTCGAGGGGCGCGTCCTGCCGGGGCGGCTCGTGCGGGAGATCCTCGGGTTCCTCGAGGAGACCTTCGCGACCGAGGCCTCCCGGTCGGGCCGCACGCGGCGCAACGGGCACGGTCCGGTCAACGGCACCGTGCGGACGCTCCCGCGCCGCGCGCGCGAGGACCGCTAACGGCGCGCGAGCGGTACGGCGAGCCTCAGCGGGGCGGCCTGCCCCGCGACGACGAGGACCGCGTCGCGCAGCGGTCGCGCGGGGGCGTCGAGCACGAGCTTGCCGGTGAGCCGCTCCCCCGGGCCGAGCTGCTCGTGCAGCAGCGGCTTCCAGGGCGAGTAGAGGACCGCGTCCGCCGCCTGCGCCGCGATCGGCAGCGCCGCGCCGCCGGCGAACGCCGAGAACCGCTCGTCGGAGACGGTCAGGTCGCGGTCGGTGCGGTTCACCAGCGTGACCTTCACGACGAGGTAGGACCGCCCGGTGCGGGCGCGCGGTCCCCCGCCGGCCCGCAGCGGCAGCGCCGCGCGCTGCTCGGCCGCGGCGGCCTGGACGGCGAGGCCGTCGACGGTGCCCGACGTCGGGGCCGCGAGCAGCGCCGGGCGACTCGGGCTCGACTGGACCGGCAGCGTCGTGACGACGAGGGCGGTGAGCGCCGCGGCGACGGCGGCGAACGCGCACAGGCGTGCGCGAGGCACCGACCGCAGGAGAGGGGGAACGGTCATGCGCCCTCCAACGTACTAGAAACCGTTGCGTTACCGATGCGACGTGCGTCGCGGTTTCAGCAGGTGGGCGCGGAGCCGTCCTCCCGCAGCCCGAGTACCTCGAGGCGGCCGTCGTCGAGCAGCCGCACCACGGCATCCACGACCGCCGGGTCGAACTGCGTGCCGGCGCAGCGGCGCAGCTCCTCCAGCGCGGACGCGACCGGCATGCCGCGCCGGTACGGCCGGTCGGAGGTCATCGCCTCGAGCGAGTCCGCCACGAAGATGATCCGGGCCTCGACCGGGATCGACTCCCCGGCCAGCCCGTCCGGATAGCCCCGGCCGTCGACGCGCTCGTGGTGGTGACGGATCCACACCGCCTCCTCGACGAGCCCGGCGTGATGGAGCATCCGCGCCCCGACCACCGGGTGCACCTTGATCTGCTCGAACTCCGCGTCGGTCAGCCGGTCGGGCTTCGAGAGGATCGTGTCGTCGATCGCGATCTTGCCGATGTCGTGCAGGAACGCCGCGCGACGGATGCGCATCACGTGCGCCTCGTCGAGCCCCAGCTCCTGGCCGACCGCGACCGCGTACCGCGCGACGCTCTCGGAGTGGTCGCGCGTGTGCAGGTGCTGCGCGTCGATCGACTCCACCACCGCGAACAGGTGGGCGAGGATGTCCCCCGACCCCTCGTCCAGCTCGGGGGCGACCGCCTCCCCGGCGACCGCGCAGAGGTTGCGACCGTGCTCCTTGGCCCAGCGCAGCGCGCGGCGCGCGTGCCGCTCGATCTCCTCGCGCGTGCGGCCGTCGTCCGGGACCGCCGCGACGCCGGCGCTCAGCGTCACGCGCCGGCCGTCCAGCAGCGGGCGCCGCGCGACGACCGTCCGCAGCCGCTCGGCCACCAGCAGGCCGTCGAGCCGCCGCGCACCGGGCAGCGCCAGGCCGAACGTCCCGCCACCGATCCGCAGCAGCGTGTCGTGCGGGCGCACGAGCGACCGCAGCAGCTCCTCGAGACGGTCCAGCAGCTCGTCGCCGGCCGCCGGTCCGTGCTCGGCGTTGACCGCCTGCAGCCGGTCGACGTCCAGCAGCACGAGCGCGACCGGGACGGTCTCCCCGGGGCTCTCGCGGTCCGCCGCCTCGATCGCCGCACGCCGCTCCGCGAACGGCAGGGTGCTCATCGGTCGACCACGGGACGGGGAACGCGCATGACCACTGGATCGGCCGTCGCGTGGAGCACTTGAGCCCCGGTACCATGGCGGGCACATGTCGAGTCGCCAGGAAGAGAAGGAAGCGCGCCGCAGGCAGCGCGAAGAGGAGGCGGCGAAGGCCGCCAAGGCCGAGGCGTCCAAGAAGCGCCTCCAGCTGGTGGCCGGTGTCGCGGTCGCGGTGCTCGCCGTCGGCGGCGTGACCGCCGCGGTCCTCGCGGGTGGCGGTGGTGGCGGCGGTGCCGGCGATCCCGACGCCAGCGGCAGCGGCCCGACGGTCGCGCTGGCCGCGCCGAAGATCACCGACCTCGCCCAGGCCGCGAAGGCCGCGAACTGCACGCTGCGCGAGCAGCTGCCCAACGAGGGCAACAACCACGTGCAGGGCGAGGTCACGAGCTACAAGACGAACCCGCCGACCTCGGGCGACCACAACATCGAGCCGGCCGCCGAGGGCGAGAACCGCGGCGCCGAGTACGAGGCCGGCACCGAGCCCGCCAAGGAGAACTGGGTGCACTCGCTCGAGCACGGGCGGATCCTGTTCCAGTACGCGCCCGGCACGCCGACCGCGGACGTCACGAAGCTCCGCTCCCTCTACCTCGAGGACTTCCAGGGCGGCAACGGCTACCACCAGATGCTGTTCCAGAACAACACGGACATGCCGTTCAAGTACGCGGCCGTCGCGTGGACGAACTACATCGGCTGCCAGACGCTCACCGACGAGACGATCGACGCGTTCCGCGCCTTCCGCGCGAAGTACGTCGACAAGGGCCCCGAGCTCATCCCGTAGGCCCCGTGGCCGCGCCGCCGCTCAGCGCGGCGCGGGCGGACCGGGCGGCGACACGATGTCCCGCCCGGTCGGCTGCATCGCCTCGTCGAGCTCCAGCTGCCAGTAGTAGCGCGTGAAGTGCCGGCCGGCGACGAACTCGCCGACGTGCGGGTCCGGCCGCTCCCCGTTGGCCATGGCCACGATCAGCTCCGGGTAGGTGCGGCCCGGCAGCGCCGCGTACATCGGGGCCGGGAACGCGCCGCCGAAGCGCGTGTTCACGTCGGTGATCCCGAGGCCGAGGTCCTTGTCGCGGAACGCCTGGACCGTGCACGGGCCGCGCACCCCGAGCGCCTCGACGACCCGCCGGCCGAGCTCGATCAGCTCCGGGTCGGCGATCGCCGCGCCCTTGATCGACTCCCCGCCCCGCGACTCGAGCATCGTGCGCGGGATGACGTTCAGGCAGCGGCCCTCGGTGTCGCTGAGGCAGTCCATCGAGAACTCGGGCCCGTCCATGAGCTTCTGGATCATCACCGGCTCGTCGACGTAGTCGACGAAGAACTCCGCGTCGCGCCGGTCGCGGCACGGGTGGATCGACCGCGCCCCGGAGCCACGGACCGGCTTGACCATCACCGGGTAGTGGTCGGCGATCGCGTCGAGGTCGTCCGGCAGGACGGTCGGCGGCGACGGCAGGCCCTGCGCGGTCAGCCACAGGTGCGTGCCGTGCTTGTCGTAGGTCGCCGACGCGCTCGCGCTCGGCGGCACCAGCGCCTCGGGCAGGTGGCCCTCCTCGCGCGCGACCGCGAGCGTCTCGATGTCGAGGTCGGTCAGCGGGACGATCGCGCCGACGTCGTGCTCGTCGCACAGCGCGCGCAGCGCCGGCACGTAGGCCGGGTCGCGGATCAGCGGGACGCTGCTGCGCACGGTCGCCGCGTACTGCGCGGGCGCCAGCGGCGACGGGTCGGCGGCGACGACGGTCGTGTGCTGCGCGAACGCGCTGACGATGTCGTAGCGCTTCCCGACACCGGTGAGGAGGACGGCCTTCATGTGGCCGGACTCTGGCAGGATCCCCGGCTGCATGAGCGAGCGCTGCCGTCGGCTGACCGAGTCCACCCGGTTCGAGGCCGGGATGCTCGTCGTGATCCTCCTGAACGCGGTCGTCCTCGGCCTCGAGACGTTCGAGAGCGTCGTCGACGACGCCGGGGACCTGCTGCACGTCCTCGACAAGGCGTTCCTGGCGATCTTCACCGTCGAGCTCGCCCTGCGGCTCGGCGCGGTCCGCGGCCGGCCCGGGGCGTTCTTCTCCAGCGGCTGGAACACGTTCGACTTCGTCGTCGTCGCCGCGAGCTTCATCCCGGGACTCAACGCGTCGCTGCTGCGGCTCGTGCGGCTCG
This sequence comes from Paraconexibacter algicola, assembly GCF_003044185.1. Lineage (GTDB taxonomy): Bacteria > Actinomycetota > Thermoleophilia > Solirubrobacterales > Solirubrobacteraceae > Paraconexibacter > Paraconexibacter algicola. The sequence goes on from NZ_PYYB01000001.1 coordinate 1,095,036, forward strand.
CGCGCGTCGTGCGGGTCGTGCGGTTCCTCCCCGACCTGCGGGTGATCGTGGCGGCCGTCGGCCGCAGCGTCCCCGGGGTCGCGTCGCTCGCCGTCGGGACCGCGCTGCTCGTCTACGTGTACGGGATGGCGGGCTGGCTGATCTTCGACACGCACGACCCGGACAACTACGGGGACGTCGCGCAGTCGATGCTCACGTTCTTCGTGATGCTCACGCTCGAGAACCTGCCCGACAACCTCGAGATGGGCCAGGAGCTGAGCGCGTGGACGGTGCCGTTCTTCATCAGCTACGTGCTGCTCGCCTCGTTCCTCGTGTTCAACCTCTTCATCGGGATCGTCCTGAACTCGATGGAGGAGGCGCGCGCCGCCGACCACCAGCGCCAGCGCGAGCGCGACCGGGCGGCCGCCGCCGCGACCGAGTCGACCGAGGACGACGCGATCGTCGCCGTCGAGGACCGCATCGACGAGCTGCGCGCGGCGCTCGACGCGCTCACGCAGGAGCTCGCCGACCGGCGGCGATGAGCGTCACCCGCCGCGGATAGGCTCGCGGCATGAGCGCCTTCACGAAACGGAACCTGTTGCAGGCCACCGACCGCGCCCCCGACTTCGGGATGGCCGAGATCGGCCAGGCGATCTTCCCGTTCGAGGAGCTCGGCGCGACCGACACCGGCCTCGCGCTGCACCGGATCAACCCGGGACGGCGCCACGCGTTCGGCCACCGCCACCTCGCCGCGGAGGAGATCTTCGTCGTGCTCTCCGGCAGCGGTCGAGCGAAGCTCGGCGACGAGCTCGTCGAGCTCGCCCGGCTCGACGCGCTGCGCGTCGCCCCGGAGACGTGGCGGGGCTTCGAGGCCGGCCCGGACGGGATGGAGCTGCTCGCCTTCGGTCCGCGCCACGAAGGGGACGGGGAGGTCGACCCGGGGTTCTGGCCCGCCTGACCCTGGCGCCCGGCCGCTCGCGGCTGGCATAGTGGCCCCATGCCCGACATCCCCCTGATCGTCCTCGCCGTCGTCTTCCTCGGCGCCGGCGGGTCCAAGCTCGCCGGCGTCCCGCTGATCCGGGCGAACTTCGAGCGCTGGGGGCTGCCCGACGCCGCCCGCCTGGGGATCGGCGCGATCGAGGTGGTCCTCGCCGTCCTGGCCGTGCTCGCGCTCGGGGACGACGGGCTGGCCCGGGTCGTCGCGGTCGCGGCGCTCGTGGTCATGGCCGGCGCGCTGGCCACGCACGTGCGGGCGAAGGACGAGCCCAAGGAGTACCCGCCCGCCGTGCTCGTGACGGTCGCGGCGATCCTCGTGCTCGCGACCGCCTGACCGCGATCAGGAGGTGGCGGGACCGTCCCAGCCCCCGGTCTCACCCTTGTAGGTGTCCTTGCGGCCGCCCGGGAGCATCATCCGGGCGGTCCGCAGGAGGATCCGCACGTCCAGCGCGATCGACGCGCGCTCGATGTAGTCGAGATCGAGCTCGATGCGCTGCGACCACGGCAGCGAGGCGCGACCGTTGACCTGCGCCCAGCCGGTGATCCCCGGGCGCAGCGCGAGCCGTCCGCGCTGACGGTCGGTGTACTGCGCGACCTGCCCGGGCACCGTCGGGCGCGGGCCGATGATGGCCATCTCGCCGCGCAGGACGTTCACGAGGTTCGGCAGCTCGTCGATCGACGTCGCGCGCAGCACCGCGCCGACCTTCGTGATCCGGGCGTCGCCCTTGTCGACCGCCAGCCCCGCGCCCTGGAACTCGGCCCCGTCGACCATCGTGCGGAGCTTCAGGACGTCGAACTCGCGACCGTGCTGGCCGACCCGGCGCTGGCGGTAGATCACCCCGCCCGGGGAGTCGAGCCGGACCGCGAGCGCGGCCGCCGCGAGGATCGGGCTGGTCAGCAGCAGGACGGTCGCGGCGACGACGACGTCGAAGATCCGCCGCAGGGGCTCAGGCATCGGTGGTGCTCCGGGTTCCTTCGGGGGGCTGCCAGCCGGCCTCGGTGCCGTGGCGCAGGTGGTCGAGCAGGCCGAGCGCGATCGACGCGGTCGTGCCGACGTAGTAGCGGGCGATCAGGAACGGGCGGCTGCGGACCGGGGCCAGCGCCGAGCCGAGCAGCGCGGCCTGCGCGGCCAGGCAGAGCCGCGCAAGAAGCCCGCCGCCCAGCCCCACCCAGAGGGCGTTCGCGGCGAGGGCCTTCAGGTGCAGGAACGGCGACGCGTACCGGAGCACCCGGTGCCCGAAGAGCGCGTAGGCGTACCGGGGCGGGACGCGGTCGAGCCGCAGCAGACCGCCGCGCAGGACGATCGCCCAGGCGTGGCTCATCATCCGCCGCTTGCGCGCCGCCTCGCCCTCGATCGACGGCACCATCAGCTCCTGCGCGCGCGCCGCCGGCTCGTAGACGGCGCGGTGGCCGTGCTGCACGAACGTGAACGGGAAGCTCAGGTCGTGGCCCATCACCGGGTCGACGACGACGTACGCGTCCCGGCGGGTCGCGTAGATCGCGCCGTTGCCGCCGGTCACCGAGTGCAGCCGCGACTCCATCGCCCGCAGCCACATCTCGTAGCGCCAGTAGACGCCCTCCTGGTTGTCCCCGCCCGCGTTGACGAACGTGACGTCACCGCAGACGTAGCCGACCTCGGGGTCCGCGAACCGGGCGACGAGCGTGCGCAGCGCGTCGGGCTCCCAGGTCGCGTTGGCGTCGGAGAACGCGACGATCTCGCCGGTCGCCCGCTCCACCGCGAGGTCCTGCGAGCGGATCTTGCCGCCGCGCGGGTTCTCCAGCACGAGGTCGGCGCCGGCCTCGCGGGCGCGCGCCGGGGTCGCGTCGGGGGAGCCGTCGCAGCTCACGATCACCTGCAGCTTCTCGCGCGGGTAGTCGAGCGCGAGCGCGTTGGCGACCTTTCCCGCGATCACGTCCTCCTCGCGGTAGGCGGCGACCACGAGCGTCACCGTCGGCAGGTCCGCCTCCGGCACCGGGGGCACGTCGGGCGGGACGACGCCGAGCAGCCGCTCGCGCAGCCACAGCGACAGCGGGTAGCCGACCTGCGCGAAGACGAGCAGCCCGGCACTCAGCCAGAACCCGATGGCGGCGAGGAGGCGCACCCCTAGTCGCGGACGACCCGATAGCGCACGTGGGTCGCGAGGTCGGACGCCCGCGACTGGACCTGCTCGAAGCCGACGCCGTCGAGACCGTCGAGCAGCCGCTCGCCTGCGCCGAGCAGCACCGGCGAGAGGTTCACGGACAGCTCGTCGAGCAGCCCGGCGTTCAGCGCCTGCTGCACGGTCGAGGCACCGCCGGCCACCGAGACGTCCCGGTCGCCGGCGGCCTGGCGGGCGCCGGCGACGGCGTCCTCGATGCCGTCGGTCACGAAGAAGAACGTCGTGCCGCCCGCCATCTCCAGCGGCTCGCGCGGCACGTGGGTGAGGACGAAGACCGGCCCGTGGTAGGGCGGCTCGTCGCCCCACCAGCCCTGCCAGTCGGGATCCCACCGCCCGTTCGCGGAGCGCCCGCCGAACATGTTGCGGCCCATGACGAACGCGCCGACCCCGGCGAGGATCTCCTCGCGGACCGCCGCGTCGACCGGGTGCGGCTCGCCGTCGTCCGCCGGGAACATCCAGCGATGCAGCTGCTCGCCGCCGACGCCGAGCGGGGCGTCGCGCGACTGGTCGGGGCCGGCGCAGTACCCGTCGAGCGAGACCGTGATGTGCGACTTCACCAGGGGCATGGTGTCCATCATCGCGCGAGGCGGCGGTACAGCGCCTCGTGCTCGGCGGCGACCGCGCTCCACGCGTAGCGGCCCTCGCGCGCGGCGCGCGCCCCGGCGGCCAGGCGCGCCCGGTCCGCCGGATCGGCGAGCAGCCGCGTCAGCGTCGTGGCCAGCGCGGTCGGGTCGCCCGGCGGCACGAGCGTCGCCGCCCCCTCCGCCGCGACCTCCGGGAAGCCGCCGACCGCGCTCAGCACCATCGGCTTGCCCATCCCCATCGCGCTGAACAGCACGCCCGACTGCTCGATCTCCCGGTAGGGGAGGACGACGAGGTCGGCCCGGTCCAGCAGCGCCGCGGCCCCCGGATCGGTGATGAACCGCTCCACCCAGCGGACCCCGCCCGCCGCGTCGGCGGTCGCGTGCAGCGCGCGCGTGTCCATCCGGGGCATCCCGGCGATCCACAGCTCCGCGTCGGTCTGCCCGGCGCGCCGTAGCAGCGACCACGCGTCCAGCAGCACGTCCAGGCCCTTGTACTCGCGGAAGAGCCCGAAGAAGAGGACGACCGGCACGTCGCGCCCCACGCCGGACAGCTCCGGCGGCAGCGCCGCGCCCTCCGGGTCCGCGGCCGCCAGGCCCGCGAGGTGCCCGAACGCCCCGTGCGGGATCACGGTGATCTTCTCGGCGGGCACGTCGGCCTCGAGGACGAGCCGGTCGCGGCCGTGCCGCGAGTGCGCGATCACGTGGTCGACCCGGTGGTAGACGCGCTTCTGCGCCGCCAGCTGCCCCCACCGCGGCTCCCGGGGCAGGATGTCGTGCGCGGTCAGCACGACCGGTCGGTCGCGCGGCAGCAGGAACGGGTCGACGTGCTGGATCGCGCACCACTGCACGTGCAGGACGTCGGCGCGCTCGCGCCGGGCGCGCCGGGCGACCCCGCGCATCCCCGGCACGTGCTGGGCGACCTTCGCCCCCAGCCGCAGCGGTCCGGGCAGGCCGCCGCCGTGGCGGTAGAACCGCTCGCGCAGCTCGTAGCCGGCCGCAGCCGCGCGGCCCCCGTCCCACGGCGCCTCCGCGTACGGGAACCGGCTCGTCTCGAGCACCACGTCGAGCCCGCGCGCGGCGAGCGCCCCGCAGAGGGCGTGGTCGTAGGGCGGGGTGAAGGCCGAGGGGTCGACCTGATGGACGCGCACGGCCGGGAGTATCGTCGCCCGCGATGGGATCCGCGGCCCTGTGGGGCCTCATCTCGGCCTCCTCGCTGCTGCTCGGCGCGCTCGTCGGGCTGCGCGTGCGGCTGACCGACCGGGTGCACGGGCTGCTGCTCGGCTTCGGCGCCGGCGCCCTGATCAGCGCCGTCGGCGTCGAGCTCGCGCTCGAAGGGCTCGCCGAGGGCTCGGTCCTCGTGCTCTCGGTCGGCCTGGCGGTCGGCGCGCTGCTGTTCGTCGGCGGGAACCTCGTGCTCGAACGTCGCGGTCCCGGCCGGGAGCGGCGCGTCGCCGACGGGGCGGCGGTCGCCGGCGGGGCGCTCGCGCTCGGCGCGCTGCTCGACGGCGTGCCCGAGTCGGCGGCGATCGGGCTCGGGCTCGCGCAGGGCGACGGGGTCGGCGTGGCGCTGGTGGCCGCGGTCTTCCTCTCGAACTTCCCCGAGTCCGTCGGGGCCGCCCACGACGCGCGGCGCGCCGGCACCCCGGCCGCCGCGGTGCTACGGCTCTGGACCGGGATCGTGCTCGCCTGCGTCGTCGCGTGCGTGCTCGGCCGCGAGCTGCTCGGCGGTGGCGGCGAGCCGGTCGCGTTCGTGCAGGGGCTCGCGGCCGGCGGCATCCTCGCGATGCTCGCCGACACGATGATCCCCGAGGCCTACGAGCACGGCGGCCGCGCGGTCGGGCTCGTCACCGTGCTCGGCTTCACCGTCGCGCTCGCCCTCTCGCAGGCATGATCCGGTCCGTGCCGGTGGACCTCGTCTTCTGCGTCGTGAACACCAACGGCCGCGAGCTGCTGCTGCGCGGGCTCGACGCGATCGCCCGCGAGCAGGCGGCGGGCGGCTTCACCAGCCGGGTGCTCGTGCTCGACAACGCCTCGGTCGACGGCTCGGCGGACGCGGCGCGCGCCCACCCCGCGGTCGACGAGGTCCTCGCCCTGGACCGCCGCACGGGCAAGGCGCAGAACGACTCGACGCTGCTGCGCCGCGCGCACGAGGACGGGGCCCGTCACGGGCTGCTGCTCAACGAGGACAGCGAGCTGCGGCCCGGGGCGGTCCGCGCGCTGCTCGCCGCGCTGGACGCGGACCCGCGCGCCGGGGCGGCGGGCGCCGCGCTGCTGCGGCCCGACGGCGCGACGCAGGCGGCGGCGTGGCGCTTCCCGGGACTCGGGACCGCGGTGGCGTCCGCGCTGCTGCTGCACCGGCGGCTCGTCGTGCAGGGCGACGGCACCACGCCCACGACCCGCCGGGTGGACTGGGCGCAGTCCGCGTGCCTGCTCGTCCGCACCGAAGCGGCCGCCCAGGTCGGCTACCTCGACCCGGACTTCTTCGTCTACAGCGACGAGGTCGACTTCGCCCGGCGCCTGGCCGACGCCGGCTGGCACTCTCTGTTCGTCCCCGGCGCGGTCTGCGTACACCACGAGCAGCTCTCCACCGGCAGCGTGCCCGAGCGCCGGATCGTCGAGATGGCCCGCGGCCGCGACCGCTACCTGCGCAAGCACCACGGGACGGCGACCGCGCTGGTCGTCCGCGCGCTCACCGCGCTGCCGTACGCGCTGCGGACGGTCGCGGCGCTCGTGCTGCCCGGCCACGACGCGCGCCGCTACGCGCGGCACGTCACCGCGACGCTGCGCCCCGGACGCGGCGAGGGCCTGCGCGAGGCGGCGGAGGCGTTCAACGCCACGGTCGCGGACGGCCGCGACGCGCGCTGAACGGCCCCGCCGGCCGCGAGCTCAGGCGACCGCCGCGAGCGGCCGCGGGTCGGCCGCGGCGACGTCCGGCAGATCGGTCGCGAACGGCGCGGGCGCCTGCTCGCCGCCGCCCGGGAGCGAGAGCCGCAGCACCTTGCGCCAGACCTGCAGGTACTGGGTGAGCAGCGGCCCCGACGTGTACGGGAGGTCGTAGCGCTCGCACAGCTCCCGCACGCGCGGGGCGATCTCCGCGTAGCGGTTGCTCGGCACGTCCGGGAACAGGTGGTGCTCGATCTGGAACGACAGGTTGCCGCTCATCAGGTGCATGAGGCTGCTGCCGTCGATGTTGCAGGAGCCCAGCAGCTGCCGCACGTACCAGCCGCCGCGGGTCTCGTCCTCGAGCTGGGACTCCTCGTAGTCGAACGTGATCGCGCCGTCGGGGAAGTGGCCGCAGAAGATCACCGTGTGCGACCAGACGTTGCGCACGAGGTTGGCGGTCAGGTTGCCCGCGAACGCCGGGACGGCGCTGGGCCCCGAGAGCAGCGGCCACAGCACGTAGTCCTTGGCGAACTGCTTGCGGGCCTTGCGGCCGATCGACTTCAGCTCCTCCTTGGCGACCGACCAGGGCTTGCGGCCCTTGCGGACCTGCGCCATCTCGAGGTCGTGCAGCGCGATCGCCCACTGGAAGACCGCGGCGAGGACCAGGTTGTAGACCGGCTGGCCGAGGTAGTACGGCACCCACCGCTGCGCCGGGTCCAGGCGCAGCGTGTCGTAGCCGATGTCCCGGTCCTTGCCCACCACGTTCGTGAACGTGTGGTGCATGTAGTTGTGGGAGTGCTTCCACGACTCCGCGGTGGAGGCGGAGTCCCACTCCCACGTGGTCGAGTGGATCTCCGGGTCGCGCATCCAGTCCCACTGGCCGTGCAGGACGTTGTGCCCGATCTCCATGTTCTCGAGGATCTTCGCGACGCTGAGCATCGCGGTCCCCGCCACCCAGGCGGGCGGGAACAGGGAGACCAGCAGCGCGGCGCGACCGCCCACCTCGAGGCCGCGCTGCGCCTTGATGACGGAGCGGATGTACTCGGCGTCGCGCTCGCCGAGGTCGGCGAGGACCTCGTCGCGGATCGCGTCGAGCTCGGCGCCGATGGCGTCGAGGTCGGCGGGGGTCAGGTGGGCGATCGGGCTGTCGGTGGTGGGGCTCATGGCGGCTCGTTTCGGTCGGGGGGACGCGCGTCAGAGGTCGATCTCGACGTCGCCGGCGGCGGCGGAGATGCAGGTGCGGATCAGGTCGGGCTGGTCGGGGTCGGCGGTGACGAGCTCCCCCGTGCGCAGGTCCACGACGGAGCCGGAGCACAGCGCCCCGACGCACGTGTGGCAGATGCCCATGCGGCAGCCGCTGGGGAGCAGCGCCCCGGCCGACTCGCCGGCCACGAGCAGCGGCGTCGCGCCGTCGGCGTCGACCTCCTTGCCCGCCCGGCGGAAGCGGACGCGCCCGCCCGCCGCCGTGGCGCCCGCGGCGGGGACGACCGGCCGGAACCGCTCGAGGTGCAGCGCGTCGGGGACGCCCGCATCCTCGTAGCGGGCGGTCAGCGCGTCGAGCAGCCCGGCGGGCCCGCACGCCCAGGCGGGGCGCGCCCGCCAGTCGGGGCAGTGCTCGTCCAGGCGGGCGACGTCGAAGAGGCCGTCGCGGTCGTCGTGGTGCTCGACGACGGTCAGGCCGTCGTGCTGGGCGTGCAGGCGGCGCAGCTCGGCGCCGAAGATCACGTCGTTCGCGGACGGCGCCAGGTGGACGTGCACGACGTCGCGCAGCCGCTGTCGCGCGGCGAGGTCCCGGAGCATCGACATCACGGGGGTGATGCCGCTGCCGGCGGTGACGAACAGGAGCGGCCCGCCGGTGGCGGACAGCCGCGCGGGGAGCGCGAAGTCGCCCGCGGGCGGGGCGAGCCGGACGATCGTGCCGGGCCGCGTGCCGTGGACGAGGTGGCGGGAGACCACCCCGTCGTCGATCGCCTTGACGGTGATCGCGATGCGCCGGTCGCGGCGCGGCGCGGGGGAGGTCAGCGAGTAGGTGCGCCAGTGGCGGACGCCGTCGACGTCGACGCCGACGCGCACGTACTGGCCGGGGACGTGGGCGGGCAGCTCGCGGGTACGGATCCAGATCGTGGCGCTGTCGCGCGTCTCGGGGAGGACGGCGTCGACGCGGCCGCGCAGCTCGCGGGTCGACCACAGCGGGTCGACGTACTGCAGGTAGTCCTCCGGGAGCAGCGGTGTGGTGACGGCGGTGGCGAGTCGGGCGGCGCGCGACAGCAGGCTCATGCGCCCATGGTTCCCGACGTTGAAGCGAATTTCTGCCCTCGATCGTCACATCATTCCGTGTCATTCTGTTGGAAATGCAACATCAGGGAGTCACGCCGTGGCAGGACATCCCCCCGTCCCTGGCCCCCGGTCTGCAGGAGCGCATCCCCCGGATCACCGAGGACATCATCCGGGCGGTCCGGGCCGAGGTGCGCGAGTACGACCAGCCGCTGGAGGGCGAGTTCGGCCGGCTCATCTCGCAGGGCGTGCGCCAGGCGCTCGAGCAGTTCGTCGGCCTGCTCGGGACCGCGCAGACCGCGCCGGACGCGGGGATCTACGCGGCGATGGGCCGCGCCGAGCTCGACGCCGGGCGCACGCTCGACGCGCTGCAGTCCGCGTACCGCACCGGGGCGCGGGTCGCGTGGCGCGGGCTCGTCTCCGAGGCGGACGGGCTCGACCCCGGCGTGATGTTCCGGCTGGCCGAGGCGATCTTCGCCTACATCGACCAGCTCGCCGCCGCGTCGGTGGCCGGCTACTCCGAGGCGCTCGCCTCCCGCGCCGGCTCGGTGCAGACCCGGCGCCAGGCGCTCGTCGACGAGCTGCTCGCCGAGCAGCCGTCCGCGACCGCGGTCCGCGCGGCGGCGCGGGCGGCGCAGTGGACCGTCCCCGAGACCCTGGCCGTGGTCGTCGCCGACCACGCCGACCCGGTCGCGCTCGTGCGCCGCGCCCCGTCCGGCACGCTGCCCGCGCGCACCCCGGACGGGGCGGTCCTGATCGTCCCCGACCCCGACGGGCCGGGCCGCCGGGAGCGGCTCGCCGCCTGCCTGGCGGGCGTGGCGAGCGTCATCGGCCCCACCGTCGCGCCCGGCGAGGCGCACCGCGCGGCGCGCCGGGCGGCGGTCGCGCTCGGCCGGCTGCAGCCGGGCGGGCCGGTCCGCGCCGACGAGCACCGCCTCGACCTGCTGCTCGCCGCCGACCCGCCGCTCGTCGCCGAGATCGTCCAGGCGCGGCTGGGACCGATCGCCGGCCTCTCCCCCGCCGCGCGGGCGCGCGCCCGCCGGACGCTGCGCGCCTGGCTCGACACGCACGGGGACGTCACGCGCATGGCCGAGCAGCTGCACGTGCACCCGCAGACCGTGCGGTACCGCATGGCCGGGCTGCGCGAGCTCCTCGGGCCGGAGGCGTTCGACGAGCCCGCCGCGCGGTTCGAGCTGCAGGTCGCGGTCCGCGCCTCGTCGTGAGCCCGCCGCCTCAGCGGGGCAGCAGCGCGCGCAGCCGGGCCCGCTCGCCCGCGGAGAGGAACCGCGTCGCCAGCAGCAGGACGGGGATCCAGGCGAGCCACGCCACCCGGCTCAGCCAGCCGGCGGCGCCCTCGGTCGGCAGCAGCAGCTCGCCGCTGACCGCGACCGCGGAGAGGATCGCGACGGCGAGCGCGAGACGGCGCCACTCGAACGGCACGACGAACAGCCGCCGCGTGAGCAGGTGCAGCACCGCGATCATCACGAGGTAGGCGACCGCGAGCGCGATCCCCGCCCCGGCGATCCCCAGCGGCGGCACGAGCATCACCATCGCCAGCACGTTCACCGCTACGCCCGCCAGCGCCGCGGGGAAGTTGCGGGTCGTCACCTTCGCGCGGCCCGCGATCGTCACGAGCACGAGGTTCAGCCCGTAGAGCGCCCAGCCGAGCGCGAGCCACGGCAGCGCCTCGTGGGCGGTGACGAAGTCCGGGCCCGCGAGCAGGTCGACGACCTGCCGCGAGAGCAGCGCGAGCGCCGCGACGGTCGCGCCCGTGACGAGCACGTACAGCGTCGTGATGAACGCGTAGAGCCGCCGCGCCTCGTCGTCGTCGCTGACGCTGTAGACCAGCGGCGGCCACGCGGACTGGAACGCGCGGACCGCGACGATCACCGCCGTGGCGAGCTTCACCGCGACCGCGTAGACGCCCGCGGCGGCCGGGCTCTCCACCCGCAGCAGGTAGGCGCGGTCGACGACGTTCAGCAGGAACACGGTCGCCTCGGCCGGGACGGTCGGCAGGCCGAACGCCAGCGGCGCGGCGAGCCGGGCGCGGACCCCGGCGGGCAGCAGCCGCACACGGTCGCGCAGCGACCACCAGACCCCCAGCAGCACGACGGTCGACGCCGCGTAGTTGCCCAGCACGTAGCCGACCGCGCCCGCGTCGAGGCCGACGACGAGCGTCACGGTCAGCCCGACCGTCAGCAGGACGTTGGTCAGCGACGCGGTCAGGTACGCGCGCCGGCGCTCCTCCACGCGCAGCAGCGCGTAGGCGATCTCGAGGTTCGTGAACGCCCACAGGCCCAGCAGCCCCGCCGCCATCAGCTCGCGGTCGCGGGTGCCCAGCAGCAACTGCGACAGCGGCCCGGAGGCCAGCAGCCCGAGGCCGAGCACCGCGGTCGAGCCGAGCACGACGAACCCGGTCGTCGCGCGCGCCAGCGCGATCCGCCGGTCGTGGTCCTCGTCGTCGAACCAGAACCGCACGAGCGCCTCGCCGACCCCGGCGCGCAGCAGGATGCTGCCGAGGATCACGAACGTCAGCAGCGTCTCGGCGTAGCCGTAGTCCGCGGTGGTCAGGTGCCGCGTGTACAGCGGCAGCGTGACGAGCGCGAGCAGGGACGCCAGCAGCCCGGCGGCCTGGTAGGCGGCGCCGGAGGCGACGAGCCGCTTGAGGTATCCGCCCACGGCGCGCACCGTATCGTTGCCCGTCGTGACCGGCCGCCCCGTCGCCCTGCTCCTGCTGCCGCGCGCGCTCGAGGGGTTCATCCTGCGCGACCAGGTGGAGGACCTCCTCGAGGGTCCCGGGGTCATCGCCGCCGACCCGCCGCGCGTGCCGTACGGGGCGCTCGCGCGCCTGCCCGCGGGCCTGCGCGAGACGATCGCCTCCGGCCAGGCCCGGCGCCTGCTGAAGACGCTGCGCAAGGGCCTCGCCCGCCGCCACGGCGGCTCGCGCTCGGACGTCCGCATCGGCGTCGTCGTGATCTTCCACGCCGTGCAGGAGCCGCTCGCCCGGCACCTCGTGCGCCGCGCGGGCGAGGACTGCGAGCTCTGGTACGGGCGCTGGGACCGCTACGAGGCCGCGCACGACGCCGCCCCGCCGCTGCTCGCGCTGCTCGCCGAGCTGCACGAGCGCGCCGCCACCGCATCGGCGCTGACGTTCTGCGCGAGCGTCGAGCTCGAGCGCCAGGAGCGCGACGCCGGCCGCGACGCGGTCCTCGTCGGCCTCAGCGGCGGCGACTTCCCGGCCCCCGAGCCGCTGCCCGTGCCCACGGCGGCGGAGCTCGACGCGGTCGCCCCCGGGGCCGGGGCGGCGGTCACCGACGGCGACGTCGTGGCGCTGTCGCTCGGCCACCTCGGCCGGCGCACCGACTGGGCGCTGCTGCGCGCGCTGTGCGAGCGCCGGCCGGGGCTGCGCCTGCTGCTCGTCGGGGAGCGCCACGACGACGAGATGCCCGACGACCCGGACTTCGCGTGGGTGCGCGACGCCCCGCAGGTCGTGTGGTGCGGGCGGCGCAGCGACGACGAGGCGGCGCTGCTGCTGCGCGGCGCCGACGTCGGCCTGCTGCCGTTCCGCGTCGACCCGTTCAACGACGCCGGCCTCCCCTACCGGATCGTCAAGGCGGCGAAGCTCGGGCGCCGCACGATCACCCCGGACCTCGCGGGCGTGCGCACGTGGGAGCAGGCCGTCGAGGTCGCCCCCGACCTCGACGCGTTCGCGGCCGCGCTGGACCGCGCGGCCGGGGCCCGCCACCGGCCCGACCTCGAGCTGCGCGCGTGGGCGCTGCGGCAGACCCCGCGCCGCGTCAACCGGCCCCTGTGGGACCGGCTGCGCGAACGCGGGGTCGACACCGGCGGGCGCTGAGCGCTACTCGACGCTGACCGTCAGCCGGGCGGGCTGCACGGTCCGGCGTCCTCCGCTGCTGACCACCGCGGAGAGCCGGACCGTGCCGAAGGGCAGCTGGACCTGTGCGACCCATCGTCCCGCCGCGACCCGCCGGGCCGCGACCCGGCGGTCGACGGCCGCGTACCTGCGGCCCGCCTCCCGCCGGATCCGCACGACGACGCGGTCCGCGATCGTGCCCGGCGGCACGCGGACCTCCACGCGGCAACGGTCCCCCGGACACGTGATCGCGCCGAAGCGCGCCGTGCCCCGCCCTGCCGCGGGCGTCGTCAGCGGGGAGGTGGGCGCGGTGGTCCCCGCACCGCCACCCGAACCCTCCCCGGCGGTTCTCGCCGCCCCGTCCGTGGCGCGCACGATCCATGCCGCGCGGGCGGCGACGCGCGCGTAGACCCCCGGCGCGTCACTCCTCCCGCAGGCGTCGGCGCCGAACGAGACGATCCCGATCTGCCGGCGGCGCCCGTCGTCCCCCGTGACGACGAGCGGCCCGCCGGAGTCCCCCTCGCACGAGTCGGGTCCCCCGAGCCCGCCCGCGCAGACCATCACCGCCGGGAGGAGCTCCTCCCCGTAGGCGTCGGCGCACGCGGCGGTCGACCGGACCGTCACGGTCGCCGCGCGCAACGCGTCGGTCCCCTCGTCGTCGGGGTCGCTGGAGGTCCGTCCCCAGCCCGACACCTCCGCCCGTGCCCCGGCCGGCGCGTCGCCCGGTCCGGCGAGGAGCAGCGACGGGACCGGCACGTCCCGGGTGAGCGTCAGGACCGCGACGTCCCCCTCGCTCGTGCGCCGGTTCCACGTCGGGTCGATCCGGATCGCCGCGACCCCCGTGCGGCGACCGGTCTCCTCGTCGGAGAGCCGCGTGCGGCCCGACACGACCGTGAGGCCCCCCGCCCGTTCCCCCTGGACGCAGTGCGCAGCGGTGAGGACGTGCCGGGGCGAGATCACGCTGCCACCGCAGAACTGGCCCTCGTAGGCGGGCTGTCCGGCGGTGATGATCGCGACCGTCGACGGCTGCTGCGCGACCGGGGACGGGCTGCCGTGGAGCACCCGCCACGCCGCGCCGCCGTCGACCGCGAACGCGCTCGCGGACGGAACCACGACGGCGGTCGCGGCGAGGAGGAGGAGGGTGCGGGGCACGGGCATGGCCGGGATGGTGCGACACGGCCGATGAAGCGAAGATGAAGCGGTGCGCATCCTGGTCGTCGAGGACGAGACCGACATCGCCGCCGCGGTCGCGACCGCACTGCGGGACGCGGGCTACGCCTGCGACGTGGCCGCCGACGTCGCGCAGGCGGACCTCCTCGTCGACCTGCATCCCTACGACGCGGCGGTGCTCGACCGGCGGCTCCCCGACGGCGAGGGGCTCGAGCTGTGCGCGGCCTGGCGGGCGGCGGGGCACGGCTTCCCGGTGCTCGTGCTGACCGCGTTCGACGGGACCGCGGCGATCGTCGACGGGCTCGGCGCGGGCGCCGACGACTACCTGACGAAGCCGTTCGCGGCGGCCGAGCTCGTCGCGCGCGTGCAGGCGCTGCTGCGCCGCGCCCCGGTCGCCCCGCGGCCGGTGCTGCGGGTCGGGGCGCTGGAGATCGAGCGCGGTCCGCGCCGCGTGCGCGACGGGGCGGTGGTGGTGTCCCTGACCGCGAAGGAGTTCGCGTTGCTGGAGCAGCTCGCGCTCGCCGACGGCGCGGTCGTCGACCGCTACGCGCTGCTGGAGTCCTGCTGGGACCACGCGGCCGAGCCGGGCTCCAACGTCGTCGACGTGCACGTGCGCGCGCTGCGGCGCAAGCTCGGCGCCGACGTGGTCGAGACCGTCCGCGGCGCCGGCTACCGGATCGGGGCGTGCCGCGGCAGTGCGGGGGACGCGTCGTGAGCGCCCTGCGGCGGCGGCTGACGGTCCTGGTCGGGGTCGCGGTCGCGCTCGCGATCGCGGTGCCGTCGGTGCTGCTCGTGCGCGCCGACGCCGACCGTCGCGCCGAGGCGCTGGACGCCCAGGTGCGGCTGTCGGCCCGCGACATCACCGCGATCGTCGGCGAGGGCGAGGAGGCCGGTGCCCTGGACGTCGAGGCCTACCAGCAGGTGCCGCGCGCGCCGGGCGCCCCGCTCACCGCGGTCGTCGGCGACGACGGCGCCCAGGTGGTCGCCGACCGGCAGCCCGGGGACGCGCTGCTGGACCGCGCGCTCGTGCTCAGCGACCGCGACGAGAGCGACCCGGTCGACGCCCCCGGGGACGTGCGGCTGGTCGCGCTGCCGATCATCGGCGAGGACGACCAGATCGGCACGGCGATGGCCTGGTCGCCGCTGCAGCCGTTGCGCGACCGCACGCGCGAGCTCGCGCTGCGCACCGCGGTCGGGGCGATCGCCGGCTGGCTGCTCGTCTGCGGGGCGGCGTTCGTGCTGATCGGGCGCGCGGTCCGCCCCACCGATCTCGCGGTCGCGCGCGAGCAGGCGTTCCTCGCCGACGCCGCGCACGAGCTGCGCACCCCGTGGGCGATCGTCCGCGGCCGGGCCGAGCAGGCGCAGCGCGACGGGGTCCGCGACGAGGACCTGCGCGTGATCGTCGCGACCGCGCAGCGCGCCGGGGACACCATCACCGACATGCTCGAGCTCGCCCGGCTCGACGCGGGCCGCGCGATGGTCGTCGCCGAGCCGCTGCGGCTCGACGCGCTCGTCGCGACGTGCCTGGACGAGCGGGCCGACGAGGCCTCGCGGCGCGCGGTGCGGGTGCGGCTCGACGCGCCCGACCGCGTCGTGGTGCCGGGCGACGAGCGGCTGCTGGCCCGCGCGATCGGCAACCTGCTCGACAACGCGCTACGCCACGGCGGCGAGGGCGGCGTCCTGCGCGTGGCGGTGCGCGAGCGGCCCGAGGGCGGCGCCGAGATCGAGGTCGAGGACCGCGGTCCGGGCATCCCGCCGGGCCAGGTCGACCGGGTGTTCGACCGCTTCCACCGCGGGGCGGGCGCGACCGCGGGCGGGGCGGGGCTGGGGCTGCCGATCGTGCAGCTCGTCGCCCGCGCGCACGGGGGCGAGGTCACCGTGCACGACGCGGCGCCGGGCGCCCGCTTCGTGCTGCGCCTGCCGCGCTGAGCGCCTCACTCCGGAGTTGGGCGCGGCACATCCTCCACGAAGCCGGACCACGAAGCGCGGGGGTGCCACGATCCGCCGGTGAGCCCCGTCGAGCAGCGCCACCGGATGATCCGCCTCGTGCGGCTGTCGGTGCTCGCCGCGGTGGCGACGATCGCGCTGAAGACGGCCGCGTGGGCGGTCACCGGGTCGGTTGGCCTCCTGTCCGACGCGGCCGAATCGCTCGTGAACCTCGTGGCCGCGCTCGTCGCGCTGTTCGTCGTGCACTGGTCCACGCAGCCGCCCGACGAGGAGCACGCCTACGGGCACGAGAAGGCCGGCTACCTGTCGGCGGGCCTGGAGGGCGGCCTGATCCTGCTGGCCGCGGGCACGATCGGGTACGGCGCGGTCGACCGGCTGATCGACCCGCAGGAGCTCGACAGCGTCGGGATCGGCCTGGCGGTGAGCGCGGTCGCGACCGTGATCAACCTCGTGATGGCCCGGGCGCTGATCCGCACCGGGCGCGCGTACGCGTCGATCACGCTGGAGGCGGACGGCAGGCACCTGCTGACCGACGTCTGGACCTCGGTCGGGGTCGCCGTCGGCATCGTGCTCGTCGTCGTCACCGGCTGGGAGCGGCTGGACCCGATCATCGCCCTGCTCGTCGCGGCGAACATCGTCGTCACGGGGGTCGGCCTGATCCGGCGCTCGACGAGCGGCCTGATGGACAAGGCGCTGGAGCCCGACGAGCTCGCGCGCGTGACCGCGGTGCTCGACCGTCACCGCTGCGCGGAGGTCGAGTTCCACGCGCTGCGGACCCGCCGGTCCGGGCCGCGCGCGTTCGTGTCGGTGCACGTGCTCGTCCCGGGCTCGTGGAGCGTGCAGCACGGTCACGACGTGATCGAGGGGATCGAGGCGGACCTGCGGGCCGCGATCCCGCACGGGCTGACGACGATCTTCACGCACCTCGAGCCGATCGAGGACCCGGTGTCGTTCGCCGACCGCGACCTCGACCGCCGCGACGGCGGACCGGCGGACGCCGCGGCCGCGCCGGACGCGCGGCGCGGCTGACCGCGCTCAGCCCGCGGTGACGAACACGTGGCTGGCGGCGCGGTCGCCGACGACGAGCTCGTCGCGGCCGAGCGTCACGGTCACGTGCCCGGCGGCGGGCTGCACGTCGCGCACGGCGAGGTCGGCGCCCGGCACGAGGCCCGCGCCGAACAGCCAGCGCACGAGCTCCGGGTCGCTCTCGACGACGCCGACGACCGCGCAGCGCGTCCCGGCCTCGAGCTCGACGAGCCGGCGCAGCGCGCCCGCCTCGGCGCGCTCGTCGGCGGCGCCGACCGGCCAGCCGTGCGGGCAGCGGCCCGGGGAGCCGAGCCGCTCGTGCAGGCGGTCGACGAGCTCGGGGGTGAACGCGTCGCGCATCTCGACGGCCATCGGGTGCACCTCGGCCGGGTCGTAGCCGAGCATGTCGACGAGGAACGTCTCGATCACGCGGGTGGCGCGGACGCCGCTCTCCGCCAGCGCGATGCCCTCCGGGGTGAGGGCCAGGGCACGGCCGGGCCCGCGCTCGACGAGGCCCTGCTCGTCGAGGCGGCGGAGCATCTCGCCGGCCGAGGCGCGCGAGACCCCGAGGCGCTCGGCGACGCGCGCGGCGATCGGCGTGGCCGCCTCGGAGGGCCGGTAGACGCCGACCGGGAACAGGAGGCCGTAGAGGACCTCGACGTAGTCGACGGCCCGGGAGTTGCCGCGTGGCGCGCTCACCGGCCCATCCTACGTCGCGACCGGGCGGGTCGAGGCGCCCGGTCCGGCAATCCCGATCGTTGCGGTTTGTATTAGGGTGGCCTAAGCTCCGCCGACCGTCCGCCACCCGGGAACACCGCCATGACCTGCACCACCGACCGCTGCGCCACCGCCGCCGACTGCACCCGGCACGTCGCGCTGCTCCTCGCCGGGGACCGCGGCACCGCCGCCGCGCGCTCCGCGGCGGCCGCCGACGCCGCCCTCGACGACCTGGCGGCCGCGCTGCGCGCCTGCCGCTCGGGCTCCGCCGCGCGCGAGCTGCGCGCCTGCGCCGCCGTGCTGGCCGAGCGGTTCACGGTCGACCTCGGCGGCACGCCCGCCACGCTCGCCCCCGACCGGGTCCTCGCCCGCGGTGCCGGCGCCCCGCTCGTGCTCGGCGCGATCGCCGTCACCGCCGCGCGCCGTGGCGGCGTCGCGCTCGGCCTGCTCGCCGGTCCCCACGGGCGCTACGCGGTCGCGCACGCCACCTACCCCAAGCCGCTCGTGCTCGACCTGCAGGAGGGCTTCGCGCTGCAGGACGTCGGGGGCCGCGAGTCGCTGCACCGCTGGCTCTGCGCGCACGAGACCGCGCAGCGCGTCGCCGAGCTGCGCCGCAGCGGCCGGCGCAAGGACGCCCGCACCGTGGCGCCCGCCGCGGCGCCGGCGCTCAGCAGCTGACGCCGGCCACGAACGTCCGGTTGCGTGCGACCTCGCGGAACCCGTCGGGGAGCCGGTTGGTCGTGCGCGGGGTGCCGTCCGCCCGGCCGATGCGCCGCACGTTCTTCTCCCCCACCGCGACCAGCGCCACGCCGGTGCTCGGCAGCAGGCCCGCGGCGCGGCGGCGGTCGTCGGAGCGGGCGATGACGTCGGCCTCACCGACGTCGAGCACCCAGCGCGTGTCCGGCACGAGCCGGTAGTTCGGCAGCGTCACCGGGCCGCAGCGCAGTCCGTCCTGCACCGCGGGCACCGCGAGGACCGCCTCGAGGTCGTCGTGCACCGCCCGCAGGTAGCGCAGCTCGGTCGCGAACCGGCCGGGGGCGTCGGCCTTCACGACCGCGACCGCGAGGACGCCGAGGACCGCGCCGGCGATCGCGCCGCCCCGCCAGAGCGCGCGGCGGGCGTGCCCGGCGTCCAGGAGGGTCCACCCCGCGAGCGCGATCGCGGCGAACAGGCACAGCGCGACGACCGGGACCGTGAGGTAGCGCGGCAGGATCGACAGGCCGGCCACGCCGACGCCGACGAACGTGATCGCCCCGGCCCCGAACAGGGCGGCGAGGACGTGCAGGGCGCGCAGCCCCAGCGGGCGCGCGGCGAGCAGGCACAGCGCGATCCCGCCGAGCGCCGCCGCCGCGACGGGCGGGCGGGCGGTGTCCGACAGGAACGAGACGAAGGCGCGCGGCACGGCCGCGATGCCGCGGTCGCGGCCCAGCGCCTCGGCGAGCGCGCTGGTGGAGTTGAGCGAGAACAGCGGGTCGCCGGTGACCGCGAGGTCGCTCAGCGCCCACAGGACGGGCGCGACGAGGACGCCGGCGAGCAGGCCCGGCCGGGCGAGGGCATCGCGCGGCCCGACCGCGGCGCGCCACGGCGTGCCCGCGGCGAGCGCGGCCCGCACGCGCGCCGCCGGTCCGTGCCACAGCCACAGCAGCCCGGCGAGCACCCACGCCTCGGGGCGCAGCAGGCCGGCGAGGACCAGCAACAGCATCGGAAGACCCGCCCCGGGCTGTCCATCTCCCGCCCCCGGAGGGGCGGTGAATGTCCGTTCACCGCCGGGTGGCCGGGGAGTCGCCCGGGGGCGCCGGGCCTCCAGGGCGGCCGCCCACAGGACGAGGGCCAGGAACGGGACGTCGACGTAGCCGCGGGCGGCGAACAGCAGGAACGCGAACGAGGAGCCCACGAGCGCCGCGGCGACCGCCCCGACCGGCCGGTTGGCGACCGCGGTCCCGAGCCGGTAGACCGCCCAGCACAGCAGCACGTGGCTGACCGCGGCGAGCACGACGACCGCGCGGTCCGCGTCGTCGCCGAAGAGGACGCCGAGCACGAGCCCGACGAGGTTCCACAGCGGATGCTGGGTCGGGGCGGCGTACGCCTCGAAGCTCGGCAGCACCCCGTCGGCGAGCTCGCGCCCCCAGACCAGGGCGTAGTAGCTGTCGTAGTTCGGGTAGGTCGGGACGAGCAGCGCCGCGACGAGCGCCGCGACCGCGAGCGCCCCGAAGACGAGCCGCTCGGTCCGCGCGTCAGGCCGGGACGGCATCGGCGTCGACGTCGGCCGCACGGGGGCGACGGGCGGGCGGCGCCGCGCGCCACAGGGCGGTGCCGACCGCCAGCAGCGCCCAGGCCAGCGGGTCCTCCAGGAACGCGGCGTAGACCATCGTGTGCAGCAGCAGCGCGCAGAACGCCGCGCCGACCACGGCGCGCGGCAGCGACCGCGACGCGCCGCGCAGCAGCCGCGACAGCGCCGCCGCCAGCAGCGCGAGGTACACGGCCAGGCCGACGACGCCCTGCTCGGCGGCGACCGTGATCGGGATCGTGTGCGAGGCGCTCGCGGCGCGCGCCGCGGAGGCGCCCTCGCGGCGCCGGTACTCGCGGGCGAACGAGCCCGAGCCCTGCCCGAGCACCGGCGCGTCCCCGACCAGGCCGACGCCGCCCTCGATCAGGTCGTAGCGACCGCTCGTCGCGTTGTCGGCGCTCTCGGCGTCGCCGAGGTCGAGGTTGATGAGGCCCGGGGCGAGCAGGACGAGCAGCAGCCCGGCGACGAGCAGGCCGCCGGCCCCGATCGCGGCGCGCCGCGGGTTCCAGCGCAGGCCGCCGAGCACCGCCAGGCCGAGCAGCAGCGCCGCGAACGAGGACTGCGAGAGCGTCAGCACGAGGCCCGCCCACAGCAGCGCGAGCGCGGCGGCGGTGCGGACGACGTCGGTGCGGTCGCGCGCCCACAGCAGCACGCCTGCCAGGCCGAGCATCACGATCGCCAGGAAGCGCCCGTAGATGTTCGGGTCGAAGAACAGCGAGTTGACGCGGAAGTAGTCCTCGAGCTGGTTGCTCGCGAGCACCTTCGGGTTCAGCAGCAGCTGCTTGGTGCCGTACTCGTAGAAGCCGATCAGCACGAGCGCCGCGGCGAGCCCGACGAGCACGAGCAGGCAGCGGCGCAGCAGCTCGGTCGTCCACGCCACACGACCGAGCAGCAGGAACAGCGCCGCGAACGGCACGTAGAAGAACACGAGCTGCTCGAGCGCGTGGTCGACGTCGGAGGAGTACGCGGTCTGCGCCGCGTAGAGCACGAGCGTCGCGCCGAGCAGCCACTCCAGGGCGCCGGGGCGCGGCTCGGACTCGGCGCCCGGGCCGGGACCGGCCGCGCGCAGCCGCGGCAGCGCGTACGCGAGCGCGCCGGCGGCGACGACGAGGTACAGCGGCAGCAGCAGGTTCGACGTCGACCCGCCGGCGCTGATCGGCACGCGGAACGGGATCGCAGCGACGGCGGCGAGCGGGAACAGCTGCGGGCGGCGGTCGACGACGCGCGCCCCGACGGCGAGCACCGCGAGCCCCGCGAGCACGCCGACCGCCGCGAACGCGGGCCGGTCGCGCAGCGTCTCGAGCTGGGAGCTGTCCCAGATGTGCGCGACGAGGATGACCGGCGCGAGCGCGAGCGCCCCGAGCAGCGCGGCCGCGCGACCGCGCGGGCTCGGCGCGACGAGCGCGGCGGCCGCCAGCAGCGAGCAGACGATGAGCGCGGCGACGTCCATCTACCGCGCCCTCGACAGGGTCCAGACGTTGCGCACGAGCGCGGCGAGCTCCGGCGAGGACGACAGCGCCGCGGGCAGCTCCGGCAGGCCGGTGCGGATCACGAGGCCGCGACCGAAGCGGGCGGCGACGATCACGGGCCGCGAGTTCGGGGTCACCGCGGCGGCGACGCGCTCGGCGCCGTCGCCGAGCGCCTGCACGGGCTCGATGACCCGCAGGCCGCGGAACTCGCCCTCGGTCCCGGCGAACAGGTCGATCTCGTCCTGGAAGTCGGTGAGCGTGACCGGCGCGCGGACGAGCGCGCCGAGCCGCGCGCCGAACAGGTCGGTGGCCAGCGGGGCCGTCGGGTCGGTCAGCCGCAGCCGCGGGGTCTGGCGGACCTCGCGCTGCAGCGAGCGGGTGCCGAACAGCGTCACGGTGCCACCGGCGCGCGCGAACGCGCGCAGCGCCCGGCCCGCCCGCGGGTCGAGCCAGCGCACGTCCCCGGGCAGGATCACGCCCTGGTAGCCGTCGGCCAGCTGCGGGCCGCGACCGGCGGCGAGCGCCACGTCGGTGGTGACGTCGTAGCGGCGGCGCGTGCGGTCGAGGTGCGCCAGCAGCGGCGCCTCCCCCTGCGCGAAGCCGACGGGCAGGCCGTCGCCCGCACCGACGAGGATGCGCTGCAGGCGCACGGGCAGCCCGCGGTCCAGGACGTCGGGCAGGCCGTCGCCGTCGTCGTCGACGGGGTTGCGGCCCTGCCAGGTCGTCGCCGGCAGGACGACGAGCACGCCGCGGGGCTCGGCGCGCGTGCCGATCGTCGGCGTCGACGGGCGCACGACCCAGGGCACGCGGACCCGTCGCGTCCGCGTGCGGACGGTCAGCAGGTAGACGCCGCCGCGCGTGTCCGAGGCCGGCGCGGTGATCGACAGCACCGCGCGGGTGTTCGGCCGGCCGCTGCGGGCCAGGACACGGCCCGGCTCGCCGAGCCGGCTGAGCGACCAGGTGTAGCGCTCCTGCCGGGCGTCGACGCCGAAGACGCCGCGCTCGCCGGCGCGGGTCGGCTCCAGCGGCGGCTGCACGCCGAGGTACCGGACGGTGATGCCGCCCCGGCCGGGGAACGGCTCCCCGTAGGTGGTGGTCGGCAGGCCGCGCCGGTCCAGCGGGACGCTCGTGCCGATGTTGCCGGCCTGGTCGCGGGCCTCGACGACGACGACGTACGTGCCCGGCGAGGCGTTGCGGCCGTCGGAGAGCCGGCCGTCCCACGGGAACGTGGTGGCGTCCGCGGGCAGGTCGGCGGGACCGTAGACGCGGCGGGTGGCGCCCGGCCCGGTCTTGAAGATCGTGACCTTCTTGCGCGGGTCCTTCCCGGCCGGGGCGGCGAAGCGCACGGTCGCGGGCTCGCCCTCGGGGTTGGGGAGCAGCTCCGGCCGCGGCCGGTCCGTGTCGGAGACCGGCCCGATCGACGTCACGCGGACGACGGGCGGCGTGGTGTCGAGCCGCACCGAGCGCTGGAAGACGATCGAGCGGCCCTGCTCGCGCAGCGTGAAGCGGTAGCGGTAGACGCCGTCCGGGGCGCGGCCGCCACCGTCGGTCTCGCCCTTCCAGAGCACGCGCGTGGGCGTGTAGCGCTCGACCGCGCCGTCGATGAGCGTGCGGACCGGGTCGCCGTCCGCGTCGACGACCTCGAGCTTCACGCGGTCGGCGTCGCGGAGCTTGAAGCGGATCCGCGCGCCGTCGAAGCGCCCGTCGGAGTTCGGGGAGAAGAACGGGTCGACCGTGACCTGCTGCAGGATCGACGGCTGGTTCTTCAGGTTCTGCGCGACGAAGAACGCGCCGAAGGTCGCGACCACCAGGGCGGCGAAGACGACGACCGCGGCCCGCCGCGTCGGCGGTGCGCTCACAGCGCCACCAGCGAGCCGTTCGGGACCTCGATCTCCATGAAGGCGTCCAGGCCCCGGGAGTGCGTGTGGCAGATCGCGACGCGCATGACGCCGCGGTGGCAGACGACGAGCGCCGGCAGCGCCCCGGCCTGCGTGACGTCGACGAGCCCGGCGACGACGCGGTCGAGCTGCTGGCGGAGCGTCTCGCCGCCCGGGAAGCCGAAGTCCTCGTCGGCGTGCAGGTAGTGCTCGAAGCCCTCGGGGTCGCGGGCGCGGACCTCGTCGTGCGTGAGGTCGGTCCAGTCGCCGGTGTCGGTCTCCATGAACCGCGGGTCCTCCACCGGGGACAGGCCGATGCGCGCGGCGACGATCTCCGCGGTCTGCCGGGCGCGCAGCACGGGGGAGCAGTAGAGCGCCGCCCACTCGTGGCGGGCGGCCTCCGCCGCGAGCTCGTGCGCCTGCTCGATCCCGCGCGCGTTCAGCGGCACGGCGGTCTGGCCCTGGAAGCGGTGGGCGACGTTGTAGTCGGTCTCCCCGTGGCGGGCGAGCGCGATGATCACGCGCGGTCCTCCGGGTCGTGGCGCTCCGGGGCCATCGTGTCGGAGCGCAGCCCGAGCCGCAGCGTCTCCAGCGAGAGCACGTCGGTCGGGGCGATGTTGCCGAGGTTGACCTCGTGGCCGAAGCGCTGCAGGAACCAGACCTGCTGGTCCTTGCGCGGGGCCTCGAACAGCAGCCGCTGCACCGGCAGGCCGTGCGCGAGCTCGTCGATGAGGCCCATGCGGACCTCCCCGTCGGCCCGGTAGATGCCGGCGGTGCCGGACTCGCGGGCCTCGGCGATGACCTTCCAGGCGCCCGCGTCGAGCTCGCCCTGGATCAGCTCGACCCAGCGGTAGGGGGCCATGATCCGCGTGTCGTCCTTGGATCCGACCTCGGAGAGGACGCGGAACCCCTCGGCGACGAAGTGGGCGATCAGCTCGCGCTTGCGGTCCGGGTCGAGCTCGATCGTGCCGTCGCTGACCTCGACGTGGCGGATCCCGAGGCCGCGCAGCCAGTCGACGTAGGCGGGGACGCGGTCGTCGCGGATCGCGAGCTCGGTGAGCGTGCCGCCGAACGTGACGTCGACGCCGTGCTCGCGGTAGCGGGCGAGCTTCGCGTCGAGGTTGCCGGTCACGAGCGCGGTGCCCCAGCCGAGCTTCACGAGGTCGACGCTCGCGCCGGCGACCTCCATGAGCGCGTCGACCTCGGCGACGCTGAGCCCGCGGTCCAGGACCGAGGTCACCCCGGCGTCACGGGGCTTGGCGCTGCGCGCCGGGAGATCCAGGAAGCCGGACAACCGGGGCGTCCGGGGGCTACTGGCCCTGGTCGGCCCCGACGGTGACGACGACGGCCGCGTCGTCGCCCGCGATGAGGCGCGTGCCGTCGTCGAGGGCGGAGACGGCGCTGGCAGGTGCCCCGATGCGCCGGGCGACGTCCTCGGCGGCGCGCCGGTTGCCCTCCGCGAACTGCACCGTCGTGGTGGTCCGCGACTGGTCGTTGGCGTTGCCGATCGTGCCGGTCTTGTAGCCCGCGGCGGCGACCTTCTCGGCCGCGCCCTTCGCGAGGCCCGTCGTCGTCGTGCCGTTGAGGACCGCGACGGTCACGCTGGAGCGGACGATCTCCGGGGTCGTGGACGTCGACCGGGTGGTCGGACGGTCCTCGCCGTCGTCGTTGGCGACGTCGTTGGCGGGCGCGGTGGTGATGACGTTGCCGGGCGGCGGGCTCTCGTCGCCGCCACCGATCTGGGTCGCCACGAGCAGGCCGACGAGGACGACGGCGAGCACGCCGGCGGCGATCGCGACGATCCCACCGCGGGCGGCGGGATCGCCCTTCTCGCGGCCCCCGCCCGGGGAGCCGCCCGCCGGCGTGGCGGCGCTGGCGCGCACGCCGCCCGGGGTGGCGGAGGCGGCCGACACGCGCCGCAGCGGCACCGCGGTCTCGCCGGAGTCCTGGGTGGCCGGGCGGGTCGGCGGGAGCGTCAGCTCACCGGTGCCCCCGCCGGTGGGCGGCGGGCTGCTCGGCGGCACGGCGGGCGGCACGGCCCCGCCGGGGGTCACGACGGTCGGCTGGTCGGTGCCCGGGGCGGCGGGCGCCTTCGCGGCGCCGGCGGCGGTCGCGGCGGCCGGGACGGTCAGGGCGCCCGGGGCGCCGGGGTTCGCGGCCGGGACGGCGGGCACGGGGGGTGGTGGGGCCCCGGGGGTCGCCGCCGGGGTGCCCGGGACCGCGGGCGCGCCGGGCACGGCCGGCTGGCCCGGCGCGGGCTGGGCGGCGGCCTGGCCGGCGGCGGTCGCGGGCGGCGCGACCGGGTTGGCCGCGGCACGCGCGGGCTGCGCGACGACGCGGCGGCTCGCGGCGGCGGCCGCGGCCTCGGACTCGACGCGCTCCTGCAGCTCGGCGGCACGCTCCGGCGCCCGGCCGGCCCACTCGCGCAGGCGCCGCAGCTCGCGCGCCTGCCCGAAGTACAGGAGCGACATCACGGCGAGTCCGACGATGGCAGCGAACCCGGCGTACGCGCCGAGCGACTGGACCTTGTCGGAGAGCTCGAGGGCTGCGGGAGCCAGCGGCATGAATCGGGCAGTCTAGACCGAGCCGCCGTCAGGACGCCGCGCCACGCTCGGGGCGCGCGCCTCGGACGGCTGGACGGCCCCGGGGACGTGGATGGCCGACAGCTCGGACACCTTCGCCGCGAGCGCCGCGGCGTCCCCCTCGAGCACGAGCAGCTGGATCTGGTCGAACATCGCCTCGACCGTCTCGGGCTCCAGCGTCTCCCGCTCGGCCCGGCGGATCTTGTCCTCGTCGGTGGGGACGATCCGCTCGAAGTCGTTGAAGAGGTCCTCGTCGAGCTTCTCGCCCGGGCGGCGGCCGACGACCTCGATCGCGATGTCGCGCCCCGGGGTCAGGCCGCTGAGCTCGATCATGTCCTTGGCGAGCTGCAGGATCGACACCGGCTCGCCCATCTCGAGCACGAAGATCTCGCCGCCGGTCCCCATCGAGCCGGAGCGGATGATCAGCTGGACCGCCTCGGGGATCGTCATGAAGTAGCGGGTCATCCGCTCGTCGGTGACCGTGACCGGGCCGCCGAGCGCGATCTGCCGGCGGAAGATCGGGACGACCGACCCGGAGGAGCCGAGCACGTTGCCGAAGCGCACGCTCGCGTAGCGGGTGCCGGGCCAGCGGCGCCCCGCCGCCTCGACCGCGAACTCGGCCAGCGCCTTGGAGGCGCCCATGACCGTGGCGGGCGAGACCGCCTTGTCGGTCGAGACGAGCACGAACCGCTTGACGCCGCTCTCGCCCGCGATCCGCGCCATCAGCCGGGTGGCGATCGCGTTGTTGCGGACCGCCTCGACCGGGTTGAGCTCCATCAGGCCGACGTGCTTGTACGCGGCGGCGTGGAAGACGACCGTGGGCCGGTGGTGCGCGAACACCTCGCGCATCCGCTCGCCCTCCTTGCAGTCCGCGAGGACCGCGGCGAGCACCGACGGCTGCACGTGACGGTCGTCCTCGAGCTCGCGCTGGATGCGGAAGAGGTTGTCCTCGGCGTGGTCGAGCAGGATCAGCCGCCGCGGCGCGACGCGCGCGATCTGCCGGCACAGCTCCGACCCGATCGAGCCGCCCGCCCCGGTGACCATGACGACCTCGCCCTGGAGGTAGCCGCCGACGCGGTCGATGTCCATGACGACCGGCTCGCGGCCGAGGACGTCCTCGACCTGGATCTCGCGGACCTGCCGCACGACGTTGCCGCCGGTCTGCAGGAGCTCGAACACGGTCGGGAGGGTGCGGACCGGGATGCCGCGCTCGCGGCACTGCCGCACGATCCGGGCGCGCATCGTGCCGGGCGCGGACGGGATCGCGATCGTGACCTCGTCGGGCTCGACCTCGTCGAGGATCCGCGGCAGGTCCTTCTCCGTGTCCCCGAGCACGCGGACGCCGTCCACGCGGGTGCCGATCAGCCGCTTGTCGTCGTCGACGAAGCCGACCGGGTTCAGCCCGAGCTCCGCGTTGCGGACGATCTCGCGCAGCACGAGGCGGCCGCCGTCCCCCGCGCCGACGATGAGGATGCGCCGGGCGTCCTTGCGCGCGCGGAAGCCGGTGAGCGGCCGCTCGTGCACGGTGCGCGCCACGAACCGGGCGCCGCCGACGAACAGGAGCGTCAGCAGCAGGTGCAGTGCGAGGACGCCGTTGGGGATCGACACGCCGACGACGCCCGCGTCGCGCGAGATCCGCGTGACGGGGTCGACGATCGTCACGAGCACCGCGAGCGCGAGCGTCGCGACCACGACGCCCTGGACGATCCCGAGGAAGTCCCGCTGGCCCGTGTAGCGCCACCAGCGCTGGTACATGCGGAAGGCGCCGAACACCACGACGCTGATCAGGACCGCCCACCACCACGTGCGCTCGAACAGCGCGTCGTAGATCTCGGGCAGGCCCTGGTCGAACCGCAGGCGGTAGGCCAGGAAGTACGCGAGCGCGACCAGTCCCCCGTCCAGCAGCGCCTGCGGGACCGCGTGCCGGTGGAACGGGAAGGCCGTCGTCTTCGAGGGACGACGCATCGCGGGATTGTCGCACGGGCCGGACCTCACGGGGAGGCCCGGCCCGGCGATCGAGCCCTAGAGCCGCTGCGCCTGCAGCGTCGCGGTCGCGCGGCGGGCGCCCGCCGCCGCGGTGATCCGGACCGTGTAGCGGCCCCGCGGCAGGCCGCGGGCGGCGAGCGTCACCCGGTAGGTGCGGCGCGCGGCCCGGCCCTTCAGGACCTTCGTCGCGACGCGGCGGCCGGCGCGGGTGACCGTCACGGTGACGGTCGAGCGGCGCGCCACGCGGTAGGCGATCCCCAGCCGGCGGTTGCCGGTGCCGCCGAACGCGGGCAGCTCGAGCTTCGCGGTGGTCAGCAGCCCGCACGAGTCGGGCCGGTGGAACGCCGGGCGGACCGCGAAGCGGCCGCCGGCGCGCACGAGCGTCACGCGGCGCACGTCGGTGCGTCCGCGGGAGCGGATCGTGAAGCGCACGTAGTAGACGCCGTCGGCGACGGCACGCCCGCGCGCGTTCGCGCGGCCGTTCCAGGTGACCGAGCGGGAGATCCCGGAGAACGAGGCGACGCGGCGGTTGCCCACGACGCGGCGGCCCGCGCTGACCCGGAAGACGTCGATCCGCACCGGAGCGGCGACCCGCCGCGCGAACCGCAGGCCGATCCGGGTGCGCGAGGCCGGGGCGACGGCGACCGAGCGGAAGCCGGAGGTCGCCGCGCAGGAGCCGGAGCCGGAGCCCGAGCCCGACCCGGAGCCCGAGCCGCCGCCGACGATCTCGTCGGCGTTCGCGCCGCACACCGCGCCGAGCGCCGCGGTCCTGCCGCGCTCGACCTCGACCTTGCGGGTGGCGAGGACCTGGTCGCCCTTGAGGCAGTCGATCGTGTACGCCTCGGTCGCCCTGCGGGGCCGGATCGTGTCCTGGCCCTGGCGGAAGCGCTCGATCCGGCCGCTCCAGCCGCCGAAGCCGAGGTAGTTCGTGACGCGCAGGACGTAGTCGCCGACGGGCGGGGTCGCGAGAAGGATCTCCTCGGTCGCGCCCGGAGCACCGCCGGAGGAGCCGACCTCCTTGAGCTCGCCGCCGACCTTGCGGAACAGGGTCAGGTCGTAGTCGTCGACCGGCAGGGCGCCGTCGACGGTGATCCGCAGGAGCGCCGCGGCGTCGGCGTCGGTGACGTCGAACGGGACGTCCTCGAACGTGCCGTCGGCGCCGGCGCCCGCGACCTGGTTGGGCTGCGTGGAGCCCTTCTCGGCGATCGCCTCGCTGCGAGCGGCCTGATCGGCGACGCCGGGGAACACGCGCTGGTCGACGAACGGGCGCGTGGAGGGGTTCACGTCCCAGGAGAACGTGCCGCTCTTCGCGACCTCGATCTTCGACTCCAGGACGTCCGGGAACGTCTGGACGGGACCCTCGACCATGCCCAGCGGCGTGTCGACGAGGTCCAGCTCGGCCGGACGCACCGGCGAGGTCTCCGACACGACCTCCTTGCGCAGCCGCAGCGTCACGCCGGCCGGGGCGCGCCCGGTCAGCAGCGAGTGCTCGGCCCGGTCGGCCGCGGTGGTCGCCGCGTCGTAGTACGCGAGCCGGTTGCCACCGGAGTGCCCGGTGGTGACCTTCGAGCCGCTGTTCCAGTGCCGGATGACGTTCGCGAACGCGGGATGGAAGCCGCCGCCCTCCTTCTCGCCGGCGTCCTCGCCGATCTCGAACGTGTAGCCGTAGCCGCCGGTGGTGGAGTACGACCAGTCCTCGGTGCTGCCGGTCGTGTCGTACAGGCCGTAGGAGGGGCCGGAGCTGTAGCCGTTGCGCGACGCCATCCGGTCGCCGAGCTTCTTCATCGCGGGCTCGTCGACCGGGTTGCCCTGCGAGCGGACGCCCGGCGGGCGCAGCACGAGGTTCGAGAACGTGTGGTTGGTGATCAGCGTCGTGACCTGCCGCTGGGAGATGAACGCGCGGATGTTCTGCGTCTCGTTCTCCGAGAACGGCCCGTAGCCGCGGAACGTGTCGTAGACCGGCAGGGCGCTGGCGCCGCCGCCGCCCCACAGGACGCCGTAGTTGCGGTTCGGGTCGACGCCGAGCGTGCGGTTGACCGGCAGCGCGCAGACGCCCTGGGGCAGCGACGTGGTGCCCTCGGTCAGCCGGCAGTTGCGGCGCTTGTAGTTCAGCGCCGGGTCGACGAGGTACACCGCGGTCTGGTTGAGCCCGGTGTCCGGGACCTGCGCGTACTGGGGGTCGTTCTGCAGGTCGGTCGGCGCCTCGCGGGAGACGTTGAAACCGTCGACGTTCACGACGGGGATGACGACGGTGCGCACGCGGGCGAGGAGGTCGTCGACCTTCGCGTCCTTGCCGGCCTTCGTGACGAGCTCGTACGCCCACTCCATCGCGCGCTCGCCGGACGGCCACTCGCGCGCGTGGTGGACGCCCATCTGCATGAACGTCGGGCGGCCGTCGGAGGCGCCGACGTTCTTGGCGATCTCGACGCCGTGGACCTCGCGGCCCTCGACGGTCCTGAACGGCAGCGTGATCGGGCGCACGAGGCCCGGGTGGCGCTCGACGAGCTGCTTGAGCTCGGCGTCGTAGTCGACGAGGCGGCGGTACTCGGTCCGGCCGGAGGGCAGCGACTCCGCCGGGGCCTGGCGCAGCGTGGCGCCGCCGGTGCGCGCGGTCCGGCCGCGCAGCCGGGCGGTCGCGCGGCGGTCCTGCGTGCGGGTCGCGGCGAGCTGGCGGACGAGGTCCTGCACGACGACCTCGGCGCGGAAGCCGGCGCGGCGCAGGCGCTCGAGGTCCGCGTCGCCGTAGAGGACCGCCTGCACGTGGTCGGCGGTCGCGTGCTCGGTGAGGTCGAAGCCGAGCGCGGCGAGCTGGGAGATCTGCTCGCGGCCCGTGATCGGGATCTCCACGAGGCTCGGGCGCGACGCGGCGGTCCCGGTCGGGATGCCCAGAGCGCTGACGGTCAGCTCGGCCTGGCGGGCGGTGCCGCGGCGGCGGCAGCCCTGCACGACGACCGTGCGGCCCTGCCCGACGAAGCCGGCCCCGACCTCGCTGGCGCCGAAGCCCGCGCCACCGGTGATCAGACGGCCGGTGGCCTGGTCGAACGCGGCGACGTCCCAGTCCCCGGAGGCGGCCTTCAGCGTGACGCCAAGGACGCCGCTGACGGGCATCGTGACCTCGCGGCGCACCACCCCGACCCGCTGGTCCAGGGGCGCGGCCACGCACGAGCGCGCGACGGGCTGCTCGACGGTGAGCGTGGAGCGCAGCACGGTGGCGGGAGCGGTCAGATCGGCGGCCTGGGCGGCCGGGACGAGCGCCGCGCCGGCGGCGAGCGCGCCGACGGCGGCGGTCCGGAGGCGACGGGAGAGCGAAGCGGTCATCGGATGCTGCAACGACCCGCGGCGCGGTTTCTGGCGGTCGCCGGCGATCTGGCGCCTGCGGACGCCGTCGCGCAAGTTCCCGGCGCACCGTCCGATCACCGGGTGGTGCTGCGCGCCGGGATCATCGGGGCGGGCGCCGCGGGCCACGCCCACGCGCACGCCGTGAACGCCCTCCCTGCCGACCTCGTCCGGGTCGTCGGGGTCCACGACGCCGACCTCGAGCGCGCCCTCGCCCTGGCCGGGGCGACCTGGGCGGAGCCGTTCCGCGACCTCGGCGAGCTGTGCGCCGCCGTCGACCTCGTCGTCGTCTGCAGCCCGACCGAGGACCACGCCGCGCACGTGCTGCGCGCCGCCGCCGCGGGCTGCGACGTCCTCGTCGAGCGGCCCGTCGTCCCGCGCGCGCAGGACCTCGCGCGGCTCCACGCCCACGTGGCGCGCGCCCCGCGGCGGATCGTCGCGCAGGCCGGGCACGCCGCCCTGCACGACCCGCTGCTGCGCGTCCTCGTCCGCGCCCTCGCCCCGTACCAGCCGGCGACCGTCGAGCTGCGCTTCGAGACCCCCCGGGTACCGGGCGCGCCGTCGGTGGTGGAGATCCTCCACGACGCGCTGACCGTCCTGCACCCGCTCACGCGCAGCGCGCCCGCGCAGATCCACGCGTCGGCACGGCGGCGGCGGTCCGGCGGTGGCCTGGAGCACGTGACCGCGCTGGTGACCACCGACAGCGGCGTGCTCGCCACGCTGCACGTCGGCCACCTGTGCGACCGCCCGACGAAGCTCGCGCGCGTCGTCACCGACCGCGTCGTCGTCGAGGCGAGCGGCGACACCGGCGAGGTCGTCGTCCACCCCCGCGGCGACGACGGGGAGTCCGTCGTCCACCCGGCCGGGCAGGAGGACGCGCTCGTCGCGCAGGCCCGCTCGTTCGTGTCGGCGGTGGGCTCCCGCGCGGTCCCGGCCGTGCCGCTGTCCGCCGCGTTGCCCGCGCTCGAGCTGACCGAGAAGGTGCTGCGGCACGTCGACCTCGGCGAGCGGCTCGGGTCGGGCCGCCGCGCGGCCTGAGCCTGCCGTGCTCGCCCCGCGGGTCAAGGCACGGCCGTCGCGGCCGACCACCCGGGACAGGATGTCCCTCCCATCCGCACTGCTGTTCAACGACCCGCGCTACCACGCCGTCCACGCCCCGGACGGCGCCCGCAGCGTCGTGCTCGCGCACCGCACCGACGACCGCGTCGTCGGGACGCTCGCCGGGGTCCTGGACGGTCCCACCTTCACCTCCGGCTACTCGGCGCCGTTCGGCGGCGTCGACCTCGAGCGCCCCGACGAGACCCCGTCGCGGATCTGCGCGGTCGTCGACGACGCGGTCGCCCAGCTCGACGCGCTCGGCGTGCGCGAGACGGTCGTGCGCTGCCGGCCCGCCTGCCACGGGGCGCCGGCCGCCGAGGACGCGGTGCGGTTCGCGCTGCTGAACGCGGGCTTCGCGGTCGCCGAGGCCGACCTGTCCTTCACGCTCGACCTGCGCGGGATCCGCGACGGGGAGCAGTGGCTCGCCGCGCGCAAGCGCGAGCTGCGCCGCGCGGTCCGCCAGGCCGAGCCCGAGCGGCTGACGCTCCGCGACGCCGAGGACTGGGACGCGGCGTTCGCGCTGCTGCGCGCCAACCGCGAGCAGCGCGGACGGACCCTGTCGGTCGACCTCGAGCGGGTGCTCGCGGTCCGCGGCGCGTTCGGCGACCGCGTGCGGCTCGCCGTGCTGCGCCACGACACCGAGGGGCCGGTCGCCGCCGCCCTGACCTACCGCGTCAGCGGTCCCGCCGAGCTCGTCGTCGCGTGGGGCGACGCCGACCACGACCTGCCCGCCTCCCCGATGCCCGTGCTGGCGCTGCGGCTCGTCGAGCGCGCCCTGGACGACGGTCTCGCGGCGCTCGACCTCGGCACCTCGACGCTGTCCGACGGCGCCGGGCACCGCGTCCCCAACGACGGGCTCGTCCAGTTCAAGCGCGCGGTCGGCGCGACCGCCGAGCTGCGGCCCGTGCTCGTGAGGCGGACGCCGTGAGCAGCGCCGACTACACCGCGATCTACGACCCGGACGTCGACTTCGACGCCCGCTACACGCTGGCGACCGCCGCGCGGATCGTCCCGCACCTCGGCGCGGGCGAGCACGTGCTCGAGGCCGGGGCGGCGACCGGCCTGATGACCGCCGAGCTCGTCGCCGCCGGGGCGCGCGTGACCGCGATCGACCGGTCGGTCGGGTACCTCGAGCGCCTCCACGCGCGCGGGCTCCCCGGGGTCGTCACCGCCTGCCGCGACCTCGACGCCGACGCGCTGCCCGCCGGGCCGTTCGACCACGTCGTCGCGACGAACCTCCTGCACGAGCTCGACGACCCCGCCGCGTTCCTGCGCCGCGCCGCCGCGGTCCTGCGGCCCGGCGGACGCGTGCACGTGTCGGTGCCCAACCCGACATCGCTGCACCGCCTCGTCGCGCTGGAGATGGGCCTGCTCGCCGACCTGCACGAGCTGTCCGCGCGCGCCGAGGGCCTGTCCACGCGGCGCATGCTCGACCACGAGACGCTCGCCGCGCACGCGCGCGACGCGGGCCTCGCGGTCGAGGACCGCACCGGGGTCCTCTGCAAGCCGCTCCCCAACGCGCTGATGGAGCAACTGCCCGCCGCGGTCCTCGACGGGCTCGACGCGGTCAGCCACCGCGTCCCCGACCTGTGCGCGATGACGCTGATGAGGCTGCGCCGTGCGTGAGCCCGTGCCGTCCGTCCCGGCCGTCCCCGGACCCGCCCCGCGCGCCGGGCGCGCCCGGGCCGGCACGGTCACCGTGCTCGGCGGCAGCGTCGCCGCCCTGGTCACCGCGGACGCCCTGGCGCGCGCCGGCCGTCCGGTCGCGCTGCACCTGCCCGCGCGCGGCGCCGGCGGCGGCTTCGTCGCGCTGCGCCGCGACGGCCGCCGGCTCGAGCTCGGCGTCCGCGCGCTGGAGCTCGGCTACGAGGACGATCCCGCCGAGGCCCCGCCGCTCGCCGCGTACGACCCCGGGTTCGGCGGCCACCGCGCGTACACGCCGCTCGTGCGCCGCTGGGTCCAGGAGCTCGTCGGCGACCGGCTCGTCCCGCTGCCCGCCCCGCAGCTCGTGCTCGACGGCCGCCGCCACCCGGACGTGCACTTCACCGTCGACCTGCACGGGCTGCCCGCGCTGCTCGGACCGCGCCGCACCGCGCGCGTCGCCCGCGGCGCAGCCGCCGCGATCGCGCAGCACGGGGCCCGCGGGATCATGCCCGACGCCCACCCGGACCTGACGCTCGCGAGCGCGTCGCTGGCCAACCACGGCACGACGTTCCACGAGACGCTGATCGCGCCGCTGGCCGACAAGTTCCTCGCCGACGGCGCCCGGCGCACGCTCGCGACGTGGCGACGGAAGGTCTGGATGCCGCTGTTCTGGCCCGCGACGCTGCTGGAGGCGTGCAGGCCCGACGGGCCCGCGTTCCGGCCGCAGCGACGCTTCGAGACCGTCGCCGACACGCCCGGGCCCGAGGGTCCCGACGGCGGTCCCGGCGCGGTCGTCACCGCGCTCCTGGCCCGCCTGCGGGCCGCGGACGCCGTGCGGATCGCGCCGCTGGAGGGCCTTGCCGCCGCCGCACTGCGACCGGGCACCGTCGTCGGGCTCGGGCTGCGCGACCTCGACCCCGCGTACGCGCCCGAGCGCGCGCGCAGCGTGCTCGCGTGGCTGGAGGTGCCCCACGACGGGCCGGTGCCGCTCGTCCACGTCGCCGACCCGGAGAACCCGCTCGCGCGCGTGAGCGAC
The DNA here is from genome assembly GCF_003044185.1 of Paraconexibacter algicola. Lineage (GTDB taxonomy): Bacteria > Actinomycetota > Thermoleophilia > Solirubrobacterales > Solirubrobacteraceae > Paraconexibacter > Paraconexibacter algicola. Next base: position 1,129,960 of record NZ_PYYB01000001.1, read on the forward strand.
AGCGGCCCCGGGCGGCGTGACGGCACCCGCGTGCTGTGCGCCGAGCTGCGCCACGACACCCCGAAGGAGCGGATCGACGCCGACGCGCGACGCGGTCTGCGCGACGCCGGTCTCCTGCCGGCCGCCGCGCTCACCACCGCCCCGACCGTGATGACCGGCGCGCAGCCGACCTTCGACGCCCCCACCGCCGCGACCCGCGACGCGCACGCCGCCGCGCTCGCGCGCGTGCGGGCCGCCCATCCCGGCGTGGTCCTCGTCGGGCCCGCCACCGCCCCCGGGGCGGACGCGTTCAACGAGCAGGTCGTCGCCGGGCTGGCGGCCGCGGAGGCCCTGACCCGATGACCCCGACCACGCACGCCCCGCTGGACGCCGACGCGCTCGACGCGTACGCGCGCCGCTACTACCTCGTGCAGGACGACGTGCCCGACCTGCACGTCGAGGACCTCCAGCAGGTCCACTCCGCCGGCCTGATCGCCGACGCGGTCGCGGGCGCCGGGCGCGTGATCGAGCTCGGCTACGGGGTCGGGCTGATGACCCGCGAGCTGCACGACCGCGGCGTGCCGATCGAGGTCCTCGAGGGCTCGCCGCTGCTCGCCGCCGCGGCCCGCGAGGCCCACCCGGAACTCGTCGTCCACGAGGGCCTGTTCGAGTCGTTCGTGCCCGACGAGCCCGTCGACGCGGTCCTCGCCCTGCACGTCGTCGAGCACGTCGACGACCCGCGCGCGCTGCTCGCGCACCTCGCCACGTGGCTGCGGCCCGGGGGCCGGCTCGTCGTCGTCGTGCCGAACGCCGAGTCGCTGCACCGCCGTCTCGCCGTCCGCATGGGCCTGCAGCCCGCGCTGGACACCCTCTCCCCCCGCGACCACCTCGTCGGCCACCAGCGCGTCTACACGCTGGACGGGCTCGCCGCGGACGTCACCACCGCCGGACTGACCCCCGTGTCGGAGCTCGGCTGGTTCCTGAAGACCCTCCCGAACTCGATGATGCTCGACTGGCCGCGCGAGCTGCTCATCGCCCTCAACCAGATCTCCGACGAGCTCGAGCCGCGCCAGCTGGCGAACATCGGGCTCGTCGCCGAGCGCCCCCGATAGGAGCACCCGATGGCCCTCGCCGACTGCCGCATCATCGGCTTCCCGAAGATCCACGACCCGCGCGGCAACCTCACCTTCATCGAGGGCGGGAACCACCTCGACTTCGACATCAGCCGCGTCTACTACATCTACGACGTGCCGGGTGGCGCCGAGCGCGGCGGCCACGCCCACAAGCAGACGCAGGAGCTGCTGGTGGCGATGAGCGGCTCGTTCGACGTGGTGCTCAACGACGGGATGGTCGAGCAGAAGTTCCACCTCAACCGCTCCCACTACGGCCTCTACGTGCCGGCGATGACCTGGCGGCACCTGGAGAACTTCTCCTCCGGCTCGGTCTGCATGGTGCTCGCCTCGCACCGCTACGCCGAGGAGGACTACTACCGCACCTACGAGGGGTTCGAGGCCGCGCTGCGCGGCGACGAGCCGCTGCCGGTCGCGGCGTGAGCACCCTCGCCCGGGAGCGACGCGCGGCCGGCCGGCCGGTCGGCGCGCCGGACCCCGTCCCGTTCCTCGACCTCGGCGCCGCGTACGCGGAGCTGCGCGACGAGCTGGACGCGGCCGCGCTGCGCGTCCTGCACTCCGGCTGGTACGTGCTCGGCCCGGAGGTCGAGGCGTTCGAGCGCGCGTTCGCCGACTGGGTCGGCGTGCGCGAGGCGGCGGGCTGCGCCAGCGGCCTGGACGCCCTGACGCTCGCGCTGCGCGCGCTGGGGATCGGCCCGGGTGACGAGGTCGTGGTGCCGTCCAACACGTACATCGCGACGTGGCTGGCGGTCACCGCCGCGGGCGCGACCGTCGTCCCGGTCGAGCCGGACCCCGACACGCACGCGATGACCCCGGACGCGGTCGCCGCCGCGCTCGGCCCGCGGACCGCCGCGGTCCTGACCGTGCACCTGCACGGCCGCGTCGCCCCGGACGCGCGGGCGCTGCGCGCGCTGTGCGACCGGCACGGCCTCGCGCTGGTCGAGGACGCCGCCCAGGCGCACGGCGCCGCCGGTGCGGGCGCGATCGGGCACGCCGCCGCCTTCTCCTTCTACCCGTCGAAGAACCTCGGCGCGCAGGGCGACGCGGGCGCGGTCACCACCGACGACCCGGCGCTCGCGGAGCGCGTGCGGATGCTGCGCAACTACGGCTCGCGCGAGCGCTACCGCAACGACGAGGCGGGGATCAACTCGCGGCTGGACCCGCTGCAGGCCGCGATGCTCGCGGTCAAGCTGCCGCACGTGCACGCGTGGAACGCGCGCCGCCGCGCCCTGGCGGAGCGTTACGACGCCGCGCTGCGCGACCGCGTGCCCGGGCTGCGGCTGCCGGTGCTGCCGGCCGACGCGGCCACGCACGTCTGGCACCTCTACGTCGTGCGCGTCCGCGGCGGGGCGCCGGAGCGCGAGCGCCTGCGGGAGCGCCTCGCCGACGCCGGGATCGCGACCCAGGTCCACTACCCGGTCCCGCCGCACGCCTCCGGGGCCTACGCGGCGCTGGGACTCGGCCCGTACCCGGTCGCGCAGCGGCTCGCCGACGAGGTGCTGTCGCTGCCGATCGGCCCGCACCTGGAGCCGTGGGCGGTCGACCGCGTCGCCGAGGTCCTCGGTGCCTGAGGCCGCCGCCGGAACGCTCGCCGGGCACGCCGCGACGATCGACGGGATCGCGCGCGCCGCGCGCGCCTGCGCCGACGCGGGCCGCCTCGAGACCGCGTCGGCGCTCGTGCAGAGCGCCGCGGGCATCGCCGCGCTGCGCCACCCCGGACGGTTCGCGCACCCGGTCCTCGACGACGTGCTCGCGCGCGCGTCCGCGTCGCTGCCGGACGTCCCGTGGATCGGCGGGCGCGGCGTGCTGCACGTGCTCTCCAACGCGCTGGAGGTCGGCGGCCACACGCGGCTGGCGTGGCGCTGGATGGAGCTCGACGGCGACCGGCCGCAGTCGTTCGTGGTCACCCGGCCGGTGCCCGGTCCGACGCCCCCGTCGCTCGCGGCGGCGGCCGCGCGCAGCGGCGGCCGGGAGTGGCGCGTGCCCGGCGCGCAGGCCGGGCTGCTGGCGACCGCGTCGGCGCTGCGCGAGCTCGCCGCGTCCTTCGACCTCGTCGTGCTGCACGCCCAGCCCAACGACCCGCTGCCGTCGCTGGCGTTCGCCGCCGTGACGGACCGTGCGCCCGTGCTGCTGTGCAACCACGCCGACCACTGCTTCTGGCTCGGACGCGACGTCGCCGACGTCGTCGTCGGCCACCGCGAGGTCGCCGCGACGCTCGCGCGCACCCGCCGCGGCGTGCCCGCCGGGCGCACCGCGACGCTGCCGCTGCCGCTCGACGACGTGCCGGCGACCGACCCGGACGCCCGGACCGCCGCCCGCGCGCGCCTGGGCATCCCGGCCGCGGCGCGGGTGCTGCTCACGGTCGGCTCGGCCTACAAGTTCGAGGCGCCCGCGGGCGGTCACCTGCTCGACGTGCTGCTCCCGGTCCTCGCGGCGGATCCCGCCGCGGTGCTGCTCGCCGTCGGCCCGGCGCCGGAGGGGCGCTGGGCCGCGGCCGCGGCGCAGACCGCCGGGCGGGTCCTGGCCACCGGGGTCCTCCCCGACGTGGCCGACCTGCTCGCCGCCGCCGACGTCTACGTGGAGTCCTACCCGTGCTCGTCGGGCACCGCCGCGCTCGAGGCCGCCCAGACCGGGCTGCCCGTGGTGGCCTGGGCGCCCGACGCCGCGCAGGCGGCGCTCCTCGGCAGTGCCGGGGCCGCCGCGGGCCTGTGGCCGAGCGCGCGCACCGCCGCCGAGCTCGCCCGGCTGCTCGCCGCCCCCGCCCCGGCGCGTGACGCCGTGCTCGCCCACCACGCCCCGGCCCGCTGGCGGGCGACGCTGGCCGACGCGGTCACCGCGGCCCGGGAGGCCGGCCCGGTCCGGGCCGCGCAGCTCGCCGACCCGCCGGTCGCCGACGCCCCCGAGGACCGGCTGCTGCTCGACCTGCACGTCGGGACCGGGCACTGCCACGCCCCCGAGGTCGTGGCGCGCTGGGCCGCGCAGGCCGCCGCGCTCGCCGCCGTCCCCGCGGTGGAGCGCTGCTTCGTCCCCGGCCTGCTCGGTCCCACCACCCACCTCGAGCTCGCCCGCTGCTTCACCGACGCGGTCGTCGCTCCCGGGCCGGGCGAGGAGGCGACCGCGGTCGACCGGCTGCGCGCGATCCTGCGGGGCGGGCTCGCGCAGCGCGGGGTCGTCGCGCTCCCACCCGACCGCGTGGAGACGGCGTTCCCGGCGCTGGAGGCGGCGCTCGCCGCGGGCGAGGAGGTCGACCTCGACGTCGTGCCGACCGCCGACCCCGGCTCGCTGCTGCACGCCGGCGCCCTCGCGGTGCCGGCGACCGCCTGAGCTCAGGCCGCGCCGCTGCCCGCGCCCGCCAGGGCGAGCGCCTGCGCCGCGTGCGCGGCGACGACCGCGAGCACCTCGAGCTCGGTGTCCGTCGGGCGCAGGCCGGAGGCGGGCCGGTCGACCGACAGGATCCCGGCCGGGTGGCCGTCCGCGTCGCGCATCGGCACCAGCAGCAGGTCGTGGGGGCGCCAGGCGTCCGCTCCCGCGGCCACCGGTCCGCCGAGATCCGGCACGTGGTCGGGACCGTCGATCGACACCTCCGCCTCCGCGGGGACGAAGAACGTGCCGGCGCGCGCGAACCGCGGCATCAGCAGCGGCGCCCAGTCGGCGTCCTCGTAGACGGCGCCCAGCAGCGCGACGTCGAGCTCCGGGCCGGAGGTCCAGGCGACCTCCCAGCGGCCGTCGGCGCGCCGGCGGTTGACGACGAGGTCCTGCCAGCCGAGGTGGTGGCCGAGCGTCTCGCGCAGCGCCGCGTAGACCGCCGCGGGCCCGTGCGGCACGGCGGCGAGGATCCCGGTGAGCCGGCGCGTGGTGCCGACCGTCGTGCGCAGCTCCGCCTCCAGGCGCAGGCGCTCCTCCTCGCGGCGGCGCTCGCGCAGGTCCTTGAACGTGACGAGCACCCCGCCGCGCCCCTGCGCGCCGTCCGGCACGCGGGCCGCGGCGACGAGCACCGGGATCGCCGACCCGTCCTCGTGGCGCAGCTCGTGCGCACCCCCGGCCCCGCCCTCGCGGCGGGTCTGCTCGAGCAGCGCGTCGAGCGCCGCGGCGTCCTGCGGCGGCCAGAACGGCCACGGGGCGCGCGCACCGAGCAGCGCGCCGCGGTCGTGGCCGACGAGCTGCTCGAGCGCGTCGTTGACCTGGACGACCGCCCCGTCGCGCAGGACGAGCAGGCCGTCCTGCACGGTCGAGGCGACCGCGGCGGTCCAGCGGCGGTCCTCGCGCAGCTGCTCCTCCAGCCGGCGCTGCGCGACGAGCGCCTCGACCGACCAGCCGACCCGCGCCACCGTCCCGGTCGACGCGCCGCGCTGCACCGTGAGGGTGCCGCCGAGCGCGTCGGCGCCGCGGCGCAGCCGCTCCAGCCCGACGTGACCCGCGGCGCCCGCGCCGCGCACCCGCCGGTCGTCGACCCCGAGGCCGTCGTCGACGACGCGGACGTCGAGCCGCCCGGCGGCGACCGTGACGTCCACGACCACGGCGGACGCCCGCGCGTGGCGCACGACGTTGCCCAGCAGCTCGCGCGCGGCCTCGCGCACGAGCGCGTCGTGGATCCCGTGCGCGGCCGGGGCGACCGCGACGGTGGTCGTGAACCGGCCGCGGCGGGCGGCCTCGTCGGCGATCCGGCCGATCGCCACGTCGAGCGGGTCGGCGTCCAGGCCGTCCTCGTGCATCGAGGTCAGCAGCGAGCGCAGCGCGTCCCCGACCTCCTGGAGTCGGCCCGGGAGCGTCGCGAGCAGGTCCTGGTCCCCGGCGAGCGCCTCCTCGGCGTCCTGGCGGGCGGCGAGCAGCGCCTGCAGCGGGCCGTCGTGCAGCGCGTCCGCGAGGCGGCGCCGCTCGGCCCGCTCGGCGTCGACGAGCTCCGCGAGCTCCGGCGATGACGGGCCAGGGACCATCCGGTCCCGAGGATGACGCCACGGCGGACGCGCCACAAGGGCGACGTCCGCCGCGGGTCGGGACCTACTCGTCCTGGTAGGGGGCGCGGACGGTCTTGAACGGCCCGTCCTCGGGGCCGACCTCGAGCGTCAGCGGGCGGCCCTTCTTCGGCGTCTCCTTGTAGTTGAAGTAGACGCCGTCCTTGCGCTTGCCGCTGAGGCGCAGCGCGTCGGTGCCCCACAGGCGGCTGCCGCTCTCGGACTCCTTGCCGAGGAGCAGGCCGAACAGGGCCTCGCCGTCGATGCCGCCCTTGACGCCCTCGGCGTCGAGCAGCACGGTGCCGGAGTCGCGGTCGACGAGCATGCCGATCGTGGAGCCGCGCTTCACGCCGACCGCGGTCGCCGCGAACGTGTACGAGGCGCCCTCGTCCTCGACGCCCGCGTAGAACTCGGGCGCCTCCTCCTTCTTGCCGTCGAGCTCGTAGTAGAGCCCCTCACCGCCACCGGAGACGAACACCGTGTCGGTCTGGCCCGGGGCGATCCGGATCGAGTCGATCGCGACGACGAGGCCGTTGCCGACGAGGTCGAGGTCGACGCGGCGCGGCCGCTCGAGGTTGGACCCGTCGATCGCGAACGAGATGTTGCGCCCGGCGGGCACCCGGTAGCGCGGCTCCGGGGAGGACTCCCAGTTGCGGACGCTGAATCCCTGGTCGACCTCGATCCCGGGGATCTCCTGCAGGAGCTTCCCGTCGAGGATGCCGGTGGTGCGGCCCTTGTCGTCGGTGAAGATCAGGTGCGGGTGGTCGGAGGGGTTGCCGCGCAGCGTGATCTCCGCGTACTGCTTGGCCTTCGGCAGCACGGAGCCGAGCGCCTCGCCGCCGTCGGCCTCGCTGCCGCCGCAGAACGGGCACGGCTGCTGCTGGTCACCGGGGCTGGTCGGGAGCAGCACCATCGACTGCGTCTCGTCGTCGCCCTCGTAGACCTCGCCGAGGTTCTGCGGGTTCGTGCCGCCGACGTAGCGCCACGTCTCCTCCTGCACGTTCACCTCGACCGCCCGGACGATCCCGGGGAAGTTGTTGTCGTAGACGAGGATCGCCATCTCGCCGTCGCCCTTGTCCTCGATCGCGAACGGCGTGATGGCGTGACCGCCGGTGCCGTCGGCCATGAGGATCCCGAGCGTGTAGTCCTCCTCGCCGGACACGAGCGTGTCGGTGAGGATGTCGACGATCTTCGACGGCGTGCCCTGCACGATCGCCTCCTGGACGAGCGGCAGGTCCTGGTAGACCCAGTGCTCGGCGATGGAGGTCTGCAGCGCGGGGTTGTCGACGATCTCGAGCGCCGCGGTCTGCTCGGCGCCGAACTCGGCGGCCTTGAGGTTCTGCTGGAACATGCGGATCGCGGCGACCGAGAAGCCCATGCAGTGGCCGCCGGCCATGCGCTCGTTCTCGTTCTCCATCCACCGCTTGGCGGGCGCGGTCAGGACGCAGTCCGTGCCGCTGCCGCGGACGCAGACCTGCTCGCCGAAGAAGGACTCGACCTCGGCCGGGGTGAGGTTCTCGGGGCCGACGTCGTTGCCGTAGTTCTCGAAGCCGAAGCCGTCCACGTCGGGACGGAAGCCGCTGTCGGCGACGATCTCGCCGGTCGGCTCGTAGCTCTCGTCGGTGCCGGCGGAGGCGGTGTCGCCCTCCTCGGCGGTGAGGCTGCGCAGCGCCTTGGGCGGCGCCTTGTCGCCGAGCGCGGCGATCGGGGTCTTGCCCTTGGCGCGCTCCGAGACCTTCGGCGCGTCGTCGTCCCCGCCGCCGCAGCCGGCCAGCCCGGCGGCGAGCGCGCACGCACCCGCCGCCAGGCGCAGCCGCAGGCTCATCCGAGCTTCCAGCTGATGTTGCCGTCGTCGTCCTTCTGCGTGACGTTGACCGTGCCGGTCCGGCCGTCGCTGCCCTTGGCGTCACAGGTGAACGTGTCGCCCTTCTTGGCCTCGACGTCGTCGGGGCAGGTCACGGTGACCGTGCCGCCGAGCTGCTCGCTCAGGCTGGCGCCGATGGACTCCTCGGCCTTGTCGGTGTTGACGGTCTTGCCGGTCGAGACCTCCGCCGAGCAGCCGCCGAGTCCGAGGGCGGCGACGGCGAGCAGGGAGACGGCGAATCGCGTGGTCATGGGGGGAGGACCTCCGTGGGTCGTTCGGTGGGTGATGGTGCGCTGACCGATGGCTCAGGCGGCCTGCGCCTGCAGCACCCGGTTCAGGTTGCGCTGGAAGAAGTAGGTGCCGACGGGCCCGAGCAGGAACATCAGGACGAACCCGACGGGCGCGCTCATGTCCGGCTCGCGGCCGACGAGGCCCTCGGCGACGTTCAGGCGCTTCCAGGTGCGGAACATCGAGACGACCGCCGGGACGATCACGAGCGCGCCGAGCGTGACGGCGAGCACGGAGGTCACCGGGCTGGTGCCGGCCTCCTCGGTCCCCTTCGCCCGGCCGATCGCGGCGAGCTCCTTGTTGACCTTGTAGTACCAGACGATGCCGTAGATGCCGAGCGTGATCAGCGTCAGGCCGATGACACCCAGCGGGTTGCGCACGCGTCCGTCCTCGCCGCTGCCGGCGATCTGCACGTTCTCTGCCATGGGAATTCCCCCGTATGTGGTTGCTGACCGGCCCCGTCGCAGCCCTGCGACGCTTGGAACTGGGCCGTTGAGGCGCGGAAGGTAGCAGGCACGCGGCGGGTCTCCAACCCCACCTCAGGCCACCGTGACGAGCGGCACACCCGGTGCGGCGGCGCCCGGGAGGTGCCGGCCGAACGCCTCGAGGATCGACCGGCGCTCCGCGTCGGGCGTGTAGCGCGCGCGGATCGCGGCGGACGCGGTGCGGGCGCGCGCCTCCAGGCCGGCCGGGTCGGCGCGGTGCGCGTCGAGCACCTCCTCGACCTGCCGCGCGAACGCGACGATGTCGCCCTGCGGGACCGGGTAGCCGTGCTCGTGGGTGAAGTAGTCGCGCCCGCCCATGCCGTGGTAGCCGACGACGAGGCAGCCGGCCGCCATCGCCTCCTTCGGCGGGAACGGGCAGCCCTCCGGGTAGCCGAACGAGAGGAAGACCAGCGAGGAGCGCTGGGCGGCGGCGACCTCGCGCTCGTTCATGCCGTGCAGCGGCACGACCTCGACGTCGCGCAGCGCGCCGCGCTGGCTGAGGATGTTCAGCACCTGGCCGGCCTGGTCGGCGTGCTTGCGCGGCATGTACGTGAGCCGCCGCGGCCGCGGCGCGCCCGTCTCCTCCACGAACCACAGGGCCGGGTCGAGCTGGTAGGTGATCCGCCGCACGTCCAGGTGCGGGAACGCGTAGCGCAGGTAGGCGGCGTTGTCGTCGCTGACGCAGACCGCGCCCGCGACCTCCGGGTGGTCGTAGGCGGTGGTCCCGGGGGCGGTGACGTGGTCGTAGCCGTGGAACGTGTTGTAGGCGTTCTGGTTGAACACCACCTTGCGCACGCCCGGGGCGATCTCCCCGAGTCGCGGCCCGTAGACCTCGGGCACGACGAGCAGGTCGCGGCCCGGGACGGGCGCGGCCTGCGCCGCGCACACGACCGGGGTGGCGTGCTCGAACCAGGTGCAGGCGAAGCCGGGCTGGTCGTGCACGACGACCGCCGGGATCCCGGCGTCGTTGCAGTGGTCGACGGCCCGGTAGACGACGCGGACGCCCCCCGAGGGGACGTCGGTGTCGGGGCACACGAAGTACGCGCGAGGCTCCACGTCCGGGTGGTCGGCCGGGACGGCTCCCGGTTGAGCGCCCGCGCGGCGCCTGGGACCATCGGCGGATGCTCCGTGACGACCTGCGACGCGGGCCGGTCCCGCTGCTCGTCGCGGTGGCGCTCGGGGTGCTGCTCGGCCTCGCCGCCCGCGCCGGGGACCATGCGCCGGTCGGGACGGTGGGCGCGGCGACGGCGCTCGGCGGTCCGTGGCTGGTGGTGGCGTTCGCGGCCGGGGCGGTCGGGGCGCGGGTCGGGGCAGGTGGCCGCGTCGCGCGGCGTCGGGAGGCGCGCGCCGGGGCGGTGCGCGGCGCCGTCTGCGTGATCGCCGGGGTCGTCGTCTACTACGCGATGATGTGGCTCGTCGAGCGGCGCACCGGCCCGGGCTACGCGGTGCCCGTCGCGACCGCCTGGTCCCTCGGCGGCGTCGTGGTCGGCGGGTCGTTCGGCGCGCTCGGGGCGGCGTGGCGCACGGGCGGACCGTGGGCGTCGCGCTGGGCGGCGGTCCTCGGCGGCGCGCTGCTCGGGGAGGCGGTGGTGCTGCGGGCCCTGTGGGAGCGCCCGGACCTCGAGCGCGTGGCGGCGCTGCAGGCCCTCGCGGCGCTCGTGCTGGTCGCCGCGCTGGCGCCGCGTCCGCGGGCGTGGCCCGCGGCGCTGCCGGTGCTCGCGAGCACCGCGGGTGCGTTCGCGCTCGCCGCCCTGGTCCTGCGCGAGGGCGCGCGGGCCGCCGGCTGGGCCGGCGCCTGACCGGCGTCCGGGCTCAGCGCAGCGGCGAGCAGAGCAGGTCGACGAGGACCGCCGGGTCGCGCGTCACGCGGTCCGGGGACAGGGCGCCCGGCGCCCGGTCGGGCGCGCGGGTGAGCTCGAGCTCCTCGGCGGAGGAGAGGCGGCGCAGGCGGCCCTCGGCGATGAGCCGCTCGTCGACGGCGCCGAGCCGCCCCTCGAACGTCGTGTAGACGGGCGTGCCGAGCGCGACCGCCTCGCGGTTCATCGTGCCGCCCGCGCTGACGACGAGGTCCGCGAACGCGATCAGCGACGGGGCGTCGATCGCGCGCTCGGGGACGATCACGCCGCCGAAGCGGGCGAGGTCGGCGCGCTGCTCGGGCGTGCGCGGGAGGACGACGACCTGGCCCTGCTCGCGCAGCCGGTGCAGGGCGGCGGCGAAGACGTCGTTCTCGAAGCGGTGGTAGAGCGCGACCGCGGGCGGGGTGCGCACGACCGCCAGCGGCAGCGCCGGGTCGAGGCCGAGCTCGTCGAGGACCGCCGCGTCCGGGGTCAGGTCCGCGAGGTAGTACTCCTCCTTCAGCCCCGCGTAGGCGCGGATCTTCGTCCGTGCCCCGTAGCGGTCCAGGCGCTGCGGGGGGATCGCGTCGGGGACCACGACCGCGTTCCCGAGCCGGCAGTTGACCGTGTGCTGCACGGTCGCCCACTCGTAGTCGAACATCGTCGAGCGCGGGATCCGCAGGAACGCGGCGGCGACCGTGACGTCGTTGGAGCCGTGGCCGAGCGCGAGGTCGAAGCGGCCGTTGCGGCGCGCCCACCGGGCCAGCGCGGTGCTGCGGTCGACGAGCCCCAGGCCCTTCGCCGCGAGCCGGCCGCCCCGGTGCCGGCCGATGACCTCGGCGTCGATGCCGTGCCGCTCGCACAGCGCGACGGTCTGCGCGAAGTCCCGCGCGGTCACGCGGACCTCGGCGCCGCGCGAGCGGAGCACCTCGATCACGGGGCGCAGGACGAGGACGTGCGGCGAGTTGGTCAGGTCGATCCAGACGCGCATCTCGGTGCGGGAGCGTCGCAGGTCGGGCGCCCGGGTAGCGTGCGCGCATGGGCATCACGCGCATGGACAACGTCGCGATCGTCGTCGAGGACCTCGACGCGACGGTCGCGTTCTTCGTCGCGCTCGGGCTCGAGCTCGAGGGACGCACGACCGTCGAGGGGGACTGGTCGGGCCGGGTCACCGGCATCCCCGGACAGCGCGTGGACATCGCGATGATGCGCACCCCCGACGGGCACGGCCGGCTCGAGCTCTGCCGGTACCTCGAACCCGCGCCGGTCGCCGACCACCGCACCGCCCCGGTCAACGCCCTGGGCTACCTGCGGGTGATGTTCGCGGTCGAGGACCTCGAGGAGACGCTCGCGCGCGTGGAGCCGCTCGGCGGCCGGGTCGTCGACGAGGTCGTCGACTACCAGGGGGTCTACCGGCTCTGCTACCTCCGCGGGCCGGAGGGCGTGCTGATCGGCCTCGCGCAGGAGCTCTAGCCCAGCGCGGCGAGCCCGGCGCGCACCGCGGCGACCACCTCGGCGACCTGCTCGCGGGTCGTCGCCGCGCTGATCGGGATCGCGAGGTGCCGTCGTGCGGCCTCCTCGGTCCCCGGCAGCCCGGCGGGCGCGACCGCGGCGCGACCGCCCGCCAGCAGGCACTCGACGGCGGGCTGGCGGTGCACGGGCAGGCGGTAGTAGCCGCGCGCCCCGATCCCGCGCTCGGTCAGCTGCGCCGCCAGCGCGTCGGGCTGCTCGGTCCCGATCACGTACAGGTGCCACGCCACGCGGTCGGCGGCGTCGGTCGCGCGCGGGAGCGTGACGAGCTCGCCGAGGCCCTCCTGCGCGTACCAGGCGCCGACCTGCGCCCGGTGCGCCGCCCAGCCGTCGAGCGCGGGCAGCTGCACGCGCAGGATCGCGGCCTGCAGCTCGTCCAGGCGCGAGTTGTAGCCGACGTCCGTGTAGGTGACCTTGTCCTCGCTGCCGTGGAAGCGCAGCGTCCGCACGCGCGCGTCGAGCTCCGCGTCGGTCGTGGTGATCGCGCCGCCGTCCCCGAACGCCCCGAGGTTCTTCGACGGGTAGAACGAGAACGTCGCGATCGTCCCCAGGCCCCCCGGCCGACCGCCGCCGCGCGCGGTGGACCCCGCGGACTGCGCGCTGTCCTCCAGCACCGGCACGCCCAGCGCGGCGATCTCCCGCACCGGCGCGACGTTGCCGAACAGGTGCACGGCGATGACCGCCTTGGTGTTCGGGGTCAGCGCCGCCTTCACCGTCTCGGGCGTGACGCACATCGTGTGCGGGTCGACGTCGCAGAACACCGGTCGCGCACCGGTGGGCGGGATCGCCTCGGCGCTCGCCCAGAACGTGAACGACGGCACGACGACGTCGTCGCCCGGCCCGACGCCCAGGGCCCGCAGCGCGATCGTGATCGCCTCCGTGCCGTTGGCGACCCCGGCGGCGTGCGGCACCCCGAGGTAGTCCGCGAACTCGCGCTCGAACGCCTCGCCGCGGCTGCCCAGGATGTAGTGCTCGCTGTCCAGGACCTCGTCGACCGCCTCGCGCAGGGCGCCGCGGAGGGCGCGGACGGGGGTCGCGGGGTCGAAGAGCGGCACGGGCATCGGTGCCCGGAAGCGTAACCCTCGGACGCCCGGCCACTATGTCCCAGGAGCGCCATGACCTTCCTCGCCGCCATGTACCTCGTCCTCGGATCGATCACCGATCCCATCGTCGAGCTCGCCGTCGACGTCGTCGACAAGGCCGGGCTCCCCGGGATCTTCGCGATGATGGTCGCGGAGAGCGCGTGCATCCCGATCCCGTCGGAGGCCACGTTCCTGTTCGCCGGGTTCAACGTCGAGCGCGGCGAGTACAGCTTCGTCGCGGTCGTCGCGGTCGGGGTCTTCGCGAACCTCGTCGGGTCGTGGATCGCGTACGCGGTCGGCTACTACGGGCGCGTCGACCTGCTGGAGAAGCACGGCAAGAAGCTGCACATCTCCAAGTCCCACCTGGAGTGGTCGGACCGCTGGTTCGCCAAGTACGGGGACGCGGCCGTGTTCTTCAGCCGGATGCTGCCGATCATCCGCACGTTCATCTCGCTGCCCGCCGGCGTCGCGCGGATGCCGTTCTGGCGCTTCACGATCCTCACCACGCTCGGCTGCATCCCCTGGATCGCCGGGCTCACCGCGATCGGGGTCGGGGCCTCCTCGAAGTGGGAGGAGTGGAAGGACAAGCTCCACTACATCGACTACGTCGTCGTGGCGATCATCCTCGTCGGCGGCGCGTACCTCGCGGTGCGCTGGTACCGCAACCGCTCCGGCGGCGACGGCGGCGCCCCGGTCGCCGACGCGGCCGCGTGAGCTCCGCCACGCGCGCCCTCACCCCCGCCGACGCGATCGGCCTCGGGCTCCTGCACGGGCCCGCCGAGCTGTTGCCGATCTCCTCCTCCGGGCACATGACGCTCGTGCCCTGGCTGCTCGGCCGCCCGTACGCGACCGAGCTCGACCCGGAGCTGCGCAAGGCGTTCGAGGTCGCGCTCCACGCGGGCACCGCGCTGGCGCTGATCGTCGCGCTGCGCGACGAGGTCGGGGAGGCCGCCCGCGGCCTGGACCTGCGTCGCGTCACGCTGCTCGTCGGCTCGTTCGTGCCGCCCGCGGTGGCCGGCTTCACGCTCGAGCGGCCGATCGAGCGGCGGCTCGGCACCCCGCCGACGATCGCGATCGGCCTGCTCGCCGGGTCGGCCGCGATGGCGCTCGCCGACGTGCGCGGGGCCACCGGTCGCGCCCGCGACGACGCCGGCCCCGTCGACGCGCTGCTGCTCGGCGTCGGGCAGGCGTGCGCGCTGATCCCCGGCGCGTCGCGCAACGGGATGACGCTCGCGGTCGCGCGCGCCCGCGGCTTCGACCGCGAGGACGCGAACGTCCTGTCGCGGCACGTCGCACTGCCGATCATCCTCGGCGCCAGCGCCCTGAAGGGGACCCGGCTGGCCCGGCGTGGCCTGCCGGCCGGGATGGCGGCGCGGTTCGGTCTCGGGGTCGTCGCCTCGTTCGTGTCGACGCTCGCGTCGGTGCGGCTGATCCGCCAGGTGGAACGCGACCGCTCGCTGCTCCCCTACGCCGCGTATCGCACGCTCCTAGCGGGAATCGTGCTGCGGACCGCGCGGCGTCGCCGCACCCTCTGACCGCGTGGTCTGACAGCATCGCCCGCGATGACGGAACCGAACCAGTACGCGGCCGCCGGGGTCGACACGACCCAGTCGGACGCGGGCGTCGGCGCGCTCGTCGACGTGCTCAAGACGATCCGCCTCGACCGCTCGAGCGCCTCGGTGCTCCCCAGCGGCCACTACGCCAGCGTCCTGCGCGTCGCCCCGAACCTCGGCGTGGCCCTGTGCACGGACGGCGTCGGGTCCAAGCTCGTCGTGGCCGAGCAGGCCGACCGGCTGGAGACCGTCGGCATCGACTGCATCGCGATGAACGTCAACGACATCGTCTGCGTCGGCGCGGAGCCGATCGCGATGGTCGACTACCTCGCGGTCGAGCAGGCGGACGCGAGCGCGCTGGCGCGGATCGCGCAGGGCCTGAAGACCGGTGCCGAGGACGCGAACATCGAGATCCCCGGCGGCGAGCTCGCCGTGCTGCCCGAGCTGATCCGCGGCCATCCGTCCCCGCACGGCTTCGACCTCTGCGGCACGGCGATCGGCACCGTCGCGCTCGACCAGATCGTCACCGGCGCGGACATCAAGCCCGGGGACGCGCTGATCGGCGTGCCGTCGAGCGGCATCCACTCCAACGGATACACGCTCGCGCGCAAGGCGCTGCTCACCGACGTGCGCGGCGACGGCGCCCTGACGTTCGACGACACGCCCGCGCAGCTCGGCGGCGCCTCGGTCGTCGACGCGCTGCTCGAGCCGACCGTCATCTACGTCAAGGCGGTCGTCGAGCTGCTGCGCTCCGACGTGCCCGTGCTCGGCCTCGCGCACATCACCGGCGGCGGCCTGACGAACCTGCTGCGGCTCGTCGGCACGCGGGCAGGCTTCACGATCGAGCAGCCGCTCCCGGTCCCGGGGATCTTCACGCTCATCCAGGAGCGCTCCGACGTCCCCGTCCACGAGATGTGGGAGGTCTTCAACATGGGCTGCGGCTTCGCCGTCGTCGTGCCGCAGGAGCGCGCCGACGACGCGGTCGCGCTGCTCGCCGAGCGCCATCCGGGCACCGCGCGGATCGGCACGGTCTCCGACGCGGCCGGCACGGTGGCCGTGCCGTCGCTGGGCGTCACCGGCGACAAGGACGGCCTGCGCGCGGCGTGAGCGCCTCCGCCGTGGCCGACGCCTACGGGCTCGCGGACGATCCCTCCTGGGAGGACGTCCGCTGGGAGGACCACGAGCGGTCCGTCCGCGTGCGCGGCGCGCGGGTCGCCTACGTCGACCTCGGCCCGACCGATCCGGACGCGCCCGCCGCCGCCCCGCTGGTCCTGCTGCACGGCTTCGGCGGCTGCTGGCAGAACTGGCTGCCGACGATCCCGCCGCTGGCGCGATCGCGACGGGTGATCGGCGTCGATCTGCCGGGCTTCGGGGCGTCCGCGCTGCCGCGCGACCTGCCCACCCCGGCCGCGTTCGCGCGCGTCGTCGAGGCGCTGTGCGAGGAGCTCGACCTCGGCCCGGTCGTGCTGGCGGGCAACTCGCTCGGCGGCCTCGTCGCGACGATCGTCGCCGGACGGTCCCCGGACCGCGTGGAGCGCCTGGCGCTGCTGGCCCCGGTCGGCGGCGCGCACATCGCCCGGGTCGCGCTGGAGGCCGGACCGAAGATCCTCGGCATGCAGCTCGACCCGGTGCTGCGGCGCACGCCGCTGCGCTCGCGCGAGCACCCGCTCGCGACGCTCGTGCACGACCCCGCCGCGCTGTCGCCGCGGCTGATGCGCGCCGCCCTGCTGCCCGGGGCCGGCAAGCCGGGCGTGCCGCTCGCGGCGCTGGGCATCGGCCTGCAGGGCGTGCGCCACGCGAACCTCGACGGGCTGCTGCGCCGCATCACCGCGCCGACCCTGCTGATCTGGGGACTCGGCGACCGGCTGCTGCCCTCGCGGACCGCCGAGACGTTCACGCGCGGCATCGCCGACGCCCGGCTCGTCGTGCTCGACGACACCGGGCACGTGCCGCAGCTCGAGCGGCCCCGCACCGTGAACCGGCTGCTGCGCCAGTTCGCCGACGGCAGCTGAGCGGGCGGCGCGCGGCCGGCGCTACGCCTCGTCGGCGGGCTTGCGGCGGCTGGACGGCCGGGCGGCCTTCGCGCGCTCGCGCTGCGCCTTGGCGCGCGAGGCGACGACCTTCGAGCCGGGCATCGCGCGCATGATCGTGTCGGTCGTCTTCGCCGGGCGGGCGATGTCGCGCAGCACGGCCTCGGTGGAGGCCAGACGGGTGTTGAGGTCGCGGATGTCCTTCGAGATCCGGCCGACGTCCTCCATCTTCTTCAGCGTCGCGACGAGCTGGTGGAAGTCGTCGAGCGCCCGGGTCAGGAGCGCGGGCCACGAGAACAGGAGGCGGAACATGGCCCGACGCTATCCGAGTCGCACGTACCCGAGCGCGGAGCCGGCGGCGTGCTGGCGGCGGATGACCTGGTCGGAGGAGTTGCCCTCGATCGTGTGCACCGTGCCGTCCGCGGCGACGGACTCGACGAGGCCGATGTGCTCGTCCCAGACGATCAGGTCGCCGGGCTGCGGGCGGGCCGGGGCGCTCGCGCTGTTCGGCACGGCACGGCCGGTCCGCTGCGCCCACGCGTAGACCGCGTCGACGGACGCGAAGCCCTGCCCGGTCTCCCCCAGCGGCGTGCCCGCCTGCTGGGCCACCCAGCTCGTGAAGTACGCGCACCACGGGCCGACCCCGGGAGCGCCGCGCATCGCGGCGCGGTACTCGGCGATCCGCGGCGAGTCGTTGGAGCCCGGCGGCTGCTCGGTCACCCCGAGCTCGGCGGCGGCGATCTGCACGCGCCGCGCGCCGGTGGCGGACGCGCCGCCCGGCACGGCGGTCGCGGCGAGGACGGCCGGCTGGGTGCCGACCCCCGGCGTCCAGGAGCCGGCGGCGGCCGCGAGCTGCTGCTGGAAGGCGGTCGTCCCCGCCGTCCCGGAGCCGAGCGCGGCCCGGGTGGCGGTGGCCGCGGCGGCGGGCGGCGCCGCGGTCGCCGCGCGCAGCCGCGGGTCGACGAGCTGCTGCAGCTCCCCGACGCGGGCGATCACGGCTTCCAGGCTCATCTCCCCGGAAGATCGGACGGCCCGCGCTCGAGTTGAGCGCGGGCCGCCAGAACATCGTTCCCGACCGGGCCCGGGGCCCTGCCGACCTGCTGCTAGCGCAGCAGGCTCAGGACGCCCTGCGGCGCCTGGTTGGCCTGGGCGAGCATCGCCGTACCGGCCTGGCTGAGGATCTGGTTCTTCGTGAACTTGACCATCTCCTCCGCCATGTCGACGTCGCGGATGCGGGACTCCGCGGCGACGAGGTTCTCCTGGGCCGTGGCGGCGGCACCCAGCGCGTGATCCATGCGGTTCTGGACCGCGCCGAACGTGGCACGGGCCGAGGAGACCGCGGTGATGGCCGCGTCGATCTCCGAGATGTCCGCGGTGCCCGCCTGCGTCAGGGACGCGAACGTGGCGCCGACGGTGCTGCCGAGGCTGATCGTGGCGACCGAGATGGTCTCCCCGTCGTTGGCGCCGACCTGGAAGGTCACCGAGCCGGTCGCGTTCAGCAGCTTGATGCCGTTGAACTCGGCCGCGGCGCCGATGCGCTCGACCTCGGAGGCCAGCTGGTTGACCTCCGTCTGGATCGCGTCACGGGACGCCTGCGACAGCGAGCCGTTCTTGTACTGCACCGCCAGCTCGCGGACGCGCTGGAGCATGCTGTGGACCTCGTCGAGCGAGCCCTCAGCGGTCTGGACCAGCGACACGCCGTCCTGCACGTTGCGCTGGGCCTGGGCCAGGCCGCGGATCTGGCCGCGCATCTTCTCCGAGATGCCGAGGCCGGCGGCGTCGTCCGCCGCACGGTTGATCCGGTAGCCGGAGCTCAGGCGCTCCATGCTCTTCGAGGTCTCGCCCGTGGTGTGGTTGAGCTTGTTCCACGCGCCGAGGGCCTCGACGTTGTTCTGGATGCGAAGGGACATGCGGTTTCTCCTTGAAGCCGATGGTTGTCAGTCCCGGAGCTCCTCCATGAGCTCCTCTTACAGTCCGGGTTTTCGGCGCGAGCGCCGGGCGCTTGAGCGACGTCCAGGCGTTCTGGACGCCGCGCGCCGCTCAGCGGGCGGCGCCGGGGACGCTGCTGCCGTGCCGCGCCTCGAACGCCGCGCGGTCGCGCGCGATCTGCGCGTCGATCCACGCGCGCAGCGACGGGTCGGCGGTCCCGACGGTCTCGCTGAGGCCGTGGCGGATCCGCGACTCGCGCACGAGGACCGGTGGGACGCCCGCGGCCCGCAGGCGCGCGAGCAGGTCGGTGTCCTGGTACCAGACCTTCAGGCCGGGATCGAGGAACTCGCCGGGCGCGACGCCGTGGCGGTCGAGCGTGCCGCGGTGCAGCGCGAAGCACCAGGCGGCGAAGTCCTCGCGCATCGCGCCGTCCACGGTCATCGGGAAGACGACCTCGGCGGGCGGGATCTCGCCGCCGCTGCCGACGGTCAGGCGGGCGCGCAGCGGCGGCCACCAGCCGGGCAGGACCTCGACGTCGTCGTTGCAGACCACGAGGTAGGTGCCGCGGCCGGCGCGCAGTCCGGCGTTGACCGGGGCGGTGAAGCCCTGGGGCGGGGAGCCGTTGTCGACGACGACGATCTCGTGCGGCGCGTCGGTGTGCTGCTGCAGCGCGCGCACGCACGCGCGCAGGCGGTCCCCGGCGGCGTCGAGCGTCGGGATCACGACGGTGAGCTCGGGGGCGGCGCCGTACTTCCAGGCGCCGCGCGCGGCCGCCGCGGCGGTGCGGCCGCCGACGCGCTGCACGACGGCGCGCGGGACGGGCTCGACGCGGCCGTCGGCGGCGAGCGCCACGCACAGGGCGGGCAGGACGAGGTCGTCGGCGATCCGGCCGCGGGCGGCGAGGACCCCGGCCGCGACCGCGCGGCCCAGGGCCTCGCGGCGGCAGGCGAGCGCGAGCGCCGCGACGGGGGAGGTGCCGCCCGGGTCCTCCGCGGTGACCGCGGTGGCGACCGCGAGCGCCGGGTCGGCGTCGAGGGCGTGGTGGAGCGCGGCGAGCCAGCCGGGCGTCACGTGCGCTGCGTCGCGCACGAGCCCGACGGTCGGCGCGGCGGCCCGGGCGGTCCCGGCCGCGATCGCCCCGGCCAGGCCGGTGCGGTGGTCGACGCGGACGACCTCGACGTCACCCGCGACGCGCGCGAGGAGGTCGTCGAGGGTGCCGCCGGCGTCGACGAGGAGCAGGACCTCGTGGGCGGGCGCCTCGGGCAGGCCGGCGATCGCCTCGAGCGCGGCGAGCGCGGCGGCGGGGGACGGCGGGAGCGGGACGAGGACCGAGATGAGCGGGGTCATGCGTGACGGGCCTCCTTGGCCTCGAGTTCGGCGCGGCGGCGGGCGACCTCGGCCTCCGCCTGCTCGGCGGCCGCGACGAGGATGCGGCGCATCTCCTCGATCTCGGCGCGCGCGATCTGCTTCCAGACGACGACGGCGACCGCCCACACGAGCAGGTAGGCGACGGCGCCGACCATGATCGCCCGGAGGATCGCGTCGCTCGTCGGCAGCCCGGCGCGGGTGGCGAGCAGCAGGCCCAGGCCGAAGCCGGCGAGGCCGCCCCAGCCCTTCGCGGTGGCGATCGTGCGCCGGGCGCGCGGGTGGTCGGTGAGGCGCAGCCCGCCGCTGGTGTCCGGGCCGGCGGCCGCGCCGGAGGCCTCCTCGTCCTGCCCCTTCTTCGCCTTCCGGGCCATGGTCTAGGCCGCGATGAGCGCGGTGGCCAGCTCGCTGGCGTCGGCCGGTCGCAGGCCGCTGGTGACGCCCTGCCCGCGGCCGAGGAAGGAGAGCGGCAGGCCGCTGTCGATCGCCAGGTCGACGACGGTGCCGAGCGCGTCGGTCTCGTCGGCGTGCGTGAGCGCGATCGCGCAGGGCCGCAGCGACCGGGTGCCCATGACGAGCTCGCGGGCGGGACGCGACGCGATCGTGGCGGGGACGGTGAGGTGCAGCTCGTCGGCGCGCAGCTGCGCGAGCTCGGCGGCGAGGACGCGCAGCTCGGCCTCGGCGCGCGGGCTGACCCCGGGCGTGTCGAGGACGACGAGCGACGTGGCGCGCAGCTCCTCGATGCGGGCGGCGGCCCACTCCGCGTCGAGCGCCGAGTGGACGGTGACGCCGGGCGCGGACTCGGCGAGCAGCTCGCGCAGCTCGGCGCCCTGGTCGGGGGCGCGCAGCGTGACGCACGCGACCGGGATCTGGGTGCGGGCGGCGTAGGCGGCGGCGAGCCGGGCGACGCAGCGGGTCTTGCCGGAGCCGCCGGGGCCGACGAAGCCGATGACGCGGCCGTGCGCTCCGCGGGTGATGTGCACGGGGATGCGCGCGGCGAGCGTGCGCTGCACGAGCGGGACGAGCGCGCTGCCCGCCCCGGCGAACGGCACGAGCGTGGTGACGGTCTCGGTGACGACCTCGTCGGCGAGCGCGGTCGTCAGGCCCATGTCGACGAGCGTGTCGCGGGCCAGCGCCGCGTCGCTGCCGGGGGCGAGCACGCTCGCGGACGGCACCGGGACGGGCGCGGCGACAACGGGCTCGACGGCGAGCGACACGAGCGCGTCGGCGTCGTCCTCCACGACCGGGGCGGCGGCGAACGCCTGTGCCATCGCCTCGGCGGTGAGCGCCGGCTCGACGGGCTCGGGGACGGCGGTGACCTCGGGCGCGACGACGGGCCGCACGACCGGGGCGGGCGGCGTGGCCTGACCGGCCAGGAGCGCCTTGAGGTGCTCCTCGAAGGTGCCCTCCTGCGCGCCGGGCTCGCCGTCGTGGGCGGCCAGCGGCTCGGGGAGGGCGGGCGTGTCGTCGACGAGGTCGACGGTCGTGGCGGCCGCGGTCGCCTCCAGCTCGATCACGCGCTTGCTGAAGAAGCCGCCGACGCCGCCCTCGGCGCCCTCGCCGCGGCGGACGATGACGGCGTCCTCGCCGAGCTCCTCGCGGATCTGGGCGAGCAGCTCGTCCATCACGCGGCCGCGGTAGGTCTTCGTCCGGTTGGTCATGCGGTCACGACTCCGATCGTCTCGACGTTGATGCCGGGCGCGATCTCGTTGTACGCGCACACGGACAGCTGGGGGAGCGCCTGCTCGCACAGGCGCCGCAGGTGCCGTCGCACGCGCGACGAGCACAGCAGGACGGGGCGGCGGCCGCGGGCGATCGCCGCGTCCACCTGGTCGCCGAGCGAGCGCACGAGGTCGGCGGCCCGGTCCGGGTTCATCGCGAGGTACTCGCCGTCGGCGGTCTGGGCGATCGACTCGCTGACCTCCATCTCGATCGCCGGGTCCAGCGCGATCGCGCGCAGCCGCTGCTCCTCGTCGAGGTAGGGCGCGACGATCGTGCGGCCCAGCGCCTGCCGCGCGTACTCGGCGAGCAGGTCGGGGTCGCGGGTGATGCGCGCCCGGTCGCCGGCCGCCTCGACGATCGCGCCGAGGTCGCGGATCGAGACGCCTTCGCGCAGCAGCGCCTGCAGGACGCGCTGCAGCTCGCCGACGCTGAGCAGGTCGGGGACGACCTCCTCGACGACGGCGGCGTTGCTCTCCTGCAGGCGGTCGAGGAGCGCGCGGGTGTCCTGGCGGGTGAGGAGCTCGGCGACGTGCCGGCGGATCGTCTCGGTGAGGTGCGTGACGATCACGGACTCGGCGTCCACGACCGTGTAGCCGAGCGCCTCGGCCTCGGCGCGCGCCATGTCCGGGATCCAGACGGCGGGCAGGCCGAAGGCGGGCTCGGTGGTCGGGATGCCGTCGAGCGTGCCGACCGCGTCGCCCGGGTCCATCGCGAGCTGGTGGCCGGGGGTGATGCGACCGCGGCCGACGATCGAGCCGCGGACCTTCATGACGTACTCGTGGGAGCCGAGCCCGACCTCGTCGTGGATGCGGACCGACGGGATGATCGTCCCGACCTCGCCGGCGATCTGGCGGCGGACGGCGCCGACCCGCTGCAGCAGCGCGCCACGCGGCGCGCCGGGCGCGCCGGCCTCCGCGCCGCCGGCGCTGGCGGACACGAGCGGCACGAGCCCGAAGCCGATGCAGAGCTCCAGGGCGTCCATGCCGATCGCCTCGAGCGCCTGCTCGCGCGGGGACGCGACGGGCGCGGGAGCGAGCGCGGCGGCGGCGGCCTCCTGCTCGTCGGCCTGCGCCTTCTCGGCGTCGGCCTTCATCAGGGCGCGCCCGGCGAAGAAGAAGATGCAGCCGATCACGAGGAACGGCAGCTTCGGCAGCCCGGGGACGAGCGCGAAGCAGCAGACGACTACGCCCGCGACCATCGGGGCCTTGCTCTGCGAGGAGAGCTGCCCGGCGATGTCGGAGCCGAGGTCCTGGTCGGACGCGGCGCGCGTGACGATGATTCCGGTGGCGACGGAGATCAGCAGCGCGGGGATCTGCGCGGCGAGGCCGTCGCCGATCGTCAGCAGGGAGAAGTGCTGGGCGGCCTCCCCGAACGGCATGCCCTGCTGCATGACGCCGACGATGATGCCGCCGACGAGGTTGATCAGTGTGATCAGGACGGCGGCGATCGCGTCGCCCTTGACGAACTTCGAGGCGCCGTCCATCGCGCCGTAGAAGTCCGCCTCCTTGGAGATGTCCTGGCGGCGCTGGCGGGCCTGCTCCTCGGTGATCTGGCCGGCGTTGAGGTCGGCGTCGATCGCCATCTGCTTGCCGGGCATCGCGTCGAGCGTGAACCGCGCCCCGACCTCGGCGACGCGGCCGGCGCCGTTGGTGACGACGACGAACTGGATGACGATGAGGACGAGGAAGATGACGAGGCCGACGACCACGTTGCCGCCGACGACGAAGTTGCCGAACGCCTCGACGACGTGCCCGGCGTCCCCTTCGAGCAGGATCAGGCGGGTGACGCTGACGTTGATCGCCAGCCGGAACAGGGTGGTGAGCAGCAGCAGCGACGGGAAGGCGCTGAAGTCGAGCGCGCGCGGGATGTAGAGCGTCGCGACGACGATCGCGAGGGCGAGCGAGATGTTCAGCGTGATCGCGAGGTCCAGCAGCGCCGGTGGGAGCGGCACCACGAGCATCACGACGATGAGGACGACGACCGCGGCGGCGGCGAGGTCCGAGTACTTCCCGATGCGGGAGAGGGTGGTGGTCACTGGTCGTCACAGGCGTCCGCGGTGGAGGGAGGCCGCGGGGCCTGACCTGGGTGGTCGGACGCCGCGCGCCCGACTTGAGGGGACGAGCTCGCCCGGCCCGCGGCCTCGTGAGGACGTGGACACCCGAGCAGGAGGGACCGACGATGAACCGGCCGATGCGCGCCGCACCACGCATGACGACCGCGGAGTTCCTCGCACTTCCCGAGACCCCGGACGGTTCGCGACTCGAGCTCCTCGACGGTGAGGTGCTCGCGATGAACCCGCCGAGCCGGGCGCATCAGCGCGTCGCGCTCCGTGTGGCCTCCGCCCTCCTGGTCTGGACCGACGCCGCGACCGGCCGCGGCGAGGTGCTCCCCGAGATCGGCGTCGATCCGGGGTCGGCCAGCATCCTGGTTCCCGACATCCAAAGGTTCGCCGCCGGCCGTGACCTGCCGGCGGATGCGCGCGCGTGGCCGGTCGGCGACCTCGTCGTCGAGGTCCGCTCGGAGAGCACGGCGCGCTACGACCGCGAGGTCAAGCGCGAGCGCTACCTCGAGGCCGGCGCCCGCGAGGTGTGGCTCGTCGACCCGCTCACCGCGGCGGTCGTCGTCACCCGTCCCGGCGAGCCGGACGCCCTGCTCGGTCCCGGCGAGACGCTGACGTCGCCGCTCCTCCCCGGGTTCTCGCTGCCGCTCGCCCGGCTGCGCGTCGACTGAGCGCTCCGCGGTTCACCTGAACCGCCGTCGCGGCGGGGTCACGGTGCCGCCTGGCGCTCGTGCAGTCGGCGCGCGCTTGTCGCGCGCTGCGGCAGCGGGTCCCCGCATCGATCAGGTCCGCGCGCCGTTTACGTCTAGGTGACGCATCCTGCGACGAGCCCGCTGAACCGATCACGCAACCGGGCCTGCCTGGCGATCGCGTTCGCGGCAACCTCTCTCGGCGTTGGTGCCGGTCAGGCATCCGCGTCGACCGTCGAGCAACGCTCCTGCGAACGCGTCGGCGCGACCGTCGTGAAGGAGACCAAGTACGCGCAGGTCCTTCGTCTGCGCAACCGGCTGTACGGGTGCTTGCGAAGCCGCGGCAGACTCGTGAGCTTCGGCGAGGTCGACTCGTTCGGATACTTCCTGGGCCAGCAGGGACCCATCAGCATGAACGGTCGCTGGGTCGCGTTCGGAATGCGTTCCGGATCGCGATCCGGCACAGACTTCGAGTTCCGCGTCGTCGACCTCAGCAGACGCGCCGTGGTCCGGGCTCCGCTGCCGGTCATCCAAGCCCTCGCGCCGCTGCCCGATGAGGACACGGGATTCACGGCCGTGAGCGTCACACCTCGAGGGACCGCCGCGTGGATCATCAAGAGCTACGGGCCGAGTCCCAACTACGAGGTCTGGACCGCCGACACCGCCCTCGGCTCAACGTCCTTTCGCTCGCGGCTCGTCGCCCAAGGCAGCGACATCGACCCGCTACATCTCAGGACCACAGAGACCCGCGTCGGGTGGCTCCGAGCCGGCCAGCAACAGTCCGCTCCGAGGCGGTGAGCCACGAAGCGACGCTCGATCGTCGCGCGTTGCAGCAGTGGCTGATCTGCGCGTGACGGGTCCCAGACCATCGATGTCCGGACGTCGTCGTAGCTTCGTGCGGTGCCGTTCGTCTCTCTGCAGTTCAACCTCGAAGCGCTGCGCAAGCTGGCCGAGCGAGGCCTGGCACAGGACGACGTGGTCTCGTTGTTCCGTGCGGAGCGTGTGGTCTGGACGACCAACCCGAATCCGCGCGCGGACAACAGCCGGCTCGTCATCGGTCCGACGCCGGCAGGTCGGATGATCACCGTCGTGGTGGACCGCGACAGCGACGACCACGGCCGGTGGCACGTGATGACGGCATGGGACGCCACGCCGGCCCAGATCAAGCTCTTTCGGAAGGCGGGCTGAAGCGTCATGATGGGTGGCATGGGCGAGGTCCACGATCACGATCCAAACGCGTTCGACGAGGCGCTCGCCGACGCGGAGGTTCACGTCTCAAAGGGAAGCCCGGACATCCTTGTGACGGTCACGGTGCCCGTCGACGCCGGCACGCTGGACGCGCTGACAGAACGCGCCGACCGGGAGGGTCGCAACGTCGAGCAGATCGTCGCCGACGCTCTTCGCGCCGCAGCGGCCTGATTCAGCGGGGCCGGCACAAAGGACTGGCTCGGCCTCGGGTCACCGCCGGCGACCGCGCTCCCATCCGCGTGGATGCGCTCGTCGCGCGAAGGCGCAGTGCGCGGTGCGCGGTGCGCGGTGCGAGGATCAATGAGTGAGCAGAGCTACGCGCGCCGACGTCGTGACCCTTCTCACCGCGGAGGGTGCGGCGACAGAAGAGGCCGAAGCGATTGTCGTTGCGCTTGAGCGAGCTGAGCTGAATCCGCCGCAGATGCGGCGGTGGCTGGCCGACAGCGCGCGTGCGTACACCGTGAGCGTCGGCGCGACCGTCCATGGCGTTGATCTCAAACAGGTCCCTACGCACGCGATCGAGGCAGGCCGCGCAGACGCGGTCCAGGACGCAGCCGAGCGGTTCGCCGCGGCTGCGCCCGAGGAACGCATGCTGTGCCTGACCTTCCTCTGCGATCTCGATGCGGTCCGCCGGCTCTCGCGTGGCGAGGACGAACGCCTTCAGCTCCTTTGCGAAGCCGCTGGGCTACTGCGTGGCAAGCTCAAGAAGGACATCGCAGTCAACGAAGCGCTGCAGACGACGCTCTCGGGCAACTTCGACGACACGACCCGGCTCGTTGACTGGATGTCGGATGACCGACTTGCGGAGGCCGTTGAGGCACTCCGCACCGGCGCGATCGATGTGGTCGAGCTCCGCAAGCGGGGCCCGTTGCACTTCGTGGGCTGGTGATCGCTGGGCCACGCGACGACAGGAATCGCCGCGGGCTGCGAGCGAAGCGGCGTACCGGCCTTTCGCTCACTCCCCGTGTCACGCGGAGGCGCACGTGCTAACACCGATGTCGCTAGCCCGTGTCAGCGAGCCCCGCCCCTTGCGCCGACGAGGAAGATCGACGCAGCGACGCCCGTTCCGATGATGTAGGCCCAGCGCTCGTTCGTGAACGTCGCGTTGGTGTCCGCTCCGGGGAGCGCCACTGTGGCGAACACGGCGACGACCATGGGAACTCCCCCGATCGGCTGAAGCACCGCTGCCACGCCCGAATCATGCGCCGAGGCTGCGCACGTTCCCGGGACGCTGCCGTCTGGCGCGACGAGCGGATCCGCGGGGGAGCATCAGGGCGCTGGCCTCTACCTTGCTGGCTCGTAGTTCGGGTGCGGGCGCGCTGGCCAGGGTTGCTGCGTAGGGAACGCTTCGCAGCGTTCAGTGCCGGCGGTCGTCCAGCAGAACTCGCTGCTGCCCCGGCGGCGGAGAGAGAGCGCGTCGAGTTCGGGGCTGCTCGCGATGAGACGCGAGCCGTAGCGCGTAGCGGCCCGCACCGCGCCATCGATCGTCCAGGCCTGCTGCCCCTGTTCGTTGATGACCAGATCCCTCGCCGGCGCGAGCGGGAATGGACTGGCGCCAGCGGTGTAGTGACCCCGGGCTCGACCGGTGCGCAGGTCCACGACAGAAACCTGAGTGTTCGTGTCGTCGCCGCGGCCGGTCTTGTCCTCGGCGAACGCCACGAACCGGCCCGCGATCTGGAAGAGGCGAGCCCGGCTGCTCCCGCCCAGATCGCTGTAGCGCTGGCCGACGCGATGACGGGTACGGGAGCGACGCAGGCAACCCAGGTAGTTCTCGCCAGAGCGGAACACCTTCACCGCATCGGTGGAGATGATCACCGGAGCATCGCCGGACGGGCACTTGCCGGCTGCTGCGGGAGCGCTGGCGCTCCAGAGGCTCGCGAGCGCCATCGCCGCGACC
Source organism: Paraconexibacter algicola (assembly GCF_003044185.1). Classification (GTDB taxonomy): domain Bacteria; phylum Actinomycetota; class Thermoleophilia; order Solirubrobacterales; family Solirubrobacteraceae; genus Paraconexibacter; species Paraconexibacter algicola. Next base: position 1,157,597 of record NZ_PYYB01000001.1, read on the forward strand.
ACCAAGCTGAGAATGCTGCGCTTCATGCCCTTCCAACGCTTGTCCGCGACGCGAGTAGCGGAAGCGTGCGGCACTTCGCGCCGAACGGTCGCTGCCGAGCCCGCGTGGCAGCGGCGGCGGGAGAGGTCGTGTTCCGCGCGGGGTGGCTTACACGTCGCTCTGCGTGATCGTGAAGTGATCGACCCTGAGGCGGTCGAGGACCTTGAAGGAGTTGGACTGCTCGACCGCCTCCTTCCAACGATCAACGTGCCCGGCCCAGTTGCTGATCTCCGCATGTTCCACGTCGCTGACACCTGCTCGACGCGCGCCCGCATATCCCCAACGCTGGGCCTTGGGCACTCGGCCGTCCGGAAGCCCCTCGAAAACCAGTTGGAGCGTCAGGGAGTTCATCCCGACGTACTCGCCACCGTCGTCCTCCTGGAGGAGCGGGGCCTCGTAGCGCAGGATGCTGCCGGCTGGTCGGAGACAGCACGCGGCCGTCGGACCGCACGGGCGGCGGCGGTGACCCTTTGTCTCGAGGACTTCGCCGGCCCCCCAATGACGCCCGAGTGGACGCGGCGGCGGCCTTCGCGTGGTTCGTCGCGCAGGGCGCTCGCGACGCCCAGGGGCTTCCGCGGAAGCCTGCCTGCCTGAACTGGGCGGACGAAAGCCCATATGTGGGCATCGGTCCACCCAGTTCGCGCCCGGGCGCGTCGGCGTGGAAGCACGGCACCGGGGCGACTCTCACCAGCACTCGCAGGGCGCCGGCGCGCCGAGCCCAGCGGGCGACCTGAAGGGGCGAACGCACGGGTGAGGAACACCCGAGCTGGAGGGATCAGCGGCGACCTCGACCTCGCGCGCCGCGCGCTGCTCGGGCGCCCCCACGTGCTCGCCGTGACGCTCGAGGAGGAGGCGACCGCCTGCTGAAGGGGTCGGCCGGGACCAGCCCTTGGGCTGCTGCGCCGACCGCGCGCACACGGGATGGTCCGGACCATGCGCCGACCGCTCGCCGTGCTCGCCCTGCTGCTGCCCGTGCTCGTCGGGGCCGCCGCGCCCGGGACCGCGGGCGCGGCGGTGCCGATGGCGCCCGTCGCCGACCTCGTCTCGGCGACCACGGACGGCACGCCCGCCGGGGCGCGGGAGGTCGCGCTCGCCGGCTCGCGCTACGCCGTCTTCACCTCGGACGCGGCCGACGTCGTCGCCGGCCAGGCTGGGTACGACACCAACGGCACGTGCGACGTGTTCCGGCGCGACCTGCTCACCGGCGAGACCGTCGTCGTCAGCCGCGTGCCCGGCGGGTCGACCGGGGGCGGCTGCTCGGACAAGCCCCGCATCTCGCACCGCGGGACCGTCGTCGCGTTCGCGACCGACGCCGCGAACCTCATCACCGCCGCCGGGGGCGGGGCCGCGCCGCCCGCCGGGGTCGAGCAGGTCCTCGTCGCCGACCTCTCCGGTCCGACCCCGACGCTCACGGTCGCCAGCCGCGCCGACGGGGACTCCGGGGCGCTCGACGGCAGCCCGACCGCCGACTTCGACCTCAGCGGCGACGGGCAGCACGTCGCCTTCACCGCGGACGGCCAGGTCTGGCAGCGCAACCTCGACGTGAGCCCGCGCACGACCGTGCTCGTCTCCGCCCAGGACGGCACGGCCGCCACGCCGATCGCCGCGACCGCCGTCACCCCGTCGATCGACGAGTACGGACTGCGCGTCGCGTTCGCCGCCGACCTGCGCGTCTACGTGCGCCAGCCCGGGAACGTCACGACGCTCGCGTCGGTCACGACGCTCGGCACCCAGCTCGACGGCCTGCGGCCGGACCTCTCCGCCGCCGGCAACGCGGTCGCGTTCGCGACCCGGGCGCTGTCGCCGTCGTTCCGGCTGCAGGTCGCCGTGCGCGACCTCGTCGCCGGGACCACGACGCTCGTCAGCCACCCGGCCGGCGCCCCCGACACGACCGCGAACGAGGACGCCGGACCCCCGACGATCTCCGGGCGCGGACGGGTCGTCGCGTTCGCGTCGACCGCGACGAACCTCGCGGCCGGCGACCCGCGCGGCCGCGCGCAGGTGTACGTCGCCGACCTCCGCCGGGACCTGCTGACGCTCGCCTCGCGCAGCGGCGCCACCGGTGGCGACGCCGACAGCAGCACCGGCGGGGAGGGCGCCCTGGTCGCTCCCGCGCTCGCCCAGGACGGCATCACCGTCGCGTTCACGTCGCTGGCCACCGATCTCGTCGCCGCGGACACGACCGCGGCGCGCGACGCGGTCGTCCGTCGCGTGCGCACTCCCGTGGCGCCCCCCGCCGACACGCTGCGCGAGCAGTCCGTCGGCGGGCTCGACGGCCGCAACGTCGGGGAGCAGTTCCGCAGCAGCGTCGGCGCGACCACCACCGCCGGGATGGGCGTCGGCGGTACCGCGCTGTCCGCGGACGGCCGCTACGTCGCGTTCGTCGCGCACGGCAACGACAGCTACAGCGGGGACGCGCGGATCCCCGGGAACGAGAACGCGGCGGCGGTGTACGTCCGCGACCGGCTCACCGGCGAGGTCGAGGCGGTCAGCCGCAGCAGCGACGTCGCCGGCCGGCCCGGCGCGCTCGTGCCGTTCGTGTCCGGCGGCAGCGAGCTGAGCATCGACGCGACCGGCCGCCACGTGACGTTCCCGTGCGACGGTGGACGGCTCTGCCGCCGCGACCGCGTCAGCGGGACCACCGCCCGGGTCGACCCGGGCGCCAACGGCGACGCGTTCCTCGCCGGCATGAGCGCGACCGGCCGCTACGTCGTCTTCGGCTCGTACGCCACGAACCTGCCGGGCGCGGGCACCTCCAACGGCCTGCCGCGGCTGTACCGGCGCGACATGAGCAGCGGGTCGATCGTCCGCGTCGACCTGCGCGACGGGCGCACCGACGACACCGGCTTCGTGCCGCAGGGCCCCGCCGTCGACCAGCCGACCGTCAGCGAGGACGGCCGCTACGTGACCTGGACCTCCGCGGACGTCCTCGTCGCCGGGACCGGGTTCGACCCCGGCTACCGGCAGGCCTACCTGCGCGACCTGCAGACCGACCGGACCTACGCGCTCAACCGCTCGGCGAGCGGGGACTACGGGCGCTTCGGCGGCGGGGCGACCGGCCAGACGGAGTCCGGTGGCGCGCGGATCACCCCGGACGGCCGGTACGTCGCGTTCGACAGCAACGCCGGGAACCTCGTCGCCGGGAAGACGAGCACGAGCTTCGGGGTGTACCGGCAGCGGCTGACGTTCGGTGGCCCGGCCGGCGCGATCGACGGCGCCCTGGACCTCGTCTCGGTGCCGCGCCCCGGCGGCGGGGCGCAGGTCGACAACAACGCCTGGCAGCCGGCGATCAGCGACGACGGCGAGCGGGTCGCGTACGTCGGTGCGAGCCCGACGAACGTCGTCAGCGGGGTGACGGGCTTCCAGGTCTACGCCCGTGACCTGCCGGGCGGGACGACCGTGCTCGTCAGCCGCGCGGACGGGGCGGGCGGGGCACCGGCCTCCGGCGGGCAGATCGCGTTCCCGCCCACGGTGTCGCTCGACGGGCGGGTCGTGCTCTTCAGCACCTCGTCCGCGACGCTCGACGGGGACGCGGGCCTCCAGTACAAGGCGTTCGCGCGCGTGCTGCCGCCGACGAGCGGTCCGCCGGTCCCCGCACCGCAGAACACGACGCTCCCCTCGGTCTCCCCGGCCGAGCCGGTCACCGGGCAGACCGCGACGTGCGACCCGGGCACCTGGACCGGCAGCCCGACGTTCGCCTACGAGTGGCTCGTGGACGACGCGGCCGCCGCCGGGACGGGCCCGACGTTCGTGCCGCCGCCGACCGCCGCCGGCAAGCAGCTGCGCTGTCGCGTGACCGGGGCGAACGCCGGCGGGAGCGCAACCGCGACGAGCGGCCCGCGACCCGTGGTCGCCCCGCCGCCGACCGCGGAGGTGACGGGCTACGCGCGCTTCGACGAGACGGTCACGTGCGACGCCGGCCGCTTCGACGCCGACCCGTCGCTCACGGTCACCTGGCTCGTCGGGCCGGGGATCACCGACCCGGGCACCCCGATCGCGGGGGCGACCGGCCGGACCTTCACGCTCGACGACCCGGCGCTCGTCGAGCGGTGGATCCGCTGTCGCGCGAGCATCGTCGAGAACGGCACGCCCCGGACGGTCACCTCGGGGGCGCGGTACGTGCACCTCGACGTCACGGTGGTCCGGCCGACCGCCCCGCTGACCCCGCCGCGCGAGGGCGAGCGCTTCACCTGCAGCGACACCGAGGTGCGCGTGCGTCCCGCCGGCTACGGGGTCACCCACTCCTACTCCATCCGGGCGCTGCGCGACAACGGGGAGATCGCCGCCGACTACCCGGCCTCCCCCACGCCGACGTCGCTCGGCCCGCTGGCCGACGGGACCGCCGGGGGGCGCGTCGTCTGCCTGGACGAGGGACGGGCGGGAGCCGCGACCCGGTTCAGCTCCGACGGCCCGCTCGCGACGATCCTCGCCCGCAGCGCCCCCGCCCCGACGCCGGCGCCCGCCGCGCTCCCGGGCCCGCCGCGGGCCACCGCGCCGCCGACCGTCGGGGCCTACCGTCAGCTCGACCGGACCTGCCGGACCGCGACCTACGACGGGCCGCTCACGGGCCTGCGCACCCGGATCGTCTGGCGCCTGCACCTGGCGGGCGGGCAGACGACCGTCGTTCCCGCCTCCTCGCTGCAGCCGCTGGTGTTCGACGGCCAGATCTACCGCGACGCGTCACTCGCCTTCACCGGCCCGACGCCGCCGGTCGGCCTGTCCTGCGAGCAGCTCGTGACCGGACGCAACGGCGTCGAGCAGGGGACGCGCAGCGCGGTCGTGCGGCCGAACCCGTACTGCGTGGAGTGGCAGGTGCAGGGCGGCCGGCCGGGCCGCGACGGGATCCCCTACGCGGTGACCTCCGCGTGGTGCACGGACTACCGCGACGACGGGAACGACACCGTGGTGACGGCCGCGCCGCCGCTCCCGCGCCCGCCGTTGACGGTCGACGCGTCGGGGGTCGCCCGGATCGTGGTCGGGTGCGGCGCCACGGTCGCGACGACGAACGGCTGCGCGTTCACCGTGTCCCTGCACGCGATCGGGACGGCGTTCGCGGGCCGGGCGGCCGGTCCGCCACGGCCGGTGACGAAGACGACCCGGCTGGGCCGGCGGCTCGGGCGGGCGACCGCGCGCGTGCCGCGCGGCCGGCGGGCGGTGACGGTGCGCGTGCGGGTCGACGCCGCGACCCGCCGGCAGCTGCGCCGCGGGCGGACGGTCGCGACCGTGCTCGTGGTGCGCTACCGCGGCCGGGCGACCGCGGTGCGGGTCGGCGCGCCGGTGCTGCGCCGCGCCCGGTAGCGGGCGGGGCGCGGCGGGCTGGGGCGCCGGGACCCGCTCCCCTGCACCTGAGCGCACCATTCTGGTGAGCTGCGGCGCACTCGCCGGAGGTCAGCCCGTGACCGCGCGGCGGCGGCGCGCGACGCGGTACACGAACGCGAGCACCTGGGCGACGGCGGCGTAGAACTCCTCGGGGATCTGCTGGCCGACCTCGACGCTGGCGTGCAGGCCGCGGGCCAGGGGCGGGTTGGGCACGAGCGGCACGCCGTTCTCGGTGGCGAGCTCGCGGATCCGGGCGGCGAGGATGTCCTTGCCCTTGGCGACGACGATCGGCGCCGCCTCGCCGTGCTCGTACTTCAGGGCCACCGCGTAGTGCGTCGGGTTGGTGATGACGACGTCGGCGGTCGGGACGTCCTCCATCATCCGGCCGCGCGCCGCCTGCATCGCCCGGCGGCGCTGCGCGGAGCGGACCTCGGCCGGGAGCGACTGGCCCTTGGCCTCCTCCTTGACCTCCTGCTTGTCCATCCGCAGCTGCTTCTCGTTGCGCCACTTCTGGTAGCCGAAGTCGGCGAGGCCGATCAGCAGGTAGGCGGAGGCGGCGCGCAGCGCGATCGCCCGCACCTCGCCGGTCAGGGCGGCCGCGAGCTGCGCGGGCTCCACCCCGACCATCGCCCCGAGCTGCGTGAGCTTCGGGCCGACCGCGGCGAACACGATCGCCCCGACGATCCCGACCTTCGAGCAGCTCTTCACCGCCTCGGCGATCGCGTTGGGCCCGAAGATGTTCTTGAACCCGTTGACCGGGTTCAGCCGCTTGGGGTCGGGCATCAGCGCCTTGGGCATCGGCTGCGGCCCGACCTGGATGACGCCGATCGCCGCGCCCGCGATCGCGCACGCGACCGCGACCGGCGCGACGCACAGCACCGACGTCACCAGCGCGTCCATGAGCAGCCGCCCGACGCCCTCGCGGTTGACCTCCTCGAACGCGGCGAGGTTCGCGAGCGTCGACTGCATCGTCGTGCCCATCCGGTCGACGTACGCCGGTCCCGCCCAGCCGAGGACGACGACCCCGACGAGCATCACGATCGCGCCGCTGAGATCGGGGGAGCGCGCGACCTGGCCCTTCTCGCGGGCCTCCGCGCGCTTCTTCGGTGTCGCCTTCTCGGTCTTGTCCGACCCGCCGCCCACCGCCGCTCACCCCGCGAGCTTCAGGGTCTGCAGGGCGGCGCCGACGTCGCGCTGCAGCTCGTCGGCGATCCATCCGGCGACGAACGGCAGCGTCGTGCCGAGCAGCAGCAGGCCGACGAACACCTTCGCCGGGAAGCCGACCGCGAACACGTTGAGCTGCGGCACGACGCGCGACACGACCCCGAACGCGGCGTCGGTCACGATCAGCGCGAGGACGACCGGGCCGGCGACCTGGATCGCGGCGGCGAACACGCCGACGAACGCGTCGTCGGCGCCCTGCACGAGCGCGCCGAGCTGCGGGTAGGCGTCCATCGGCACGAGCTCGTAGGTGCGGGCCATGCCCTCGATCACCCAGGCGTCCCCGCCGATCGCGATGAAGATCGCGACGCCGACGAACGCGTACAGCTGCGTGAGGACCGCGGACTGCGTGCCGGTGACCGGGTCGATCAGGCCGCCGTAGGAGAACCCGATGAGCGTGTCGAGGAACGCGCCCGCGACCTGGATCGCCGCGAAGAACGCGGCGAGCGCGAACGCGAACGACGCGCCGACCAGCAGCTCCTTGCCGATCAGCGCCGCGAGGTTCCAGACGTCGAGGTCGACCTGCGCGTCACGGCCGACGACCGGGCCGAGGCCGATCGCCAGCGCCACCGCGACGATCCCGCGCACGCGCGCGGGGACGCTGCGCGAGCTGAACAGCGGCGCCAGCACGAACAGCGGGCTGACGCGCGCGAGGACGAGGAAGAACGCGACGACCTGCTGCTCGCCGAACTCGTTGATCAGCTGCTCGACGGTCAACGGCTCAGCCGATCTGCGACGGGATCGACCCCCACAGCTCGGTCGTGTAGACCATCAGCTGGTTGAGCATCCACGGGCCGCCGACGACGAGCACGACGGCGAGCGCGAGGATCTTCGGGATGAAGGAGAGCGTCTGCTCCTGGATCTGCGTGACCGCCTGGAAGACGGAGACGAGCAGGCCGACGACGAGGCCGCACAGCAGCAGCGGCAGCGCGATCTTCAGCGACAGCTCCATCGCCTGCGTCGAGAGGTTGACGACGGTGTCCTGGTCCACGGCGACGTGCTCCTAGGCGAAGCTCTGCACGAGCGATTGGGTGACGAGGTGCCACCCGTCCACGAGGACGAACAGCAGGATCTTGAACGGCAGGGAGATGAAGACCGGGGGCAGCATCACCATGCCCATCGACATGAGCGTCGAGCTGACGACGAGGTCGATGACGAGGAACGGCAGGAAGATCAGGAACCCGATCTGGAACGCCGTCTTGAGCTCGCTGATGATGAACGCGGGGATCAGCACGTAGGTCGGGACGTCGGCGCGGGTCTTCGGCCGCTCGAGCTTCGCGAGCTTCACGAACAGCGCGAGATCGCTCGTGCGGGTCTGCTGGAACATGAACTCGCGCAGCGGCTTCTGGCCGCGCTCGAACGCCTCGGCCTGCGTGATCTTCTCCGCGGTGAGCGGGTCGATCGCCTGCTCCTTGATCTGCGTGAACGTCGGGGCCATCACGAAGATCGTCAGGAAGATCGCGATGCCGACGAGCACCTGGTTGGGCGGCGCGGTCGGCGTGCCCAGCCCGGTGCGAATGAAGCCCAGGACGATGAGGATGCGCGTGAAGCCCGTGACCGTGAACAGCAGCGCCGGGACGAGCGTGATGCCGCCGATCAGGATCAGCAGCTGGACCGCGTTGCCGCCGTCGTTCATCGCTGCGTCCGGCGGCGGACCGCGTCCAGGAGCGCGCCGACCCCGTCGGTGCGCGGGTTGCTGAGGGCGCGCTGCGGGGCGACGGGGTCGCCGTCGGCGTCGAGCGCCTCGTCGGGGATGAGCCCGAGGTCGACCGCCTCCTGGCGGGTGTAGGTGCGGATCGGGGTGACGCCCTGCTCGGCGACGCCGACGAGCACGAGCTCGCGGCCGGCGTGCACGAGGTGCAGCGCACGGTTGGGGCCGAGCGCGATCGTGGCGGCGGGCCGCAGCCCGTGGCCCATCGTGCGCTCCTCGCGGCTGGCCTTGACCTGCCGCAGCACCCAGCTGAGGCCGTAGATGACCCCGATGACGACGGCGAGGCCGACGATCGTGCGGACGATCGAGCCGCCCCCGCCGCCGACGCTCGAGGCCTGGTTGGCCTTGTCGGCGGGGAGGTTCAGGGGCGTGTCCTCGCCGGAGCCGGCGACCCCGGGTGCGGCGAGCGCCACGGGAGCGAGCAGGAGCAGGGAGGCGCCGGCCACCGTCGTGGCACGCGCTGCGGTTCGAAGATGCATGGAGGGAGGGAGTGACCGGCGCCGCGGGAGGGAGGGAGCGGCGGGTCCGCCCGGTAGTCGGCCGGCGGCCCCGGGCCTTGACTGCGAGACTGGACGCATGGTCGACCTGGCACGACGCCCGTCGCAGATCGCCTGTCTGGTGGCGCTGACCGTCGCCGTCCCGGCGTGCGGCGCGGGCCGCGACGACGATCCGCGTCCGCGCGCGCAGACGACGGCGGCGGCGCCGCGCGCGCTGAACCTCGCCTCGCTGACCCCGGGGCAGCTCGCGGGCCAGCGGCTCGTCGCGACGTTCCGTGACACGCAGGTGCCGGGTCCCGCGATCCGGCGGCTGATCCGCCGCGGCGAGCTCGGCGCGGTGATCCTCTTCACCTCCTCGGCGCCGACGGTCGCCCGCGCGCGACGCATCAGCGACGAGCTGCAGGCGCTCGCCCGGCGCAGCCCGGTGCCGGTGCCGCTGCTCGTGACGATCGACCAGGAGGGCGGGGACGGCCGCACGACCGGCGCCAAGCGGCTGAACGACGCGCCGCCGTACCGGTCCGCGCAGCAGCAGGCGGCGGGCGGCGTGGCGACCGTGCGCGCGTCCGGCGTGTCCGCGGGCCGGGCGCTGCGCCGGGCGGGGGTGAACGTCAACCTCGCGCCGGTCGCCGACGTCGGCCGGCCGCGCGCCGCGCTCACGAACGAGGGCCGCTCCTACGGGTCGAGCGCCGCGACCGTCGGTCGGCTGACCGCCGCGTTCGTGCAGGGCCAGGGGCGCTCGGGCGTCGCCTCGACGCTGAAGCACTTCCCGGGCTTCGGGGCCGCCGCCGTGAACACGGACTTCGGGGTCGCGCGCATCGGCCTGTCCGCGGCGACGCTGCGGCGGGTCGACGAGGCGGCGTTCCGGCCCGGCTTGCGCGCCGGCGCGCAGCTGGTGATGCTCTCCAACGCGATCTACCCGGCGCTCGACCCCCTGCCCGCCCCGCTGTCGCGGCGGATCGCGGTCGGCGAGCTGCGCGAGCGGTTCGGCTTCCGCGGCGTGTCGATCACCGACGACCTCGAGGCGGACGCGCTGCGCTCCCGTGGGACCCCGGCGCAGCTGGCGGTCCGCGCCGCGCGGGCCGGGGTCGACCTGGCGATCCTCGGCCGGCGCGCGCAGAGCGCCGTCGACGCGCACGCGGCGCTCACGCGCGAGATCGCGACCGGCCGGCTGCCGCGCGCCGAGGCGGAGGCGTCCGCCCAGCGCGTGCTCGCCCTGCGCACCGGGCTACGCCGATGATCGACCACGTGACGCTGCGGGTCACCGACCTCGACGCGGTCCGGCCCGCCTACGACGCGGTGCTCTCGACGCTCGGGATCGCGCGCAACGTCGACGACCCCACGCTGCCGGAGTGGCGCGACTTCTCGCTGCAGCAGACCGACGCCGGGCATCCGGTCACGACCGGCGCGCACGTCGGGTTCGTCGCCCCCGACCGGGCCGCGGTCGACGCGTTCCACGCCGCCGGCCTGGCCGCGGGCTGGCGGGACGCCGGGCCGCCCGGCCCCCGTCCGCAGTACCTGCCCGACTACTACGGGGCGTTCCTGCTGGACCCCGACGGCACGAGCGTCGAGGCGGTCCACCACGGGCGCCGGCGCACCGACGGGCACGTCGACCACGTCTGGCTGCGCGTCGGCGACCTCGCAGCGACGCGCGCGTTCTACACGGCGTTCCTCGAGCCGGCGGGACTGACCGTCGGGATCGACGCCCCGGATCATCTCCTGCTGCGCGCCGGCGGCGGGTCGGTGTCCTTCGTGCCGGGGGAGCGGCCGTCCGCGCACGTGCACCTGGCGTTCTCGTCCTCCGGTGGCGAGCCCGCGGTCGACGCCTTCCACGCCGCGGCGCTCGCGGCGGGCGGCGTCGACCACGGCCCGCCCGGCCGGCGCCCGATCTACCACCCGGGCTACTACGGGGCGTTCGTGCTCGACCCCGACGGCCACAACGTCGAGGTCGTGCACCACGGGCGCTGAGCGGCGCCTATCCTCGCCGCCATGGGTCTCACTTCCGTGCTGCGCGACGCCCTCGACAAGCGCGTCGAGTGGACGATCAGCCTCGTCGACGACCGGCTCGGCCGCCGCCGCGAGACGCTGCACGACCGCCTCGACGACCTCGAGCGGTTCGGCCGCGGCGCCCTGCAGGCGCAGGGCTGGATGGACGGCGACGGGCGCCTCGGCGAGCCGGTCGCGCAGCTGCGCGACACCAACGCCGCGTACCTGAACTGGGCGGCCGGACCGGAGGGGTACGCGGCGCAGGCCGGCCTGTGGTTCAACCCACCGGTCCCGGTCAACCTCGTGCCCGGCGGCGTCGAGGTGCTGATGGTCAACGAGCGCGTGATCGAGCAGCCGTGGGTGTTCGCCCAGGTCGGCGCCGACCGGCCGCTGCGGATCCTCGACGTCGGCGGCAGCGAGAGCACGGTCGCGGTGTCGCTCGCGACGCTCGGGCACGCGGTCACGGTCGTCGACCCGCGCGGCTACCCGGTCGCGCACCCGAACCTCACGGTCGCCGCGTGCCGGCTGGAGGACTACGACGGGCCCACGGCGTTCGACGTCGCCGTCTGCCTCAGCGCGGTCGAGCACTTCGGCCTGGACCACTACGGCCAGGAGGCGTCCGCCGCGCGCGCCGACCACGCGGCCCTGCGGACGCTGCGCGGCCTCGTGCGCGCCGACGGCGGCCGGCTGCTGCTCACCGTCCCCTACGGTCCCGCGTTCGCGGTCGCCGGGTTCGAGCGGATCTACGACCGGCCGGCGCTCGACGAGCTGCTCGACGGCTGGACGGTCGCGGAGCGCCGCGTCGCGCAGTGGCGCGACCGGCTCGCGTGGGAGCTGCTGGCCCCCGACGCCGAGCCGACCGGGCGCGCCGTGGCGCTGGTGGCCGCGACGGCCTGAGCGCCGGGCGCTCCCAGCGGGATCCCAGGGACGTCCCAGCCGCCGCGCAGCGACGGGCCCGACGATCGACGCATGCCCAACGTCGGCCCCATGGAGATCATCATCGTCGTCGCGATCGCCCTGATCGTGCTCGGCCCGCGCAAGCTGCCGGAGGCCGGTCGCGGCCTCGGACGCGGCCTGCGCGAGTTCAAGGAGGCGATCGGCGGGCTCGGCGACGACCCCGCCCCCGTCGCGTCGGTCGCGGACGAGCGCGCCCGCGAGACGACCGCCGCCTGAGCCGGGCGCGCGCCCGCCTACGCCGCCTCGAGCGCGGGCGGCCCGCCGGACCCGGGGTCGGCGGCGGCGAGCTCGGTCGACGCGGCGGGCTCCGCCCCGATCACCTCGGTGATCCGCAGGCCGAACTCCTCGTCGATCACGACGACCTCGCCGCGGGCGATCGGCCGGCCGTTGCAGAGCAGGTCGACCGGCTTGTCGGCGAGCCGGTCGACGGTCACCACCGAGCCGGGACCGAGCGCGAGCGCCTCCCCGAGCGACATGCGGGTGCGGCCGACCTCGACGGTCAGCTCGACCTTCACGTCGGTCAGCCGCTCGAGGTCCAGGCGCCCGTCGGACCCGACCACGGGCGCGCCCGGGGCCGGCTGCAGGTCGTCGAACTGGAGATCGTCGGTCATGGCTACTGGACCGCGATGTCGGTGATGAGCACGTCGTGGACCTTCACGTCGGTCTCCTTGTGGAACCGCTCGAGCAGGTGCTTGCGCAGCTTCTTGCGGCCCTTCGCGCTCATGAGCTCGCGGGACGCGGTCTGCGTCAGCTCGTCCGTCACGATCGCGCGGATCAGCGCCTCCTGCTTCAGGACGCCGTAGCCGTCCGGCGGCTTCGGGGGCGGGGCGCCGCCACCGGCGAAGACCGTCCGTGGCGCGACAGGAGCCGGCGCGGTCCTCCGCGAGGCGGGCGGGATGTCCGACCACCCGGCCCGCGGCACGGACGCGAGCGCGACCCGCGTCGTCCCCCCGGCCGGCGGCGTGACCGCGGCCACCGGGGCCGAGTGGAAGCCGTGGTCGAAGACGAGCGCCACCGAGAGCTTCGCGAACTTGCCGTCCTCGAGGTTCACGAGGAACTCCTTCGGCAGGACGTACACCTCACCCTCGACCTTCGGGGGCGGGCCCGCGTCCGCCGGCTTGGCGAGCACGAACTTGTAGGCGCCGCCGAGCGCGACGAGGAGGATCGGGATGATGATCTTGATGTTCTTCATGGCTGGATCTCGGGGCTGATCGAGGGGAACGCGGCGTCGACGGCGGCGGTCACCGCCGGGTCGCCGGAGGTCGTCGCGCCGACGTCCGTGGGCGGCGCGACCTGACGCGGGAGCAGGATCTCCACGCGACGGTTGAGCGCCCGTCCGGACGCGGTGCGGTTGCTGGCGATGCCGTCCAGGTCGGCGCGACCCTGCGCGGTGAGCCGCTTCGCCGGGATCCCGGCGGCCGTCAGGGCGCGCACGACGCCGGTGGCGCGCGCGGAGCTGAGCTCCCAGTTGGTCGGGAACTGCGCGGTGGCGATGGGCACGTCGTCGGTGTGGCCCTCGACGACGACCGGGTGCTGGCTCTCCATCCCGAGGATCTCGCCGACGTCCCGCAGCAGCCCGGCGCCGCGCTCCTGCACGACGGCGCTGCCCGAGGCGAACAGCAGGTCGTCGGTGAGCAGTCGGACCTCGAGTCCGCGGCGGGTGACACGGGTGCGCACGCGACTCGACAGGCCGCGGTCGCGGACCGCGCCGGCGATCGCCTTGCGCAGCGCCTCGAGGTTCTCGCCCTCCGCCTTGGCGGCGGCGGCCTGCTGCTTGGCGGTCCCGTCCTGCGCGACGAGCGCCGAGGTGTCCGGCGCCTTCACGACGGAGCTGACGCTGGGGTCGCTGCCGCCGCTCTCCTGGATGCCCTTGCCGCCCGGCAGCACCTTGCCGCTGAACGCGTTGGACAGGGAGCGCTGCAGGTCCTCGAACTTGCTGATGTTCACCGAGCTGATCGAGAACAGCACCATGAACAGCGCGACGAGCAGGGTCATCATGTCCGCGTAGGACACGAGCCAGGACTCGTCGAAGTGCTCCTCGTGCTCCTCGTGGCCCTTGTGGCGCCGGGCGGCCATGGCGTGCGGGTCAGGCGGCCTGCGCCGCGCCGCCCTCGACGGCCGTCAGGTTGGGCTTGCCGCCGCCCTCGCCGACCTCCGCGCGCTCCGCGGGGGCGAGGAAGCTCAGGAGCTTCTGCTGCACGATGCGCGGGTTGTCGCCGGCCTGGATCGCGATGATCCCCTCGAGGATCAGCTGACGGGACTCCACCTCCTCGGTGGAGAGGACCTTCAGGCGGGTGCCGACGGGCAGGAAGATGAGGTTCGCGCTCGCGATCCCGTAGAGCGTCGCGATGAACGCGGTGGCGATCGACGGGCCGAGCGTCTCGGGCGCGGAGAGGTTCCCCAGGACGGACACCAGTCCGACGACGGTGCCCATGACGCCGATGGTCGGCGCGAACTGCCCGGCCTTCATGAAGGTCTCCGCGTTGGCCTTGTGCCGCGCGTGCATCGCGCGGGTGTCGGCCTCCATGATCTCGATGAGGAGGTCCGGGTCGGTGCCGTCGACGACGAGCTGCATGCCGGTCTTCGTGAACTCGTCCTCGATGCCCTCGATCTCCTCCTCGAGCGCGAGCAGGCCGTCCTTGCGCGCCCGCTCGGCGAAGCCGGTGAGCTGCGTGACCGAGCCGGCGAGGTTCAGCTCCGGCGGCGAGAACGCGCGCTTGTACATCGCGGGGATGAGCTTGAAGCGCGCCATGCCGACCGCGGCGAGCGTGCAGCCCGCGACCGTCGGGATGATGATCACGAACGCCGCCGGGTTGATCAGCGACATGGGCTGGGTGCCCTTCATGATGCCGCCCACCACGAGGCTGACGATCGCGATGAGCACTCCGATGGCGGTTGCGGCCTTCATCGTCCCTGATCGTCGGACGCCCGCCGCCGATCTTCAGGCGCGTCCAGCCGGCGGTGGACGGCTCGCGGGGTCCGGGGTCAGCGTCCTGCGCCGACGGCTGGGCTATCCAACGTACTCGCGGACGGTGTCGTAGTACGGACCGAAGTCCGACGCCAGCACGAGTCGGCCGAGCTTGCGGTACTCGAGTGCGATCGCGCGCAGGAGATCGTCCATCGTCATCGTCCGATCCGCGTCGGCGGCGAACACGAGTGCGGAGATGGTCGCGTTGCGGATCGCGCCGCCCGCGATCTGGAAGCGCGCCGTGAGGAACGGGAGGTCCAGCCCGTTGATGTCCACCCCCGCCGCCGCAAGCATGCTCGACCACAGGCGGCCCCGGGTGGCCTCGTCCGGCTCGGGGAAGTCGACGAACACGTCGACGCGGCGCAGGAACGCCGGATCGATGTTCTGCGCAAAGTTCGTGGCAAGCACGACGACGCCGTCGAACGCCTCGATCCGCTGCAGCAGATACGCGGTCGACAGGTTTCCGTAGCGCCCTTGGGCGTCGGACGCCTCGCCACGGCGACCGAAGACGACATCTGCCTCGTCGAAGAACAGCACCGCGTCGATGTCGTCGGCGGCACTGAAGACGCGGTCGAGGTTCTTCTCCATCTCACCGAGCCAGCGGGAGTAGAGGCCCGACAGGTCGACACGGAAGACGTCGAGACCGACGGACGCGGCGAGCACCCGGGCCGCGAGCGTCTTGCCCGTCCCGGACTCTCCGGCGAACAGTGCCGTGAGGCCCCGCCCGGCGAACATCCGCTCGTACCCGGGCGTGCGGCGGACGGCGTCGCGATTGCGCAGGTAGGCGCCGACCGCCTCGAGTCCCGAACGCGAGCGAGGCATCAGCACGATGTCATCCCACGTCGGGCCCAGCGGCAGACGATCAGCCAGTTCCGTGATGCCGTGGTCGGTCACCGCACGCGCGGCCGCCTGCACCGTCTTGAGGTGCAGCGGCACGCCCGGCGGACACATCGACTCCGCGATCGAGCAGATCTCGTCGATCTCCGCCGGCCCGAATCGGTGGGACGCCATCGCCGCCGCGATCTCGGGCTCACCGCACGCCGCCTCCCACATGCGTCGTCGCTCCGCCGGCATCGGGCCGGGGAGCTCGATCGTCCGCACGGTGACGTCCGCGACCGCCAGCGCATCCGCCCCGGTCAGCAGCAGGAGCACGACCGGGACAGGAGCGCCGCGAACGACGCGGAGCAGGTCACCACGGCGATCGGCAGGGACGGCGGCGAGCTCGCGGAGCGCGATCGGCCGGGCCGCGAGCGCGGCCCACAGCATGAGGTCCCGGGCGAACGGGGTGTCGAGGAGGAGCGTCGCGTCCGCGCACAGCGCACCGCGCTCGCTCGCTGCGGCGACCGCGTACGCGCCGTCCCGGCCGCGCACGGCGCACGGTGTGCTCGGCGCCGGCAGTGCCAGCGCGGCGGCGAGCGCCCCCAGGGCGACGTCCCGTCCGACCGGGAGCCGGGGCACCTCGAGGACGTCGACGCCGGCAGTGGCAGCGGCCGGATGGACATCGGCGCCGAGCACCGCGTTGAGCGCCCGCGCGGACGCGACGAGCACGGTGCCTTCCGGCGTGGCGCCGGGCACCGCCTCCAGGGCCCCGCGGTGGCGCAGCCGCGCATCCGCGCCCAGGGCCGCCAACGCCGTCTCGGGTGCATGCCCATCGTGTTCGGCGAACCGCGCGAGCAGCAGCGGCGACGGGCCAGGACCCGCTCGTCCACCGAGCGTCCCGAGCAGCTGTGCGGCCCCTGGGGTGAGCGCGGGAAGGCTCGCGAGCCCGAGCAGCACGCGTTCGAGCTCGCCGAGGCCCAGCGCTTCCACGAGCGCCGCGAACCGCCGCTCCTGCTCGTCGGTGATCGTCCACTGAAGCGACCCGGTGCCGCCCGGATCCTCGGCCTCGGCGGCGCGCTGCAGCAGCGCCCACGCGTGGGCGAGCGCCGCGTGCGTTCTCGTCGACCGGCCGGGCATGCGGGGATCATCGCGCGTTGCCACCGCGATCGGCCCATCACCCGATTGACTGCGCAAACGGGCAGACCTCCGGCCGGTACCGTCGGTCGATGATGGAGACCACGGGACCTCAGCCGAGGCCGAGGGTCCGGCTCAGCCCGGAGTACCTGCGCAAGCGCGGCCTGCGGCCACAGCGCCTCCCGCCGAAGCCTCCTCCCGTCGAGGTCGAGGGTGACGAGCACGATGTCGAGGAGATCGGCCGTGACGCGCCCGTCCCGACTCCGGTCAAGCCGTTCGATCTCTTCGAGCACCTTCCCGACGGGACCCAGCGCGATCCGGGCCTGATCGGATTCCGTACCTCGGCGGCACCGGAGCTTCCCCGCGTCGACGGGTTCGACCGGATGGTCACGATCAAGGGGACCTCGAAATCGTCAACGAAGGCCGCACGCAAGGCGCTGGAGAGCTTCCACGCCGCCGGGAGCGACCTCGCCAAGCGTGAGGGCCACATCGCGAAGTTCATCGATGCGACCCGGACGCTTGCGGCCAAGGACGAACAGGCGGCGAAGAAGAAGCCGGGCGGACCGAACGCCTCGCGAGCCGTGGTGCTGCGCGACCTCTGCGGTCGCGCCGCGGGCGTCTACAAGCTCATCAAGCGCGCGCGCTATTCCATCGAGATGCCCGAAGGACGCGAGCGCGTCCGAGCGATCCAGGACATCGTGGACGAGTCGCTGCTGCTCGACGATGGCGGCTACGGATCGACGCCGCTGACCTTCATCCGTGAGCCGCTGACGAGGCTCGTGTTCAAGTGGGGCCTGGAGAACGCGAGCTCGGCCGACGGGCAGTCCGTGGTTGCGGACGACACCGCGCGTCTCAACAAGATGGCAAACAGCGGAGTTCTCCCGGACATCCTCGAGCGAACGATCCGCGACGGGCTCGCGAACGCCTCACGAACGACGTACATCGCGAGTGGTGCCGGCGCGACGCGCGACCCGATGGCTGACGAGTTCACCGTCAAGGGCGGCCTGATGGCGAGCGGAGGGCTCGGGCAGCTTGAGCGCACCGCGAGCCGTCTCCACGAACTCGTCCACGTGCTCGTCTCCCGCGCGTACGACAACACCGCGATGCTGTTCGCGATCGACCGCGACGCCTCGGCAGAGGAGGTCGAGCGTCGCTGCCGCGAGCGCGTCGCGATGAGCCGGGAGCTCGAGAACCGCATCACCTCCGAGCCCACCCTGCGCCCCACCCAGCGGAAGCAGCTGCTCGACAAGACGAAGTACGGCGCTGTCGACCAGAAGCTCGACCACTACATCGGGACCTTCGTCGAGAACAACGTCTCCGAAGCCGAGCTCGCGCGCGCGTGGCACGTGCGCTGCCTCGTCGCGGGTCATGCGGACCACACGGTGCTGGTGGCGGCGGATCGCGGGCCGAACGCGCTCGTCGAGTGGGATTCCACCTGCGCGCAGATGCTCCTGTGGTGCGTCGCGTGGAGCCTCCCGGAGACGAGCCCGGTCCTCCAGCAGCTCATCCTCATGGCGACGAAGGCCCACGACGACCGCGCGGCCGCGACCGCCACGGCCGCCTCCTCGAAGCCCTACCCCGTCACGGAGTTCGCCTTGCCCGACAAGCTCAAGCCCAAGACCACGCCGCCAAACTGATCTGGCGCGTTCCTGGGCAAGCCCAGGCTCCCCGACCAAAACGGGCCCGGGCGCTGGTCGACGATGGACGGCGCGCGGGTAGGCCCGCGCGCCGCGACGAGGTCGCTACGCCGCGAGCGCCTTCTCGACCGCGGCGCGGACGCGGTCGGGCTGGAACGGCTTGACGACGAAGTCCTTGGCGCCGAGCTTGATCGACTCGAGCACCTTGGACTCCTGGCCGAGGGCCGAGCACATGATGACCTTCGCGCCGGGCTCCAGGGCGATGATCTCCTGCAGGGCGGCGATGCCGTCCTTCTCGGGCATCGTGATGTCCAGGGTCATCACGTCCGGGCGCAGCTCCTGGAAGCGCTGGACCGCCTCGGCGCCGTTGCCGGCCTCCCCGACGATCTCGTGACCGCCGCCGCTCAGGGCGTCGGTGACCATCTTGCGCATGAACGCGGCATCGTCGACGACGAGCACTCGGGCCATGGTTCTCATACCTCCACTGGGTGGTTCGTGTTGAAGGGCGGTCCCGCGCCGTCCGCCGCGTCCGCGGCGGTGACGAGGGACTCGATGCGGACGGCGTAGCCGCCCTCCGCGGTGACGAGCAGGCGGCCGGTGGCGATCCGCATGCCGTCGGCGTACAGGTCGATCGGCGCGTCGGACTCCCGGTCGAGCTCGACGAGCGAGCCGGCGGGCATCCCGACGAGCTGGCCGAGCGGCATCCGGGCGCGGCCGAGCTCGGCCCACACGCGGACGGCGACGCCGCGCAGCGAGTCGCTGAGCGGCACCTCCCCGTCGTACTCGGCGGTGATCTCGTCGAACGCGCGGGTCATCCGGACGATGAACGCGTTGGGGACGAGCTGGATCAGCGTGCAGGGCGCGCCGCCGACGGTGAAGGTGACGATCGTCGCCTGGCCGGAGTGCTCCCAGTGCTCGGTCGCCTCCTCGATCGTGCGGACCAGGCGGACGTCCGGCGGCGCGATCTCGACCTCCTCGTCGAGGACCGCGCTCGTCGCCATCGCGGCGGCGGACATCATCTGGTTCATCGCCTCGCCGATGGCGCTGAACTCGAGCTCGGTCGGCTCGTCGGCGGGCTCGAGGTCCTCCGGGGCCATGCCCATCATCACGGCGGCGAGCCGCCGCGCGCCGGCCACGGACATGACGAGCACGTTGCCGCCGCTGACCCCGTCGACGAACGACACGTCGGCGAGCACGGCGGGCACCTGGATGTCGGCGAGCGGGTGCGTGCCGGGCGGCACGACCTTGACGACGCCGGGGGCGACCTGGCCGGGGGCGAAGATCTCCAGGACGTCCTGGACCGCGTCGGCGGTCGAGCCGCCGAGCCGCAGGAGGGCGTTGTCGGCGGCGCTCATGTCTCCTCCTCGGCGGGACAGGTGAGCTGGACGGCGCGGCGGCCGGAGTGGCGGCCCGCGCGCCCGTGGTGCACGGGGGTGCGGTCGGCCCACAGCGTGACGTCGTCGCCGGCGCGGCCGTTCAGCGCGACGACGTCGCCGGGCGTGAGCGCGAGGATCTGCTCGAGCGTCATGACGGTGTCGGCGACCTCGGCGCGGATGCTGACGTCGACGCGCTCCAGGCCGGCGCGCAGCGCGCGGACGGAGCCCGGGTCGCGGCGGCCCTCGTCCTCGTCGCGGCGGCTGAACGCGGCGCCGACGGGGGCGATCGCGGCGAACGGGACGAGCAGCGCGACGGTCGCGGTGACGCGGTGCAGGCGCGCCTCCATCGTGAGCACGAGCGTCGGCTCGCTGCCGGACGCGACCTGCACCGTCTCGGTCTGGGTGTCGATCCGCTCGGTCTCCAGGGTGACCTCCGCGAGGTCGAACCAGCCGGCGGACATGAGCTCGACGAGCGTGCTGATGAAGCGGCGCACGAGGATCAGGTCGAGGTCGCTGAGCTCGCGCTCGGGGACCGCGTCCTGCGCGTTGCCGCCGAGCAGCCCCTCCAGGGCGGTGCACAGCAGCGCGCGCTCGGCGCTGATCAGCATCTTCGCCTCGTGCGGGGCGGTGCGGATCGTCGCGTGGACGGAGTGGTCGGGCAGCAGCGCGAACGCGTTGGCCCACGTGAGCTGCTGCACGTCGATGACCTCGAACTCGACGGGCAGCCGGTGCTCGGCGACGAGCCGCGTCGTGCTGTTCTGGCAGAACGTGTCGAGCAGCCGGCGCAGGCGCCGCTCCTGGTCGGTGGAGAACTTCGTCGGCCGCGTGAAGTCGACGGTGCGCAGCCAGCGCGCGCGGCGACCGCCCGTCTGGTGACGGTCGGTCTCCATCGGGAGGTTGCCCTCCGACGCGCGCTCGAAGAGCTTCTCGATCTCGTCGGGCGACAGGAAGTCGGTCATGCCGCCACCCGGAGCCCGACGGGGGTGGAGAACAGCTCGACCTCGGTGCCGCCCGCCTCCTTGTAGACGACGCGGCCGTCCGCGACCCGCACGCGCATCGTGCGCCCGCGGGTGCCGCCGGTCGCCTCGGCCCGCGGGTGCAGGCGCAGCTTCGCCAGCTCGGCGTGCACGGCCTCGGCGTTGCGCGCCCCGACCTGCTGGCCGCCGTCGGTGCCGAAGCTGAACATCGACGCGCCGCCGACGAGCACCGCGTCGATGCGGTGGCGGGCGGCGCCGAGCTCAAGGACGGCCTCCAGGAGCGCGGGGACCGCGTGGTCGGCGTGCTTGCCGTTGGGGGTGCCGGAGGCCGGGGCGGCGGGCAGCATGATGTGCGCGAGCCCGGCGACGGTGGCGCGGCGGTCGATCAGCGCGAGGCCGATGCAGGAGCCCAGGCCGACGCAGGCCAGCACGTCGCCGGCGTCCGCGGACACGACCTGCTCTCCCATCCGGGCGAGGTGCTCCGTGCCGGTGGCCACGAGCGTCACGGGTCTACAGCCCGAGCCGCGCGAGGAGGTCCTCGACGCCGCCGCTCTCGGGCAGCAGGAGGAAGGACATCGAGCACTCCTCGCCCTCGACGGTCAGGTCGCTGTCGAGCACGAGGGCGACCTCGAGGTCCTCGCCGCGGCCCATGAGGACGGACGCGAGGATCGCGCCGAGCATGTCGTGGACGACCTGCGGCGGCGCGGGCTCGAGCGCCATGCCGGTCATCTGGGCGAGCACGTTGATGTAGGAGGTGCCGAGGATGTTCCCGACCTCCTGCAGCATCGAGCGGCCGTCGTCGCTGTGCGGGTCCAGGCCGTAGACGCTGCAGAGCGTCTGCGCGTCCTCGTCGGGCACGAGCAGCACGACGGCGGCCTGCATGTCGCCGATGATCGGGACGAGGATGCCGTGGCGCTCCTCGTCGGGCTGGCCGGCGACGGCGACCGCGTCGGCGAGCGGCAGCGCCGCGGCCGTGGGCACGGAGATGTCGGTGGGCTTGCCCAGCAGCGACGACAGCGACGCGGCGGCCTGGCCGGAGCCGATGTTCGCCAGCTCCCGCAGGGCGTCGAGCTGGAGGTCGGAGTACGTGGTCATGACGGCAGGGGCTCCTGGGTGCGCGTGGTGGTCGAGGTGGGGGCGGCGTCCGCGAGGGCGTCGCAGTCGGCCAGCAGGACGATCTGCCCGCTGGAGAGGACGGCCGCGCCGGACACCGCGGCGGCGTCGGCGACCCCGGGCGGCAGCGGGCGGGTGACGAGCTCGGTCTGGCCGATCAGGTGGCCGACCGACAGCGCGACGAGACGGTCCCCGGCGCGGATCAGGACGATGTGCTGGTCCTCGGGGGCGTCGGCGGCCTGGTCGCCCTTGTGGCCGAAGACCTCGCGGCCGCGCAGGAGCGGGATCGCCTCCTCCTCGAGGACGAGCATCCGCCGCCCGGTGACCGAGCGCACGATGCCGTCCTGGACGCGCATCGTCCGCTCGACGCGACCGAGCGGGATGCCGTAGGGCAGGCCGTCGCAGTCGACGAGCAGGGCGCTCATGATCGCGAGCGTCAGGGGCAGCCGGATCTCGGCGCTGGTGCCCTGGCCGGGCACGGCGGTGAGGACGACCTCGCCTCCGAGCGCGCGGATCTTCGTGCGGACCGCGTCCATGCCGACGCCGCGGCCGGACAGGTCGCCGACGGTCTCGGCGGTGCTGAACCCGGGCGCGAACAGCAGCTCGATCGCGCCGGCGACGTCGAGCGTCGCCGCCTGCTCGGCGGTGATCAGGCCGCGCTGCACGGCGCGGGCGCCGACCTTCTGCGGGTCGATGCCGCGGCCGTCGTCGCTGACCGCGATGACGATGCTGCCGCCGGCGTGCCGTGCGGTGATCGACAGCGTGCCGGTCGCGGGCTTGCCTGCGGCGACGCGCTCGTCGGGGCCTTCGAGGCCGTGGTCGAGCGCGTTGCGGATCAGGTGGACCATCGGGTCGCCGAGCGCGTCGACGACGGTGCGGTCGAGCTCGGTCTCCTGCCCGACGATGTCGAGGTCGACCTGCTTGCCGAGCTTGCTGGAGACGTCGCGGACGAGCCGCGGGAAGCGCAGGAAGACCGCCTCCACGGGGATCATGCGGATCTGCATGACCATCGCCTGGAGGGCGTGCGAGGTGCGGGTGAGCTCCTGCATCGCCTGGGTCAGGCCGGGGATGTCGGCCTCGCCGGCGAGGCCCTCGACGAGCGTGCGCTGGACGACGAGCTCGCCCATCGCGTGCATCAGCTGGTCCAGGCGCTCGGCGTCGACGCGCACGGTGGTGGCGCCCTTCTTCGCCGGTGCGGCCGCGGCGGCGGCCTGCGCGCCGGCCGCGGCCGCCTCGCGCGGGGTGGGGGCGGCGACGGGGGCGACCGGGGTCGGGGTCGCCGCAGCGGCCGGCGTCGGGGCGGGCGCGCCGTCGGCGGTCGCGAGCTCCAGCGGGGCGGGCTCCTGCGCGTCGGCGGCGGACGGGACGGGCGCCTCGACGCGGACGTCGGTGACGTCCTCGACGGAGCGGCAGGCGGCGACGAGCGCGTCGTCCTCCGCGCCGCAGACGACGGTGGCCTCGATCGTGCGGCCGGCGAAGTCGTCGACCTCGTCCGGGGTCGGGGAGCTGCTGACGACCTCGCCGTGCTCGGCGATGGCCGCGAGCACCATGAACGCGCGGACCGCGGGCATCATCGCGTCGGGGCCGAGCGTGACGGTGACGTGCAGCAGCCGCTCCCCGTCCTGGAGCTCGGGGACGACGGCCGGGGCGGGACCGGAGCGCGGGCCGGGATCGGCGAGCGGATCCTCGACGTCCTCCTCGCGCACGAGCGCGGCGAGGCGGGAGATCAGCGCATCGGGGTCGATCTGCTCGCCACCGGACGCCTCGATCGCGTCGATCGCGGCCTCGAGCGCGTCGAGGCACTCGAGCAGCACGTCGACGACCGCGGCGGGCAGCGTCGCGTTGCGCTGGCGCAGCAGCTCGAAGACGTCCTCCATCTGGTGCGTGAGCCGGGCGACGCCCTCGAAGCCCATCGTCGCGCTCATGCCCTTCAGCGAGTGCGCGGCGCGGAAGATCTCGTCGAGGACCGCGCGGTCGTCGGGGCGCTCCTCGAGCGTCACGACCGCGGTGTTCAGCTCCTGCAGGTGCTCGCGGCACTCGGCCACGAACATCGGGAGGTACTCGGACATGTCCATGGTCAGCCGACCTTCCGGTAGGTGAACGGGTGCGTCGGCTCGAGGCCGAGGTCGGCGGCGCGCGCGACCCGCTCGGTCGCGCCGACGATGAGGTAGCCGCCCGGCCGGAGCGCCTCGACGAGCCGCTCGTGCAGCGCGTCGCGGACCTCCTCGGTGAAGTAGATGACCGTGTTGCGGCAGAGGATCAGGTCGTGGTGCTCGCGCCGCGGGCGGACCCGCAGCAGGTCGCCCTGCTCGAAGCGCACGAGCGCGCGCAGCGCGGGCCGCGCCGCCCAGGTGCCGTCGGCGGTCTGCTCGAAGTGGCGCAGCAGCGCGTCGCGCGGGGCGTCGCGCGCGTCGGCGTCGGAGAAGATCCCGCGCCGGGCCCGGGCGACGACCCGGTTGTCGATGTCGGTGCCGACGATCTCGGCGCGGACGCCGGGACCGGCGTCGAGCACGTGCGCGGCGAGCGTGTACGCCTCCGCCCCGTAGGAGCAGCCGGCGCTCCAGATCCGCAGCGGCCGTGCCGGGCCGGCGGCGCGCAGGTCGGGCAGCACGTCGCGGCCGATCCGCTCCCACTGCTCGGGGTTGCGCCACAGCTGGCTGACGTTGATCGTCATGCGGTCGAGGAACGCGTCGAGCTCCTCGTCGTCGGCGCGCAGCCGCCGCAGCTCGGCGAGCAGGTCGTCGTCGCCGTGGCGCGCGGTGATCCAGGTGCGGATCCGGCGCTCCATCTGCGGGCGCTTGTACTGGTCCAGGTCGATCCCGGTCAGGCGCCGCAGGCCGGCGGTGAACTCGGGGTACGGGTCGTGCGCGGTGCGTTCCACGATGCTCATCGCAGGGCCTCCTCGGCGATGACGTCGGCGAGCTGGTGCAGCGGGACGACGCGGTCGGCCAGGCCGGCCTCGACGACCGCGCGGGGCATGCCGTAGACGGTGCAGGTCGACTCGTCCTCGACGATGACGCGGCCGCCGGCGGCCTTCACCTTGGCGGCGCCCTCCTCCCCGTCGCGGCCCATGCCGGTGAGGACGACGAGCAGCAGCCGCGAGCCCCAGGCCGCGACGGCGTCGTCGATCGTGAGGTCGGCGCGGGGACGCAGCGCGCCCACCGGGGGCGCGTCGCTGAGCACGAGCCGCCGGTCGAGGCCGATCCGCAGGTGGCTGCCGCCCGGGCACATGAGCAGCCGGCCGGGCTCGAGCACGTCGCCGGTGCGGGCCTCGGCGACGGTCAGGGTCGCGGTGCGGTCCAGGCGCGCGGCGAGCGAGGCGGTGAAGCCGGGCGGCATGTGCTGCACGATCACCGAGCCGAGCCCGAGCTCCGCGGGGAGGGCGGGGATCAGCTCGGCCAGCGCGCGCGGGCCGCCGGTCGAGGAGGCGATGAGCACGACGCGCTCGGTGCCGGTGCGCGCGCGGGTCGCGGCCCGCGGGGCGGGCGGCGCGACCGGGGCGGTGGCGGGCGCGCCGTCACGGGCGGGGGCGGCGGGCGCGCCACCGGGACGGCGCGGGGTGCGGCCGCGGCGGCGCAGGCCGGCGGCGGCGTGCACCTTCTCGGCGAGCTCGCCGGCGAAGCCGTCGAGGCCGGCGCCGACGGCGGGCTTGGCGACGAGGTCGAAGGCGCCCTCGGCGAGCGCGTCGACCGCGCGGGCCCCGTGCGCGGGGCTGAAGGCGGAGACCACGACGACGGGCACGGAGCGGCCGTCGCGGCGCAGCTCGCGCAGCACGCCGATGCCGTCCATGCCGGGCATCGCGAGGTCGAGCGTCATCGCGTCGGGCTGATGGGTGCGCCAGAGCGCGAGCGCCTCGTCCCCGTCGCGGGCCTGGCCGACCACCTCGAAGCCGCTCTCGGTGAGCGACTGCGTGAGGATGCGGCGCATCAGGCCCGAGTCGTCGGCGACGAGGACGCGCTCCTTGGTGAGGGTGGCGGACACGGACGGCGCCTACGCGGCGACCGCGACGTCGGACGCGGCCTCGTCGGCGCCGACCGCGACGTCCTCGGGACGGACGGTGGCGGCGGCCGCGACCTCGGCCTGGGCGGAGCTGAAGTCGGCGCCGATGGCGACGATCGCCTCGGGGCTGAGCAGGACGACGAGCCGGTCGTCGATCTTGGCGATGCCGTCGATGACGGCGCCGGAGATGCCGCCGAGCGCGCTGCCGTCGTCGATCAGCTGCTCCTCGACGGTGAGGACCTCCTCGACGGAGTCGACGACGACGCCGGCCATCTCGCTGCCGGTCTCGACGATGACGATCTTGGAGCGCTCCTCCGGCTCGCCCGCGGTGATCCCCAGGCGGGTGGCGAGGTCGAAGACCGGAAGGATCTTGCCGCGCAGGCTGATGACGCCGCGGACGCTGTGGTCGGCCGACGCGACGGTGCGCGGCTCGGTGTACCGGATGATCTCGTGGACGTAGCTGATCGGCAGCGCGTACTCCTCCTCACCGAGGGTG
This sequence comes from Paraconexibacter algicola, assembly GCF_003044185.1. Lineage (GTDB taxonomy): Bacteria > Actinomycetota > Thermoleophilia > Solirubrobacterales > Solirubrobacteraceae > Paraconexibacter > Paraconexibacter algicola. The sequence continues at coordinate 1,183,843 of NZ_PYYB01000001.1, forward strand.
AAGACGACGAGCTGACGGGCGTCGTTGCGGTCGGACATGGGGAAGGTGCTCCTGGTCGGTGCGCGTCGGGGAATGCCGCGGGTGCGGCTGGTTGACCGGTGATCGGCCCGGTCCCCGGTGCCTTGAGCGTGACTGGACGCGTGCACCGTCCCTCCGGATTGGCCCGTAACGTGTCGTGGTCCGTATGACGGGCATGGACAACGTCACGCATCGCCCGTCCACCATCCGTGGACGGCGCGAGCTCTACGAAGCGGTCATGGAGCGACTGGGCGAGCGGCTTGGCGAGCCGGATCTCCAGATCCATGACATCGCGGCGGACACGTTCGCCTCCCGCCGCCAGATCCAGCGGGTCATGGAGGAGCAGGACACGACCTTCCGCGCGGAGCTCGCGAAGATCCGCATGGACCGGGCGGCCGAGCTCCTCGCCTCCACCACCCTGCCGGTCCGCGAGGTCGCGGCCCGCGTCGGGTATCGCCAGCCCGCCCAGTTCGCGAAGGCGTTCCGGCTGCGTCACGGCTCGGCGCCCTCCGCGTACCGCGGTGAGCACGGGCACGGGCACCGCAACGGCTACGGACTGGTCCGCAGCACCGCGGCCTGAGGCGTCGGCGGCGGGCGTCGGTCCCGCCGCGGGCGCCCCGCCGCTCAGGCGAGGCTGATCGTCGGCCGTCCGGCCGCCGCGAGGCCCTCGGCGAGGATGGTGACGCGCCAGGCGCGGATCGCCGCGGTCACCTCCGCGGGGGTCTCCTCGACGAGGTAGCGGGTCCCGGTCGTCAGCGTGACCGAGGTGTCGGGCGCGGCCTCGACGTGCTGGACGAGATCCGGGTTCACGAGGAACGCCTCGCGGCTGCGCCCGAGTCGGTGGAGCTCGATCATGGCGATCAGCGCTTGAGGTTCACGAGGTCCTGCAGCATCTCGTCGGACGTCGAGATCACGCGCGAGTTCGCCTGGAAGCCGCGCTGGGCGACGATCATCTGGGTGAACTCGGCGGCGAGGTCGACGTTGCTCATCTCGAGCGTGCCGGAGGTCGTCACGCCGAACGTGCCGCCGGGGGTGCCGACGATCTCGGTGCCGGACGCGGGGTCGGCGATCCAGCGGTTGCCGGACACGCGGGTGAGCCCCTCCTCGTTGGGGAACTGCGCCAGTGAGATCGTGCCCGCGCTCGTGCGCGCGCCGCCGCCGGACGGGATGTAGGAGACCGAGCCGTCCTCGCCGACGATCGTGTCGGTCGCGCCGAGCGGGATCTGGATGTAGGCGTCGGTGGTGCCGGTGCGGCCCATGACGTAGTAGCCGTCGGCGGTGACGAGGTAGCCCTGGTCGTTGCGGCGGAAGTTGCCGGCGCGCGTGTACTGGGTCTCGGTCGGCATCGCGGGCGGGGCGCCGAGGCCGACGCGGAACCAGCCGTCGCCCTGGATCGCGACGTCGAGCGGGTTGCCGGTCGCCTGCAGGGAGCCGGAGCCCATCTGGTTGTCGATCGTGCCGAGCTGGACGCCGAGGCCGACCTGCCGGCCGTTGAGGCCACCCGTGGTCGGGCCGGCGGCGGTGCCGAACTGGTAGGTCTGCTGCAGCTGGTCCTTGAACGACGCGCGGCTGCTCTTGAACCCGACGGTGTTGACGTTCGCCAGGTTGTTGGCCGTCACGTCGAGCATGATCTGGTGGTTGCGCAGACCGCTGATGGCGCTGAACATGCCTCGGATCATCTGGTGCTCCCTCTGGTGGTGCCGGCCGCGCTAGGCGATGACGGCGCTGTCGATGTTGGTGAAGACGTGATCGCGCATCTGCTCGCGATCGATGGCGGTGATCACGGTCCGGTTGCGGACCGACACGACGAACGCGCTCTGGTCGACGAGCACGACGGTCTCGCGCGCGCCCTTGCCGGCGGCGCGGGTGACGCCGTCGTCGAGGCGCTGCAGCGTGGCCTGGTCGACCTCGATGCCGCGGCGACCGAGCCGCTGGAGCGCGTGGTTGGAGAACTGCACCCCGTGTGATCGGTGGGCGAGCAGCTCGCTGAAGGCCGGACCGGACGTCTGTTGCGTCCGGGCGGGCTGGGTGGGAGGCGGCCCGACCGGCCCCGAGACGCCCGGGGGCACCAGCGCGGGGTTCGGGAGGACGCTCATGGTCAGCGCACGTCCGTGACCTGGCCGACGGAGACGAGCGCCTCGCCGACCTTGAGGTAGGAGGTGCCGTCCTGCGCGACGACGCTGCCGACGACGCCCTCCTGGCGGGTCTTGGTGGCGTCGAGGTAGCCGACGGTCTTGCCGAGCATGCCGACCGCGCGCGCGTCGCGGGTCTCGGCGGCCAGCGACGTCGTGGCGTTGGCCATGTTCGTGATCTGCTCCAGGCTCGTCATCTGGCTGAGCTGGGCGACGAACTCCTTGGAGTCGGCGGCGTTGGTCGGGTCCTGGTTGCGCAGGTTCTCGACCATCATCTTCAGGAAGGCGTCCTTGCCGAGGCTGAGCGTCTGCTCGGCGGCGGTCTGGGTGGACGGCTGGGCGGGCGTGCTGGTCGTGACGCCGGTGACGGGCATGGGCGGGTCCTCCGCGGGTCAGGCCACGACGTCGACGAGCGCCCCCGCGGGCGCGGCGGCCGACGGGGCCGGGTCGGTGACGAGGTCGGGGTCGGTGTCGGCGAGCGCGTCGGCGATCGCTGCGGTGGTCGCCGCGCGGCCCGGGGCGTCCTCGCGGCCGCGGGCCTGGGCGTGCTGCTGCCAGGGGGAGCCGGCGTCGCCGTCGGCGGCGAGCCGGATGTCGAGGCTGGCGAGCTGCAGGCCGCGCTCCTCGAGCGAGCGGCGCAGCTCGGCGCCGGCCTGCGCGACGGCCTGGACGGCGTCCCCGTTCTGCGCGGTGATCTGGGCGACGAGCCCGTCGACGCTCTGGCGCAGCCGGACCTCGATGCCGCCGAGCTCCTGCGGGTGCAGCTGCAGGCGGGCGCGGGCGACGCCGCGGGCGGTGGCGACGTGGACGAGGTCGATCATGCGGTCGACGGTCTGGGCCAGGCCGCGCTGCGCCCAGGCCTGCGGCAGCTCGCCGGGCGCGGGGGCGGGCGCCGGCGCGGTCGGGGCCGGTGCGGCGGTGGCCGCGGACGTGGGCGCCGGTGCGGGTGCGGCCGGGGTCGGTGCTGCGGCGGCCGGGGCGGCGGGTGCGCCGTCGGCGCGCTCGCCCGCGGTCGTCGGGGCGGCGGTCGCGTCGCCGGCCGCGGTCGTCTGCCCGTCGGCGGCGGGCGCGCCGGCCGCGAGCGGCGGGCCGCCGGGCAGGCCCGGAGCGGGGGTGGGCGCGGGCGCCGCGGTGCCGGTGGGGGCCGCGTCGCCGGGAAGGTCGTCGGCGTCCGCCCCCGCGGCCACCGGTGCACCGGTGGCCGCGGTCGGGACGCCTTCCGTGCCCGCACCGCCGAGGCCGGGGAGGACCGTGGGCGCCGTCCCTCCGACAGCGCCCGGGTCCCCGGTCTCGGTGGTGGGCACGGACTCCGGCGCCGTCGCGCCGGGGACGGTGGGGAGGACCGGGACCGCGGGGGTCGCGCCCGCCGGGGGCGCGGGGACCGCGGTCGGGGCGGCCGTGGCCTCCGGGTCCTGCAGCTCGGGGGACGCGGGACCGCCGGCGGCGGGCGCGTCGGGGGCGGAGGCCGCGAGCGCGGCGGGCCGCTCGTCGCGGCGCGCGTCGTCGCGGCGCAGCCGGCCGTCGTGGTCGCGTCGCAGGTCGCGACGCTCGCGTGGCGTCTCGGTTCGGTGGCCTTCCGCAGGGGCGGTCCGGGCCGTGGTCTCGGTGAGGAGCGCGGGGAAGCCCGACGGGTCCGCCGGGCGGGCCTCGTTGCGGGCCCGTCCGCCGGGCGGAGCGCCGGGCGGCTCCGCGACTGGGGATGTCCGCATGTCGTCCTAGACGGTCGAGTAGGGCAGGGCGCCCGAGGTCGTGGGGGTGGTGACGGGCGTCGGCGTGAGCGCCGGCACCGGGGTGGTGGCGAGGCCGCCGGCGGGGCGCGCGGCACGCTCGGTCGCGGCGAAGCCGAGCACGCGCTCGACGTACTGCTGCGTCTCGGCGTAGGGCGGCACGCCGCCGTGGCGGGAGACGGCGCCGGGGCCGGCGTTGTACGCGGCCAGCGCCAGCCGCTCGTCGCCACCGAAGCGATCGAGCTGCTGGCGCAGGTAGCGCGCTCCACCGTCGAGGGCCTGGACCGGGTCGGTGGGGTCGGTGACCCCGAGCGACGCGGCGGTGCCGGGCATGAGCTGGGTGAGGCCGGAGGCACCGGCGGGGCTGCGGGCCGCGGGATCGAACCCGGACTCCTGGCGCACGAGGGCGCGCAGGAGGGCGGGGTCGATCCCGTGCTTGGCCGCGGCCGCGTCGATCTCGGCTCCGAACGGTTGACCGGACGCGCTCGGCGTCGTCGTCGCGGGGGTGGTCCCGGCGGCGGCGAGCTGCGTCGCGAAGGTGGGGGCGGCGGTCGTCTGCGCGGGCGCGGGGGCGTGCAGCGCGACGGGGGTGCGGGCGGCGGCGGTGAGCTGCTGGAGCTCGGCGACGCGGTCGAAGGCGGCGATCGGCACGGGTCAGGCGGCCTTCGCGCGGAGGTGACCCTGCAGGGCGATCTCGTCCAGGCGCACGCCCTCGGCGCGCGCGATCTCGAGGCGGTGCGCGGCGGCCTGGCGGTCGCGCAGCCGGTCGAGGACCTCGCGCTTGCGCGAGGCGGCGGTGACGACGGTGCGGCGCGCGTCGACCTCGGCGTCGGCCCGGTCGACCTCGAGCGCGGCGACCAGGCGCGTGCGCTCGAGCCGCTCCACGTACGCCTGGCGGGCGCGCAGGGCGGCGACGTCGACGGCCGCCTCGGCGGCGAGCGGTGCGGCGAAGCGGGCGGACTCGAGCTGCGCGGCGACGGCCTGCAGGCGCGCCTCGTGCCGCTCGCGGTGCGCGAGGCTGGCCGCCAGGGCCTCCTTCGCGCGGTCCTCGTCGTGGACGCGCACCCGGCGCACCCGCTCGAGACCGAAGTCGAACCGCTCCTTCATGACCGGGGTGGTCGGCGGGCCGCCGCGGGCGTGAAGGCCCCTGGACGCAGGTCGGGGTCGCCTCCCCACTTCTGGGGATGGGCTCGAGCTGCGGTCCGCCGAGCGGGCTCCCGGGGGCCGGGAGCGCGGCGCCCCGCCCGGCCGGATCGTGAGGGTCCTCATGCGATGTGAGAAGTCCGTGAGGGCACCGCCACCCGCGGCGGCCGACGCGATTCACTCTGGGCCATCGGCGACCCGCGTCGCCGGTCACCGGCTCAGACCACTGCTCTCGGAGGACCCCCATGCACCTGTCCAGGACCCAGGGGCGGCGCCGTGCGCTGCTCGCCACCACCACCGTCGCCGCCGCGCTGACGCTCGTCGGGGCCGCCGGCGCGAAGACCGCCGACGGCCCGACGGCGCGGGCGGCCGCCGCGCCCGGGACCGTGAAGGTCAACGCCGGCTACACGCTGGCGGTGCGCGCCACCCCGTCCAGCAGCGGCCGGGTAGTCCGCAAGCTCGCGAACGACACGAAGGTCCGCATCGTCTGCCAGACCCAGGGCGACCGGGTGACCGGCCGCTTCGGCACCTCGACGCTGTGGGACAAGCTGTCCGGCGGCGGCTACGTCTCCGACACCTACGTCTACACCGGCAGCGACCAGCGCGTCGCCCCGGACTGCGGCGGCTCCACCACGCCGGTGAACACGCAGCCCTCCCCCGCTCCGAGCAGCGGCCTGCCCGCGAGCGTGAAGCTCCGCGACGACTACCCGTACCCGACGCGCAGCTGGAACGGCGTCGACCCGTGGAACTTCTACTTCCGCGAGTGCACGAGCTTCGTCGCGTACCGGATCAGCAAGGTCATCCGCGGCTTCGCCAACGGCTACAAGGGCGGCCGCTTCGGCAACGCGATGACCTGGGACGACAACGCCCGCAGGATCGGCATGAAGGTCGACCGCACGCCGAAGGTCGGCTCGATCATGGTCCGCAACTCCGGCCGCTACGGCCACGTCGCGATCGTCGCGAAGGTCGGCAGCGGCGGGAAGCGGATCTTCGTCGAGCAGTACAACGCCGGCGGCACGCACCGGTACTCCAAGGAGTGGCTGACCAGGACGTCGGTGATGACGTTCATCCACCCGTAGCGCCCGGCCGGGCCGGGTCCCGCCGCGTCAGACCGCGAGGTTGAGCGGCGGGATCGCGCTCGGCGAGGCCGCGTGCTGCGGGTCGGCCGGCAGGCCGACCGCGGGGTCGGCGGCCACCGACCCCTCGACGATCCCCGGCACGACGCCCGCTGCGCCCCCGACGACGGCGGCGAGCGCGGCGTCGGCCGCGAGCGCGTCCGGCCGCTCGTCGACCGTCTGCTTCAGGAACGCGTCGATCGCGGGCTTCAGGTCGATGGCGCGGTCGGCCACCGGGTCGGTCCCGCGCTCGTACGCGCCGATCGCGACGAGGTCGCGCTTGTCCTTCTCCGCGGCCATCAGCGCGCGCAGCTCCGTCGCCGCGGCGCGCGCCGCCGGGTCCATGATCTCCCCGACCAGGCGGGAGACGGACTGCAGGACGTCGACCGCCGGGTAGTGGCCCTGGTGGGCGAGCTCGCGCGTGAGGACGACGTGCCCGTCGAGGATCGAGCGGACCGCGTCGGCGATCGGCTCGTTCATGTCGTCGCCGTCGACGAGCACCGTGTAGAGCCCGGTGATCGAGCCGAGCGCGCTGGTGCCCGAGCGCTCCAGCAGCTTGGGCAGGAGCGCGAACACGCTGGGGGTGTAGCCGCGGGTCGCGGGCGGCTCCCCGATCGCCAGGCCGATCTCGCGCTGGGCCATCGCGAAGCGCGTCACCGAGTCCATCATCAGCAGCACGTCGGCGCCCATGTCGCGGAACGACTCGGCGATCGTCGTGGCGGTGAGCGCCGCCTTGATCCGCACGAGCGCGGGCTGGTCGCTCGTGGCGACGACGACCACGGAGCGCGCGAGACCCTCGGGCCCCAGGTCGCGGTCGAGGAACTCGCGGACCTCGCGGCCACGCTCGCCGACGAGGCAGATGACGTTCACGTCCGCCTCGGTGGCCCGGGCGATCATGCCCAGCAGCGAGGACTTGCCCACGCCGGAGCCGGCGAAGATGCCGAGCCGCTGCCCGCGGCCGCAGGGGACGAGCGCGTCGAGCGCCCGGACCCCGAGCGACACGCGGTCGGTGATCCGCGGCCGCTCCATCGGGGACGGCGGGGACGCCTCGACGCTCGCGAGCACGAGGTCGTCGCCGAGCGCCAGCGGCGGACCGCCGTCGATCGGACGGCCGAGACCGTCCAGCACGCGGCCGAGCAGCGACGCGCCGGTCGGCACGCGCACCGGTGCGCCCATCGCGGTGACGCGGTCCCCGGGACCGATCCCGACGAGCTCGCCCAGCGGCATCAGCAGCGTGCGCCCGGCGCGGAAGCCGACGACCTCGGCGGGCGTCGGGGGTCGGTCGCGGCCGGTCTCGATCTCGCAGACCTCGCCGACCTCCGCCTCGAGGCCGGTGGCCTCGACGATCAGGCCGATCAGGTCGGTGACGCGTCCGCGGCGCCGGTGCAGGTCGGCGCGCCGGACGGTGGCGGCGTGCGCCCCGAGGCGCTCGGCGAGCCCGGCGGTCACGGGATCGCGGGGTCCTCGGCGGTGCGCGCGGCGAGCACGCCGTCGCGGACCGCCTCGCGGGCACGGTCGAGCTTCGTGGCGAGCGTCGCGTCGATCTCCCCCGCGACGGTGCGCACGAGCGCGCCGCCGCGCACCACGCGGCGCTCGGTCTGCACCTCGCAGTGCTCGATGCCGCCGAGCTGGGCGACGAGGTCCGGGACCGCGTCGCGGACGAGGTCGAGGTCGTCGGGGTGCACGAGCACGGTGACGCGCTCGCGCTCCACGAGGCAGCGCAGCGCGCCGCGCACGACGTCGACCACGAGCGCGGGGTGCGCGTCGAGCGCGCCGGCGAGGACCTGCTCGGCGATCGCGAACGCCAGCTCGACCGCCGCGTCCTCGGCCTCGCGGGCCAGGCCGTCGCGGACGGCGGCCACCTCGGCGGCCGCCTGCTGCAGCAGCCCGACGGCGGGGGCGACCGCGGCGTGCGCGTCGGCGCGGCCGGCGGCGAGCCCCTCGGCGTGCGCGGCCGCGCGGATCGCGTCGGCCTGGGCCTGCGCCTCGGCGACGAGGTCGCGGGTGCGGTGCAGCGCGGTCCCGGCGACGGGCTCCAGCGCCGGGAAGTCGAAGGCGGCGATCTCGGCCATCAGATGACCTCGTCCTCGGCGTCCTCGCCGCCGCGGCCGAGCGTGATCGCCCCCGCCTCCTCGAGGCGGCGGATGGCGGCGACGACGCGGCCCTGCGCCTCCTCGACGACGGCGCGCCGCTGCGGCTGCGAGGTCTCGAGGTCCTCCTTGAGCATCTCCGCGCCGCGCGTGGACATGTTCGCGAAGATCCGCTCGGCGACCTCGGCCCCGACGCCGCGCAGCGCGGTCCCGAGGTCCTTCTGGTCGACCTCGCGCAGCACCAGCTGGATGTCGCGGTCGGACAGGACGACGATGTCGTCGAAGGTGAACAGCCGCTGGCGGATCTCGTCGGCGAGGTCCTGGTCGTGCTCGGCGACGGCCTGCAGGACGTTGCGCTCGGTCGACCGGCCGGCCCGGTTGAGGATCTCCGCGAGCGAGTCGACGCCACCGGCCGACGAGAACTCCTGGGTGAGGACGTTGGCGAGCTTCAGCCGCAGGCCGCGCTCGATGTCCTCGACGACGCCGGGGTTCGTGTCGCTCATCGTGGCGATCCGCAGCGCCACGTCGGCCTGGGCGTCGGGCGGCAGCGCGGCGAGCACCTTCGCGCCGAGCGTCGTGTGCAGCGAGGCGACGACGAGCGCCTGGGTCTGGCGGGCCTCGTCGGCGAGGAACGTGGCGATCTGCTCGGGCGGCGTCTTGCGCAGGAAGTCGAACGGGCGCAGCTCCGCCGAGGCGGCGAGCGACCCGATGATCTCCTCGGCGCGCTCCTCCCCCAGCAGGTGGACGAGCACCTCGCGGGCGAACTCGGGGCCGCCGATCGCGTAGTAGTCCTTGGCGCTGAACTGCTCGGCGAGCTCGGCGATGACCGCGCGGGTCGTCTCCGCCTTGACGCGCCACATCGACGCCATCTCCGCCGACAGCGCCTCGACCTCGCGCTCGGTGAGGTGGCGCAGGATCTCGGCGGCGCGCTCGGAGCCGATCGAGATGAGGAAGATCGCCGCCTTCTGCCGGCCGTTGAGCCCGTTGAGGAGGATCCGGTCCTCCTGCGTGACGAGCTGGATCTCGGTGTTGACCGCGACCGCCGTGCTCGTGGACATCTACTTGTCCTCCGTGATCCAGGCGCGCAGCTGACCGGCGACCCGCTCGGGCTCGCGGGCGACGAGCTCCTCGAGCGCCATCGCGCGCGGGTCGTTCTTGAACACGCTGAGCGCCTCGTCGGGCGGCGACAGGTCGATCGGGTCCATCTCCTTGCGCGGCGCGGGCAGCGCGGCGTGCCCCTCGACGACCGGCAGCGCGCGCAGCCAGCTCGGCTCGTCGGCGAACGGGTCCGCCTCGCGGCGGCGCAGGTGCCGGGTGACGAAGAAGAGGAACAGCAGCGCGCCGAGGCCGATCGCGACCGCCTTGACGATCCCCTGCATGCCGACGGGGATCGGCAGCGGGCCGGCCGCGGGCGCCGGGGTCGCGGCGGGCGTGGCGGCGAACGCGACCTGGCTGACGGCGAGCGTGTCGCCGCGCGTGGCGCGGATGCCCGCCGCGGAGGTGAGGGCGGTGCGCAGCGCGGCGACGTCGGCGGCGGGGACCTTCTTGTCGACGACGACGGCGACGTCGAGGCGCTGCACCGTGCCGGGCGCGACCTTCGTGCGGGTGACGGTCTTGTCGACGCCGAGGTCGCGCTGCGCGGTCGTCTTGCGGTAGTTGGAGTTGCCGCCCGCGGCGCCGCCGCCGGCCGCGTAGGTCGGGATGTTCGCCGCGGTGCCCGCGGTCGCACCGGTGCCGCCGCCCTGGCTGGTCAGCGTCTCGGTCTCGGTGGTCTCCTTCAGCGGCGTGCCGCGGCGCGCGTACTGGAGCTTCTCCTGCGTGGACTCGCTGAGGTCGAGGTCGGCGGCGACCTGCACGGTCGCCTTGCCGGGCCCGAGGGTGCGGACGAGCAGCGCGTCGAGGGAGGACTCGAGCTGCGCGGCGTAGCGGGCCTCCGCGGCGGGCTTGCCGAGCGTGCCGCCGCCGTCACCGGCCATGCCGGTGCCGTCGCCCTGCGGCCAGACGAGCTGCCCGGCACCGTCGGTGATCGTGACCTTCTTGGGGTCGAGGTCCGGGACGGAGGACGCGACGAGGTTCGCGATCCCGCGGATGGCGGACGGCTCGAGCTCCTCGGCCTTGCCGGTGAGCAGGACCGCGGCGGTGGCGGGCTTCGCCTCGTCGGCGAACAGCTCGTCCTTGGGGAGCGTCAGGCGCACCTGGGCGCCGCCGACCCCGTCGATCGTGCCGAGCGTCTGGGCGATCTGGCCCTCGAGGGCGCGCTGGTAGGCGACCTGCTGCTGGAACGAGGAGGCGCCGAGCTTCTGCTTGTCGAGCAGCTCGAAGCCGGGCTGCTTCGGCGCGCCGGAGGTGACGACGCCGGCGGAGGCGAGCGCCATCCGCGCGTCGGTCTCCATGCCCTTCTCGACCGCGAGCTCGGTGCCGCCGCGACGGATCTCGTACTTCACCCCGGCGGCGTCGAGCGCGCCGGTGACCTTCGTGGTCTCGGCCGGGTCCATGCCCGCGGCGACCGTCGAGTAGCTCGGGGCCCCCGCGATCTTCAGCAGCAGGAACGCGACGACCACGAACGCCAGCGCGCTCGCGGCGATCGTGATCTTGCCCCGGGTGGACATGGTCGTGAGGAGCTGCGTGGGCATGGAGGGCTACACCTGGGTTCGCATGACGTCGCTGATCGCGTCGACGGCCTTCGTGCGCAGCTGCGCGGCGAGCTGCATCGCCAGCTGCGCCCGCTCGACGGCGACGACGACCTGGGAGGGATCGGTCGCGGTGCCGTCGGCGAGGCTGCGGGAGGCCTTGGCGGCGTCGTTCTGGAGGGATTCGAGCTTCTGGATCTGGTCGCCGAGCATGCCGCCGAAGCCGCCGCCACCGCCGACGCCACCGGCCGCGCCGGTGCCACCGCCGCCGACCGCGTCGGCCTCGGTGATCGAGGGGATCTGCCACTCGGCGGCCGCCCCGGCCAGTGCCTCGATCGGCATCAGCGCAGGAGGTCGAGGGTGCGGGTGAACATGGACTTCGCCGTCTGCATGGCGGTCGCGTTGGCCTCGTAGGCGCGCGAGGAGCTGATGAGCTCGACCATCTCGGTGACGGTGTTGACGTTGGGCAGCTCGACGTAGCCGTCCTGGCCGGCGTCGGGGTGGCCCGGGTCGTAGACGCGCCGGTTGGGCGCGCTGTCCTGCACGATCGCCGCGACCTGCACGCCGCGTGAGGGCGCGGCGCCGGTGCGGCCCATGGCGCCCTCGAGGGCGGAGGCGAAGGTCGCGCGGGCGCCGCCCGCGGCCTCCTGGAGGACGACCTCCTTGCGGCGGTACGGCTGGCCGTCCGCGCCGCGGGTGGTCTGCGCGTTGGCGAGGTTCTCGGACGTGACGTCCATGCGCAGGCGCTCGGCGCTGAGGCCACTGCCCGCGATGTCGATGGCGTCGAACAGGCCCATGGGAGGACTCAGCGGTTCCCGATCGCGGACTGGATGATCCCGGTGCGCGCCTTCGTGACCGCGACGAGCGCCTGGTACATGAGGCCGTTGCGGGCCTGGCCGGCCGCCTCGACGTCCATGTCGACGGAGTTGCCGTCGATGCGGACCGGGGCCGACGCGTCGGTGCGCTGCACGATCGCGGTGCGCCGGACGGCGTCGCGGTCGTCGGCGGCCATCGCGGCGGAGAGCTGGCCCTCGAAGTCGACCTCCTGGCGGCGGTAGCCGGGGGTGTTGACGTTCGCGATGTTCTGCGCGATCGCCGTCTGCCGCTGCGAGGTGCCGTGCATGGCGGCCTCGAGGGCGAGCTGGGTGGTGTCGAAGAGCTGCACGGATGGCGTCCTTGGGTGGTGCACCCCTGCCGCCCGTCCTGGGCTGGTGGTGCGGCGACCGCCGTCCGTGGAGGTCACTCGGGGTGGTCGGCCCGGACGCCCGCGGGTTGAGCGCGACACCTGTCGCAGTGGACGCGCGGCCTCCCCAGAACTGGGGACCCCCGGCGCGTGGCGCGGGCGGCGGCACGGGGCGCCCCGGCCCGGTCGGGGCCACGGGCGCGAGCGCGCGCCCACGAGGGCGGGCCGCGCGGCTCAGGCGGCGGCGCGGGCGTAGCCCGCGGCGGCGCTGCGGCCGCGGTGCAGGCCACCGAGCTGGGCGCGGGCGGCGGCGACGGCGTCGCCGAGCGCGAGCGTCACGAGCTGCTGGGTGCCGGCGGCGCGCTCGAGCGCGGCGCGGTCCTCGGGCCGCAGCCCGGCCGGGGCGAGGTCCATCAGGCGGCCCATGAGCGCCTCGCGGCGCACGTGGAGCGCGTCGAGCTCGTCGGCGCGACCGTCGAGGACGAGCGCGAGCTCCTCCTCGGCGAGCGCGGCGAGGGCGACCGCGGGGCTCACGCGACCATCGGCGGGAGCGACCCGCCGCCACCGGGGGTGGTGCCGCCGGGCTGGCTGCCCGCGGCGAGCTGCGCCCACGCGTCGCGCAGGTCGTCGAGCAGCCGGATGACGGTGCGGAGCTTGTCCGCGTCGCGCTCCAGGCGCGCCTCGATCATCTGCCGCTTGCAGTAGACGTAGATCGCCTGGAGGCGCTCGGCGAGCTCGCCGGCGTCCATGTTCAGCGTCGCGAGCAGCTCGTCGACGATCGCCTCCGCGCGGGTCAGGCGGTCGCCGCCGTGCTTCCACGCGCCCTCGCCGAAGGCGGCCTCGGTCTGGCGCAGGAAGCGCAGCGCCCCGTCGTAGAGCATCACGACGAGCTGCTCGGGGGACGCGGTCAGGACGCTGCTCTCGCGGTACGCGGCGGGTCGGGCGTACGGGTTCATGGGGCGGAGGCCTCCGTGGTGTCGGTCGGGGTGAGACGCATGGCGGTCGGGCTAGGCCTGGCCGAGCGCGCCGAGCAGGTTGGACTGCTGGCTCTGGCTGCGGGACAGGGCGGTCTCCAGCGCGGCGAACTGCTTGCGCAGCAGCTCCTCGCGGCTGGCCAGGCGGGAGTCGAGGCGGCTCATCGCGTCCTTCAGGCGCGTGACCTCGCTGCCCGCCGCGGTGGCCGCGCCCTCGATCGTGCCGCCGACCTGGGTGGCCGGGGTGAGGGCGCCCTCGAAGCGCTGGGCGAAGCCGTCGACCCCGCCGCCGCCCAGGAGGCGCCGCACGGCGGTCGGGTCCGCGGCGAGCGTGGCGGCGAGCTTCGTGGTGTCGAGCTTGAGCTTGCCGGCCACGGCGTCGGCGCTGAACGTCGCGGAGCCGGTGGCGTCCCCCGTGGTGATGCCGAGGTCGGCGAGCGCGTCGGTGGCCTCCGGGTTGCCGGAGACGACCGCGCCGATCTGCCCGCGGAGGTTCGAGAGGATCCCCTGCAGCGCCGGGTCGCCGAACAGCGCGCCCTTGCGCGCGTCGGCGGAGGTGGACGCGTCCGGGACGCGCTTCTCGGTGAGCTTGCCGCGGACCGTGTCGACGGTCGCGTTGTAGGCGTCGATGAACGCCTTGAGCTTCTCGGTGATCGCGGCGGTGTTCGGCGCGGGCGCCCCGGCGGTCACGGTGACCTCGCCGGCGGTGACGGCCTTGAGCGTCAGCTCGACGCCGGGGACGGCGGTGGTGACGACGTTGGAGGACGCGGTGCCGGGGACGCCGTCGACGGTGAACTGGGCGTCCAGGCCGGCCTTCGCCTTGCCGGTGTCCTCGACGAGCCCGGCTCCGGAGGCGGTGATCGTGGCGGCGGCCCCGGTGGTCTTGCCGGAGAGGACGAGCTGCCCGCCGACGTTGACGGCGTACACGCCCGCGTCGGCGGAGGCGTTGATCGCGGCGACGGCGTCGTCGAGCGTCGCGCCGGCGGTGAGGTCGACGGTGGTCGAGCCGATCGTCAGCTGCGAGGTGCCGGCCTGCGGGGTGAACGCGTAGGTGCGCTGGGGTGCGCGCGCGAGCTGCCCGACCTCCAGGCGCACCCCGCCGGGGGCGGCGCCGGCGATCTGGCGGGCGGTGATCTTCGTGGTGTCGGAGCTCTCGACGGTCTGGGTCTCGCCCCAGGTGGCGGCGGAGCGCAGCGCGACCGCCGCGGTCTGCAGGGCGCTGAGCTTGCCCTTGACCTCGTTCCAGCCGTCCTGGCGGGCCTGGGCGGCCGCCTGCCGCAGCTGCAGGCGGACCTTGCCGTTGCCCTCCACGGCCATCATCGAGCTGATGATGGACTCGGTGTCGAGCCCGGACGCCATGCCGCTGAAGCTGATCGGGCTCACGCCGCGTCGCCCCCCTGTCGGCGGCCGGGCGCGCCGGTCCCGAGGGCGGTGACGACCTCCGCGGGCGGGACCGCGCGCAGCACGCGGCCCTCGAGGTCGCAGAGGGCGATGACGAGCCGGCCGTCGAGGTGACCGTCGTCGAAGACGATCTGGTGGCCGTCGTCGTGCAGCTCCTCGAAGAGGCGGTTGGCGGCCTCGACCTCGGCCCAGACGTCGGCGGGGATGTCCCCCGGGACGGCGGGCTCGTCGGCGAACGCCGGCGCGGTCAGCGCGGCCTTGACCGCCTCGCGGTCGGCGCGCCGCGCCCGGGCGGCGGCGAGGTCGTGGACCTGGGCGACGTGTCCTGTGGTGAAGCTCATGCCGATCCCTCCTGGATCTCCGGGCGACCCGTCCGTGGGTCGTGTCCGCGCCTTCCGGTGATCGGTGTCCCCGGGGCGCCCTTGAGCGACCCCCTGGACGTTCGGTCGAGGGGCGGCGGGCAGCTGGATGTGGCGCGCGTACGGCACGCGCTCAGCCGGCGGGCTGGAGGTCGGGGGTGCCGGCGCGCAGGCGGCGCGCCTCGTCGGCGAGCGCCCGCGCGTCGTCGTCCAGGCCGCGGGCGACGGCGACCTCGCTGAGCCCCTCGAACGCGCGCGCGTCGGGGCCGGCGTGCTCCACGACGGCGATCCACTCGTCGGCGGCGGACTCCAGGAAGCCGCGGCGCAGGTACAGCCGGGCGAGCGCCTCGCGGCGTTCGCGCCAGGGCGCGTCGACGGCGTCGAGCACGGGCGCGAGCCGCTCGAAGGCGTCGAACTGCTCCAGGCGCGCGAGCGCGTCGAGCATCGTCAGCACCGGCGGGCCGGCGGCGGCGGGCAGCGTCCCGGCGGCGGGGGTCGCGGCGGGCGCGTCGCGCCAGGCGCGCAGGGCGGCGACCTCGGCGGCGGGCAAGCCGACCGCCGCGGCGGCGTCGAGCTGCGCGTCGGCGACCGCGGTGCCCGCGGCGAGGCGGCAGAACAGGGCGGTGCGGGCCGCGGCGTCGGCGCACGAGGCGTCGGCGGGCACCTCCTCGGCGACGGTGCGGGCCCCGTCGAGGTCCCCGCTGGAGAGCAGCGCCTCGGCGAGGATCGCGCGGGCGGGGTGCGCGCCGGGCTGGGCGTCGAGCACGCGACGCAGCAGGGTCGCGGCAGTGCCCACGGCGCCGTGCTCGAAGCAGGCGATGCCGACGAGGAACGCGGCGGTCGGGGCGAGCGGGCCGCCGAGCGCCTCGATCTCGGAGACGACCGCGTCGCCGGGCCGGCCGGCGCGCAGGAGCACGAGGGCGAGCTGCTCGATCGTGCCGAGGTAGCCGGGGTGGTCGACGAGCGCGGTGCGCAGCAGCTGCTCGGCGGCGGCGAGGTCGCCCTGGTCGCGGCGGACCTCGGCGAGCGCGCACGCGGCCATCGAGGTGCCGCAGCCGACGGTGGCGCTGTAGCGGCTGGGCGCGTCGCCCATCTCCTGGCAGCGGGCGAAGAGCTCGGCGGCGCGGTCGAGGTCGCCGCGCGCGCGGGCACTGAAGCCCTGCTCGTAGACGACGTCGGTGAAGCCGGGCAGGAAGCCGAGGATCTCCGCGGCGACCGCGTCGACCTCCTCGAGGCGGCCGGTGACGCGCAGGGACTTCACGTAGCGCGCGGCGAGCGACGGGACGTACCCGTAGCTGCTGCGGCCCGGGTCGCTGCGCAGCGCGGCCCACGCGTGCGCGAAGCGGTCGTGCGCGCGCTCGTTCTCGCCGGCGGCGGCGTACTCGCTGCCGAGGTTGAAGGCGAGGAACGGGGTGTCGACGCCCTCCGCGGCCTGCTGCTCGAGCAGCTCGATGTTGCGGCGCGACTTGCCCTTCGCGTCGCGCACGGCTCCGAGGTAGCCGAAGTGCTCGACGCGCACGGGGGTCCGCTCGATCCGCTCGGCGAGGTAGCCGGGGAGGTGGTGGGCGATCTGCTCGTGGACGCGGCCCTCGAAGCGGTAGGCCGGACGGTTGCGGAACACGCGCAGCGCGTCGTGGGTGACGGCGGTGCCGTCCTCGAGGTCGCCGGTGTGGTTGACCTCGACGAGGTAGAACGCCTCGCGCCAGGTGCGGCCGGTGAGGGCGCGCAGCGCGGCGACGTCCTCCTCGATCAGCACCTCGTCGGCGTCGAGGTAGAGGAGCCAGTCGCCGGTGGCGGCGTCGAAGCTGACGTTGCGGGCGGCGGCGAAGTCCCCGGTCCACTCGTGGTGCAGGATCCGCGCGCCGTGCTCGCGCGCGATCTCGACGGTGCGGTCGGTGGAGCCGGTGTCGACGACGACGATCTCGTCGACGGCGTCGCGCACGGCGGCCAGGCAGCGGCCGAGCATCGCCTCCTCGTCCTTGACGATCATGCACAGCGAGAGCGTCAGGCCCTCGGCGGGACGGGCGCGCGCGGCGACGCGGCGGGCGCGCTCGTCGAGCGTGCGCAGCGCGGCGGTGACGGCGGGCGGCAGGCCGGGCATGCGGGTGAGCCCGGCGGCCTTGCGGCGGGCGACCTCGCGCAGGTTGCCGGCGGCGTGCGGCAGCTCGGGGTCGAGCCGCAGCGCGGCCTCGAACAGGCGGGTGGCGGGGCGCAGCGCCCCGAGCTCGTAGAGCGCGACGCCCGCCCAGTTGAGCAGCAGCGGCTCGCGCGGGTCGTCCTCGAGCAGCTCGAGCGCCGCGTCGGCGACGGCGGCGAACACGGGCGCGACGACGGCGATCGCCGAGCCGTGGACGCCCAGTCCGGCCTGCAGGAGCGCGGAGCGCGCCTCCCAGCGGCGGTGCGGGTCCTCGACGTGCGCGGCCTCGCCGAACAGGCCCCGGTAGGCGGCGACGTCGCGGCGCGCGAGCAGCGCCTGCGCGCGCGGGACGAGCAGCGCGGCGGGTGTCGCGCGCGCCTGCGGAACGGGCGGCAGCGCGATACCGGTCCGCTCGGACGGATCGGGCGAGGACGTGAGGCGGAGGGCCATGCCCAGGGTGGTCGGACAGCCGACGGCGCCTTTGAGTTCGTGGACGTCCTCCCCAGAAGTGGGGATGGAGACATTCGACACACGGACGACGCAAATACCAAGAAGCGGGGATATCGCTCCTAGCACATGGGGCCGACACTCTCCCTGTCCCCGCCGGTCACGCAGCCACAAAGGACCAACGAACCCATGCAGCAGGTCACCAGCAAGCCCCACCGCCGACTGTCCTCCGAGGACGCGCTGGCGCTGTGGAAGGAGTACCGCCGGACCGAGGATCGCGCGCTGCGCGACCGCCTCGTCCTCACCTTCGCGCCGCTCGTGAAGTACATCGTCTACAAGAAGGTCCGCGAGATGCCGGCCCGCTGCGAGGTGGAGGACTTCATCTCCTGCGGCCTCGAGGCGCTGATCCAGTCGATCGACCGCTACGACCCGGTGAAGGGCGCGACGCTCGAGCAGTACGCGTGGACGCGGATCCACGGTGCGGTGCTCGACGAGCTGCGCCGCCAGGACTGGGCGCCGCGTTCGGTCCGCCGCTGGGAGCGCGACATGGAGAAGGCCGCCGACGAGTTCACGACGCTGCACGGCCGCCGCCCGAAGACCGAGGAGCTCGCCGCCGCGATGGGGGTCACGGCCGCCGAGCTGCGCCGCAAGCGCGACGAGGTCACCCAGTCCGACGTCACCTCGCTGAACACGACGGTGATGAGCGACGACGAGACGACGATCGAGCGCCTGGACACGATCGCGTCCAAGGACGAGCGCCTGGACCCGATCCACATGGCAGCGACCGACGAGGCGAAGACGAAGTTCCGCGCCGCGTTCGCCCGGCTGCCCAGGCGCGAGCGCGAGGTCGCCGTGCTGCTCTACGTGAAGAACATGACGCTGGCCGAGATCGGCGACATCCTCGGGGTCAGCGAGTCGCGCGTCTGCCAGATCCACGGCGCGATGAAGAAGACGCTGCGCGCGGCGCTCGACGCCGACGAGGCGCTGTTCAAGGCCGTCGCCTGACGTACCGCCTCACCCCGCAGGTCCTCCCTCCCTCCCCCGCGAGCGCCCCGTTCCCACCGGGGCGCTCGCGCGTTCTGCGGACCCGGCCGACACGTCCGATACAGAACGGTACAGTATCGCTTCGTGCGTGCCCTGACCTACCTCGGCCCCCGCGACCTGCAGTGGCGCGAGGCCCCCGACCCCGTCCTCGCCGGCGACGGCCAGGCGATCGTCCGCCACCTCGCAGTGGCCACCTGCGACCTCGACGCGCTGATCGTGTCCGGTCGCTCCCCGTTCCCGGCCCCCTTCACGCTCGGCCACGAGGGCGTCGCCGAGGTGCTCGAGATCGGCGACGGCGTCACCACGGTCCGGCCGGGCGACCGCGTGCTCGTGCCGTTCCAGATCTCCTGCGGCACCTGCGGCGCGTGCCGGGCCGGGCGCAGCGGCAACTGCGAGACCGAGGCGCTGGGCACCACCTACGGCTTCGGGTTCGGGGAGGAGCTGACGCGCTTCGGCGGCTTCCTCGCCGACCGCGTCCTCGTGCCGTACGCGGACGCGATGCTCGTCCGGCTCCCCGACGGGCTCGCCCCCGAGGTGGCGGCGGGCGCGTCGGACAACCTCACCGACGCGTACCGGGCGGTCGCCCCGGCGCTGGCGCAGCGCCCGGGCGCCCCGGTGCTCGTGGTCGGCGGCGCGATGTCCGGGTCGATCGGCGTGTACGCCGCCGGGCAGGCGGTCGCGCTGGGCAGCGAGGACGTCCTCTACGTCGACGCCGACCCGGGCCGGCGCGCGCTGGCGCAGGCGTACGGGGCGCGGACGCTCGACCACGTCCCCGACCGCGTCGACCGCCGCTTCCCGGTGACGGTCGACGCGAGCGCCAGCCGCGAGGGCCTCGCGTTGGCGCTCGGGAGCCTCGACCGCGACGGGATCTGCACCAGCACCGCGATCTACTTCGACCCGGCGACGGTGCCGTCGTTCCCGCTGCTCGGCATGTACGTCATGGGCTCGACGTTCGTGACCGGGAGGATCCACGCGCGCCGCGACGCGCCCGCCGTGCTCGACCTGCTGGCCGCCGGGACGTTCGACCCCGGCCCCGCGACCACGCGCGTGGTCCCGTTCGACGAGGCGGCCGACGCCCTGGTCGAGGACTACGTCAAGCTCGTCTTCACGAGATGAGCGCCGCCCGCGACCGCGTCCTGCACACCGCCACGAAGCTCTTCCACCGGGAGGGCATCCGCGCGGTCGGGGTGGACCGGATCGCCGCCGAGGCGGGCGTCTCGAAGATGACGCTGTACCGGCACTTCGCGACGAAGGACGACCTCGTCGCCGCCGTCCTCGTCGCGCGCGACGAGCCCGCGCTCGCACTGCTCGCCGCCGCGGCCGACCACGCCGAGGGCGGCGCGCGCGGCGCCCTGCTCGCCCCCTTCGCGCTCCTCGACCCGTGGTTCGCCTCGCGCGGGTTCCGCGGCTGCCCGTTCATGAACGCGCGGCTCGAGCTCGCCGACGCCGACCACCCGGCGAGCGTCGTCGCCGCCCGCCACAAGGCGGCCACGCGCGACCACTTCCACGCCCGCGCGGTCGCCGCGGGCGCCGCCGACCCCGACGCGCTCGCCGACCAGCTCGCGATCCTCTTCGACGGCGCGATCGTGCAGGCGCAGCTGCGCGACCCCGCGTCGGTCGCCGCCGCCGCGCGCGCCGCCGCCACCGCGCTGGTCGACGCGGCGCTGGGCTAGCGCCGCGGGTCAGCGCAGCCGCGTCGGCCGTGCCGCGAGCTGGGTGCTCGACGGCCGGACGAGCGTGGTGCTCACGCCTCGGCACCCGCCGGGGTCCGGCCGGGCGAGGACGCCCACGACGGGCGGCCCGGCGTCGGGCGCGCGATCGGGAAGCCGGTGAGGAGGAACCGCGGCGGCGGCGGACCGCCCCACTGGTTGATCGTGCCGGGATGCATCGACCAGGTCTTCGGCTCGTAGCCCTCACGCATCTGCGCGAGCTCGGAGCAGCACTCGACCATCGCCCCGTCCTCGTCATGGAGGTAGAGGAAGTGGTTGTTGCCGGGCCCGTGACGCGACGGCCCCCAGATGCACTTGCGCCCGCGGTGCGCGCGGAGCCTGTCCGCGACCCGACCCAGGGCGTTGAGATCCGGGAACGCGTAGGCGTAGTGCGAGAGCTCCGCCTTCGGGGCCCGCGTCAGCGCGATGCCGTGGTGGTCGTCGTCACAGTGCCACCAGGACGCCAGCACCCCCATCCGGTCGGCGTTGCGGAAGCCCATCGCCTCCAGGAAGCGATCCTCCGCACGGTGGTTCCAGACCTTCGTCGAGACGTGCTCGAAGTGCGTCGGCCGCCCGTCCCGCAGCGGCACGTCGACGGTCTCCATCCCGCAGAACAGCTTGTAGACGTGCCCGCCCGGCGAGAGGACCTTCAGCGCCCGGTCGATGCCCGGCTCGCCGTCGTAGACCCCGCCGAGGAGCGTCGCGCCCGCGGCGGGCAGTGCGCTCTTGGCCCGCTCCAGCGCCGCGGCGTCCTCGACCTGCATCGCGAGGTGGTCGTAGCCACGGTTGCTGCCGTCCTGCACGAGGATCAGCTCGTGATGACGGTCGTTGCACGTGAGGTACGCCACGCCCGCGGTACGCTCGACCTCGGTCAGGCCGACGACCTGCTCCTGGAAGTCGACGGCGCGGTCGAGGTCGGCGACGTTGAGGGCGATGTGCCCGATGCGGGTGACCATGGGATCTCCTGTTCAGCTGGTCTCGGTGAGGAGCGCCTCGACGGGGCGAGGCGCGCGGCCGGTGAGCCGCTCGACGTGATCGGTCGGCGTGCCGTCGGCACCCGACGCGAAGTAGGCGGCCATGCGGACCACGTGCTCGATCTCGAAGGGCGATGCCCCCCGACGGGCGAGCCCGCGCGCGGCCAGGCGGGCGGGGATCGGGAGATAGCGCGCTCCCACCGCCGCGGCGATCTCGGCGAGCGTGACGCCGCGTGGACCGGTGAGCTGCCACGCCCCGGTCGCCGGCGTCGGGTCCAGCAGCACGCTCGCGGCGACGGCCGCCACGTCGCGCAGGTCGATCATCGCGATCGGCGCGCGGCCGAGCGGGGCGACGAGCACCGGCCCGACGCGCGGGAGCCCGAGCACGCCCTGCTGGAACATCGACGGTCGCAGGAAGGAGAAGCCCATCCCGGACGCCCCGAGCAGCTGCTCGGTCCGCCAGTGGGCGGTCGCGGTGGCGGACGCGCCGTTGGGACCCAGCGATGCGGCGCCACCGGAGACCTTCACCACGTGCCCGATCCCCGCGTCGGCCGCGGCCCGGACCGCGGCCGCTTCGAGCAGGTCCTGCTCGGGACCGTGCGGGGTGACGAGGAACAGCCGGGTGGCGCCGTCGAGCGCCCGCCGGACCGAGGGCTCGTCGCGCAGGTCGACCTCGGGCCGTCGCAGCGCCCGTGCCTGCGCGCCGCGCGCTTCGAGCAGCCGCATGACCTCGCCGCCGATCCGGCCGGTCGCTCCGAGGACGGCGATCACGTCGCCGACACCCCGCGAAGGGCGGCGACCGCCTGCCCGACATCCGCCACGCGGCCCGCCGCGAACACGAACCGGTCGGGACGCAGGAGCGCGAAGGTCAGCGCCCGGTCGTGCAGCCACGCGCCGTCGGCGCCCGGGTCGGCGACGGCGACGCCGGCCGCCTCGAAGAGCGAGGCCGCGACCGCGTCGGTCGTCACGGCGACCCAGCCGCGCGGCAGACGGTCGTCGAGTCGCCCGGTCTGGGGGAAGAGCGTCCCGACGGCGCGCCGCGGCGGCAGACGGTGCGGCGGGTGGGAGAACGCGCCGGCGCCGTAGGTCGGCAGCGGCTTGACGTTCGCGGCGAGGAACCGCTGGACGCGAGTCCCGTCGATCGCGTGCAGCCACGCGTCCCGCGCGCGGACGACCCACGGCGAGGTCGCCTGGACGATCCCGCCCATGAGGTTCGCCGTGCGCTGCATCGCCTCCACGTGTGGTCGGCGTTCGGTCTCGTAGCTGTCCAGCAGCGCCTCGGGCGCCCCGCCCAGGACGGCGGCGAGCTTCCACGAGAGGTTCGCCGCGTCGCGCGCGCCGGAGGAGAACCCCTGGCCCGCGAACGGTGGCATCACGTGCGCGGCATCCCCGGCCAGCAGCACGCGCCCGCGTCGCCAGGTCGCGGCCGTGCGCGTGTGGAACGTGTAGACGACCGCGCGCTCGACCTCGACCGTCTCGCCGTCGAGCCACTCGTCCAGCGCGGCGCGGACCGCGGCCGGCTCGAGGAACGGCGCCGGGTCCTCGCCAGGGTGGAGCATCCACTCCCAGCGGTGGCGTCCCGGAGACATCGGGAGCGTGACGGTGGGCCGGGCGGCCCGCCCGACGAAGTGCGGATGCGGGACGCGGGCGAGCGGCCGGTCGACCAGCGCGTCGACGACGATCCAGCGCTGCGGGGCCGTTCGGCCCACGAACGGGACCTGCAGGCGCGCACGGACCGCGCTGCCACCGCCGTCGCATCCGATCAGATAGCGGGCCGAGAGCCTCTCGCCGCGCCCGCCGCTGGTCGGCCTGACGTGCACGTCGACGCGGTCCGCCCGACGGTCGATCGTCTCCAGATCGACGCCACGACGGACCTCCACCGTCGGCCGGTCGGCGAGCGCGCGGAGGAGGGTGCGCTCCATCGCCGGCTGGTTGATCGACACGAGCGGCGGATGGCCCAGCCGACCGACCGACGCGGCGAGGACCTCGACCGCGCGGCCGTCCTCGGTGACGACGCTCGCGCCCGCCTGCACCTGGGCGTCGGCGAGCACCGCGCCGTCCAGGCCGACGGCCTGGAGGATCCGGAGGACCTCGTCGTCCACGACCGCCGCCCGCGGGAGCGGGTACACGTCGTCCGCCCGGTCGATCGCCAGGACGCGGACGCCCTGGTCGCCGAGCAGCAGCGCAAGCAGCTGCCCGACGGGACCCAGGCCGCAGACGAGGACGTCGACCATCAGACCGGGACTGCCGTCTCGGTGATCGTGTTCGTCAGGGTGCCGATCTGGTCGATCTCGAGCTCGATCGTCTGTCCGACGCGGATCCAGCGGTCGAGCTCCAGGCCGCAGCAGCCGGGCAGCGTGCCCATCGACAGCACGTCGCCGGCGTCGAGCCGCTCGCCCGCGGAGCAGTAGGCCAGCATCGCGCCGAGCGTGTGCTGGGGGTTCGCCGCGCTGCCCTCGCACCAGACCTCGCCGTCCACGCGGACGCGGCCGGTGGCCGCCGTCCAGTCGGGCAGCGCGTCGGCGGTGAGGA
This sequence comes from Paraconexibacter algicola, assembly GCF_003044185.1. Taxonomy (GTDB): domain Bacteria; phylum Actinomycetota; class Thermoleophilia; order Solirubrobacterales; family Solirubrobacteraceae; genus Paraconexibacter; species Paraconexibacter algicola. The sequence goes on from NZ_PYYB01000001.1 coordinate 1,207,458, forward strand.
CGTCCGAGCCGATCGAGTTGCAGAACGTCTTCGCCTTGACGACCGGACCGAAGACGTTACGGCGCGCGTCGTCGGCCTGCACCTCCCGGGCGGACCAGTCGTTCAGCACGACCCAGCCGCCGACGGCCTCGAGCGCCTCCTCCGGGCTGGCATCCACGAGCGGCTTCGCGAGCACGCACGCGAGCTCGAGCTCGAAGTCGAGCCACCGGGTGTGCTTCGGCCACCACATCTCCTCGCCGTCGGCGAGCGTCGCCGCGTGGTTGCCGACGTAGAAGGTCGGGGCTTCCTTGAACCGGGCGTTGGGCCTGAGCTTCGGGAACGTCTTTCCGGTGACGCGCTCGAACGTCGCGATCACCTTCGGGACGGGCGCCGGGAAGAACTTCGTCGCGAGCACGCGGCTGGAGGCGATGACGTGGTCCTCGTAGAGCATGAACGCGCGCATGGAGCGCGGCCGGAACGGCAGGCCGGCGGTCGACGGGTCCGCGGCGGTGGCGGTCAGGGCGGCCTCGCGCACAGCGGGCGTGAGCGCCAGGAACGAGAGCAGGTCACCGTCGTGGTCGACGCGGACCCAGCCGGCCGCGGTCTCGGCGATGACGCCGTCGGGTGTGGAGCGGAGCTTCATGGCGGAGCCTTTCGAGCTAGGAGGAGATGGCGTGGCGGACACGAGGAAGCAGGGCGCGCTGGTCGTCGGTCTCGCGCCGGGCGCGGAGCGCCGCGATGCCGGCCTCGATCTCGGCCCGGACCAGGTCGCGGCACTCGGCGCGTGCGTCGGGATCGCTCGCCCGACCGGACCACGGGGTCGTCGGGATCGGGGCGCCGAAGCGGAAGTAGAGGCGGTCGGTCCCGGGCAGACCGGCAAAGCCGGAGCCCTTGACCACGAGGGTGCCCAGGTCGGGGCGCCCCACTCGCCGTGCGACCGCGCGCGCGGGGGCGGCGAGCCGGCTGTCCATGTCGAGGAGCACGTCGAAGCGATCCTCGGCGCCGACCGCGGCGAAGGGGACGATCGGGGCTCCGGCCTCGATCGCCATCCGCGCGAAGCCGGTGCGCTCGCCCCAGAGCAGCTCGTATCGCTGGCCCCGCCGCTTGTAGACCTCGCGGGCGCCGCCCGGGAAGACGAGGACGGCCTCGCCCGCGGCGAGGAGCGCGGCGCAGTTCTCGCGCGTGCCGGGAACGGCCCCCATGCGGATCAGGAGGTCACGCCAGCCCGGCACCGCGAAGTGGAAGCTGTCCCCCATCCCTCGGACGCGGACGCCGCGTCGGCGCTCGAGCTCACGGACGAGGGTGGGGAGATCCTGCATGCCGAGGAGCTGGTGGTTGCCGACGAGCATGAACGGCCCGCTCGTCGGGACGTGCTCGAGGCCCTGGAGCTCGGGACGGGTGGCGCGGTGTGCGACGTCGATCGCGACCTTCAGGACGTCCGCGACGCGGCTCGCGGGGATCGGGAGCGGGCTGGCGATGTCCGGCATGGATGACAAGCTATCTCAAGTCTGATGATCTTGTCAATCTTGTGAGGCGCAATCACCATGCCGCTACGATCTCCGCATGGCCAACGACGCGTCCCCCCCAGCGCCGTCCGATCGCCGGGCGCGCCGCAAGGCCGAGACCCGGGCGCGCCTGCTCGACGGCGCTCGCGTCGTCTTCGCACGACAGGGCGTGGACGCCACGCGGATCAACGAGATCACCGAGGAGGCCGACATCGGCTTCGGCTCCTTCTACAACCACTTCGAGAGCAAGGACGCGATCGTGGCCGCCCTCGTCGAGGAGCAGGCCGTCGGTCTCGCCGCAGCGATCGACGCCGCGACGGAGGGGGTCGACGACGTCGCGGAGATCGTCAGCGTCGCGCACCGCGCACTGATCCAGCACGCGCTCCGGGACACCGACCTGGGCTGGCTGCTCGTCCGGCTGGAGGCGTCGCACGACGTCGTCTCGCTCGCTCTCGGGCCCTACGCCGCGCGCGACCTCGAACGCGGGATCGCGGCGGGCCGGTTCGCCGTCGACGACGCGGCGATCGCCCTGGTCGCCTCCGGTGGCGCGCTGCTGGCCACCGTCCGCGCCGCGCTCCAGGGCCGGTTCGTCGGGGACGTCGGCGTCGCGCACGCGGCAGCGGTGCTGCGGATCTTCGGCGTCCCCGCGAGCGAAGCCGCCGAGGTCGCCTCCCGCCCGATGCCGACGGTGGACGCGCCCGCCCCGTCGGCCGGCGGGCCCGGGCGCCCCGTCCCCGGCTCGCCCAGGTCCGCGACACCACGCGGGTGACGCGGCCGCCGCACCCCCGCCGGACGGACCTCGACCGTCCGTCCGCCCCGGTCAACCCGCCGGGCGCCCGGCCGACCATCCGGCCCGAGATGGAACGCGGCCTCTACATCGCGGCGTCCGGGATGCTCGCCGAGCAGGTCCGTCAGGACCAGCTCGCCAACGACCTGGCCAACGCCTCCACCCCCGGCTACAAGTCCGACCGCGTGAGCCAGCACAGCTTCGCGCGGGAGCTCGACCTCGTGAACCGCCGCTCCGGTGCCGCCGTCGGCACGCTCGGGGCGGGGGCGATCATCGCCGAGAAGCGCACCGACCTCACGCCGCAGACGCTGAAGGAGACCGGCGAGCCGCTGGACCTCGCCGTCGCGGGCGAGGGCTACTTCCAGGTGCAGACCGCGCAGGGCGTGCGCTACACGCGCGACGGCAGCTTCACCGCCGACGCGCAGGGCCGCCTCGTCGACCAGGCCGGGGACCCGGTGCTCGGCGCCGACGGCCGGCCCGTCCGGCTGAACGCGGACGGCACCGTCGACCCGGCGCGGGTCGGTGTCGTGGCGCTCACGAACGTCGCGAAGGCCGGGGACGGCCGCTACACCGGCACGCCGGACCGCGGCGCGGAGACCGGCACGGTGCGCACCGGGGCGATCGAGACCTCGGGCGTCGACGCGTCCCGCACGATGATCGAGATGATCGGGTCGCTGCGCGCTTTCGAGGCGGGTCAGCGGGCGATCACCACGATCGACGAGACGCTGCGCCTGGCCTCCGGCCAGGTCGGCAACCTGCCCGGCTGAGCCGCGCGCCGCCGCCGGGTCCCCGGATCCGGCGGACGGACCTGGACGCACGTCCGACCGCGCTCAAGCTGCGCCCCGCCTGACCGACCACCGGACGGAACCGGCGCGAGCCCTCACTCGCGAACCCTCACTCCGCACTGGAGATCCGGATGTTGGAAGGCATGTACACCGCGGCCGCCGGCATGGCGGCACAGCAGCGCAGGCTCGACAGCCTGGGCAACGATCTGGCGAACGTCTCGACGACGGGCTACAAGCACGTCCGCGTCGCGTTCCGCGACCTCGTCTACACGCAGGCCGCCCGCGGCGGCGCCGACGGGGTCGAGCTCGGCAGCGGCGCGGCCGTCCGGACGCTCGGCCGCACGACGCAGCAGGGCGCGATCAAGCAGACCGGCGAGCCGCTGGACGTCGCGATCACCGGTGAGGGCTTCCTCGCCGTGCGGATGCCCGACGGCCGCCAGGCGCTCACCCGCGACGGCCAGCTGCGGCTCGACGCCACCGGCCGGCTCGTCACCGCGACCGGCGGGCTGCTGATGGACCCGTCGATCACGCTGCCCGCGGGCACGCAGCCCGACCGGATCGCGATCGGCGCCGACGGCACGATCACCGCGGACGGTCGCGCGGCGGGCCGGCTGCGGCTCGTCACCGTCACCGCCCCCGGGGCGCTCGACGGCGGTGCGGACAACGTCTTCTTCGCCACGCGCGGCAGCGGCGCGCCGACCGCCGCGCCCGCCACGACGTCGGTGCAGCAGGGGGCGCTCGAGTCCTCGACGGTCGACATCGGCAGCGCGATGACCGACATGATCAGCACGCAGCGCGCCTTCGAGCTCGCCAGCAAGGCGATCCAGATGCAGGACCAGATGCTCGAGGTCGCCAACGGGGTCAAGCGATGAGCACCTCCGTCGGCCCCGTCGACCAGGCGCTCCTCCCGGCGGAGATCCGCTCGGGGACCGCGCAGCAGCGCGAGGCGTACACCGCCGCGCTGGGCTTCGAGCGCCAGCTGGTCGAGCAGCTCACCAAGCAGCTGTCGGCGAGCACCGAGGCCGCGGGCGAGGAGGAGGAGTCGACCTCCGCCGCCACCCAGACCTACAAGGACATGCTGCCCGGAGCGCTGGCCGACGCCGTCATCGGCGCCGGCGGGCTCGGGCTCGCCGCCCAGATCAGCCGGGACGTCGCCGCCGCATGAGCACGCTCGTCCCCACCAACGCCTTCGGGGCCGAGGTCCTCGCCCACCTCGACGCGCAGCTCGCGTCGGGCCGGCGGCTGCTCGCCCACGTGCTCGGCCAGAGCCGCGCAATCCGCGAGAAGGACGTCGCGACCGTGCTCGTGCAGCTCGAGGAGATCCAGGCGGAGATGGAGCGCCGCGCGGGCCTGGAGCAGGAGCGCGCCCGCCTGCTCACCCGCGCCGGCCAGGCGCTCGGCGTCCCCGCGTACGTCGTCACGCTCGACGCGATGGGCCAGCTGCTCGGCGACGCGATGGCGGCCGCCGCCCGCGAGCGCAGCGGCGAGCTGCGCGGCCTGCTGGAGGAGATCGCCCGCGAGCACCGCGCCAACCGCGCGCTGATGAAGCAGGAGCTCGCGTTCCTGGACCACCTCATGCGCCAGCTCGGCGCGGGCGGCGACGAGACGGGCGGCTACGGCGTCGACGCGATGCCCGCCTCCGCCTCCCGGCAGCCCTACCTCCCGGTCGGCCGCGCCGCCGCCGACGCCCCCACGAGCTCCGCACTCCGTGCGCTGGATCTGCAGGCGTAGCGTCCGATGCCCGTCTCCGGATTCAGCGGTCTGAACGTCGCCCTGCGCGGCCTGCTCGCCCAGCAGCGCGGACTCGACGTCACCGGCCACAACATCGCCAACGCCGAGCGCGCCGGGTACACCCGCCAGGAGGCGGTGATGAGCGCGGCCGCCTCGCTGCAGCTGTCCGCGGGCGCGGTCGCCGGTGGCGCGGGCGCGCAGCTCGGCCAGGGCGTCGAGGTCGAGCAGTACCGCCGCATCCGCGACCAGTTCCTGGACCTGCAGGCCCGCGCGCAGACGATGAGCGCCGGCCAGCACCAGACCACCGCCAAGGCGCTCGGCAACGCGGAGGCGCTGCTGGCCGAGCCCGGGGACGGCGGCCTGGGCAAGCTCATGTCGAACTTCTGGGACGCGTGGTCGACGCTGGCCGCCAACCCCGAGTCGGCGTCGGCGAAGTCCTCGCTGATCGGCCACGCGCAGAACCTCGCCGACGGGTTCCGGCGCCTGGACGCCCAGCTCGGCCAGCTGCAGACCGTCGCCGGCCAGGAGTACACGGACCTCACGAGCGCCACGGGCGTCGTGCGCCAGACCGCCGACGAGCTCGCGCGGCTCGACGCCGCGATCGTCCAGCAGACCTCGGCCGGGCGGACCCCGAACGACCTGCTCGACCGTCGCGACGAGCTGCTGGACCAGCTCAGCCAGTACGGGCAGGTCAGCGTCACCGACCTCGGTGGCGGCTCGGTCAGCGTCCAGTTCGGTGACGCCGCCGCCCCGCTGACCAACGGCTCGGCCGTCACCTGGCCGCAGACGCTCACCGCGCCCGGCGGCAAGCTCGGCGCGCTGCTGACGCTCCAGTCCGCGACCGGCCCGATCGGGGCGCGCCGCACCGACCTCGACACGGTCGCCGCGCAGCTCTCGACCGCGGTCAACGCGCTGCACGGCACCCCCCCGTTCTTCTCCGGGAGCACCGCCGCGACCCTGGCGGTCAACGCGACGTCCGCGACGCTCGACGCCGGCAGCACCGCGGCGGCCGGCGCCAACGACATCGCGCTCGCCGTCGCCGCGCTGCGCGGCGGGACGGCGGACGGCACGTACGCGTCGCTGGTGCGCAGCCTCGGCGACGACGCCGCGGCCGCCGACCGGCTCGCCGCGACCGCGGTGACGCTGAAGGCGGTCGCCCTGGAGCGCCGGACCGAGGTCAGCGGCGTCAGCCTCGACGAGGAGATGACGAACATGGTGCGCTTCCAGCGCGCCTACCAGGCGTCCGCGCGCGTCATGTCGACGATGGACGAGGCGCTCGACACGCTCATCAACCGCACCGGTCGCGTGGGGCTCTGATCGACGATGCGGATCACGCACACGATGCTCACCGACCGCCTGCTCGGCGACCTGCGCACCGGCAAGGACCGGATCGCCGAGGCCCAGCAGCAGGTGTCGACCGGCCGCCGGATCAACCGGCCCTCCGACGACCCCGCGGGCGCCCGCGCCGCGGTGGTGCAGCGCGCCGACCTCGCCGGCCTCGCCCGTCAGAAGGACGCGGTCGCCGAGGCGAACGACTGGACCGACGCGACCGACACGGCGCTCGGCGGGCTCGCCGACCTGCTGCACCGCGCCCGCGAGCTGGCCACGCAGGGCGCCAACGGCTCCTACACGCAGGCCGACCGCGAGAGGATCGCCGGCGAGATCGACCAGCTCGTCGAGGCCGCCAAGGAGCGCGCGAACGCGAAGGTCGGCGACCGCTACGTCCTCTCCGGCACGGCGACCACCACCCGGCCGTACACGCCGGGCGGCCCGGACACCTACGGCGGCGACACGGGCGCGGTGCTGCGCGAGATCGGGCCCGGGGTGACCGTGCAGGTCAACCAGCTCGGCTCCCAGATCCTCGGCTCCGGCCAGACCCCCGGGGACGGCCTGATGCTCGACACGCTCCGTGACGTCGCCCAGCACCTGCGCGGCGGCACGACCGCCGACCTCGCCGCCCTGCGCGGCGCCGACCTGCAGGGCCTGCAGGCCAACCTCGACACGATCTCGACCGCCCGCTCCGCCAACGGGGCGACCGCCGCGCGCCTGGCGTCGGCGGCGACGAGCCTCGGCGATCTCGAGCTCGCCGGCCAGACCCGGCTCGACCGGCTCGAGGGCGCCGACATGGCCCAGGCGATCCTCGCCCTCTCCACCCGGCAGTCCGCCTACGAGGCCGCGCTGAAGTCCGGCGCGACCGTCATCCAACCCTCCCTCATGGACTTCCTCCGATGACCAACGACAAGAAGGACCCCTCAATGACCGTCGTGCTGCAGAGCTCGCGGTTCGGGCGGATCGAGATCCCCTCGGACGCGGTGCTCGACTTCCCCGCGGGCCTCATCGGCCTCGGGGGCACCCGCTACGCGCTGCTGGCGCGCAGCGAGGAGAGCGCGTTCGTCTGGCTGCACTCGCTGGACGATCCCGAGCTCGCCGTCCCGCTGACCAACCCCTGGCGGTTCTTCCCCACCTACGAGGTGGAGCTGGCCGACGAGGAGGCCGATCGCATCGGGATCACCGACGCGGAGGCGACCTCCGTGTACGTGACCGTCCGTGCGGCAGAGTCCCTGCAGGACTTCTGCGCGAACCTCCGCGCGCCGATCCTGATCGCGCACGGCGCCGGCCACCAGGTCATCAACCAGGCCCCGGACGCGCCCGTGCGCGCGCCGCTGTTCCCGACCGCCGCCGAGCAGGCGGCCTAGGACGAGCGTCCACCGGACGAGTACGCTCGCACGACAGCCCATTTCCAAGGAGGAAGCCCGAGATGCTCATCATCACCCGACGCCCCGGCGAGAAGCTCATGGTCGGCGACGACGTCGTGATCGAGGTCATCGAGGTGAACGGCTCGTCCGTGCGCATCGGCATCGCCGCGCCGAAGTCGATTCCCGTGTACCGGGAGGAGATCTACTCCGCGGTGAAGGAGGAGAACACGGCCGCCGCCTCGGCGGACGCCGCGCAGCTCCCCGACGACCTTCCCAGCAGCACCAACACCTAGCCAGACGCACCCCCGTCGCCGGCCCGGCCCTCACCGGACCAGCGGCGCTCAAGGACGAATCCCGAAAGGACCAGGACCGGATGTCCCTCCGCATTCAGAACAACGTCGAGGCGCTCACCGCGCACCGGCAGCTCACCACCACGAGCGCCCAGACCTCGAAGTCGATGGAGCGCCTGAGCTCCGGCTACCGCATCAACCGTGCGGCGGACGACTCGGCGGGCCTCGGCATCTCCGAGAAGATGCGCGGCCAGATCCGCGGGCTCGGCCAGGCGCAGCGCAACGCGCAGGACGCCGTGTCGCTCGTGCAGACCGCCGAGGGCTCGCTCGACGAGGTCCACTCGATGCTGCAGCGCGTGCGCGAGCTCGCGGTCCAGTACAAGAACGGCGCGCTCTCCCAGGCGTCCCGTGACGCGATCCAGACCGAGGTCAACCAGCTCGCCTCCGAGATCGAGCGGATCGGCTCGACCGCCGAGTTCAACGGCCTGTCGGTGCTGAACGCCGCGACCTCGATGACCTTCCAGGTCGGCGCCAACGACGGCGAGACGATCTCGGTCGCCACCGTGAGCCTCGGCTCCGCCGTCGGCACCGCGTACGCGTCGCTGAGCGCGACCGGCACCGCGGACATCTCCGAGATCGACGCGGCGATCGACGCGGTCACCGCGCAGCGCTCCGCGTTCGGCGCGGCGCAGAACCGGCTCGAGCACACGATGCGCAACCTCGGCGTCTACCAGGAGAACCTGGTGGCCGCGGAGTCCCGCATCCGCGACGTCGACATGGCGGAGGAGATGGTGAGGCTCAGCAAGAACCAGATCCTCACCCAGGCCGGCACGGCGATGCTCGCGCAGGCCAACCAGGCCCCGCAGTCGGTCCTGAGCCTGCTGCGCGGCTAGGAGAACGCACGGGGGCCCGACTCGCCGGCCCACGTGGGCCGGCTGACCACCCCTAGCGGCCTCAGGCGGTCGCTTCCCACCAAGGGGTGGCGGGCCGGCCACATGGCCGGACCGCCGGGCCCCGTCACGCTCTCCCCCAGGAGTCGGCGAGCGCCAGCACGGCGGCCGACTCCGACTCCGCCGTCCACATCGCCACGATCTCGTGGCGCAGCGGCGGGTCGAAGGGGATCGTGCGCAGGCGCGGGTGCGCGGCGGCGTCGAACCGCGACGCCGCGACGATCGTCTGGCCGCACCCGCGGCCGGCCGAGCGCAGCATCGCGCTGGCCCCGTCGTCCAGGGACCGGACCTGCTGGATGCGCAGCTGCTCCGGCTGGCGCCCGGCCGCTGCGACGGCGAGCCAGTCGAAGACGTCCGCGGACTGCTCCCGCTCGAACATCACGAACTGGCCGCGGCCGAACGCGTCGCGCGTCATCGTCGGGCGCGCCGCCTCCGGGTGGTCGTCGCGCAGCACCGCGAGGATCTCCTCGCTGTCGAGGGTCAGGGAGCGCAGCGGCGGCCCGTACGGCATGCGGCCCCAGCCAACGACGAGGTCGAGCTGGTCTTCGTGGAGCGCGTCGAGGGCGTCGCCCTGGTGCTGGCGTACGACCTTCAGCTCGATCTCCGACCGGATCTGGGAGAACAGCCGGATCTGCTGCAGGACGCGCTCGGGCAGGTCGAGATCCACGGCGACGCGGAGCACGGCCGGCGCGGTGTCGGTCACGCGCTGCGCGGCCAGTGCGGCACGGTGCGCCGCCGCGACCGCCTCCCGCGCGCCGGGGAGGAACGCCTCGCCCGCCCCGGTCAGCTCGACCTTCCGCGCGTCACGGTCGAACAGCTGCACGCCGAGCTGGGTCTCGAGACGTCGCAGCTGCTGGGACAACGCGGGCTGCGCGACCTGCAGGCGCTCCGCCGCCCGGCCGAAGTGCAGCTCGTCCGCGACCGCGAGGAACGACGTCAGCAGTCGCAGGTCGTAGGTCACGGACATGGATGCACAGCATGCATCATCGGGCCCACATCGCGTCTTGGACGCGCTCCACGCGGTCCGCGAAGGTGCTCTTCCACAAGCACCCACCGCCCGAAAGGCACCCCATGACCCGCATGATCTTCGTCAACCTCCCCGTCCGCGACGTCCAGGCCTCCCGCGCCTTCTACACGTCACTCGGCTTCACCATCAACGAGCGGTTCAGCGACGAGACGGTCGCCTGCGTCGTCGTCAGCGAGTCGATCTTCGTGATGGTCATGGAGCGCTCGCGCTTCGAGGGCTTCAGCCTCAACCCGATCTCCCCCGCCGGTACCACCGAGGTCCTCAACTGCCTCTCCTGCGAGAGCCGCGAGGAGGTCGACCAGCTCGTCACGAAGGCGCTCGACAACGGCGGCGCCACGTGGAAGCCGGCCATGGACATGGACTTCATGTACGGCGGCAGCTTCCAGGACCCGGACGGCCACGCCTGGGAGCTCAACTGGATGGATCCGGCGGCCCTCCAAGGCGACGCGGCCCCGGAGGCCGCCACCGCCTAGCGCTTCCGCTTCTTCGCGCAGGTCCGGTACGTGCGGGTCACGGTCGCCCGCTTCCCGCCCGTCGTGGTCACCCTGATCGTGACCGTGTAGGAGCCCCGTGCCCTCCCGGTCAGGTCGACGCTCACGCGGAACTCGCCTCCGCGCTTGACGATCCTGAGCTTGCGGCCCCTGAGGGTCGCCGTGACGGTCTTCAGCGTCGTCCCCTTCGGCGCCCGGACGCGGAGGGTCAGCGTGCGCCGGCTGACGCAGCGCTTCGTCGACGGTCCGCCGACGACGAGCGACTGCGCGAGGGTCGGCGCCGGGACGACGGGCGGGCCGGTGGGGACGACCGTGGGAGTCGGCTCCGGCGTGGCGGTCGGGCCGGGCGTGGCGGTCGGCGTCGGCGCGGGCGGGAGCGCCGTGAACGTCGCGGTGACCGCGCGCGCCCCCGACATCGTGACCGTGCAGGCGCCCGTACCCGTGCAGGCCCCGGACCAGCCGGCGAACTCCGACCCGGCCGCGGGCCGCGGGGTGAGCGTCACGGCGGTGCCCTGGACGAACGCCTTCGCGCAGCTGCCGTGGTCCGCGAGCACGGTGCCGCAGTCGATGCCCGCGGGACTGCTGTCGACGTGCCCGGTGCCGGTCCCGGTCGCGGTGACGGTCAGCGGCTGGGTCGCCTCGACGATCGAGATGTCATCGATCGCGAGCCCGGAGACCTGCACCGACGCGTCGCTGTCGAGGTGGAAGCGCAGGCGCACGGTCTTGCCGGCGAACGCGGAGATGTCCGCGTCGTGCGCCCCCCATCCGGCGGCCGCCGGGACCGAGAAGGCCGGGTTGCCGACGCCGTTGCTCATCGTCGCGTCGCGCCACTCGAAGAGGGTGCGGGCGTCGGCCGCGTCGGCGACGTTCTCGATCGAGACGCGCGCCCGGTCGAAGCTCGCGCTCTCCAGCTGGAACCACATCCACCACCGCAGCGCCAGCGGCCCGGTGGCCGCCGTCAGGTCGATCGGGGGCGAGACGAGGTCCTGGTTGCTGGAGGCGTTGTAGGTGCCGTCGAGGTCCGTCTTCCAGCAGGCGCTGCCCTGGGCGCACGTGCTGAGGCCGGCGACGGCGGTTCCCGTGCTGGTGCCGACCGTGGCCGGCGTGCCGCGCTCCCACTCGTCGGCGGCGCCGGAGTGCGTGAAGCCCTCGTCGCCGGACTCGAACGTCGCCGCGTACCGGGTCAGGCCGGCCGCGGGGGCCGGGCGGGCGCAGAGGATCAGGGAGACCGCCTCGACGGTGCCCGTGTTCCCCACGAGGTCGTCGCGCAGCCGCAGCTTCCAGGTGCCCTGCATGGGGATCCCGTCGAGCCAGGACAGCCGGTAGATGCTCTCCGGCTGCAGCGCGGTGCCCTTCAGCACCGTGAAGGACGGGGGGATCGCGGCGAACTCGTCGAACAGCGTTCCCATCTTCGTCTGCCCGCCCGCGGCCCCGCCGATGTCGGTGGCGAGCCCGATCTCGGTGCCGGAGGGGGTCACGAGCGAGATGTCGAGGTCGAGCATCTGCGCGTGGGTCAGGTCGATCTGCAGGGCGGCGCGGTCGACGAGGCCGCTGTCGGCGACCGGGATGGCGATGTCGGTCGGGCCGCCGGGCTGGTCGGCGATCGGCCCGCCCGCGGGGGCGGCGATCGTGCGGCACGACGGCTTCGCCGCCGGGATGACGGTGCCCGAGATCCGGTAGGTCGCGGTCGCGCCGCCGACGGCGGCGGAGGCCGAGTCGGCGAGCACGTAGTACGTGCCGGCCTGCCGCACGGTGAACGCCAGCGCCTCCGACGGCCGGTTGGGCGTGGGCGCGACGTCACCGTTGCCCGCGTCGTCGACGACGACCGACTGGTTGTCGGCGTCCCCGAAGAGGCCCAGGCCGAGCCGGCCGTCGTAGGTGGTGCCGTCGCGCTCGGGGTCGAGGTCCATCGACAGGAAGATCGTGTCGCCGGCCGCGAGCGTGACGCGGAAGAAGTCCTGCTCGGGGGCCGCCGCCGGGTTGCGGGCCCCGGACACGTACCCGGTGAAGGCGTTCGCCGTCGCGACCGAGTCGTTGCCCTCGACCTCGGGGGTGGGCGCCCCCGACCGCACGTCGAGGTACAGGTCGTACGGACGCATCGTCCCCGGGTTGACGACCTTCGTGGTGGGCTCGACCCGCAGGTAGTAGGTCCCGTCGGCCGGGATGATCGCCCCGCTGATCGAGGAGCTGAGCGCGGCGAACGTCCCGTTGTCGTCGTCGAGCTCGAGCACGGTGGTCCCGTCGGAGGCGAGCAGCCGCAGCTCGGAGTCGGGGACCGAGCCCGCGGACCCGGAGGTGAGGACCGCCGCCATGACGCGGTCTCCCGTCCGGGCGGTGAAGCGGTAGACGTCGACGTCGGCCACCGGGACCGCGGAGGCCCGGACCCGCGTCCCCGGCGTGATCGGCGTCGCGGTGGCCGCCGTGCCGTTGGGCTCGACCTCGGCTCCCGGGAGCGCCGGGAGCGCCGTCGGCGCCGGGTCGACCGCGAGCGCGGTCCCCGGAGCGGCCAGGCCGCCCGAAAGTGCGCAGGCGAGCGCGACGATACGACGATGCACCGGTCCCATGGGCGGGAGCGTAGGCGCCCGGGCGGAAGGGGTAAAGGGCCCGCGTGGCGAACTCCTGCAGGTGCGTGTGACACGAAACGCCGCCCCTCCCGCACAATACGTCCAGTGACCGTCACGGTCGGCACCCTGCTCAGCGATCGCTACCGGCTCGACGCCCACGTGGGCGCGGGCGGGATGTCGACCGTCTATCGGGCGTTCGACACCCGTCTGGAGCGGCAGGTGGCGATCAAGGTCCTGCACCCGCAGGGCGCGACGGACGCCGACCAGCTCGAGCGGTTCCGCCGCGAGGCGCGCGCCGTCGCGCAGCTGAACCACCCGCACATCGTGCAGGTGATCGACGCGGGCGAGCAGGACGACGCCTACCGTCCGACCCCGTACATCGTCTTCGAGTACGTCGAGGGCGAGACGCTGAAGGCCCGCATCCGCCGGCACGGCAAGCTGCCGATCGGCGAGGCGATCGCGTACACGATCGAGATCGCGCGCGCCCTGGGCGCCGCGCACGACGCGGGGATCGTGCACCGCGACGTCAAGCCCCAGAACGTCCTGATCGACGAGGAGGGCTCGGCGAAGGTCACGGACTTCGGGATCGCGCGGACGCTCGACCAGGAGGGCCTGACCGCCGACGGGCGCGTGCTCGGCACGACCGACTACGTGTCCCCCGAGCAGGCGCTCGGTCACGCGGTCACCGGCCAGTCGGACCTGTACTCGCTGGGCATCGTGCTCTACGAGATGCTCACCGGGGACGTCCCGTTCAAGGGCGAGAACCAGGTGGCGGTCGCGATGAAGCACGTCCGCGAGGACCTGCCCGACGTTCAGGTCCGCCGCCCGGAGGTCAGCGGCGCGCTCGCCGCCGTCCTCGACCGGGCGACCGCGAAGGAGCTCGACCAGCGCTACCGCTCCGACGCGACGTTCGTCGCCGACCTCGAGGACGTGCTCGTCCAGGAGACGCGCCGCACCGGTCAGGCGACGGGCGAGGCGACCGCGGTGCTGCGCACGCTGCCGGAGCAGTCGCGCCGCCGGCTGCCGCGCCGGGTCACGCAGCCGTGGCGGCTCGCCGTCCCCGGTCTGCTGGCGCTGATCGCGATCGTCGGCACGGTCGTGATCCTCGCGCAGGGCGACCGGGTCGAGCGCGGCACCGGCACGCGGACCCCGGTCGACGTGAAGGCGCCGCCGGGCCTGCAGCCGATCAGCCTCGGGCAGGACCGCGCGAGCGACTACGACCCGCAGGGCGACGGGGGCGAGCACTCCGACGCGGCGAAGTTCGTGCTCGACAAGGACCCCAACTCGATCTGGGACACCGAGCGCTACCAGGGCGGCGTCCTGACGAAGACCTCCCCGCCCGCGGACCCGGCGGACCTCGGGGTCGGCATCTACCTCGACGCCAAGCCGGGCGTCGCGGCCCGCGCGATGTCGATCCGCACGACGACGCCGGGCTGGAAGGGCAAGATCTTCGTCGCCAGGAGCGCGGTCCCCAAGACGTTGCCGTCCGACGGCTGGATCGAGCTGGCCGACGTCGACGCGACCGGTCGCACGACGAGCATCGACCTCGACACCGCCCGTCAGCCGTTCCGCTACTACCTCATCTGGATCACGAAGCTGCCCGAGGGCAAGGACCGGGCGGCGATCAGCGAAGTGGTGCTCTTCCGATAGGTAGCGTGCCGGGGGATGGCCGACGCTGACCCCCGGGACCGGATCGACGAGCTCGCCGCCGCGCTGCGCGCGTGGCGCGAGGAGTACTACGCCGGCGAGCCGTCGGTCGACGACGCGACGTTCGACGCGGCCGAGGACGAGCTGCGCGGGCTGCTGGCCGAGCACCCGGACCTGACCCCGGCCGACAACCCGCTGGACCAGGTCGGGGCCGCGCCGTCGGGCGCGCGGCGCGCGATCCGGCACGCCCGTCCGATGCTGTCGCTGGCGAAGGTCTCGCCCGCCAACCGCGAGGAGGGCGTCCGCGAGTTCGCGCAGCGGTTCCCCGGTCAGCCGCTCCGCGTCACGCCGAAGCTCGACGGGGTGTCGCTGAGCATCGTCTTCCAGGACGGGGCGCTCGAGTACGTCGCCACCCGCGGCGACGGGACGACCGGCGAGGAGGTGACGTCCGCGGCGCGCGCGGTGATCCCGGAGCTGCCGACCGCGCTCGGGGACGGCGCAGCGGGCCGGGTCGAGGTGCGCGGCGAGGCAGTGATGCTGCAGTCGACCTTCGACGCGTACAACGCGGCGCACCCGGACAAGCCGCTGGCCAACCCGCGCAACGCGTGCGCGGGCACGCTGCTGCAGAAGGACCCGGCCGCGGCGGCGGAGGCGGGGCGCGTGCTGCGGTTCTACGCGTTCGACGTGCACGCCCCCGAGGCCACGGACCTGACGGTGCAGGGCCTCGCCGACCGCGGGTTCCACGTGCCGGCGATCGAGGTCGTGGAGGGCGCCGACGCGGTGCTCGAGGTGATCGCGGCGATCGAGGCGGCGCGGCCGACGAACGACTTCGACATCGACGGCGCGGTCGTCCAGCTCGACGCGGCGAAGGCGTTCGCCGCCGCGGGCAACCGGTCGAGCACGCCGCGCGGCGCGGTGGCGGTGAAGCTCGCGGCGGAGGAGCGCGAGACGGTCCTGCGCGACATCTCCTGGGAGGTCGGGCCGGGCGGCAAGGTCGTGCCGCGCGCGGTGCTCGAGCCGGTGTTCGTCGGCGGCACCACGGTGTCGAGCGCGACGCTCGCCAACCAGGAGGTGGTCCGCGCGCGCGGCGTGAAGGTCGGCATGCGCGTGCTGGTCAAGCGCGCCGGGGACGTGATCCCGTTCGTGTCGGGTCCCGCCCCGGGCCCGCAGCCCGACGACGTGCGCGAGGCGGAGATCCCGACGCACTGCCCGTCCTGCGGCACCGAGCTCGTCGAGCAGGGCAACTCGCGGGAGCTGTTCTGCACGAACCTCGACTGCCCGGCGCAGACGCTGCGCCGGCTGCAGTGGTGGGCGGGCCGGGCGGCGGCGGACATGGAGGCCGTCGGCGAGGTGTGGATCGCGAAGCTCTACGAGGACGGCGTCCTGCGCACCCCGGCGGACTTCTACGCGATCACCGCCGAGCAGCTGATGGAGTACGACCGGATGGGCGAGGTCAGCTCGCGCCGGTTCGTCGAGTCGATCGAGCGGTCGAAGGACATGGGCCTGCGCCGGGCGCTGATCGGCTTCGGGATCCGTCATGCGCGTGAGGGCACGGCCAAGCGCCTGTGCCAGGCCGGCTTCGGGTCGGTGGAGGAGATCGCGGCCGCCTCGGCGGAGGACCTGGCGGCGGTGAAGGACATCGGGCCGATCGTCGCCCGGTCGATCGCGGACTACTTCGCGCGACCGGAGGTCGCGGAGCTCGTGGCGGCGCTGCGCGCGCACGGCGTGTCGCTCGACGTCCGCGACGAGGACCGGCCGGTGGAGGTGGCGGCCGCCGCCGACACGCCGCTGAAGGGGGCGACCGTCGTGGTGACCGGGGCGATCGTGCATCCGGACACGGGCGAGAAGGTCGCGCGACCGGCGTTCGTGCGGCTGCTGGAGCAGGCGGGCGCGACGAGCGCCTCGTCGGTGTCGGCGTCGACGACGTTCCTCATCACCGGCAACGACGTGGGCGCGTCGAAGACCGCGAAGGCCCAGAAGCTCGAGGTCGCGGTGGTCGACCAGGCGCAGGCGTGGGGCTGGCTGGCCGACGCGGGCGTCTCCTGAGCGACGCCCGCGCGGGTGGTCGCGCCGGTCAGGCGTGGCCGACGAGGATGCCGACGACGGTGACGACGATGCCGCCGAGCGTCACCTGGACGAGCGAGCCGAACCACGGCACCTGCAGGTAGCGCTGCCGGACGACGGCGATGAGCACGAGCTCGACCGAGACGACCGCGTAGGCGACGGCGAGCGCGGTCTCGCGGTCGCCGATGAGGAACGGCAGGGCGTGCGCGGTGCCGCCGACGAACGTGGCGCCACCGGTGAGGAGGCCGCGGGCGACGGCGCTGCCGCGACCGGTGATGGCGCCGTCGTCGCTGAGCGCCTCGCTCATGCCCATCGAGATCGCGGCGCCGAGTGCGGCGGCGAGGCCGACGAGCAGGGCGGTCCGCGGCCCGGCCGCGTAGGCGGCGGCGAAGATCGGGGCGAGGGTCGAGATCGTGCCGTCGATGAGGCCGATGAGGGTGGGCTGCACGACCTGCAGCAGCCGGGTGCGCTCGTCGCTGCTGCGCCAGTGCCGCAGGACCTGGAGGGTCGAGGGGGGCGTGGTGGTGGCGGTCGACATGCCGGGAGGATACCGCTGTTTGGAGAGGTTCCAAAATAGGGAACCCTAAGATCTGCGGCCTGCTCCTGATACGGTGGAGGACGTGGCGACGCTCACCACCCAGCACGACGCCGAGCTGACCGAGGCCCTCCGTCGCGGCGGGCTGCGCGTCACCTCCCAGCGGCTCGTCCTGCACCGGCACCTGCGCGCGCAGGACACGCACGCCACCGCCGAGCAGATCCGCGCCGCGGTCGCCGACCGCCTCCCGGGCGTGTCCGTGCAGACCGTCTACGCGACGCTCGAGCTGTTCGAGCAGCTCGGGATCGTGCGCCGCGTCGCCGCACCCGGCGGGGCCACGCTGTTCGACTCCCGGCGGGCGCCGCACCACCACCTCGCCTGCCGCGTCTGCGGCCGCGTGCAGGACCTCGACGCGCCCGCGGTGGCGCTCGACGCGGTGCTCGACGCCGCCCGCGCGGCCGGCCACGCGGACCCGGTCGCGTCGGTGACGGTCACGGGCACCTGCGCGGACTGCGCGGACATCACCCGCGGCTAACCCACGGCTGGCCGATCGCTGGCCGGCCGGACGGCAGGCTGACCGGGCACACCGAACCCGGTCCACCAGGAGCCCGCCATGCCCGCCGTCAGCACCCCCGCCCCCACCGACGTCCTCGTCACGACCCTGCCGGTCGCGACGCCCCCGGTCCCGGACCCCGCGACGCTGCGGACCGTCCTCCTGACGCCGTCGCCCTACCGGTCGGGGGTCGCCGCGCAGCTCGCCGCTGAGGGCCGGCCGGTGCACGTCGTCGTGCCGATGCGTCCCACCCGGCTGCAGGCCTGGTGCTCGGACATCGACGGCGCGCACGCCGCCGCGCTGCGCGTCGTGCACGGCTGGCTCGACGGCCTCGCCGCCCACGGCGTCCGGGCCACGGGCGAGGTCGGGGATCCCGACCACGCGGTCGCGCTCGCCGACGCCGGGGCGCAGGCCCCGACGCTCGCGGTGCTCACGCTGCCCTGAGCGCGGCCAGCGGCCTAGAACCGCTGCGCGCGCTCGGCGCGGTGGCGGTCCAGCGCGATGCGGCAGAGCCGGTCCACGAGCGCGGGGTAGGCGAGCCCGGAGGCGTCCCAGAGCTTCCCGTAGACGCTGGTGGCGGTGAAGCCGGGCATCGTGTTGAGCTCGTTGAGCAGGACGGTCTCGCCGTCGACGAAGAAGTCGGCGCGGGCCAGGCCGCTGCAGCCGGCGCGGGAGAAGGCCAGCGCGGCGAGCTCGCGCACGCGCGCGGCGGCGGTCTCGGAGATCCGGGCGGGCACGACGAGCTCCATGCCGCCGGGCGTGTACTTCGCCTCGTAGTCGTACCACTCGCTCTGGATCACGATCTCGCCGAGCACGGAGACCTCGGGCGCCTCGGTCGGCCCGAGGACGGAGCACTCGATCTCCAGGCCGCTGCAGTTCGCCTCGACGATCACGCGCGCGTCGTGCGCGAAGGCGGTGCGCAGCGCGTCGGGCAGCTCCTGCGCCGCCCGGACCTTCACGATCCCGACGCTCGACCCGAGCCGTGCTGGCTTGACCCAGCACGGGAACCCGAGCGCGAGGACGTCCTCGCGCGCCGCGACGGCGTCGACGCCCTCCCCGGCCAGCGCGAGCGCGTAGCCGACCTGGGCGATGCCGCCGACGGCCATGAGGTCCTTGAAGACGACCTTGTCCATGCACGCGGCGGAGGCCAGGACCCCGGACCCGACGTAGGGGACGTCCAGCAGCTCGAGCATCCCCTGGACGGTGCCGTCCTCGCCGAACGGGCCGTGCAGGACGGGGAAGACGACGTCGGCGCCGAGCAGGCCGTGCCCGGGGACGACCTCGACCGGGATGCCGGTGGGGTCGCGCCAGCCGCCCTCGCGGTCGAGCAGCACCGGGACCACCTCGTGGCCGGCCTGCTCGAGACCTGCGGCGACCGCGGCGCCCGAGCGCAGCGAGACGTCGTGCTCGGAGGAGCGGCCGCCGGAGAGGACCGCGACCCTCACGGCGTGGCGGTGGGGGTCGGGGTGGGCGTGGGCGTCGGGTCCGGGTTGAGGTCCGGGGAGAACGCGCCGACGGTGATCGTCACGCGCTGGCCCTTGCGGAGCTTGCCGTCCTTGGGGTCCTGGGCGAGGACGACGCCGTCCTGGTCGGGGCTGTCGACCTCCTGCTCGCGCGGGACGACGGTGAAGCCGGCGCCGGAGAGCGCGGCGGTCGCCTCGGCCGAGGTCTGGCCGGTGACGTCGGGTACGTCGACCTCCTCGGCCTCCTTGGCGACGGTGATCGTGACGCGCGAGCCCTTCGGCCGGGAGGTGCCGCCCGCCGGGTTCTGCGCGAGGACGGTGCCGACCTCCTCGTCGCTCTCCTGCTCGCGGACCGACACGGTGAAGCCCGCGTCCTCGAGCGTCGTCTCGGCGTCGTCGCGGTTCTGGTCGACGACGTTCGGGACCGCGGCGCGCTCGGCGCCCTCGGAGACTGTGATCGTCACGGTGCTGCCCTTCTCCAGCGACTCGCCCTGCCCGGGCTCGACGGAGATGACGCGGTTCTCGCCGATCTCGGCGGAGAACGCGGTCTCCTCGCGCACGAGGAAGCCGGCCTCGCGCAGCGCCTTGGTCGCCGCGTTGCGGCCCTGCCCGACGACGCGCGGGACGGTGGCGTTGCCGGGCCCGTCGCTGACGGTGAGCGTCACGGTCGAGCCCTTGTCGGCCTGGGTGCCGCCGTTCGGGATCTGGCCGATGACCTGGCCCTTGGGGGCGTTGGGGTCGTTCTTCGTGGTGATGTCGGTGTTGAAGCCGTCGGCGCGCAGCCGCGTGACGGCGCTGGCCTCGTCGACGCCGACGACCTGCGGGACCGTGACCTTGTCGCCGCCGAGCAGCAGCAGGCCGCCGACGATCGCGGCGGCGACGAGCAGGCCGGCGAGCAGCGCGACCCACCAGCGGCGCGAGCCGCGGTCGTCCTGCGGCGCCTCGGGCGGGGCGGTGGTCGGGTAGGCGTAGCCGTCGTAGGCGGAGACCTGCGGGATCGCGCCGGAGACCTGGGTGTGCTGCGAGAGCCCGGTCTCGGCGGGCGGCAGCCCGTAGGCGGTGGCGACGGCGGCGCCCGCGACGGACGTCACGCCGGTGGACCCGGCGCTGCCGCTCGCGAGGCGCTCGGCGACCTGCTCGAGCGCGGCGATGAACGCGTCGGCGTCGGCGAAGCGGCGGGCGGGGTCCTTCTCGAGCGCGCGCAGGACGACGGCGTCGAGGTCGGGGCCGACGGCGGGGTTGTAGGCGCTGGGTGGCGTGGCGGGCTCGTTGACCTGCTTGAGCGCGATCGTCACGGCGCTGTCGCCGTCGAACGGGATCCGGCCGGTGAGCAGCTCGAAGAGGATGACGCCGATGGCGTACAGGTCGGACTGCCCGGTGACCGGGTGGCCCTGCGCCTGCTCGGGCGAGAGGTACTGGGCGGTGCCCATGATCGACCCGGTCTGGGTCATGTCGGAGACGCCGGCGAGCGCGATGCCGAAGTCGGTGACCTTCGCGCGGCCCTCGCCGTCGACGATGACGTTGTGCGGCTTGAGGTCGCGGTGGATGACGCCGCGCTTGTGCGCGAACTTCGCGGCGCGCAGGATCTGGATCGCGAGCTCGACGGCGGTCGCGGGGTCCTGCGGCGCGGGCGGGTTGGTGCCGTGGACGACCTGCTTGAGGGTCTGGCCCTCCACGTGCTCCATGGCGATGTAGTAGGTGCCGTCCCAGGCGCCGCGGTCGTAGACCGACACGACGTTGGGGTGCTGCAGGCCGGCGGCGCTGGACGCCTCGCGGCGGAACCGCTCGACGAACTCCTCGTCCTCGGAGAAGCGGCGGTGGAGGATCTTCAGGGCGACGTCGCGGCCGAGCTGGAGGTCCTCGGCGCGGTACACGTCCGCCATCCCGCCCGAGCCGATCCGCTCGACGACGCGGTAGCGACCATCGACGATGGTCTCGGGGGCAAGGCGCTCATCCATTCAGCAACGACTCCATGACCTGCTTGGCGATTGGTGCGGCGACGACGCCACCCTGGCCGCCGACGACGCTCTCGATCGTGACGGCGACGGCGATCTTGGGGTTCCGCGCGGGCGCGAACCCGATGAACCACGGCTGGTTGATGTTGCGCTGCACGTCCTTCTCCGCGGTCCCGGTCTTGCCCGCAACATCGATACCCGAGAGCGCCGCGGCGGTTCCAGTGCCCTCGCGCACGACGTTGGTCATCATCGCGATGAGCTTGTCGGCGGAGCCCTCGCTCATGACGCGGGACTGCTCCTCGGGCTCGATCCGCTCGACGGTGCGGCCGTCCTCGTCGACGATCCGGTCGGTCAGGTGCGGGCGCATCAGCCGGCCGCGGTTCGCCACCGCGGCGGCGACCATCGCCATCTGCAGCGGGGTCACGCGCAGGAGGTTCTGTCCGATCGCCATGCGGCCCACGTCGATGAAGCGTGACGTGGCGGGGATCACCTTCCCGTCACGGTAGGAGCCCGACGGGAGCATCTGGCCGTCGGGGTAGTCCAGCGGCGGGTCCTTGTCGAAGCCGAAGCGCCGCATGTACGTGCGCATCGTGTCCTTGCCGAGCCGCTCGGCGACCTCCGCCCAGACGGTGTTGACGGAGTTCGTCAGGGCGGTGGTGAGCGTGATGCGCCCGAAGCTCGCGCCGCCGGAGTTGTTCAGCGGGACGCCGGAGATCTCCTTGCCGCTGTTGCCGTCGAGCGTCGACTCGGGGGTGAACTCGCCGCTGTCGAGCGCCGCGGCCGCGGTGACGACCTTGAAGGTCGACCCGGGCGGGTAGCCGGCCTGCGTGGCGCGGTTGAGCAGCGGCGAGTTGTCCTCGTCGTTGGCCAGCCGCGAGAAGGTCTCGGCCGAGCGCAGGTCGCGCGGGTCGAAGCCGGGGAACGACGCCATGACCTTGACCGCGCCGGTCTCGGGCTCGATCGCGACGACCGATCCCTTGCGCCCGTTCAGCGCGTTCAGCGCGACGCGCTGCGCCTCGGGGTCGAGCGTCGTGAGGACGTTCTCCCCCACCGGGGTGCGGCCGATCACGCGGTCCACCACGCTGCCGAGCTCGCCGCGCTTGCCGCTCAGCGCGTCGTTGCGCGAGCGCTCCAGGCCGGCGCGGCCGAGCGTCGTGTACGAGTAGCCGAGCGCGTGCGAGAACAGGCCGCCCTCGGGGTAGGAGCGGCGGTAGGTGTCGTCCTGGGCGGAGACGCTGCGCGCGAGCACCGTGCCGTCGGCGGCGCGGATCAGGCCGCGCTTGATCCGCTGCTCCTCGAAGACGCCACGGCGGTTGAGCGCGTTGTCGTCGAGCTGCTGCGCCTCGAACACCGTCCACCGCGACGTGAACGCGATGAGCAGCGCGAACAGCAGCAGGAAGACGACGTACAGCCGGGCGATCGGGGCGTTCACGGCGGCCTCAGATCTCCCGGCGCGCCTTGTCGGAGACGCACAGCAGGAGCGCGAGCAGCACGAAGTTCGCGACGATCGAGGAGCCGCCGTAGGAGATGAAGGGCAGCGTGACGCCGGTGAGCGGGATCACCTTCGTGACGCCGCCGACGATGACGAACACCTGCAGCGCGAACACCGCGGTCAGGCCGGTGGCCAGCAGCTTGGAGAACGAGTCGCGGGCGAGCATCGCGACCTTGAACCCGCGCTCGACGATGAGCAGGTAGACGAGGATCACGGCGGCGGCGCCGACGAGCCCGAGCTCGTTGGTGATGAGCGCGTAGATGAGGTCGGTCTGCGCCGCCGGCAGGAACTGGATGTCGCCGTTCTGCAGCGTCGTGAACGCCTGGCCGAAGCCGGCGCCGAAGAAGCCGCCGTCGGCCTGCGCGAACAGCGACTGGGCGAGCTGCTCGCTGCCGCCGACCTGCTCGAAGAGCGAGCGATCGAACGGGTCGCGCCACGCGTCGATGCGGTTCTGGACGTGCCCGACGGTGTTGGCGAAGAACCAGAACCCGGCGGCGAACATCCCCAGGCCGATGAGCGGGAAGCTCAGCCGGTTCGTCGCGACGTAGATCAGCGCGAGGAACCCGCCGAAGAACATCAGCGACGAGCCGAGGTCGCGGATGAAGACGAGCAGGACCATGGCGCCGCCCCAGATGACGAGCAGCGGCCCGAGGTGCTTCAGCGGCGGGATGACGATCCCAGCGAAGGTCCGTCCCCCGGTCACGAGCAGCTGCCGCGTGTCGCGCAGGTAGGACGCGAGGAAGATGACGATGCCGATCTTCGCGAACTCGGCGGGCTGGAACGTGATCGGGCCGATGCCGATCCCCAGGTAGGCGCCGTTGGTCTGCTGCCCGATGCCGGGCACGCGCGGCAGGAGCAGCAGCGCCAGCGACCCGACCGCGATGACGTACCGGTACTGCTCGAGCTTGCGGTAGTCGCGGCAGGTGATGATCGTCGCCGCGAACGCGATGAGGCCGAACACGAACCACTGCGCCTGCTCGCGCGCGAGGTCCTCGTCGAGGCGGTAGATCATCACCAGGCCGAAGCACGCGAGCACCGCGACGAGCGGGAACAGGTACGGGTCGGCCTCCTTGAGCATCACCCGCAGGAACAGGTGCGCGGCGAAGCAGAGGCCGAGGAAGATCGCCCCGTAGGTGAGCGACAGGTTCGTCAGCACGTCGTCGCGCTGGACGAAGACGGCCGTGAACCCGGCCGTCACCAGCAGCGACGCGGGGATCAGCGCGAAGAGCTCGCGTGTGCGCGCGCTCATCCGCCGGCCTGCCCGGCGAGCTCCCCCCGCTCGATCTGACGCACCAGGTCGTTGGCGTCCTCCAGCGAGCGGAGCTTGTGCGCGGTGACCGTGTCCTGCGCGCGCGCCGGCAGCGTGCTCGCGGGCACGCCGGACACGAAGTTCTCGGAGAACATGTCCAGGCCGCCGGGCAGCTCGTAGGGCACGCCCTTGTACACGGTGACGAAGCCCTCGTCGTCGACGCCGACGAAGTACACGGCCTGGGAGGCGATGTAGCCGCCGGCCGCGAACGGGAACAGGACGACGAGCAGCCAGATCAGGCCCCGCGCGAGCTTGCGGACGGGACCGCGCTCCTTGGCCTCCTTGACCTTCATGCCCGGCGCGCGCGGCTGGCGCTGCTGCACCGGGGCGGGCGCGGCGGTGGCGATCGACGACTCGCGCGTCGCGGGCGGGGCGTCGCGCAGCGCGGCCTGCACGTCGGCGACGGTCGGGGCGGTGTCGCCCAGGCGGGTCGCCTGGTCGTCGGCGGCGCCGGCGAACGCGACCTCCTCGAGGCGGAACAGGACGACGGTGATGTTGTCGCGGCCGCCCGCGGCGTTGGCGGCGTCGATCAGCGCCCGGCCCGCGTCGGGCAGCGACCCGGCCGCGGCGACGATCTCGCCGACGCGACCCTCGGGCACCATCGACGTCAGGCCGTCGGAGCACAGCAGGTACACGTCGCCCGCGCGGGCGCGCCAGGTGAGCCGGTCGACCTCGACCGCCGGCTCGGGCCCGAGCGCCCGGGTGATGATCGACCGCTGCGGGTGGACGTCCGCCTCCTCGGGCGTGAGCTTGCCCTCGCGGACGAGCTCGTCGACGAGCGAGTGGTCGCGCGTCAGCCGCTCAAAGCTGCCGTCCCGCAGCAGGTACAGGCGGCTGTCGCCGACGTGCGCGATCGACAGCTCCTCCTCGCCGACGTACGCGGCGGTGATCGTCGTGCCCATGCCCGCACGGTCCTCGTCGGCGCGCGAGAGCTCGTGGATCTGGGCGTTGGCGTCCTGGACGAGCGCGGCGAGGCGCTCCTCGACGCTGCCCTCGCCCTCGGGCAGGCCGGGCTCGAGCACGGAGACCGCCATCCGCGAGGCGACCTCGCCGGCCTGCGCGCCGCCCATGCCGTCGGCGACCGCGAACAGGGGCGCCCGCGCGAACGCGGAGTCCTCGTTGGCCCGGCGGGCACGGCCGGTGTCGGTGTCCTTGAAGTAGTCGGCGACGCGAAGCACGAAAAGGGTTCCTCTGGTCCCTACCCCTCGAGGTAGGTGAACTCACTGTCGCCGATCCGGACGCGGTCCCCGGCGTGGAGCGGCTGCGGGCCGCCCAGGAGCTCCTCGTTGAGGTAGGTGCCGTTGGTGGACCCAAGATCCTCCAGCACGATCACGCCACCCTGTCGCACCAGACGCGCGTGGCGCGAGCTGGCGAACGGGTCCTGGAGCCGGATCTCGGCCTGGTCTCCGCGACCCATGACCGCTCCTTCGCCGATCTCGTACTCCATCCCTGCCGTGTGCCCGGGGGCGCGCTCGACGACGAGCCGGGCGTCGAGCCCGTCGAGGTCGGTGCGCGGCAGCTCCGCGGCGCTGTGCAGGCCGGTCGCGTCCGAGGGCGCGCCGACGATCGGCTGGAAGGCCTGCGGGCCCTGCTGCGGCTTGACCGCGCTGCGCAGGTCCTTCAGCGCGCTGCGCGACACCCAGAGGATGAACAGGTACAGGACGGCGAGGAAGCCGAACTGCAACGCGACGGAGATCGGCTCGAGCGTCATTCGACCTCGAAGGAGACGGGGACGGTGCCGATGTCGAGGCGGTCGCCGCCCCGGATCGGGGTGGCGCCGCGGGCGGGGTCGCCGTTGACGCGCACGCCGTTGGTGGAGCCGAGGTCCTCGACCACCCAGCCGTTGCCGTGCGGGCGGATCTCCGCGTGCCGGCGGCTGACGTTGGAGTCGCCGAGCACGATGTCGCACTCGCGGCTGCGGCCGATGACGGCGCCGCCCGCCGGGACGACCATCCGCCGTCCCTCGGCGACGACGAGCGCCCGGCCGCGCCGCTCGGCGCGCTGCGGCTCGAGCGGCTCGCTGAGCCGCTCGGCGCTGGAGAAGACCATCGTGCTCGAGTGCTCGGCCTGGACGACCGCGGGCACGTCGCCGGTCGCGCGGGCGCGCGGGCTCTCCTCGGGGCGCACGAGCCGGGCCTGGATGCCGAACTCGCCGAGCCGCAGCCGGTCGTCGGTGTCGAACGTGATGACCGGCCGGGACACGAGCGCGAGGCGCTCCCCGCGGGCGTGCTCGAGCACGCGGACGGCCAGCTCGTCGGCGACCTCGTGCTCGATCGCGACGAACGACTCGCGGTCCTCGGGCGAGAGCCAGACGATGTACTCGTTCGGGACGTAGGTGCGGGACACGGACACGGTGCGGTGCTCGTCCATCTCCTTGACGAGCCGCCGGGCGATCTCGACCGGTCGCACGGGCGTGCGGAAGACACGGCCGAACGTCCCCTCGACGAGGCCGGCGATCCTGCTCTCGAGGTTGCGAAGGACGCTCATCTGCGGAAGACCTGCCCCGTCATGCTACGGAAGGGAACGGGTCTCGGGCCCCGAGCGTGACGGGGCGGACACCGCCCGCACCGCGACCGCGAGCACGGCGGCGAGCACCGCCCCGGCGACGAGCCCGCGCGGCTCGGGGGCGCCGGCCGTGGCCCCGAAGCCGCGCACGACCCCGCCGAGCGCCTGCGTGCCGGTCGCCAGCGCGGCCGCCCACACGGTCGCCGCGACGAGGTCGACGGCGGCGACGCGCCCGCGCACGAGCAGCGGCAGCACGGCGGCGGCGAGGCCCCAGAGCACGCCGACGAGCAGCAGCCCGCTGGACAGCACGGGCCAGGCGACGTCGGCGAGCACCGTGCCGGTCCCGAGGTCGCGCGGCGCGCGGGCGACGGCGGGATCGAGCAGGCCGGTGGCCCCGAACAGCAGCCGCTCGCCGCTGAGGGTCTCGGCGAGCAGCAGCCACCAGCAGCCGAGCAGCCCGAGCACGAACCGCTGGGCGGGCCGCGGCGCCTGGCCGGCGATCGTCGGGTAGGCGAGCGCGAGCGCCCCGAGGCCGAGGCCGGGCGCGAACGCGGGCAGCGACCACCACGCCCCGGCGCGGCGGGCGAGCAGGGCCACGGGCAGCGCCGCGAGGACGACGTAGGTGGCGGTGCCGGCGGCCCCCGCGTCGGTGAGCCAGAGCAGCAGGCCCGTGACGGCGGCCAGCCAGCCCAGGCGCGGCAGCAGCGCGACGAGCACCGCGGTGACCGCCGCCACGGCGAGCGGGGGCGCAAACGGCGTGGGGCCGAGCCACTGGACCGCCGCGGCGAGCAGCACCCCGGCACCGAGCCCCGCCACGACGCGCTGCGACGGGCGCGGGCGCACGGCGGCGACGAGCGACGGGTCGTCGTCCTCCCACGTCTCGTGGCGGCCGCCCCACGCGGCGCGCTCGAGCCGCTCGGTCGCGGGGGCGGCGATCGTGCCGGGCTCGTCGCCGACGTCGTCGAGGGCGTCGCGCAGCGCGTCGCGGAGCTCCTCGACGGTGCCGCGGTCCTCGGGATGCGGGCGCACGCCGCGGTCGATCGCCGCGCACAGGGGCAGCGGCAGGTCGCGGCGCAGGCGGCCCAGCGCGGGCATCCGACGGCCGATGCGTCGCACGGTCTGGGCGGCGTGCGCGGGCCGCGCCGGGTTCATGCCGCGCACCGGGTTGACCCCGCACAGCGCCTCGTAGAGCACGAGCGCGAGTGCGTACAGGTCGGTGGCCGGAGAGATCTCGCCCCCCTCGGCCTGCTCGGGCGCCATGTAGGCGAGCGTGCCGACGAGGTCCCCGGTGCGGGTGAGCGCGTCGTCGCCGGCCATCCAGGCGACCCCGAAGTCGGTGAGCTTGGCGATCCCCTCGCCGTGCACGTCGCCGCCGGGCCGCGCGGGCACGAGGATGTTCCCGGGCTTCACGTCGCGGTGCACGATCCCGCGGGCGTGCGCGTGCGCGAGCGCGTCGCAGAGCACGACGCCGGTGAGCAGCACGTCGCGGTCGCTGAACGCGCCCTCGTCGAGCAGCTCGCGCAGGGTGTGGCCGCGGACGAGCTCGCTGACGAGGTACACGGTGTCGCCCTCGCGGCCCGCCTCGTAGAGCGCGACGATCCCCGGGTGCTGCACGCGCGCGGCGGCCTTGCCCTCGCGGGTTGCGCGCTTGGCGATCGCCGGGTCGCCTACCGCGATCCGCTTGACCGCCACCGCCCGGTCGAGCTGCTCGTCGTGCGCGACGTGCACGGTCCCCATCCCGCCCGAGCCGAGGCGACGCCCGAGCCGGTAGCGGCCGAGCACGAGCTCCGGGACGGCGCCGGGACGCGTGGTGTGCGGGGCGGTCTCCACCGGTTCGTCGTTCCGCTCCCGGGCGAGGTGTCCTGCCGACGGGGAAGGGATCGCACCGTTTGACGGCGAACTTGCAGGGGAAACACGCTCCTCACGGGGCGGTCATACTGCCTCTGCGGAAGCGGCGCACCCGGCCCTGCCCGGCGCTCCCCGCTGTCGCGCCCCCAAGACCATGTCGTTCTTCGACGACGACGAGCCCACACGCGCAACCAGGCCGGCCCGGCCCCGACGCCCCGCACCAGCGGCGGCCCGTCCTCGACGGTCCGCGGCCGCACCGGACCCGCAGACGCTGCGCAACCGGCAGATCGCCGCGCTCGGCGCCGGGATCGTCGTCTTCTTCCTGCTGGTCCTCGGCGTCAAGGGCTGTCTGGACAGCCGCAAGGAGCGCGCGCTCAAGGACTACAACCGCGAGGTGACGGCGATCGTCAGCTCGTCCAACGAGCAGGTCAGCGAGCCGTTCTTCGAGCTGCTCGGCGGCGCCACCGGCGACGCGACCGAGCTCGAGCAGGGGATCAACGAGTACCGCGTGGTGGCCGACCAGGACGCCCAGCGCGCCCGCAGCCTCGACGCGCCCGACGAGATGGCCCCGGCCCAGCAGAACCTCGAGCTGGTGATGAACCTGCGCGCCGAGGCGCTGCGCAAGATCGCCGACCGGATCGGCGCCGCGAAGGCCGACGGCGAGGACAACCGCCAGAGCGCGGAGAACGCGGTCCGCCAGATCGCCGGGCAGATGAGCGCGTTCCTCGCCTCCGACGTCGTCTACTCCCAGCGCGTCGCGCCGCTGATCAAGCAGGCGCTCGACGACGCGGAGATCAGTGGCCAGAGCATCGCGACGAGCCAGTTCCTGCCGACCGTGGCGTGGCTGAACGTCGACCAGGTCGCCGGCCGGCTGGGCGCGCAGCGTGCCGGTGGCGGGCAGGGCGCGAGCAGCGCGCCGGCCCCGGGCACGCACGGTCACGGCCTGGAGAGCACCGCGGTCGGCACGACGACGCTGCAGCCCGGCGGCTCGGTCAACCGCGTGCAGGCCGGCTCGAACCTCGCCTTCACCGTGAAGTTCGCCAACCAGGGCGAGAACGACGAGACCGACGTGCGCGTGTTCGTGCGCGTGCGCTCGCCCGGCACGAAGACGATCAGCGTGTCGAAGACGATCAACCAGACGAAGGCCGGCACGTCGATCACGACCGTCGTGCCGCTGACCGACGCGCCGCCGATCGGCACGCCGTCGACCGTCGAGGTCGAGGTCCGGGGCGTCCCGGGCGAGAAGGTCCTCGACAACAACAAGAGCACCTACACCGTGCTCTTCACCCGCTAGCGGCCCGCGGCGCGCACGGTGCTCCGGGCGGCGTCCCGGATACCCTGCAGGCGTGGACGAGCTGAGCACGACCACCGGGATCGTCGCGGCCGTCGCCGTGGTGCTCGCGCTCGCCGCGCTGGCGTTCGCGGTGACCGCCACCGTGCGCCTGCGCCGCATCGCCGCGCACCAGCGCGTGGTCCTCGGGACGGGCGGCGCGCAGGACCTCGTGGCCCACGCCGCGCGGCTGGAGCACTCCTTCGCGGTCCTGCACGACTACGTCGAGGACGTGTCGGCGCGGCTCGACGACCGCCTCGCGACCGCGGAGCTGCGGCTCGACGGCGCGATCACGTACCACGGGCTCGTGCGCTACGACGCCTACAACGAGATGTCGGGCCGGCAGTCGACGTCGATCGCGCTGCTCGACGCGACCCGCTCCGGGGTCGTCGTGTCCTCGATCCACCACCGGGAGAGCGCGCGGATGTACGCGAAGCTCGTCCGCAACGGGCAGGGGGAGCTGCAGCTCTCCCCGGAGGAGCAGCAGGCGATCGAGCTCGCCCTGGCCCGCGAGGTCGAGCCCGTGGACGACCAGGCGGTCTGATGCGGATCGGCTTCCTCGGCCCGGCCGGGACGTTCTCCCACGCGGCCGTGCACGCCAGCCCGCGGACCCCCGCCGACGCGGAGCTCGTGCCCGCGGGCACGGTGCACGCGACCGTGCTCGCCGTCCAGTCGGGGACGGTCGAGCGGGCGCTGGTCCCGATCGAGAACGCCCTCGAGGGCGCGGTCAACGCGACGCTCGACGCGCTCGCCTTCGACGCCCCGGACGTGCGGATGGTCGGCGAGGAGGTCCTCGCGGTGCGCCACTGCCTCGTCGCCGCGCAGGACGTGCCGCTGGCGGCGATCCGCACGGTGCTCTCGCACCCGCAGGCCAACGGCCAGTGCCAGGACTTCCTGCGCCGCGAGCTGCCGTCGGCCGCGGTCCTCCCGGCGGCGAGCACCGCGGAGGCGATCCGGCTCGTCGCCGCCGGCGAGGCACCCGACCCGCCGGCCGCGGCGATCGGCACCGCCCTGGCCGCCGAGCTCTACGGCGCGGTGGTGCTGCGCGAGGGCGTCGAGGACGACGCGTCGAACGTGACCCGGTTCGTGTGGCTCGCGCGCGACGGGGCCGTGGACGACGCAGCGGACGCACCGGGCGGCAGGTGGAAGACGTCGGTGGTCTTCTCCGGGGACGGCGACGGTCGACCCGGCTGGCTGGTGCGCTGCCTGAGCGAGTTCGCGTTCCGCGGCGTCAACCTCACGAAGATCGAGTCGCGGCCCGCCCGGCACCGGCTGGGCCACTACCTCTTCCACCTCGACATGGACGGGTCGATCGCCGACCCGCGGGTGGCGGAGGCGGTCGCCGCGCTGGAGATCCACGGCGCCTCCACCCGCGTGCTCGGCTCCTACCTGGCGGCCTGAGGGGCTGGCGCTCGCCGCGTCGGCCGTTACACTCGGCGCGTGCCATCCACCACGCCAGCAGCGCAACTGCGGTCCACGTCGCTCTCCGAGCACCGGCGACGTGGACGAGAAGGTGGCCGGGTGCTCGTCCTCAACGCGACGTACGAACCGATCAACGTGTGCACGGTGCGCCGTGCCGTCGTCCTGCTGCTGAAGAGCAAGGCCGAGGTGATCGAGCAGGGGGAGCGTCCGCTGCGCTCGGAGTGCGAGGTGATGACGCGCCCCGCGGTGATCCGGCTGACCCACTACGTGCGCGTCCCGCGCGACACGCACCGGCGCAAGATCACCCGCCGCGCCGTGTTCGCCCGTGACGGCTGGGAGTGCCAGTACTGCGGGTCGCGCCAGCAGCTGACCGTCGACCACGTGATCCCGCGCTCCAAGGGCGGCAGCTCGGACTGGACCAACATCGTCGCGTCGTGCGCCCCGTGCAACCGACGCAAGTCCGACCACCTGCCCGCCCAGGCGAACATGCACCCGCGCCGGCCGCCGCGCGAGCCGAGCCCGCACGTCTTCATCCACGTGGCGTCGCCGCGGATCCCGGCGGCCTGGCGGCCGTGGCTGCCGGACGCCGACGCCTACGCGGACGCCGCCTAGATCCGTCGGTCCTCGCCGGGCGGCGCCGCGGCCGCGACCTCGGTGAGCGCCCGGACGACGCCGATCGCGGCGACCGCGGCGGCGAGGGCGAGGATGTCCCCGATCATCGCGAGCCCGTCGGGCAGCCGCTGGTCGGCGAGGCTGTCCGGGTTGGCGGTGCCCACGACGGCGAGGCTGATCGCGGCGAGCCACGCCACCCACCAGCCGGCCAGCAGCGCGGCCGCCCGGCGGCCGCCCGCCCGCAGCAGCGCCGCCAGCACGAGCGGCGGGGCGAGGAGGTTGACCCCGGGCACCACCCAGGCGAGCAGGCCGCTGCGCGGCTCGGCGAGCCGCCCGTCGAGGCGGTCGGCGAGCCGGCGGTGCGCCGCGTGCTGCCAGGGCAGCCACAGGGCGGCGACGGCGAGCAGGCAGACGACGCTGAGTACGAGCGTGATCGTCACGTAGTCGTCGGCGCGGCCGATGACCGAGTCGGGCACGGCGATGGCGACGTCCCCGACCTGGGTGTTCACCGCGTCCTGCACGATGCGCAGCCGGTTGACGTGCGCGTAGGCGTCGGCGATCGACGCGACGGCCGCGACCCAGAGGGCGACGACGGTCAGCTGTGCGCGGCCTTCGAGGGTGCGGAGCACGGCCGCGGAGCATAGGCGACCGCACGATCGGCGGAGCGCCCCGAGAACTGCGAAGGCCGCGGTTTCGACGGACCGCGGCCTTCGCCCAACTGTGACTGGAAGATCGTCGTCCTAGGTACGTCTGCCGTGGGACCAAGCGGCAAGGAGCGACGACGGTGCCCGGCTGGTATTCCGCTGAGCGGTCCAGCCAACCGGCTCAGGTGCCGGCCACCTCCAGGGTCCCGCAAGAACTGTGACTACAGATACGGACCACCTCCTTTCTCTGGTGAACCGACTGTAGCAACGGCCCGGACGGAACCTCAACGGTTGACCCGCTCAGGCCTCCTCAGCGGGCGCGTCGCCACCCGCCGGTTCGGATCCGGGCTCCGTGCCAATCGCCGCGTCGATGCCCTCGATCGGCTCGAGCGCCCCGTCCTCCTGGGCGCCGTTGCCCTCGACCACGAGCGCGACGGCCGAGACGCGGTCGTCGTCCTTGGGGTTCATCACGCGCACGCCGGTCGCCGCCCGGCCCTGCTGGGAGATGCCCTTGACGCCGGTGCGCTGCACCATGCCGCCCTCGGAGATGAAGACGAGCTCCTGGTGCGGGCGCACGACGAGCGCGCCGGCCAGGCCGCCCTTCGCGTCGGTGAGGCCGATCGTCTTGACGCCCTTGGCGCCGCGGGAGGTCTTGCGGTACTGGTCGATCTTCGTGCGCTTGCCGTAGCCGTTCTCGGTCACGA
Source organism: Paraconexibacter algicola (assembly GCF_003044185.1). Classification (GTDB taxonomy): domain Bacteria; phylum Actinomycetota; class Thermoleophilia; order Solirubrobacterales; family Solirubrobacteraceae; genus Paraconexibacter; species Paraconexibacter algicola. The sequence continues at coordinate 1,240,346 of NZ_PYYB01000001.1, forward strand.
CGAGCAGCTCCATGTCGTCGCGTGCGACGTCCATCGCGATGACCTCCTCGGCGTCCATGCCGCGCACGCCGGCGGTGTCGCGGCCCATGGCGCGCGCGTCGGACTCCGAGAAGCGCACGGTCAGGCCCGCGCGGGAGACCATGATGATCTCGTCGCCGGGGTCGACCGGGCGGACCGCGACGAGCTCGTCCTCGTCCCGGATCTTGATCGCGATGATCCCGTCGGCCTTGATCGGCGTGTTGTACGCGAGGAACTCGGTCTTCTTGATCACGCCCGCACGGGTCGCGAACACCAGGAACTGCGTCTCCTTGAAGTCGCGCGTGGAGACGACCGACTGGATCCGCTCGCCCTCGCGCAGCGGCAGGACGTTGACGAGCGCGCGGCCCTTGGAGGTGCGCTGCGCCTCGGGCAGCTCGTAGACCTTCGACCGGTAGACCTTGCCGCGGTTGGAGAAGAACAGCAGGTAGTCGTGGGACGAGCAGACGAACAGGTGCTCGATGAAGTCCCCGTCCTTCATGTCCATCCCGGTGACGCCGCGGCCGCCGCGCTGCTGGGCGCGGTAGGTGGCCAGCGGCAGCGACTTGATGTAGCCGCTCTTCGTCAGCGTGATGACCATCTGCTGGTCGGGGATGAGGTCCTCGATGTCGAGGTCGTCCTCGCTCGGGGAGATCTGGGTGCGGCGGTCGTCGCCGAAGCGGTCGAGGATCTCGGCGAGCTCCTCCTTGATGAGGTCGAGCACCTTCTGCTCGTCGCCGAGGATCTCGCGCAGCTCGCGCACGCGCTCGGTCTTGTCGGCGTGCTCCTGCACGATCGCGTCGGTCTCGAGCGCCGTCAGCTGCGAGAGGCGCAGGTCGAGGATCGCGGTCGCCTGGATGACCGAGAGGTTGAAGCGGCCGACGAGCTCGGTGCGCGCCTCCTCGCGGTTCTTGGACCGGCGGATCAGCTCGATCACCGCGTCGAGGTTGTCGAGGGCGATGAGCAGGCCCTCGAGGACGTGGATGCGCGCCTCGAGCTGGGCCAGCTCGAACTTGCAGCGGCGGACGATGACGTCGCGCTGGTGCTCGACGTAGTGGCGGATGACCTCGCGCAGCGACAGCGTCTTGGGCACGCCGTCGACGAGCGCGACGGTGTTGACGCCGAACGTCGACTGCATCGCGGTGTGCTTGTAGAGCTTGTTCAGCGCGACCTTCGGCAGCACGTCGCGCTTGAGCTCGATGACGAGCCGCATGCCGCGCCGGTCGGTCTCGTCGCGGATGTCGGAGATCTCCGAGAGCTTCTTCTCGTGCACGAGCTCGGCGATCTTCGTGATCAGGCCGCCCTCGCCGCCCTTCTTCACCGTGAACGGCAGCTCGGTGACGATCAGCGCCTCCTTGCCGCGCCCGATGTCCTCGGTGTTCACGCGCGCGCGGACCCGGACGCGACCGCGACCGGTCTCGTACGCGTCGCGGATGCCCTGCAGGCCCATGATGATCCCGCCGGTCGGGAAGTCGGGGCCCTTGACGTGCTCCATCAGACCGTCGACGGTGATGTCCGGATCGTCGATGAACGCCATCGTCGCCCGGATGACCTCGCCGAGGTTGTGCGGCGGGATGTTCGTCGCCATGCCGACCGCGATGCCGGACGAGCCGTTGACGAGCAGGTTCGGGAACCGCGACGGCAGGACGGTCGGCTCCTGGGTGCGCCCGTCGTAGTTGGGCACGAAGTCGACCGTGTCCATGTCGATGTCGCGCAGCATCTCGACGGCGAGGCGCGTCATCCGCGCCTCCGTGTACCGCATGGCGGCCGCCGGGTCGTCGTCGATCGAGCCGAAGTTGCCCTGGCCGTCGACGAGCGGGTAGCGCAGCGAGAAGTCCTGCGCCATGCGCACGAGCGTGTCGTAGATCGACGAGTCGCCGTGCGGGTGGTAGTTGCCCATGACCTCGCCGACGATGCGGGCGCACTTCGCGTAGCCGCGCGTCGGTCCGAGGCCCAGCTCCGACATGCCGAACAGCACGCGCCGGTGGACGGGCTTGAGCCCGTCGCGCACGTCGGGCAGGGCGCGCCCGACGATGACGGACATCGCGTAGTCGAGGTACGCGCTCTTCATCTCCTCCTCGAGCGCGCGGGGCTCGATGTTCCCGCCGTCCAGCACGTCAATCGCCATGGGGCGTCACCTTCCGTCCTTCGTGGTCAGTCATGTCCTGCGGTGGGCGCGTCGCGCGAGCGTCAGACGTCGACGGTCGCGGCGAGCGCGTTCTCCTCGATGAACGCCTTGCGGTGCTCGACCGCGTCGCCCATCAGCTGGGAGAAGATGAGGTCGGCCGCGGCCGCGTCCTCGATCGAGACCTGCGCGAGCGTGCGGGTCGTCGGGTCCATCGTGGTCGTGCGCAGCTGCTCGGCGTTCATCTCGCCCAGGCCCTTGAAGCGGCTGAGCGACACGCCGCGCTGCGCGACGGAGAGCACCGCGGTGCGCAGTCCCTCGAACGTCGTGGCCTCCTCGCTGCGGTCGCCGAGCGTCACGGTGAACGTCGGCAGGCCGACGAGCTCGACGATCTGGCCGTGCAGCTTCACGAAGCTGCGGTACTCCGGCGAGTCGAACAGCGAGCGGCGGACGCGGTGCGTCTGCGCGAGGCCGGTCTTCTTCTCGATCCCGCGGACGGTCAGCACGTCGCCGTCCTGGTCGACGAGCTCGACCGAGACCGCGTCGGCGTCGGTCGCCCCGTCGGCGAAGTGCGCGACCGCGGCGTCGGCGCTCGCGATCTGCGCGCCGAGGACGCCGGCCTCCTCGAGGAACCCGACGAGCGCGGCGCCGTGCGCGGCGCGCAGCGTCGAGGCCCAGCCCTCGAACTGCTTGAGCATCCGCGTGTAGCGCTGCCAGCGCGCCTCGGTGACCTTGAACGCGTTGCCCTCGCGGTCGACGATCTGGAGCTTCTCGAACTTGTCGGAGAGGAGGACCTCCTCCAGCTCGGACTCCTTCTCGATGTAGCGCTCGTTGGAGCCCTGCTTGAGCTTGTACAACGGCGGCTTGGCGATGTAGACGTAGCCGGCCTCGATGAGCTGCGGCATCTCGCGGAACAGCAGCGTCAGGACGAGCGTGCGGATGTGCGCGCCGTCGACGTCGGCGTCCGTCATGAGGATGATCTTGTGGTACCGCGCGCCCTCGATGTTGAACTCGTCGCGCACGCCGGTGCCGATCGCGGTGATCAGCGCCTGGATCTCGTTGTTCTTGAGGACCTTGTCGATCCGCGCCTTCTCGACGTTGAGGATCTTGCCGCGCAGCGGCAGCACCGCCTGCGTGTTGCGGTCGCGGCCCTGCTTGGCGGAGCCGCCCGCGGAGTCGCCCTCGACCACGAAGATCTCGCTCAGCGAGGGGTCGCGCACCGAGCAGTCCGCGAGCTTGCCGGGCAGCTTGGAGTTCTCCAGCGCGCTCTTGCGGCGCGTCAGGTCGCGGGCCTTGCGCGCCGCGTCGCGGGCCTGGGCGGCCTGGATCGCCTTCTTGATGACGCTGTTGCCGACGCGCGGGTTCTCCTCGAAGAACTCCGCGAGCTTCGCGTTGACGACCGACGCGACGAACCCCTCCATGCCGGGGTTGCCGAGCTTCGTCTTCGTCTGCCCCTCGAACTGGGGGTCGCCGAGCTTCACCGAGATGACGGCGGTGAGCCCCTCGCGGACGTCCTCGCCGCTGAGGTTGACGTCCTTCTCCTTCAGCAGGCCCTTCTCGCGCGCGTAGCGGTTGAGCGTGCGCGTGAGCGCCGAGCGGAAGCCCGACATGTGCGAGCCGCCCTCGTGCGTGTTGATGTTGTTCGCGAAGCTGAACACCGACTCCTGGTAGGAGGTGTTCCACTGCATCGCGATCTCGACGTAGCCCTCCTCGGACTCCCCGTCGAAGAAGACGACCTTGTCGTGGGCCGCCTCCTTGGAGGAGTTGAGGTAGCTGACGAAGTCCTCGATGCCGCCCTCGTAGTGGAAGTCGGCCTTGTGGCCCTCGCCGCGCTCGTCGGTGATCGTGATGCGCAGGCCGCGCGTCAGGAACGCGGTCTCGCGCAGCCGCTGCTCGAGCGTGTGGAAGTCGAACTCGGTCGTCTCGAAGATGTCGGGGTCCGGCGCGAACGTGATCGACGTGCCGTGCTCCTTCGTCGGCTCGCCCTTTTGCAGCTCCATCTGCTTGGCGCCGCGCGCGAACTCCTGGAACCACGTGTAGCCGTCGGTCTTGATCTCGACCTGCAGCAGCTCCGAGAGCGCGTTGACGACGGAGGAGCCGACGCCGTGCAGGCCGCCGGAGACCTTGTAGCCGCCGCCGTCGCCGAACTTGCCGCCGGCGTGCAGGACGGTCAGCACGACCTCGACGGCCGGCTTGTTCTCCTTCGGGTGCATGCCGACGGGGATACCGCGGCCGTCGTCGGACACGGTCACCCGGTTGTCCGGGTGGATCGTCACGTCGACGCGCGTGGCGAAGCCCGCGAGCGCCTCGTCGACGGAGTTGTCGACGATCTCGTAGACGAGGTGGTGCAGGCCGCGGACGCCGGTCGAGCCGATGTACATGCCGGGCCGCTTGCGCACCGCCTCGAGCCCCTCGAGGACGGTGATGTCCGCCGCTCCGTAGGTCTCGGAGCCCTTCTGGCGCTCCTTGCGCGCAGCCTGCTCCTCGGCGCGCCGGGCGGCCGCCTCGGCCTCCTGCGCCCCGTCGCCTGCCTGCTCGCCCTGCACCTGCTCGTCCTCGTCAGCCATGCCGCTCCATCAGTACGCGAAAAACCCCGGTCACCGAGTCAGCCGACTCCGGGCCGGGGTGCGGGATCTGGTTGACGTAAGTCTACCACAGCAGCCCCACGCGGCCGGGCCGTTCTCCGTCACGAAAGTGCTGCAAAACAGCACTTTCTCTCAGCGCTGCGGACGGCCGTCGCGCGCCCAGCGCACCGCGGGCGCCGCCTGGCAGCGCAGCGCGGTCACCAGCGGCTCGCCGAGGGCGGCGTTGAGCTGGTCCACCAGGGTCGGCGCGAGGAGGTCCAGCTCGGCCGCCCAGACGCTCGACCGGCACGTCACCGTGACCACACCGCCCTGCGCCGCGGTCGGCTCCGCCTGCTCCGCGACGCCCGCGCCGACGGCCTGCGGCCAGACGCGCTGCACGTCGGCCAGCAGCGTCTGCGGGGCGAGCGCGTCCGCGAGCCGGGCGATCGACCCGGCCGCCGGGCGGGGCCCGCGTGCACGGTCGCGACGGCGCCGCAGCTCCGGGGCGGGGTCGCGCTCGGGGCCCGGGCCGCTCACGCCGCCTGCGCCTCCTGGAGGACGCCGTCCTCGGTCACCGCGATCCGCACGACGTCCGCCTCGCCGCCGCCGGGGACGTGGGCGAGGTCCGTCGTGGTGATGACGCTCTGGCCGGCGCGGCGCAGCCGCGCCACGAGCAGCCCGCGGCGGTCGGCGTCGAGCTCGCTCATGACGTCGTCGAGCACCATCAGCGGCGCCGCACCCCGCACCTCCTCGAGCGCCTCGCGCTCGCACAGCAGCAGCGCCAGCAGGCCGAGCCGCTGCTCGCCCTGCGAGCCGTAGACCCGCAGCTCGCGGCCGTCCCGCAGCAGCGCGAGGTCGTCGCGGTGCGGCCCGTGCCCGGTGAAGCCGCGCTCCAGGTCGCCGTCGAGCCGCTCGGCGAGCTCCGCGGCGAACCCCTCGGGGCTGTCGGCCTTCGTCCGCGGCCGGTAGCGCAGCTCCGGCGCGCCCGCGAGTCCCAGCTCGGCGGCAATCTGCACGAACCCGGGCTGCAGCAGCGCGACCGTCTCGGCCCGGTCGGCGCACAGCGCCAGCGCGTGCCGGCCCAGCTCCAGGTCCCACGGCGCCAGCGCCTCCCGACCGACGTACCCCGCACGGACGCGGCCGAGCAGCGCGTTGCGCTGCGCGAGCGCCTGCTTGTAGGAGCGGCGCGTGGCGGTGCGCGACGGCCACAGGGCGCTGACGACCTGATCCAGGTGCGCGCGGCGCAGCGCCGGCGGGCCCTTGACGAGCTCGAGACGGTCCGGCAGGAACACGCTGACCAGCGGCCGGGCCGGGTGGTCGACCAGGCGCTCCACGAGCGCGTCGTCGACGCGGATGCGCTTGGGCTCCCCCGGCTGGAAGCCGACGCTCAGCGCGTGCTCGTCACCATGACGGTCGACGGTGTCGACCTCGACCCGTGCCGCGTCCGCGTCGAAGGCCACGCACTCGCGCTCGTTCGAGGTCCGGCAGGACCGCGCGGTACAGCCGAAGTACAGGCCCTCGACGAGGTTCGTCTTGCCGATCCCGTTGCGCCCGTGGACCACGGTGAGGCCCGGGCCCAGGCGCACCTCGACCCGCTCGTGCGTGCGGAAGCCCCGCAGCCGCAGGCGGGTCACGACCATCGCGGCTAGACGTTCAGCCGGATCGGCATGATCAGGTAGAGGAACCCGCTGCCGTCGCCGGCCTCGATCAGGCCCGGGCGCAGCGGGCTGATGAGCTTCAGCACCACGTCGCCGGACTCCACGCTCTCCAGGCCGTCGCGCAGGAAGTCCGGGTTGAAGCCGATCTCGAACGGCTCCCCGGTGAACGGGACCGGCAGCGGCTCGCTCGCCTCGCCGACGTCCGGGGTCTGCGCCGAGACGGTCAGCTCGCCCTCCTGGAAGGCCAGGCGCAGCGGCGCGTTCTTCTGCGCCATCAGGCTGATGCGCCGGACGACCCCGGCGAGCTCGTCGCCCGGCACGTGCAGCTCGTGCTCGTAGGTGTCGGGGAGCAGCTGGCGGTAGTTCGGGAACTGGCCGTCGATCAGCCGCGACGACAGGACGGTCGCGCCGACCTCGAAGACCACCTGGTTCTCGCGCAGGCCGATCCGGATCTCCGAGGCGTCGCCGCCCTGGACGATCCGCTCGAGCTCCTGCAGCGCCCGCGCCGGCACGTTGGCCTCGAAGCCCTGCTCGATCGGCGCCTCGAGCTTCGTCTCCTTGACGCTCAGCCGGTAGGAGTCCGTGGCGACCATCCGCAGCTCGTCGCCGGAGGCCGAGACGAGGATGCCGGTGAGGATCGGGCGCGTCTCGTCGCGCGAAGCCGACCGGGCGACCTTGCCGATCGTCCCGACGAACGCCCCAGCGGGCATCGTCACGACCTGGTCGCCGGCGGCGTCGGCGCGCGTGGGCAGCGTCGGGAAGTCCTCGTTGCGCAGCGTGCGGATGTGGAAGCGCGCCGGACCGCAGACGATCTCCACGTCCTGCTCGGCCTGCCGCAGCTCGAGCGTCATCGGCCCGTCCGGCAGCTGGCGGGCGACGTCGAGCAGCAGCCGCGCCGGCAGCACGACGGTGCCGTCGCGCTCGACCGTGGCGATCAGCGGCACGCGGAGGGAGACCTCCATGTCGGTGGCGCGCAGCTCGACCGCGCCCTCGGCGGCGGCGAGCTGGACGCCGGACAGGGCCTGGACCGCGCTGCGGCTCGAGGCCACGCGCGTGACCGTCTGCAGCTGCGAGAGCAGCTCACGGCTGGTGGTGGACAGCTTCACGATGGAAACCTCGTATCACTGATAGGAGTCATCAGGCCTGTGGACGTGTGGAGAAGGCACCGAAATGGCCGCACGGTGCGGGGAACTCGCGCACACGTCGGCCCGCAGGGGCGTGCGAAGTCTGTCAGTCCTGCCGGTCGGCTCGGAGGCGACGGGTGAGGTCGTCGACCGTGGCGAGCGCGTCGGGGTCGGTCGCGAGTCGCTCGGCGGTCTTGCGGCACGCGTACATGACCGTCGTGTGGTTCTTGCCGCCGAACGACCGGCCGATCGCCGGGAGGGTCGCATCGGTGTGCTCGCGCGCGAGGTACATCGCGAGCTGCCGCGGCCAGGAGACCCGCGCCGAGCGGTCGCTGCCCAGCAGCTCCTCGCGCGTGATGCTGAAGGCGTCACACACCAGGTCCTGGATCTGCTCCATGTCGATCCGCACGGTCTTGCGCGCCTGCGGGTAGAGCGTGTCGAGCACCCGGGTCGCGAGATCGGCGGTGATCGGCTCGCGCTCCAGCGACGCGAAGGCGACGACGCGGATGAGCGCGCCCTCGAGCGCGCGGACGTTGGTCGTGATGCGCTGCGCGATGACCTCGAGCGCCCCCTCGTCGGGCAGCGTCAGGCCGTCGTGGTGGGCGCGCTTGCGCAGCACGCCCATCCGCGTGGCGGGGTCGGGCGTGGTGATGTCGGCGACGAGACCGGCCTCGAACCGCTCGCGCAGCCGGTCGTGCAGGGCGTCGAGGTCGCGCGGGAGACGGTCGGAGGTCAGGACGAGCTGGCTGCCGGTGTCGTAGAGCGCGTTGAAGGTGTGGAAGAACTCCTCCTCGGTCTTCGCCTTCTGCTCGAGGAACTGGACGTCGTCGATGAGCAGGACGTCGTTGCGCCGGTAGGTCGCCTTGAAGCGGTCGATGTGCCCGCCGTGCAGCGCGCCGAGGAACTCGTTGGTGAACCGCTCGACGGTCGTGCAGCGGACGGTGAGCCCGGACCCGTAGCGCCGCACGTAGTTGCCGATCGCGTGCAGCAGGTGGGTCTTCCCGACCCCCGGGGGCCCGTAGAGGAAGAGCGGGTTGTACGCCTGGCCGGGCAGCTCGGCGACCGAGAGGGCCGCGGCGTGCGCGAAGCGGTTGGCGTCGCCGATGACGAACTGCTCGAACGTGAGCTTCGGGTTCAGGGGGTCGGGCTGGGACTGGTGCGGGACCACGGCGCGGGTGCCGTCGGTGCGCTCGGCGCGCCGACGGTCCCGATCGGCGCCGGCGTCGGTGCCGCGACCGCGGCCTGCCGGCTGCTTCCCGCGCGCGGGCGTGGAGGACTGCACCTCGACGGTGACCTCCGGGCCGAGCAGCGCGGCGGCGGTCGTGTCGAGCAGCCGTCCGAACCGCTGGGCGACGAGTGAGCGGATGCCGGCGGGAGCCTCCAGGGCGAGCACCTCGCCGTCGAACCCGACGGGCTGCAGCGGCGTGATCCAGATCTCGTACGTGCTGTCCGGGACGGCCTGGCGCAAGGCGGCCTGCAGGCGGTTCCAGATGTCGTCGAGGTCGTGGGTCACGGCAGGGTCCGGCGGCACCGGGCGGAGCCCGGCGAGCGGTGGTGCGAGGTGCGGCGAGGACGGCCCTGCGGAGCGGCTGGATCAGGTGCTGCCGGGCCGGGCGGCGACCATACCAGAGGTCCTGGGAGCCGTCGGAGGCGCTCGCGTGCCGTCCGGGAGGGAGCCCGCAAAACGCGGCAGAATCGGATCTGCACACGGTGTGCACGTCCTGTTCACGGCCTGTGCGCAGGCCTACCGCACGGCCCGGACGGCGTGAGCGCGCTACACTGCCTCGCCCGTCGTCCAACCCCGGCGGGACTCTCACCATGAAGCGGACCTACCAGCCCAAGAAGCGCAAGCGCGCACGCACCCACGGCTTTCGCGAGCGTATGAGCACGAAGGCCGGTCGTTCGGTGCTCAAGCGCCGCCGCGACAAGGGCCGCAAGAAGCTCACCGTCTGATCGCGGTGGCGCAGACGCCGGGATCCGGCGGTCGGCGCTCCAAGCGCGGTCGCCTCTCGCGTTCCGCCGAGTTCGATCGGGTCTTTCGCAGCGGCCGCTCCCATGGCGGCCGCTATCTCGTGCTGTACACGTTCCCGCGCGGCGCCGATCCGGCCGCGGGCGAGGAGCTGCAGGCCGAGCCGCGCCTCGGGCTCTCGGTCTCCCGCAAGGTCGGCGGAGCCGTCGACCGGAACCTCGTCAAGCGCCTGCTGCGCGAGGCGTTCGTGACCGAGTCGCAGCGCCTCCCGGCCGGGGTCGACGTGGTCGTCGTCGCGAGGCCAGAGGCCCGGGAGCTCGCCGAGCGCGAGGGCCTGGCCGGCATGCGCCGCGAGCTCGGCGAGCTGGTCGGCAAGGCCGCCGGACCGGCGACGGACTGATGCGCGCGCGCCGGATCGCCACCGCGCCGATCCGGTTCTACCGTCGGGCCATCTCGCCCGCGCTCCCGCAGCGGTGCAAGTACGAGCCCAGCTGCTCCGCCTACGCCGCGCAGGCCATTCAGGACTACGGCATACTCCGCGGTCTCGTGCTCGGGGCGTGGCGCCTCCTGCGCTGCAACCCCTGGAGCCACGGTGGCTTCGACCCGGTGCACGCACAGCGCCTCTTCCGGCCGCGGGACCCCGGCCCGACCCAAACGAGCTAGCTGATCCCCATGACCTTCGTCCTGGCCAACATCTTCCAGCCGCTGATCGACGTGTTCGAACAGGTCCTCCTGTTCTTCCACGACACGATCGGCTTCGGCTGGGGGTTCTCGATCGTCTTCCTGACGATCGTCGTCCGAGCGCTGCTGCTGCCGCTCACCATCAAGCAGTTCAAGTCGATGCGGGCGCTGCAGGTGCTGGCGCCCGAGATCAAGAAGCTGCAGAACAAGTACAAGGACGACAAGCAGCGTCTGAACCAGGAGATGATGAAGTTCTACCAGGAGAACAAGGTCAATCCTTTCGGCTCCTGCCTCCCGGTCGTCGCCCAGCTGCCGGTCTTCCTCTCGCTCTTCTACATGCTGCAGAAGGACCTGCGGCAGGACATCTGCGGCCAGACCGCCAAGGCTTGTGGTGACCTCGCCACGGCCGCCTGGACGACCGGCACGCCCGGAGACGAGAAGTTCCTCTTCATCCCGGACATCACCGACAAGGCGACGGGCGGCGTGCTCATCGCGCTGATCGTCATGTACGTCGGCTCGCAGCTCGTCTCGAGCCTCCTGATGTCGGTGACCGCGGACCGCAACCAGCGCCTGATCATGATCGCGCTGCCGTTCGTGTTCGTGATCTTCATCCTGAACTTCCCGGCCGGCCTGATCGTCTACTGGATCACCACGAACGTCTGGACGATCGGCCAGCAGGCGATCGTGCGCCGCACGCTCGGACCGCCGCCGGACACCCGTGCCGCGATGGCCGAGGCGAACGCCGTCCAGCCCGTCGCGGCCGGCGGCACATCGGTTGCCGGCGCGGCCCCGCCGCCGCCGCCGCGCAAGAAGAAGAAGAAGACGGGACGCCGCAAGTGACCGACCGAACCCTGCCCGGCGCCGACGAGCAGGACGCGCTGCTCGACCTGCTCGAGGAGGTCGCCGACGCACTCGACCTCGACGCGGAGATCGAGGTCGCCGTGGATGCCGACGGCGAGACGCTCGTGGGCACGCTCCACGGTGAGGACCTCGGGCTGTTCATCGGCCGTCACGGCCAGACGATCGATGCGGTGCAGCACCTCGCGGTCCGCACGCTGGCGGCGCTGAAGGACCAGCCCCGGCGCGTGGTCGTCGACGCGGAGGGCTACCGCGCCCGCCGCCAGGAGGCGCTGGAGCGCCAGGCCGACGAGGCCGCGGCCGAGGCGCTGGAGCACGAGCGGCCGGTGGCCCTCGACCCGATGACCGCGAGCGAGCGCAAGCTCGTCCACAACTACCTCGCCGAGCGCGGGGACGTGGAGACCTACAGCGAGGGCCGCGAGCCCGAACGCCACCTCGTCGTGGCACCCGCCAAGAGCTGACGATCCGCGCATCCGCGCCGGACCGTTGAACGCCCCGCCGGTTCGCGGGGCGTTCGTCGTTCCGGGACCGTTCCACGTGAAACGCCCCCGCCCTCGCCGCGCCGCCCCGGGGAGGTCCGGTGGCTGCGCCGCGTGGGCTCGGTGGCGCTGCCCGCGTCGGGCGTTCCACGTGAAACATCGAGCGCCGGGGGCGGTGTTCCACGTGAAACATGGAGGCAGCCGCCAGCGTGCAGGAGGCCCTCGAGGGCGAGGTCCGGGCCGCCCGGGTGCCATGGCGCGTCGCGGGGTCGGCTCCGTGCAGCCCTCCGGGCCGGGAACGCCGACGGTCCGGGCACGGCCGGCGCGGTCGCCGAGCACGTGGCGAGCCGACGGCAGGACGTTCCACGTGAAACGTCCCTACCGTCACAGGCGTGACCGTCGCGCTGCCCCGCCTCGAAGAGCTCGTCCTCGTCCACGACCTGCCTATCGCGGCAGCCGCCCGGCTCGACCTCCTGCTGGAGCGGTTCGCCACCGATCCCCAGGCGCCGACGACCGTCACGGCCCCGCGGGAGGGAGCCGACGTCCACGTTGCCGACAGCCTGGTGGCGCTGGAGGTGCCGGTGGTCCGGGAGGCCCGCCGCATCGCGGACCTCGGCGCCGGTGCCGGCGTCCCCGGGCTGGTGCTGGCCCTCGCGCTGCCGGAGGCGACCGTCAGCCTCGTCGAGAGCGTCGGGAAGAAGTGCGACTTCATGGCCCGGACCGCAGAGGCGATGGGTCTCACGAACGCCACGCCCGTCGCCCGTCGGGCGGAGGACTGGCCCGACGGCATCGGGGTCCACGACCTCGTCACGGCGCGCGCGCTCGCGCCGCTCACCGCGCTCGTCGAGTACGCCGCGCCGCTGCTCCAGGAGGGAGGGCACCTGTGTGCCTGGAAGGGCCAGCGCGATCCCGGGGAGGAGGCGGATGGGGCGGCCGCGGCCGAGGCGACCGGGATGGCGCTCGTGGAGGTCCGGGCGGTCCGGCCGTGGCCGGGGGTCGAGGCCCGGCATCTCCACGTGTTCTGCAAGATCTCGCCCACGCCGCCGCGATTCCCGCGGCGCCCCGGCATGGCGCGCAAGCGGCCGATCGTGGCGACTTCCTGACCTCTTCGTGCCGATTCGCCGCGCCGGAGGTCGCTACGAGCGGGTTTTCCGGCCCGGCCCGACCTCGCGGACGGCTACCGTGGAGGGTCGCATGGGCACCGTGTACGCGATCGCCAACCAGAAGGGCGGGGTCGGCAAGACCACTACCGCCGTCAACGTCTCGGCCTGCATCGCCGAGGCCGGCTACGAGACGCTCCTCGTCGACATCGACCCGCAGGCCAACGCGACGGTCGGGCTGGGGGTCGCCAAGGACCTCGAGCCGAACGTCTACGACGTCCTCGCCGGCGACGCGCCGGCGCACGAGGCGATCGTGCCGTCCGCGATCGAGCGGCTGCACGTCCTGCCGGCGAGCCCGGACCTCGCCGGGGCCACGATGGAGCTGCCGCGCCAGGCCGGCTCCGAGGGCAACCTGCGCGACGCGCTCGCCCCGATCAAGGACCGCTTCGCCTACATCGTCCTGGACTGCCCGCCGTCGCTGGGCCCCCTGACCGTCAACGCGCTGGTCGCCGCCGACCGGGTGATCGTCCCGGTCCAGACCGAGTACTACGCGCTGGAGGGCCTGGCGGGCCTGCTCGAGACGCTGCAGCTCGTCCAGCAGCAGCTCAACCCGCGCCTGACCATCGCCGGGATGCTGCTGACGATGCACGACGGCCGCACGCGCCTCTCGCGCGATGTCGAGGAGGACGTGCGCAAGCACTTCCCCGACCTCGTCTTCGACACCGTCATCCCGCGCAACGTGCGCATCAGCGAGTCGCCGAGCCACGGGGTCCCGGTCACCCACTACGACCCGCACTGCGTCGGGGCGGACGCGTACTTCGAGCTCGCCAAGGAGGTGGCGGCCCGTGGCTGAGAAGCGCGGCATGGGCCGTGGGCTGTCGGCGATCCTCTCGGTCACGGCCGAGGACGTCGCCGGACCGGGCGGCGCGGCGGCCCCGGAGGGCGACGAGCTGCGCGAGCTGCCGGTCGGCGAGGTCCACCCGAACCCCAACCAGCCGCGCAAGCGGTTCGACGAGGAGGCGCTCCAGGCGCTGGCCGACTCGCTCGGGGAGCGCGGCGTGCTGCAGCCGGTGCTGGTCCGGCCCGCGCCCGGCGGCGCGAAGGGCTACGAGATCGTCGCCGGTGAGCGCCGCTGGCGGGCCGCGCAGATCGCGGGCCTCGCGGCGATCCCCGCGATCGTCCGCGAGCGCGACGACGCCACGACCCTCGAGGACGCGCTCGTCGAGAACATGGCCCGGCAGGACCTCAACCCCGTCGAGGAGGCCCGCGCGGTCGCCGGTCTCGTCGAGGAGCTCGGGCTCACCCGGGAGGCCGTCGGCAAGCGCATCGGCCGCAGCCGCGTGGCCGTCTCCAACCTGCTGCGGCTGCTCGACCTTCCCGAGGAGGCGCTCGACCTGCTCGAGAGCGGTGCGCTGACCGAAGGCCACGGCCGCGCGCTGCTCATGGCCGAGGACCACGCCGACCGTCGCCGCCTCGCCCGGGCCGCCGCCGACCAGGGCTGGTCGGTCCGCGTGCTGGAGGAGCAGGCCCGTCAGGCCGGCACGGCAGGAGCGCGGAGCGCCACGCGCGGACGGGCGGCGATCCACCCCGACCAGGCCGCCGCCGCCGAGGACATCGCCGCGGCGCTGGGCGCCGCGCTCGGCGCCGACCTGAAGGTCAAGCCCCGCGGCACGGGCTATCGGGTCGAACTGACGTTCGACTCGCCCGACGAGGCGCTGGCGCTCGCGGAGCGCCTCGGCGTGTCGGTCGGCTGAGCGGCTCCGGCCGGTCGCCACGTCACGGCGCGGCTCGCTACACTGCGCGTCCCCGGGCGATTAGCTCAGTCGGTTAGAGCGCGTCTCTGATAAGGACGAGGTCGATGGTTCGAATCCATCATCGCCCACCTCGCAGCACGTGAAGGCCCCGCCCGCGCGGGGCTTTCGTCGTTCTCGGGGTGCCACTTCCCAACCGTGAGAAGTCCGTGAGGGAGGACTACTCCGCGGGCCCGGCGGGAAGTTCACTGCGCGTCACGACGCGGTTCCCGGCAGCGCACGCCAGACCGCCGCAGCACCTCCATCCTCCAGATCCCGAAAGGAGCGCCCGTGCGTCGGTCGCTGATCCCTGCCGTCCTCCTCACGTCCGTCACCCTCACCGGCGTGGCCGCCGGCTCGGCCCAGGCGGCCGACCTGCGCCTCCCGTTCGCCTGCGGCGCCCAGTTCACCGGCAAGACCTACTCCGGGCACAGCCCGCAGAACGCCATCGACTACAACGGCCTCGGCGGCGGCAACTCCGACCTCGGCATGAAGATCGTCGCCGCGGGCTCGGGCACGGTCACGAAGTCGCTCTACTACTCCAAGGCCTCCAACGTCGGCTACGGCAACGCGATCGAGATCCGTCACGGCGACGGGACCCGCACCTTCTACGCGCACCTGCGCGACCGCAAGGTCAAGGTCGGCGACAAGGTCTCGCGCGGCCAGCTCATCGGGCACCTCGGCAACTCGAGCGCCAAGTACAACCTGCTCGCCCACCTCCACTACGAGCAGCGCTCCTCCTCCGGCGCCGTCGTCAAGGCGCAGTTCAACGGCAGGACCGCTCCCGAGTACGCCCGCTTCGGCTCCGCGGTGAGCCACAAGAGCGACAACTGCCCGAAGTCCACCCCGGGGCCCTCCACGCCGACCCCGACGCCCACGCCCAACCCGACGCCCGCCCCGCCGAGCGGGGGCGGCATCGGCGTCGCGCTCCCGTCGATCAGCACGCGCTTCCGCGCGACCGTCCGCACCGACAACGGCCTGCCCGTCTCGGCGCGCAAGGACGCGCGCACCAGCGCGGCGGTCGTCCGCAAGTTCAAGAACGGTGACGCGGTGCGCATCGTCTGCCAGAAGCGCGGCCAGACGGTGACCGGCAAGTACGGCACCTCGAACCTGTGGGACCTCGTCGACCTCGGCGGCGGCCGCGGCGCGTACATCACCGACACCTACGTCTACACCGGGCGCGACGGGCGCGTCGCCCCCGCGTGCCCGTGAGCACCGTGCGCCGCACCGCGCTCCTCCTCACCGCGGCCACCGCGACCCTCGGGGTCGCGGTGCCCACCGCGGCCCAGGCGTCCCGTCCGCCCGCGGACGGTGGAGGTGCCGTCACCGGCGTCACCAAGACCAACCCGCCCAACCGGCTGCTCGTCCGCAAGCAGCCGGGCCGGGGCGCGGTCATCGCGCGCCTCGCGCCCGAGACCCGGGTCGCGATCCGCTGCCAGACCAGCGGTCCGGCCGTGAACGGGCGCTTCGGCCGCTCCCGCGTCTGGGACCAGATCGCGACGACCGCCAAGGGCATCGGCTACGTCTCCGACTCCTACGTGTTCACGGGCAGCGACGACCTCGTCGCCCCCGTGTGCGGCCGGAAGGTCTCGACCGGCGCGACGAAGCCCGGACGCATCGCGACCGAGCGGCTGCCCCTGATCGTCCGCCGGGCCCCGAACCTGTCGGCCGGCGAGGTCACGCGCCTGGCGCCCGGCACGCGCGTGCGGATCAGCTGCCAGACCACGGGCCCGGCCGTCGCCGGCACGCTCGGCACCTCGACGCTGTGGAACCGCATCACGTCGCCGACCACGGGCTTCGTCCCGGACAGCTACGTGGCGACCGGCAGCGATGGGCGCGTCGCGCCCCCGTGTCGCGCCGCGTCCCCGCCGAGCACGCCCGCGCAGCCGCCCGAGGACCAGGCGCCGTCGCCCGGCGGCGGACCGAAGCCCGGACAGGCCGAGGAGGGCCGGTGCACGTCCGACGTGCCGTTCCCGCTCGAGCGCGCCCCCGCCAACCGCGGGCAGTTCATCGACTGGTACGGCGACGACGCGTCGCGCAGCGACCGGCGGACCCAGGTGCCCGCCGCGGTCACGCTCGGGCAGGGCATCCTCGAGTCCGGGGACGGCCAGCACACCGCCGGGGCCAACAACTACTTCGGCATCAAGGCGGCGTCCAAGGGCGGCGACCGCTACCGCTGGGGTGACGAGGCCGTCGGCTGCGTGTTCCGCAAGACCCGCGAGGTCGTCAACGGCCAGGACGTCTACGTGGTCGCCGCGTTCCGCCTGTACCGCTCGGCGACGGACTCGTTCGTCGACCACGCGGAGTTCCTGTCGGAGAGCAGCCGCTACCGGCCCGCGTTCGGCGCCAAGGACGACTCGCGCGAGTTCGTCCGGCGGATCCAGAAGGCCGGATACGCCACCGACCCGAAGTACAGCACCCTGGTCATCGGCCTGATGGACCAGAACAACCTGTACCGGTTCGACGTGCGCTGAGGTCCGCGTGCTACCCGGGGCGGCGATTGTGGTGCGCCGCCCCGGGTAGCCGCCGGACATGGTCACCGTCGCCCTCGTCGTCGTCCTGCTGCTGGCGCTCGCCGTCGGAGCCGTCCTGGTCGTGACGCGGCGCACGCCGACCGCGCTCGAGCGTGAGGCCGCCGTCGACGCCCGTGCCCGCAGCGCGGTCGCGGAGGAGGAGGAGCTGTCCGTCTCCGCCGTGGAGCAGCGGGAGGCCGCGGACCGCGAACGTCCGCTCACGCCCGCCGAGCGCGAGGTCCTGCGCGACCGGGCGGCCGACGAGCGGCCCGAGCGCTAGCGCGGCACGGAGCCGCCCGCGCGCGCGGCAGCGTCCGCCGCGTCCGCGCCCGTCCTGGTGGTGAGCACCGACGCGGCCCCGCCCGCCGTCGCGCGTCGCACGAGCCACGGGGTCACCGCGCGCAGCCCGGCGACGATGCCGTAGGCGCGCGGCACGTACCGCTCGGGGCGCCGACCCAGGCCCGCGGAGCGGATCGCCTCGGCGGCCCGCTCCGGCGTGGAGACGAGCCAGCGCGTCCGCGGGTTGGCGACGAGCTCCTCGGCCGGGAAGCCCTCGGTGGCCACGAAGCCCGGGAGCACCAGGCCGACGTGGACGCCGTGCAGGCGCTCCTCGGCGTAGAGCGCGTCGGACCAGCCCGCCAGCGCGAACTTCGAGGCGCTGTACGCGCCGCTGCCCGCGCGCGACACGCGGCCGGCCGTGCTCGACACGTTGACGATCGCGCTGGGCGCGGAGCGGCGCAGCAGCGGCAGGAGCGCCTCGGTGAGCCGCAGCTGCGCGTCGAAGTTCAGGTCCATCGTCCGTCGCACGTTCGCGTAGCCGCCGTCCGCGAACGTCGCGCGCCACGCGGCGCCCGCGTTGTTGACCAGCAGGTCGAGCCGGCCGTGGTGCTCCTCGACGTGCGCGCGGATCCGTCCCGGCGCGTCGTCGTCGACGAGGTCGGCCGCGATCCAGGAGGCGGCCGGCCCGATGCTCGCCGCCAGCGCGCGCAGCCGCTCCTCGCGCCGCGCGACGAGGATGACGCGGGCGTCGGGCTCGCGGGCGAGCAGACGCGCGGTCGCCTCCCCGATCCCGCTGGACGCCCCGGTGATGAGGAACACGCGCTCGGCCATGGCCGGGAGCCTACGCCCCGCGCGCGGCGGCCCGATCGGCGACCGCGCCCCGGAGCGCGGCGCGGACCGTCTCCATGTCCGCGCCCTTCTCGACGTAGCGGTCGGCGCCGACCTCGCGGGTCAGGCCCTCCATCCGGTCCGCCGAGAAGCCGCTGAACACGACGATCACCATCGCGGGGGCGGCGGCGCGCAGCAGCGGGATCGCCTGCAGCCCGTCGATGCCGGGCATCGACAGGTCCAGCAGGATCCCGTCGGGCTGCTCGCGCCCGACGAGCTCGACGCACGCCTGGGCCTCCCCGGCCTCCCCGACGACGGTCATGTCCCCGTCCTCCTCGACGCCGAAGCGCATCAGCGTGCGCAGTTCGGGCACGTCGTCGCAGAGCACGATCCGCAGCGGTCCCGCGGTCATGTCGGGGTCTCCGTGTGGTCGGGGAGCGTGAAGCGGAAGTCCGAGCCGCCGTCGGGGGCGTGCAGGACCCGGATGACGCCGCCGTGTGCCTCGACGGCGCGCTTGCACAGCGCCAGGCCGATGCCGCTACCCGCCCGGTCGCGCCCGGCGCCGCGGCCGCGCCCGAACATCGCGAAGATCCGCCGGGCGGCCTCGTCGTCGACGCCGATGCCGTTGTCGACCACGGAGATCTCCCAGGCGTCGTCGAGTCGCCGGGCGCCGACGCGCACGTGCGGGGTCCGGTCCTCGCGCCGGAACTTCACCGCGTTGGCGAGCAGGTTCTGGAGCACCTGGCGCAGCAGCGACGCGTCCCCATGGACGACCGGCAGCTCCCCGAGCTCGACGTGGGCCCCCGCGGCCTCGACGCTCGCGGCGATCCGGGCGAGCGCCTCCCCGGCCACCTCGGCGAGGTCGACCTCCGCCGCCCCGGCGGTCCCCGCGCCCGCGCGCGCGTACCGCAGCAGGTCGTCGATCAGGGTCTGCATCCGGCCGACCGCGCCGACCGCGTTGTCGATGAACTCGACCGACGTGTCGTCGAGCTGCCCGGCGGTGCGCCGCCGCAGCAGGCCGAGGTACCCGTCGACGATCCGCAGCGGCTCGTGCAGGTCGTGCGACGCGACGGACGCGAACTGCTGGAGCTCCGCGTTGGAGCGCTCGAGCTCGCGCAGGGCCGCCTGCAGCTCGCTCGCGGCGGCGTGCCGGGCGCTGACGTCGCGCATGATCGCGGCGTGGAAGCGTCGGCCGTCGTGCACGTCGCTGGCCAGCGTCAGCTCGACGGGGAACTCGCTGCCGTCACGGCGCAGGCCGATCACCTCGACCGGGCCCCGACCGACGACGCGTCGCTCGCCCCCGTCCGCAACCCGTCGCAGACCGGCATGGTGCGCGTCGCGCAGCCGCTCGGGGACGATCGTCGTGACGGGTCGGCCGACGGCCTCGTCGGCCCGCCAGCCGAAGATCTGCTCGGCCGCGCCGGTCCACATCGTGATCGTTCCGGTCTCGTCGGCGATGACGATCGCGTCGCCGACGGCGCGGACCATCGTGAGCAGGAGCGTCTGCGGCTCGACCGGCAGGACGGTCGGGGCGGCGGGTGACGGATCCGGTTCGGGACGACGCATGGCGAAGGGGTTCCCGTGGTCGTGATGATGCCGATGGTCCCCGCGCGAGGCTAGCAGGGAGCCGGCGCGCCCGGCCAGGGGTCTGGACACAGGTCGGGCCTATACTCCAGGGCACCTTCCGGACCCCCGAGGAGTCTGTCTGTGCAGGAAATGGTCATCTACGGCGTGAGCTTCGACATGGTCGGCAAGCAGCCGATCGTGCTGCTCAAGACCGTCGACAGCAACAAGTTCCTGCCGATCTGGATCGGGCACCCCGAGGCCGCCGCGATCCTCATGAAGCTGCAGGGCGCGACGACGCCGCGGCCGATGACGCACGACCTGCTCGTGGACATGCTCGGCGAGCTCGAGGTCAAGTGCGCCAAGGTCCAGGTGACCGAACTGCGCGACAACACGTTCTTCGCGTCGATCACGCTCTCGGCCGGTGGTCGCGAGGTCGAGATCGACTCGCGCCCCAGCGACGCGCTCGCGCTCGCGGTGCGCTCCGGTGCGCCCATCTTCGCCGCGGACGAGGTCATCGCCGAGTCGGCGATCGAGTTCGAGCACGAGGTCGAGGACACCGAGGAGGTCGTCGACCGGTTCAAGGACTTCCTGGACCAGGTCAGCCCCGAGGACTTCCTCGGCGGCGAGTAGGTCGTCGCAGGCGCCCGCCCCGGGCGCCTCAGTCGAGCGCGAGGCCGACGATCCGGCCGATCAGCTCGTCGAAGCCGATGCCGGCCGCCTCGGCGGCGAGCGGCATCAGCGACGTCTCGGTCAGCCCGGGGACCGCGTTGGCCTCGAGCACGGTCAGCTCGCCGGTCGCGTCGTCGCGCATGAGGTCGACGCGCGAGAAGCCCTGGCAGCCGAGCAGGCGGTGGACCGCCAGCGCGAGCTCCTGGGCCTGCGCCGTGGTCTCCGCGGGCAGGTCGGCGGGGCACACGAACGTCGTGTTGCCGATGTTGTAGCGGGCCTCGAAGTCGTAGGCCCCGGCGTCGGCGGGGATCGCCTGCACGACCGGGAGCGCCTCGTCGCCGAGCACCGACACGGCGAGATCGGTGCCGGTGACGTGCCGCTCGAGCAGGATCTTCGTCGAGTAGGAGAAGCCGGCGACGAGCGCGCCGGGGACGGCGGCCGCGTCGGCCGCGAACTTGATGCCCAGCGCCGAGCCCTGGTCGGCCGGCTTGACGACGAGCGGGAAGCCGAGCCGCTCCTCGATCGCCCCGAGCGCCTCGGCCGCGCCGAGCTCCTTGAACGCGGTCTCGTTGAACGACAGGAAGTCGGGCGTCGGGATCCCGGCGTCGCGCATCGCGTGCTTGGCGAGCACCTTGTCGGTGCAGCGGATGCACGCGCTGACGCCCGAGCCGGTGTACGGGATGCCGAGGACCTCGAGCAGCTCCTGCACGGTGCCGTCCTCGCCGTCGCGGCCGTGCAGCGCGACGAACGCGACGTCCGGATCGGCGGCGCGCAGCCGCGCGACGAGGTCGTGCCCGACGTCGATGCCCACGACCCGGTGGCCGCGGCGCTCCAGTGCGTCCTCGACACGGGCGCCCGAGGTCAGGGAGACGCCGCGCTCCAGCGAGCGGCCGCCCTTGAGCACCGCGACCGACAGCTTCCGCCGGCCCACGCGGCTCAGCTCCGCTCGCCGCGGCGGGCGGCGTCCTCGCCGGAGCGTCGCGGCAGGTGCAGCACGTCGGCCAGCGACGGGTCGGGCGCGGCCGCGGGCGGAGCGGGCCGCGACCGGCGCCCGCCGGTGAGCGTGTCGAGCAGGTGCAGCTGCTCGGCGACGACCTCGCCGATGCGGCGCACGCCCTCCTGCAGGTCGTCCTCGCCGACCCCGGAGAAGTTCAGGCGCATCGACCGCTCGCCGCGCCCGTCGAGGTACGCCGCCCGGCCGGGCACGAACGCGACGTTGCGCGTCAGCGCCTTGGCGAGCAGGTCGGTGGTGTCCAGGCCCTCGGGCAGCGTCGCCCACACGAACAGGCCGCCGGCGGGATGCGTCCACGTCGCGTCCGCCGGGAAGTCGGTGGCCAGCGCGTCCAGCAGCGTGTCGCGGCGGCGCCGATACAGGTCCTTGATCTGCTGGATGTACGCGGGCCAGCGGCCGGTGCGGAAGTAGGTGGAGACGAACAGCTGCGCGAACGTCGTGGAGCACAGGTCGGTGCCCGCCTTCGCGACGTTGAGCTTCTGCAGCACGGGCCGCGGCGCGGCGGCCCAGCCGACCCGGGCACCGGGGGAGAGGATCTTCGAGAACGTGCCGAGGTAGATGACGAACTGCCCGCCGTCCAGCGCGTACAGCGTCGGCAGCGGGTCCCCCTCGTAGCGCAGGACGCCGTAGGGGTTGTCCTCCAGGACGAGCAGCTCGCGCTCCTGCGCGATGTCGACGAGCCGGCGGCGGCGGGCCAGCGACATCGTCGCGCCGCCGGGGTTCTGGAAGTTCGGGATCGTGTAGATGAACTTCGGGCGGCGGCCCTGCTTCTCGAGGGCGTCGAGCGTCTCCTCGAGCAGGTCGATCCGCATGCCGTCGGCGTCGATCTCGATCTGGTGCAGGTCGGCCTGGTAAGCGGCGAAGGTCGGGATCGCGCCCGGGTAGGTCGGCGCCTCGGCGATGACGACGTCGCCCGGATCCACGAGCGTCTTGCAGACGAGGTCGATCACCTGCTGGCCGCCGGTGGTGACGAGCACGTCGCCGGGATCGACCGGGGTGTCCTCGGCGGCCATGACCTCGGCGATCGCCTCGGACAGCTCGGCGATGCCCTCGGTCGGCCCGTACTGCAGCGCCCGCGCGGTGCCCTCCGCGGCGACCATCGACATGATCTGCGCGAAGTCCTCGGCGGGGAAGGTGGAGGTGTCGGCGAGGCCGCCGGCGAGCGAGATGACCTCGGGCCGCTCGGTGATCGCCATCAGGTCCCGCATCGCGGAGGACTTCATCGCCTTGGTGCGCTGGGCGAAGAGGCCCGCGTAGCGCTCCAGATCGCGCGAGGACGAGCCCTGGGGCGGGCGGCCGGATGCGCCGGAGCCGATGCGGTGGGGCATGTCCTTCGGTTCGCCGCGCCCGGGGCGCGGACCTTCTTCCTCTATGGTCATGCGGCCTCCAACGGTAGCGATCCCTCTCATGCGCGCCCTTCTCGACAGCCTCCAGGGCGCCGGCCTCGCCGGTGCCGCCGGACTCCGCCCGTTCCTTCCCGCGCTCGTCGCAGGACTGTGCGCGAGCGCGGATCTCGGCCTCGACTTCGACGACACCGACTTCGCCTTCCTCGAGGCGCCGTGGTTCCTGGCGCTGCTCGCGGTGCTCGCGATCGCGGCGCTCGTCGTGCAGCTCCGCGGGATGGTGCCCGGGGTGCGCGTCCAGTCCGCGCTCAGCGGCGTCGGGGTCGGTCTCGGCGCGCTGCTGTTCGCGGGCTCCCTGGACGACCGCTTCGCGACCTGGTGGCCGGGCATCGTCGGTGGCATCGTCGCCGCGCTGATCGCGGGCGCCGCGGCCCGCGCCCTGCTCGCCCGCACGAGCGCGCGACTGGACGCGCAGACCGCCACGACGCTGCCGCTGTACGCGGAGGGCGCCGCGATCGTCCTGGCGGGCGGGGCGATCCTGCTGCCGCCGCTGGGCCTCGTCGGCGTGCTCGGCCTCGGGTACCTGTACCTGCAGGGCCGCCGCCGCGAGGGCGAGAAGTACGCGGGGCTGCGGATCCTGAAGTGAGCGCGCGCCCGCGCAAGCTCGTCCTCGCGGTCATCGACGGGCTCAAGCCGAGCGCGCTGGAGAAGGCGGTCGCCGACGGCCGCGCCCCGGTGCTTGCGACGCTCATCGACCGCGGCACCTACGTGGACGACTGCTGCGCGGCGTTCCCGAGCGTGACGCCGTGCTGCGCGGCGACGATCGCGACCGGTCGCCGGCAGGACGACCACCGCATCGCCTCGATGAACTGGTACCACCGCGACGAGCGCCGCTACGTCGAGTACGGGTCGAGCTTCGGCGCCGCCCGACGGATCGGCATCGCCAAGCAGCTCGGCGACCTCATCTACCGGATGAACCACGAGCACCTGCCGGCCGACGTGCCGACCGTGTTCGAGCGGCTCGACGACGCGGGCGTGCGCACGGCGGGCACGACCTACCTGTTCTACCGCGGCCGCCACGAGCACCAGCCGTCGAAGGAGTCGCCGATGAGCCGGCTCGCGACGACGGTCATCCGCAAGCCGGTCAAGGGCCCCCGGGAGCTGTTCTACGCCGATTTGTTCGCGAGCCGGGAGACCGGCTGCTGGTCGCGGCTGGGGATGCCCGGGCTGCGCGACCAGCACACCGGCTGCGTCGGGGCGTACCTCGTCGAGCACGACCTCTGCGACTTCCTGCTGTTCTCGCTGCCGGACAACGACACCCACTCCCACGAGCACGGTCCCGACGCGCAGGTCGCGTCGATCGCCGAGGCCGACCGGCAGCTGGAGCGGCTCGTGCACGCGGGAGGCGGGATCGACGCGTTCCTCGCCGAGCACGCGGTGATCGTCGTGGCCGACCACTCGCACGCCCTGGTCGAGAAGCGGATCGACTTCTTCGAGGGCTTCGCCGACTACGCGGTCCTGCCCGCCAACGGGGCGCGGCCCGACCGCGCGGAGATCGCGCTGTGCCCGGCCCAGCGCAGCGCGATGGTCTACGGCCTGGTGCCCGAGGCGCGCGCCACGCTGCTGCCGCGCCTGGTGGCGACCGCGCGGGGGATCGACGGGGTCGACGTCGTCATGTGGCGGGCCTCCGACGGGACCGCCGCGGTGGCGCGCGGCGTCGGCAACGGCGGCCCGGTCCCGGCGGGCGAGCTGCGCTTCGCGCCCGGAGACGGGCCGCGCGACACGCGCGGGGAGTCCTGGATCG
The DNA here is from genome assembly GCF_003044185.1 of Paraconexibacter algicola. Lineage (GTDB taxonomy): Bacteria > Actinomycetota > Thermoleophilia > Solirubrobacterales > Solirubrobacteraceae > Paraconexibacter > Paraconexibacter algicola. The sequence continues at coordinate 1,264,723 of NZ_PYYB01000001.1, forward strand.
TCGAGGGCGACCTCGACGTGCTCGAGCTGCACGTGCAGGACGGGCGGATCGCCTCCGACGCCTACCCGGACGCGCTGGCGCGGATCTGGGCCGCGCTGTCGTGCGCGACCTCCGGCGACCTGCTGCTGTCGGCCGCGGCGGGCCGCGAGTTCCCCGACTGGGGGGACAGCGACCACGTCGACGCCGGCTCGCACGGGTCGCTGCACGCCGACGACTCGCTCGGCGCGCTCATCTACTGCGGCGTCGAGCCGCCACCGGAGCGGGCCGAGGGCCCCGCTGCGGGGTCGCGCTGGTCGGGCTGGTCGATCGCCGACATCACCCCGATGGCGCTGCGCCACTTCGGCGTCGAGCCCTGAGGCGCGGCGGGCGCGCGCCCGCGTGCCGCTACCCTCCAACGCAGATGTCCGCCCCCGGGTCCGAGGTCGCGCACACCGAGCCGGTCCCGCAGCTCCCCAGCGCGGGTCGGCTGCGGGCTGCGGTGCGCCGACCGTCCAACTGGATGGAGCTCGTCCGCTTCGGCGCGGTCGGGGCGAGCGGCTACGTCGTGAACCTCGGGGTCTTCGCGGCCGCCGTGCACGCCGGTGGCATCGACTACCGGATCGCCGCGGTGCTCGCGTTCCTCGTCGCGGTCGCGAACAACTTCTTCTGGAACCGGCACTGGACCTTCGACGCCCGGGACGGCCACGCCGGCTTCCAGGCCGCGCGGTTCTTCGTCGTGAGCGTCGGGGCGTTCCTCGTCAGCCTCGCCGTGCTCGAGCTGATGGTCGTCGTCGCCGATGCGCCCGAGGTGCTCGCCCAGGCGGTCGCGATCGTCGTCGCCACGCCGTTCAACTTCGTCGGCAACAAGCTCTGGAGCTTCCGGCGGTGAGGCGCGCCGCGACCGGTGTCGCGGTGCTCCTCGCGGTCCTGCTCGGGGCGCCCGCCGCGGGCGCGCAGCAGGCCGGCTCGGCCGGCTCGGCCACCACGACGACCGCGACGGTCCCGGCCTCCGGGGCGCCCGCGGTCGCGACGCCGTCGCAGAAGCCGGACGAGCTCGTGCCGCCCGGGGTGCTCGACCGCAAGCCGGCCGGGCACCGGCTCGACGGCTACGGCGCGATCGACCTCGCCAAGGCGGTCCCGAAGGTCCGGGCCGAGCTCCGCGGCAGGCGGGACGCCTACCCGGGCGTGTACCTCAAGGGCCCTACCCGCTGGCAGGTCGGCTACTACCTGCCCTCGCGCGGCGGCGACCCGCCGAAGGAGATCGCGCAGGTGACGATCGACGACCGCTCCGCGCGGGTGGTCGAGGCGTGGACCGGCGACCAGGTGGCCTGGACGATGGCGCGCGGCTACCCGGGCGCGTTCGGCCGCAAGGTCAACTCGCCGTGGGTGTGGATCCCGCTGACCGTCCTGTTCGTCGTGCCGTTCCTGCAGCCGCGCCGGTGGCGGCGGATGGTCCACCTCGACCTGCTCGTGCTCGTCGCGTTCGGCGTGTCGGTCGCGTACTTCAACGACGCGCAGATCGACGTCAGCGTGCCGCTCGTCTACCCGCTGCTCGTCTACCTGCTGCTGCGCATGCTGTGGATCGGGCTGCGGCCCGCGCGCGCCGCCGACCCGCAGGACGCCGACCCCGCGCGCCGGCGAGACGTGCCGCTGCTGGTGCCGGCGACGTCGCTGGCCGTCGCGACGATCTTCCTCGTCGGCTTCCGCATCGGGCTGAACGTCACGTCCTCGAACGTCATCGACGTCGGCTACGCCGGGGTGATCGGGGCGCAGAAGCTCGTCGACGGGGATCCGCTCTACGGCACGTTCCCGAAGGACAACGAGCACGGTGACACCTACGGGCCGGTCGTCTACGCGGCCTACGTGCCGTTCGAGCAGGTGCTGCCGTGGAGCGGCCGCTGGGACGACCTTCCCGCCGCGCACGCGGCGTCGATCGCGTTCGACCTCGCGGCGCTCGTGCTCCTGTTCCTCCTGGGCCGGCGCGTCCGCGGACCGGGCCTGGGGATCGCGCTCGCCTACGGGTGGGCCGCCTACCCGTTCACCCTCTACGCGATGAACTCGGGGTCCAACGACTCGCTCGTCACCGCGCTGCTGCTGGCCGCCCTGCTCGCGGCGGGGCCGGCGCGGCGCGGCGCGGCGGCGGCCCTGGGCGGCCTGTCGAAGTTCGCGACGCTCGCGCTCGTCCCCCTGTTCGCGCTGCACGAGCGGCGCCCGCGGCCGGTCGTGCGATTCGGCCTGGCGTTCGGGGCGTGCGCGCTGCTGGCGATGGCCCCGATCCTGCTCGGCGGGGAGTCGCTGCGCACGATGGTCGACCGCACGCTCGGCTTCCAGGCCGATCGCGAGTCCCCGTTCTCGATCTGGGGGATGTACGAGCTGGGCGGGCTGCAGCGCGCGTGGCAGCTCGTCGCGGTCGGGCTGGCGCTGCTGCTGCCGCTGGTGCGCCGCCGCGGCGACACGGTCGGACTGGCCGCGTGCGCCGCCGCGATCGTGCTCGCGCTGCAGCTGGGGGTGACGCACTGGTTCTACCTCTACCTCGTGTGGGTCGCGCCGCTGGTGCTGCTGGCCGGGCTCGGCCGGGAGCTCGTGCCCGCCGCCGCCCCCGAGCCCGCGACGGCCGCGACGGCCGCCCCGCTGCGCGACGCGGACCCGGGCGCCGTCGACCCGCGCCCCGCCACGGGGGGCGCCCCGTCGGTCGCGCCGGCGTGAGCCACGCCGGCCGGCTGCTGCCGGCGCTCGCGCTGGCGGTGACGTTCGCGCTGGTCACGACCGTCGGGCCGCTGGCGGACGACTCGATCAGCGACCTGTTCGTCTACCGCACCTACGCGGACGCGGTCCTTCACGGGGCGCGCCCGTACGCGGACCTCGGGTTCGAGTACCCGCCCCTGGCGCTCGGGCCGCTCGTCCTGCCCGGGATCGGGGGCGCGTCGGCGGACGCGTTCGCGTGGCGGTTCGGGGCGCTGATGCTGCTCGCGGCGCTCGTCGTGCAGGCGCTCGTCGGCGCGCTCGGTGGTCGCCGGGCCGCGTGGCTGCTCGTCGCCCTGCCGCTGCTCACCGGGGCGCTGCTGCGGACCCGCTTCGACCTCGTGCCGGTGGCGCTGCTGCTCGGCGGGCTCGTGCTCGTCGCCCGCGACCGGCCGACCGCCGGGCTCGCCGTGCTCGGCCTCGGCACGGCGACCAAGCTCTTCCCGGTCGTGGCGGCCGCGCTCGTGCTCGTGCACCTGGACGCCGTCGGCCGTCGCCGCGACGCCGTGCGCGGCGCCGTCGCCTTCGCGCTCGTGCTGGCCGCGGCCTGCCTGCCGTTCGCGGGCCCCGGGTTCCTGGACCAGTTCCGCTTCCACCTCGAGCGGCCGGTGCAGATCGAGTCGACGCCCGCCTCCGTGCTGTGGGCGCTGGGCGACTCCGCGGTGACCGGCGACCCGGTGCGCCCCGACCGGTTCAAGAGCAACGGCCTGGACGGCGGACCGGCCGACCTCGTCGCCGCGCTGTCCGCGATCGCGCTCGCCGCGACGCTGCTGGCGGTGGCGATCCTCACGCACCGGGCGCGCGACCGGCCCGGCACCGTCGACCGCGCCGTGCTCGCGGGGCTGCTGGCCTTCGTCGCGCTCGGCAAGGTCCTCTCCCCGCAGTACCTCGTCTGGCTGCTGCCGCTCGCCGCGCTCGCCTGGACGCGCGGGGACCGCGGCCCGGCCGTGCTCGTGACCCTCGCGGCGGTCGCCACCCTCGCGTACTTCCCCGGCGACTACTTCGCGCTCGTCGACGGGGACGGCGGGACGTTCGCGCTCGTCGCCGCCCGCAACGCGCTGCTGCTCGCCGCGACCGTGCTGGCGGTCCGGGCGCTCAGCCGCCCGGCGGCGGCGTCCACGGCAGCAGCACCTGCTCGATCGCGTCCGCGCGCCGCGGCTGCGACGCCCGCACCACCACCGCGTTGATCCACGGGTCGTCGTCGCTGGTCTCGAACCGCACGCGCATCTGCGACACGAGCGACTCGATCGCCTGCTCCTTCTTCACACCGATGACGCCGCCGCGCGGGCCGGTCATGCCGACGTCGGTGCAGAACGCGGTGCCGCCGGGGAGGACCCGCGCGTCGGCGGTCGGCACGTGCGTGTGCGTCCCGACGACCGCGGTGACGCGCCCGTCCAGGTACCAGCCCATCGCGACCTTCTCGCTCGTCGCCTCGGCGTGGAAGTCGACGAGCACGTGGTCGCACTCCTGCTCCAGGCGGGCGACCTCGGTCTCGGCCTCGCTGAACGCGTGCCGCCCGGTCTGCAGGAACACGTTGCCCTGGAGGTTCAGCACCCCGAGCCGCACGCCGTCGCGCTCGACGACGCAGGACCCCTTGCCGGGCTGGCGCCGCAGGAAGTTCGCGGGGCGGATCACGCGCTCGGCCCGCTCGAGGTAGGGGAAGACCTCGCGGTGGTGGTAGGTGTGGTTGCCGAGCGTGATCACGTCGACGCCGGCCGCGAGCAGCTGGTCGGCGATCTTCGGCGTGATCCCCAGGCCGCCCGCGACGTTCTCCGCGTTGACGACCACGAACGTCGGCGCGTAGCGCTCGCGCAGCGTGGGGAGGAGGCCGAGGAGCGTGCGGCGGCCGAGCGCCCCGACGACGTCCCCGACGAACAGGATCGTGGCGTCGGTCACCCCCGTAGTCTCTCCGATGGTGCCCGCCTCCGCCGCCACCCCCGCCATCGCCGCCGACGGGATCGTCATGACGTACGGGGACCGCGAGGCGGTCCGGGGCGTGTCGTTCGCCGCCGCGCCCGGCGAGGTCGTCGCGATCATCGGGCCCAACGGGGCGGGCAAGACGACGCTGCTGTCGATCGTCGGCGGCCTGCGCGCCCCGACCGCCGGGTCGATCAGCCGCCCGCCCGCCGAGGTCGGCTGGGTGCCCCAGCAGCCCGCCGTGTACCGCAAGCTCTCGGTGCGGGAGAACCTGCGGCTGTTCGCGCGGCTGGAGCGCGTCGGCGATCCCGACGCGGTCGTCGCGCGGATGCTCGAGCAGACCGGTCTGGCCGACCGGGCCGAGGAGGAGCTCGGCCGCCTGAGCGGCGGCAACCAGCAGCGCGTGAACATCGCGATCGGCCTGCTCGCCGACCCGCCCGTGCTGCTGCTGGACGAGCCGTCCTCGTCGCTGGACCCGCGGCAGCGCGAGCGGCTGTGGGAGTTCATCACCGGTCTCGCGCGCGACCCGCAGCACCCGACCGCAGTCGTGTTCTCGACGCACAACGTGCAGGAGGCGGAGCGGTTCGCCGACACGATCCTCGTGCTGGCCGACGGCGAGCTGCTGTTCTCGGGCTCCCCCGGCGCGCTGGTCGAGCAGGTCGGCGGCGGCGAGCGGGACTTCGAGGCGGCCTTCGTGCGGTTCCTGCGCGAGCGGGGGCACTGAGCGACCGTCGTGCGCTGGTTGCTCGTCAAGGACCTGCAGATCCTGCGGCGCTCGCCGCTGCTGGTGGTGCTGCTCGTCGCCTACCCGGTGATCATCAGCGTGCTGATCGGCCTCGCGCTCTCCAAGGGGCCGGACAAGCCGACGATCGCGTTCGTCAACAACGTGCCCGCCGGGGAGTCGCAGTTCTCACTGGGCGGCGAGACGCTGGACGCGGCCAGCTACGCCAACGAGCTCTTCACCTCGGTCGATCCGATCCGGGTGAAGACCCGCGCGGAGGCGGTGAAGATGGTCCGCGACGGCGAGGTGCTCGCTGCGCTGATCGTGCCGCCGGACGCGACCGAGAAGCTCCGCAAGGCGCTGTCGCTGTCGGGCTCCCCGGATCTCCCGACGCTCGAGGTGATCTACAACCAGGAGGACCCGGTCAAGGCCGAGTACGTCGAGTCGACGATCAAGGCCCGGCTCGCGGACGCGAACAAGGCGCTCAGCGACGAGCTGACGAAGATCAGCGGCGGCTACCTCGACATCCTGCTGCGCGGCGGCAGCTTCCGGATCCTCGGCCAGGGCTTCGACGTCCTCGGCCTCCAGCGCACCAAGCAGGTGCTCGAGGGCGTCCGCGCCGGCCTGCCGCGCGACGACCCGGGCCGCCCGGCGCTCGACCAGGTGATCCGCTTCGCCGGCCTGGCGATCGACAACCTCGACTTCTCCGACGAGATCCTCGGCGCGATCGGCGAGCCGATCAAGGTCAAGCAGACCACGCTCGACGGGGCCAGCACGCCCCTGGACCGCTTCGCGATCGCGATCGCGGTGACGATCTCGCTGATGTTCGTGACCGTGCTGCTGGCGAGCGGCATGCTCGCGCTGGAGCGGGAGGAGCACGCCTTCGGCCGGCTCGTCCGCGGCCTGGTGTCGCCGGCGACGCTCGTCGCGGAGAAGGTGGCGCTGAGCGCGCTGTGCTCGGTGGTGGTGACGCTGGTGATGCTCGGCGGCCTGGCCGTCTTCGTGTCGCTGGACCTCGCGCGCGCCTGGCTGTGGCCGACCGCGCTCGTGCTCGGCGGCCTGGCCTTCGGGGCGATGGGCGTCGCGCTCGGGGCGCTGGCGCGCGAGGTCCGGGCCGCGTCGCTGCTGGCCTTCCTGCTGTCGCTGCCGATCGCGTTCCTGGCGCTCGTGCCCAGCGGCGCGGTGAGCGACGGGCTGTTCGACGTCATCCGCGTCGTCAGCGCCCTGTTCCCGTTCAAGCCCGCGCTCGCGGCGGTGGACGGCGCGGTCAACGCCGCCGACGGCCTGGGCGCGGCGCTCGCGCACCTGGCCGCGCTGACGGTCGCCTACGCGGTGATCGCGCGTGTCGCGCTGCGCCGCTTCGCCTGAGGTGGCAGGCTGCCGGTCCCGTGCCGTTCAACCGCCCGATCAGTCCCCGCCTGCGCCTTGACGGCGAGCGCACCGCGATCCGCCCGTTCGCGGCGCGCGACCTCGACGACCTGCTCGCGCTGCGCCAGGCCAACCGCGCGTTCCTGGAGCCGTACGAGTCGACGCGCGACGCGCGCTTCTTCACGGCGGAGGGCCAGTCGCGCGAGCTGCGCCTGGACCGGGAGGCGTGGACGACCGGGCAGGGCTACGGCTTCGCGATCCTCGACACGACCGGTGAGGTCGACCGGCTGATCGGCCGGATCGCGGTGGCGAACGTCGTGCTGGGCTCGTGGCGCAACGCGACGATCGGCTACTGGGTCGACGAGGCCTCGGGCAGCCGCGGTCACGCGACCGAGGCGGTCCAGCTGGCGCTGCGGTTCTGCTTCGAGGAGCTGGGGCTCCACCGCGTCCAGGCGGCGGTGATGCCGCACAACGAGCGGTCGCTGCGGGTGGTCGGCAAGTGCGGCCTGCGGCAGGAGGGCGTCGCGCTCGGCTACCTGGAGATCAACGGGCGCTGGGAGGACCACGTGATCTTCGCGATGACGCTGGAGGAGTGGCGGGCGCGGCAGTCTTGATCCGTGACCATACGGTGCCGTATGGTCACGCCATGACGGCGTCCGAGATCACCCTCACCCACGTCGGCGGCCCGACCCTCCTCATCGAGGTCGGCGGCTGGCGCATCCTCACCGACCCGACGTTCGACCCCTCCGGCGGGCGCTACTTCTTCGGCTGGGGCACCTACTCGCGCAAGCTCGCGGCGCCCGCGGTCGCCGCCGCCGACATCGGGCCGCTCGACGCCGTGCTGGTCAGCCACGACCACCACGAGGACAACCTCGACGGCGAGGGGCGCAAGCTCCTGCCCGGGGCGGGGACCGTCATCACGACCGTCCCCGGGGCGGGGCGGCTCGGCGGCTCGACCGTCGGCCTGGTCCCCTGGCAGACCACGACGCTCGAGGCACCCGGAAAGGTCCCGATCGAGGTCACCGCCACCCCGTGCCGCCACGGACCGCCCGGCAGCAAGCCGATCGTCGGCCACGTCATCGGCTTCGCGCTGCGCTGGGAGGGTCAGGAGCACGGAGTCCTGTGGATCAGCGGCGACACCGTCCTCTACGACGGCGTGCGCGAGGTCCCCTCGCGGCTGGACGTCGGCACCGCGGTCCTGCACCTCGGCGGCGTGACGTTCCCGTGGCTCTCCGGGCCGCTGCGGTACACGATGAACGCAGCCGAGGGCCTCGAGATGACGCGGCTGCTGCGCCCCCGCACGGTCGTCCCGATCCACTACGAGGGCTGGAAGCACTTCCGCCAGGGCCGCCCGGCGATCGAGCGGACGTTCGGCGCGGCGAGCGACGTGCCGGCGCCCACGTGGCTCGCGCACGGGACGCCTGCGACGATCGCCGTGTGAGCGCCCGTCGCCCGAGCAAGGACCCCCAGGACTGGATCGACGCCGCCCTCGCCGCCGTGGAGGAGGGCGGCCTCGCCGCCGTCGCCGTCGAGCCGCTCGCCCGGCGCCTGGGCGTCACCAAGGGCAGCTTCTACCACCACTTCGCCGACCGGCCGGCGCTGCTGCGCGCGATGCTCGCCGCCTGGGAGGACCGCTTCGTCCGCGCCCAGCAGGTCGAGTTCGACGCGATCCCCGATCCGCGCGAGCGGCTGCACCGCCTGCTGCACCTCGCCTACGTCGACCTGCGGCCGACCGTGATCGTGCGGCTGCTCGCGGCGGTCGACGACCCCGACGTCGCGCAGGCGCTCGCCCGCGCGGCCGAGGTCCGGATCGGGATGCTCGAGCGGACCTTCCGCCAGCTCGGCCTGCCGCCGGCGCGCGCCCGTCACCGGGCCGCCGCCACCTACGGCGCCTACCTCGGCCTCGCGCAGCTGCGCACGCAGGTGCCGGATCTCTTCGACTCCCCGCGCGCACTGCGGGCGCACGTCCGCGACCTGGAGGCCGCGCTGCTGCACGACCTCCCGGACCCGGCGGCGGCGCGCTAGTCCCCGTCGCCCTCGCCGCCGACGGGGGCCGGCTGGTCGCCGACCTCCTTCCAGACCGCCTTGGCGCCGGCGTGCCCGGTGCGCACGTCCCAGACGGTGGCGGTCACCGCGCCGAGCAGCACGAGCGCCGCCAGCGGGGTGGCCAGGCGCTGCAGCCAGGCGCGCCCGGCGCCGTAGCGCAGCGCGCCGATCCAGGCGGCGGTCAGCGCCGCGAGCGCGATCGCGATGTTGCGGAGCTGCTCGCCCAGCTCGGTGTGCTCCTCGACCAGGGCGGTCTCGACCACGCGGCGCTCGAGCTTCTCGCCGCTGCCCGCGGCGAGGATGCACAGCCCGGCGAGCACGATCGCGAAGCCGACGAGCGGCAGGCCCCACCGCTCACGCAGTCCGGGCTTCAGGACGAGCAGGACGACGCACAGCAGCAGGACGGGGGTGAAGACGAGCGGCGCGTGCACCAGGAGCGGATGCGCGGGCAGCCCGAAGAGCTTGTCGATCTCCATCGGGCGACCCTAGGGCGGGCCGGGTTAGCGGAGGGCAAAGATCGGTCCGCCCCCGGCCGCGCGCTACGCTCGGAGCACCGTGCCGTTCCCGCAGCACCGCCCCCGCCGGATGCGCGCGACCCCCGCGCTGCGCTCGCTCGTGCGCGAGACGACGCTCGCCCCGGGCGATCTCGTCCTGCCCCTGTTCGTCCACGAGCAGGACGGTCGCGCGCCGATCGGCGCGATGCCGGGCGTGGACCGCCTGAGCGTCCAGGACGCCGTCGCCGAGTGCGGGGAGGCGGTCCGCCTGGGCCTCGGCGGCGTGCTCCTGTTCGGGATCCCGGACCACAAGGACCCGCAAGGCACCCAGGCCTACGCGCCCGAAGGGATCGTGCAGCGGGCGACGCGCGCGATCAAGGCGGCGCACCCCGACCTGCTCGTGATCACCGACGTGTGCCTGTGCGAGTACACCGACCACGGGCACTGCGGGCACGTGCAGGAGGACGGCACCGTCGACAACGACGCATCGCTGGAGCTGCTCGTCGCGACCGCGGTCTCGCACGCGCGGGCGGGCGCCGACGTCGTCGCACCGAGCGACATGATGGACGGGCGCGTCGGCGCGATCCGGGCGGGCCTCGACGCCGCCGGCCACCCCACGACACCGGTCCTCAGCTACTGCACGAAGTACGCGAGCGCCTACTACGGGCCGTTCCGCGAGGCGGCGGACTCGACCCCCGCCTTCGGCGACCGGCGCAGCTACCAGCTCGATCCCGCCAACGGGGACGAGGGGGTGCGCGAGGCGCTCCAGGACGTGCAGGAGGGCGCCGACATGCTCCTGGTCAAGCCGGCGCTGCCGTACCTGGACCTGATCTGGCGCGTCAAGGAGGCGACCAGGATGCCCGTCGCCGCGTACAACGTGAGCGGCGAGTATGCGATGGTCAAGGCGGCTGCGGCCGCCGGGCACATCGACGAGCGCGCCGTCGTGCTCGAGACGCTGACGTCGATCCGCCGCGCGGGCGCCGACGTCGTCATCACCTACCACGCGAAGGACGCAGCGACATGGCTGACGTGACCCCCACCGAGTCGCCGGACGGCATCTCCGACGACACGTCCAAGCTGAAGATCCGCGAGCGCAAGGACGGCGCCGCCGTCCCGCTCAGCGAGCTGGACCGCCGGATCCTCGACCTGATGCAGGGCCAGTTCCCGCTCGACACGCACCCGTACGCGCGCGTCGCGGAGAAGGCCGGCTGCTCGGAGGCCGAGCTGCTGGCGACGATCGAGCGGCTGCTGAAGGACCGGATCATCCGCCAGGTCACCCCGATCTACGACACGCGCGCGCTCGGCTACGGCTCGATGCTCGTCGCCGCGAAGGTCGACCCGGAGCACACCTGGCGGCCCGCGAAGATCATCAACTCGCACCCCGGGGTCAGCCACAACTACCTGCGCAACCACGAGTTCAACATGTGGTTCACGCTGGCGGTGGAGGAGGACTCCAAGCTCGGCCTGCAGGGCACGCTCGACGTGCTGCAGGAGCTCACGGGCGCCGAGTCGATCCGGCAGCTGCCGACGCTGAAGCTCTTCAAGATCCGCATGGACCTCGAGATGAGCGGCGACACGGACTCCCTGTCCAAGCAGGGCGTCGCGGAGGACCCGGTCGAGCTCGACAAGGTCCCCTACGACGACCTCGACCGCGCGGTCATCCGCGAGACGCAGGGCGACCTGCCGGTCGTCAGCGAGCCGTACGCGCAGGCGGCGGCGCGGCTGGGCATGACGCAGACGCAGCTGCTCGACCACCTCGCCGGCATGCAGGAGCGGGGCATCCTGCGGCGCGTCGCCGCGATCCTCTACCACCGTCGCGCCGGCTTCTCCGCCAACGGGATGGGCGTCTGGAAGGTCCCGGACGACAAGATCATGGAGATCGGCCCGGCGATGGCCGCGTTCCGCGGGATCAGCCACTGCTACCAGCGCCCGACCTACGAGGACTGGCCCTACTCCGTCTTCACGATGGCGCACGGCCGCTCCAAGGAGGAGTGCGACGCGGTGCTCGACACGATCGCGGAGAAGACCGGGATCACCGAGCGCGCGACGCTCTACTCCTCGACGGAGTTCAAGAAGATCCGGCTCCTCTACTTCACCGACGACTTCCGCACCTGGGAGCGCGAGCACGCCGGTGTCTGACGCGGGCTGACCACGGGCCCGCGGGTCGTCTACGGTGGACGGCGATGGCGATCTCCCTCCGTGACACCAAGAGCGTCGATCACTACGCGCGCGCACTGCAGTACCTGCCGGGGGGTGTGAACTCCCCGGTCCGGGCGATGCGGTCGATCGACCGCACGCCGCTGTTCGTCGACCGCGCCGAGGGCGCCGAGCTCGTCGACGTCGACGGCAACCGCTTCGTCGACTACGTCTGCTCATGGGGCCCGCTGATCCACGGCCACGCCCACCCCGAGATCCTCGCGGCCGTGCAGGCCGCGGCGGTGAAGGGCACGACGTTCGGCGCCCCGACGGTGGGGGAGGTCGACCTCGCCGAGGAGGTGGGCCGTCGCGTCCCGTCGGTGGAGATGCTGCGGATGACCTCCTCGGGCACCGAGGCGGCGATGAGCGCGATCCGCCTGGCGCGCGCGGCGACCGGTCGCGAGAAGCTGCTGAAGTTCGCGGGCGCCTACCACGGGCACCTCGACGGGCTGCTGGCCGAGGCGGGCAGCGGCCTGGCGACCGCGGGCCTTCCGGCGAGCCCCGGCGTGCCCCAGGGCGCGACCGCGCAGACGATCATCGTCCCGTGGAACGACGGCGAGGCCGTGGTCCGCGCGACCGAGGAGCACGAGTTCGCGGCGGTCCTCGCCGAGCCCTATCCGGCGAACATGGGCCTGACGCCGCCGCACGAGGGCTTCCTCGAGCTGCTGCGCGACCGCGCCACCCAGAACGGCGCGCTGCTGGTGTTCGACGAGGTGATCAGCGGCTTCCGCGTCGCCCGCGGCGGTGCCCAGGAGCTGACCGGCGTCCTCCCGGACATCACGGTGATGGGCAAGGTCATCGGCGGCGGGCTGCCCGCCGCGGCCTACGGCGGCTCGCGCGAGCTGCTGCAGCGGATCGCCCCGGCGGGCGACGTCTACCAGGCGGGCACGCTCAGCGGGAACCCCTTGGCGGTCGCCGCGGGCCTGCAGACGCTGCGGATGCTCGACGACGGCGCCTACCTGAAGCTGCGCTCGACGACCGACCGCCTCGCGGCGGGCCTGCGCGAGGCGGCGGGTGACCGGCCGGTGCAGGTCCAGTCGACCTGCGGCCTCGTGACCGTCTTCTTCTCCGAGGAGCCCGTGACCGACTACGAGAGCGCGAAGGCGTGCGACCTGGCCGCGCACGCGGCGTGGTGCCGCGAGCTGCTGGCGCGGGGCATCTACCCGCCGCCGTCCCAGTTCGAGGCGTGGTTCCCGTCGCTGGCGCACACCCCGGAGCACCTGGACCGCACGCTCGAGGCGGCGGCGGCCGCGTTCGCGGAGGTCCTGTGAGCGGTCACCCGACGCTCGTGCGCCTCGCCGAGGCGGCGCGCGCGGACCGGGACCTGCTCGCCGCCGCGGTCGTGGACCCCGATCCGGGCGCGGGCGCGCCGCTGGGCGACGCGGCGGCCGCCGGCGCGGGGCCGCACGGCGAGGACCTCGCGTTCGTCGTCGAGGCGGTCCGCGAGGGCTACCTGCTGCACCATCGGCCCGCGCAGGCGCGGATCGTCGCGACCGACGACCTCGATCTCGCGCTCCTGGCGGGTGACCGGCTCTACGCCCTGGGCCTGGCCCGCCTGGCGGAGCTCGGGCTCGTCGACGCGGTCGGCGAGCTGACCGACGTGATCGCCCTCTGCGCGGGCGCGCACGCGGCGGGCGAGGAGGAGCTGGCCGACGCGGTCTGGGAGGCCGGGGTGGCGGCCCTCGCGCACGGCTCCTCGGACGCCCTGCGCGCCGCAAAGGATCGGGCCCGAACGGTTTCTCCGTCCGCCGCAGGCGCCCTCCGCGCCGCGGCGCGCCAGCTTCCGCAGGATCTGGCGCGCTGAAGCGGAAAGCTGCGCGGGTGGGACGAGCGGACCCCTATCGTTTACCGAGCGATAAGGTTCCCGGGCTCATCCGAGACCGACCCCCGACGCGCAGAGGCGCGCTGAGGAGAACGCAGTGTCCGAAGACCGCAGGAAGACGAAGTCCAACTCCACGCTCGACCGGGGGATCCCGGGCGCCTTCGAAGGCGAGACGGTCACCCGTCGTCGCTTCATGACCGGAACGGCCCACGTGGCCGGCGGTGTCGCGGCGTCCGCGTTCCTGCTGCCCGCCCTGGGCTTCGCGGTCGGCCCCATCTTTGACGAGCACGAGCAGCCGTGGCAGGACGTCATCGCGCTGGACGAGCTCCCGGACGACTCCTACATCCCGAAGACGATCACGCTCGTGACCGGCGTCGGCCAGGCCGGCAAGTCCACGGTCTACCTGCGCAAGCGCAACGCGTCGATCGACAAGGAGCCGGAGGACCAGTACAACCAGGTCATCGCGCTGTCGACGCGCTGCATGCACCTCGGCTGTCCCGTCCGCTACGTCTCCGCCGCCGAGCGCTTCATCTGCCCGTGCCACGGCGGCGTCTACGACTTCACCGGCGCCGTCGACGGCGGCCCGCCGGTGCGGCCGCTTGACCGCTTCTACACGCGGATCACGCAGGCCGGTCGTGTCGAGGTCGGTCCGCGGTTCTCCGTGAACGACGAGCTCGACCGCTTCTCCCCCCGCGACCCGGGCGAGCCGCTCGACGGCGTGGGGCAGTACCTGTACCCGTCGCGTCCATCGATCCGCAAGCTCGACGAGTAAGAACGCATGCCCAAGCTCAAGCTCCCCCTCCCGCCCATCCCGGACAAGGTCGTCCCGCTCCCGAAGCGGCCCGGCCAGCCCAAGCAGGGCCCGGTCGACCTCGCCAAGGAGGCCGGCATCTCCGCGGTCGACTGGGTCGACGAGCGGACCAGCCTCTCCGGCGCCGCCCGCTGGATGATGTTCCGCAAGGTGCCCAAGGGCACCAACTGGTTCTACACGCTGGGCTCGGCGACGATGTTCGCCTTCCTGAGCCAGGCGGTCACGGGCGTCTTCCTCGCGATGTACTACCGGCCCGACGCCGCCTCCGGCGCGTACGAGTCGATGCGCTACGTCAACGACGAGGTCTTCCTCGGCGAGTTCGTGCACGGCATGCACAAGTGGGGCTCGTCGGTGATGGTGATCCTGATCTTCCTCCACATGGCGAGGACGTTCTTCTTCGGCGCGTACAAGTACCCGCGCGAGCTGAACTGGGTCATCGGCGTCGTCCTGCTCATCCTGACGATGACGATGTCGTTCACCGGCTACCTGCTGCCGTTCGACCAGCGCTCCTACTGGGCCACGATCGTCGGCGTGAACATCAACGGCACGGGCCCGCTCGTCGGTCCGTTCCTGTCGGACTTCCTCCGTGGCGGCCCCGAGTTCGGCGCCACGACCCTGTCGCGGTTCTACGCGATCCACATGTTGCTCGTGCCGGGCCTCCTGGGCGCCCTGATCGGCTTCCACCTGTACCTGGTGGCCAAGCTCGGCACCACCGCCCCGCCGTGGGTCTCGGCGGAGAAGTACACGAAGAAGGACGAGGAGCAGGCGTGAACAAGCAGGAGAAGGAGCAGTACCTTCGCGAGTACTCCGTCCTCAAGGCGCAGGGGAAGCCGTTCTTCCCCTACGCCGTCGCGAAGGACGCCCTCATGGCCTGCGTGGTCATGCTGGCGATCATCCTCATGTCGCTCATCCTCGGCGCCGAGCTCGGCCCCAAGGCTGACCCGACCACGACGACCTACACGCCCCGCCCGGAGTGGTACTTCTTCTTCCTCTTCGAGCTGCTCAAGGTCATCAAGCCGCCGGAGCTCGTGCCGCTCGCGACGATCGGCGTCCCGACGATCTGCATGATCCTGCTGTTCCTGCTGCCGTTCTACGACCGCAGCCCGGAGCGTCGGCCGGAGAAGCGTCCGATCGCCACGACGGCCGGCATCTTCACCATCTGCGCGATGGGCCTGCTGACCTACCTCGGTGCCGAGGCGGGCGCGCCGACCCGGATCGAGATGGAGACGCCTGAGCGCATCAGCGCGCAGGGCGGCGCCATGGTCGAGCAGTACGAGGCGGGCAAGCTCGTCGTCGCGCAGTCCGGCTGCCTGGCCTGCCACAAGATCGCCGAGAACGGCAACGACGGCCCCGGGCCCGAGCTGACCGACATCGCCGACCGGCTCCCGGCCCAGGCGATCGCGCAGACGCTCGTCAACCCGACGTCGCCGATGCCCTCCTTCCGCTCGCTGCAGGAGAAGGAGCCGGAGAAGTTCCGCAACATGGTCATGTTCCTCGGCCAGCTCAAGAAGGACGAGTAGCCCGACCGCCGACGCGGTCCCGGGGGACCCCATGAGCACGACTGCCAACCAGCCGACCGGCTACAAGGCCGGCCGGCTGGAGGAGACGCAGGTCCGCGCGATGTTCGATCGCGTCGCGCGGTACTACGACCTCCTGAACTCGGTGATGACCGCCGGGCTGCACCACAAGTGGCGCACCCGGGCGGCCGACCTCGCCGCGGTCGGTCCCGGTGACCGCGTCCTGGACGTGGCGACCGGCACCGGCGACCTCGCGATCGAGCTCGCGGGCCGTGTCGGCCCGCAGGGCGCCGTCGTGGGCTCGGACTTCTCGCCGGGCATGCTCGACCTCGCGCGGCGCAAGCGCCCGCAGGGCATCGCCTGGGAGCTCGGCAACGCGCTGGAGCTCCCGTACGAGTCCGACAGCTTCGCCGCGGCGACCGTCGGCTTCGGCGCCCGCAACTTCAGCGACCTCGACCAGGGCCTGCGCGAGATGACCCGCGTCGTCAAGCCCGGGGGCCGCGTCGTCGTCCTCGAGATGACGAACCCGACGAAGCCGCCGCTCTCGACGTTCTTCTCCCTGTGGTTCGACCGGGCCGTCCCGGTGCTCGGGAAGATCTCCGGCGATCCGGAGGCCTACGAGTACCTCCCCAACAGCGTCAAGCGGTTCCCCGACGCGCACACCCTCGCGGGCAAGCTCCACGCCGCCGGTCTGGACCCGGTGAAGTACGTGCTCACCGCCGGCGGGATCATCGCGATCCACGTCGGTCAGAAGCCCGCGTGAGCGCCACGCTCGCGGCTGAGGCGGCACCGATCGCCCAGGCGGCGGGGCCGCACGTCGCGCCGCTGATGGGCGCGGTGGAGGAGCTGCTCGGCGAGATCGCCGCCGGCACCGCGCCGCAGCTCGCCCCGCACGGCGCGGCGACGATCGCCGCGGGCGGCAAGCGCCTGCGGCCCCTGCTCGTGCTCGTCGCGGCGGGCGCGCCCGAGCCCGGGCGGGACACCGCGTCGCTGGTCCGGGCGGCCGCCGCGGTCGAGCTCGTCCACAGCGCCACGCTCGTGCACGACGACGTCCTCGACGACGCGCCGATGCGTCGCGGCGCCCCGACGGTGTACGCGTCCGCGGGACGCGCGATGGCGACGTGCGCCGGTGACCAGCTGTTCGCGCGCGCGTTCTCGCTGCTCGTGCAGACCGGGCGCCCCGACGAGATCCGCGCCCTGAGCGACGCGGGCTCGGGCCTGGCCCGTGGCGAGCTGCTGCAGCGCGCCGACGCGTGGGACGCCACGGTGACGCTGGACCGCTACCTCCTGCGCTGCGAGCTGAAGACCGCGCGGCTGTTCGAGGCCGCCTGCGCGCTCGGGGTGATGGAGTCCGGCCGCGCGGACGCCGATCCGACCGTGCTCGGCTCGTTCGGCCGGCGCATCGGCCTGGCGTTCCAGCTGCTCGACGACGTCCTCGACGTCTCCGGCCCGGTGGAGCGGACGGGCAAGCACCGCGGCACCGACCTGCTGGACGGCACGGTCACGCTCCCCTTCATCGTGGCGCGTGAACGCGACCCGCAGCTCGCGGCGCTCGACCCGCGCACGATCACGACCCCGCAGCAGGCCGAGGAGGTCTGCGACGCGATCGCCGCGACCGGCGCGCTCGACGCGGCGCGCGAGCAGGCGCTGGAGCTGGTGGCCGGTGCGCGTCGGGACATCCCGGCGGACCTGCCGGAGGCCCAGCGCCGGGCGCTGGACCTCGTCGCGACCGGTGTGGTCGCGCGCTACGCGTGAGCGCCTAGAAGTCCTCGGGCTGGATGTGCCCGCCGTGCAGGGCGCGCACGAACCGCTCGATCTCCGCCTCCATGTTGGCGTGCAGGAGACGGCGCAGGTCGTCGACGACCTGCTGGGTGCCACGGTCGAGCTCGTCGTCGAAGCGCTCGACCAGCTCCTGCTCGAAGACGCCGGTGCCCTGCCACTCGCAGTTGGGGCAGCGCAGGGAGACCTCCCAGTGGCGCGGTCCGGCCTCCGACCACGCGGTCGGGTAGACGAGCTCGCTGCGGCAGGAGCCGCAGACGTGCAGCTCGTCCTGCTGCTCGACCGTGCGCGTCGAGGGCGAGCCCGCGACCGCGTCGGAGTGCACGACCTGGTCCTCGAAGTAGACGACCTCGATCGTCTTCCCGGACGGCAGGACGACCTTGCGAACGTAGTGGTGATGATCCGTGTCTCGTGCCATTTCGCAATCCCTGTTGACGCCCACTTCATCGGCGGCGTCACCCAGAGACTTGAGGGGTAGTTCCCGCCTGCGGCGCGATGACGCGCCGGCGCTACGCTTCAAGCGACCCCCACCGGAACGGAAGCGACTCCCATGCCCAACATCGGACCCCTCGAGCTGGCCATCGTGCTGGTGATCGTGCTGGTGATCTTCGGACCGAAGAAGCTCCCCGGCCTCGGCCGCAGCCTCGGAACCGGGATGCGCGAGTTCAAGGACTCGATCACCGGGGACAGCAAGAGCGACGACCGCGATCGCGCCGAGCTCACCGCCGCCGAGGCGACGCCCGCCGAGTCCGCCCGCGAGGACGCGAAGGTCTCGGGCTCCTAGCCCGGCCGTCGGTCCCCGGGTCACCGCACACCGCGCATGGCGTCCACGCTTCGTCGCCCCGTCGGGCACGACGACCGGCTGAGTCTCGTCGAGCACCTCGACGAGCTCCGGTCGCGCCTGATCGTCTGCGCGTCGGTCCTGCTCGTCTCCTTCATGGTGTGCGCGTGGCAGAACGGCGCGCTGCTGAACATCCTCAACGAGCCGCTCGAGCGCGCCACGGCGACGTCGCTGGAGAAGGGCCGCGGCCTCCCCGGCCAGCTCCAGAAGACGCAGCTCGCCGTCCGGGCGATCGGGGCCCAGAACGCGGCGGTCGCCGCCGCGCTGGCCGACCCGGACCTCGAGCTGAGCGCCGCCGCGCGCCAGAAGCTCCAGGAGACGACGAAGGCGGCGACCGCGGCGATCGCGGACATGCCGATCACGAAGGGCAACCAACCGGTGACGCTGCGCGTCGGCGAGCCCTTCATGACGACCCTGACGGTGGCGTTGTACTTCGCGTTGCTGTTCGCGATGCCGCTGCTGCTCTACCAGTTGTACGCGTTCGTGCTGCCCGCGTTCAGTCCCGAGGAACGACGGGTCGCACTCCCGCTGATGTCGATGGTGCCGGTGCTGTTCATCACGGGCGTGGTCTTCGGCTACTTCGTCGTGCTCCCACCGGCGACCCAGTTCCTGCAGAACTTCAACAGCGACGCGTTCAACGTCCTGGTCCAGGCCAACGACTACTACAAGTTCGCGGTGCTGGCCCTGGCCGGACTGGGCCTGCTCTTCCAGCTGCCGGTGGCGATCCTCGCCGCGACGCGGGTCGGGATCGTCACGCCGCTGCAGTTGCGCAAGAACCGTCGCTACTCGCTGCTGATCATCGCCGTCGTCGCGATGCTCCTGCCGGGCACCGACCCGGTGACGATGCTCATCTCGATGGCGCCGCTGCTCGTCCTGTACGAGGCGAGCATCTGGCTGGCGGTCCTCTTCAACCGCGGTCGCCCGCAGGAGAGCGTCCTGCAGCAGTGGCGGGACGAGTGGGGCGACGACGACGAGGACGACGAGGACCTGCCCGAGCCGAACCTCGACTTCGAGATCGACGAGGACTTCCTCGACGAGGACGACCTCGCCGAGATGGGCGCGCGGGCGGACGACCCGGAGGACGACCGTCCCGCGACGCCGTGACGCGCCGATGACGGCGCACGCTCTACCCTAGGTGCACCATGCTGTTCGATCTCCGCGGCCGTGGCCGGCGACGCACCGTCCAGGCCATCTACCTGTCGCTCGCCCTGCTCATGGGCGGCGGCCTCGTCTTCTTCGGCATCGGCGGTGACGTGCAGGGCGGTCTCGCCGACGCCATCCGCGGTGACGGCACCGCGGTCGAGGACATCTACTCCGAGCGCATCGACGCGGCCGAGAAGAAGCTGGCGGCCGACCCGCAGGACGCGCCCACCTGGGCGAACCTCGCCAAGCTCCGCTTCCAGCAGGCCGGCACCGGCGAGAACTTCAACCAGTCGACCGGCGCGTTCACCGATGGCGGGCTCAAGGAGCTGCGCCGCAGCGAGATCGCCTGGGACAAGTACCTCGCGCTCGACCCGAAGAAGCCCGACGACCGCGTCGCGAACCTCATGGTCCAGGCGTTCATCGGGCTGAACAAGCTGCCGAAGGCCGTGCAGGCGATGGAGATCGTCGTCGACGCCCGCGAGCCCACCCCGCAGCTGTTCGTCCAGCTCGCCACCTACGCGTACGCCGCGGGCCAGACCCGCAAGGGCGATCTCGCCGCCGGCAAGGCCGAGGAGCTCGCCAAGCCCGAGGACCGCGAGCAGATCAAGGCCCAGCTCCAGTCGGCCAAGACGCAGGCCGCCCAGGCCGCCGCGCAGGGGGCGGGCGCCGCGGCCGAGTAGTCCCGACCGGGCGCCGCGCGGCCTGCGCGCGGCGTTCCGGCTACACTTCGTCCCACGCCCTTGTAGCTCAACTGGCAGAGCAGCGGACTCTTAATCCGAAGGTTCTAGGTTCGATTCCTAGCGGGGGCACTCTCTCACCGAAACCTCGGCTCCGGCCGGGGTTTCGTCGTTCTCCGGGCGATTCGCGAACCTAGGGCACGAGCACGCCGACGCGCCGCTCCTCGCTCAGGCCGCGGGGTCGGGCCCAGCGCCACGTCCGTGGCGTGCGGCCGTCGGGGAGGGCGTCCTGGTCGACGAGGACCTCGTCGGGGCCGGCCAGCTCGCCCAGGCGGGAGGCGAGGTTCACCGGGGTGCCGAACCAGTCGCCGGCGTGGCGGATGACCGCCCCGCGCGCGACGCCCGCCCCGGCGCGCAGCGCCGTCTGCTCCCCGAGCACGGCGACGGCCTGCACGGTCGCGTCGAGCAGCCGGTCCGGGTCGGCGGAGAAGAACAGGACCCCGTCCCCGAGGAACTTCCCGGCATGCACCTCGTGCTGGGCGGCGACCTGGCCGACCGCGAAGTAGAGCTCGTCGACGAGCGCGCAGATCGCCTCGGGCTTCTGGTCGAGCATGAAGCCGGTCGAGCCCCGCAGGTCGACCATGCCGACCGCGAGGTCCGCGAACTCCAGGTCCGGGGTCGCGCCGCCCGTGCTCACCGCGGAGGCGGTCGCGGCCGACGCGGCGGCCGCCTGGGTGCGCCGTCGCACCAGCTGCTCCAGGCGCCGGGCGTGGATCAGCGCAAAGGTGTCGACCGCCAGCGGCAGGACGTCCGCCAGCCAGGCGTCGAGCGTCGCCTCGAACGCCTCGTCGGGCACGTCCGCCAGATGGCGGGCGGCGACGAGCGCCTCCGCGCTGGCGATCCGGTCCACCGCACGCCCGTACGCCTGCAGGAGCCCGACGAGCGCGTGCTCGTCCATGAAGTCGTTGAGCTGCGAGGCGCGCGCCGCGAGGTCCGCGATCTGCCCGAGCTGGGCGTCGCCGACGAGCCCGATCGAACGGGCGAGCTCGTAGATGCGGTCGCGGATGGCCTCCTGGTCGTTCTTCACGCGCACGAAACCCTACGGCCGCGGGCGGCGCTGCGGGGTATCGTGCGCCGCGTGCCCGACCAGCTCGCGATCCTCGACGGCGTCGTCGTCCCGGCCGCCGAGGCCCGGATCCCCGCCACCGACCCCGGCCTGCTGCGCGGCGACGGCGTGTTCGAGGTCGCGCGCCTCTACGCGGGGCGGCTGTTCGCCTGGGAGGACCACCTCGAGCGGCTCGTCTCCTCCGCCCGGACCCTGCGGCTGCCGCTCAACCCGGCGACCGTCGACGCCGACGTGCGCACGCTGCTCCAGGCCGCCGACCCGGTCGACGGCGCCGTCCGCGTGCTCGTCACGATGGGCGGCACCCGGCTGGCGATGATCGAGCCGCTGCGCAAGCACGCCGACTCCCTCACCCTCGCGACCGTCACCTACGCGCCGACCCGGATCCTCGACGGCGTGAAGTCCCTGAGCTACGCGGCGAACATGCTCGCGGGGCGCGTCGCCCAGGAGCAGGGCGCCGACGACGCGCTGCTCGTCACCCCGCACGGCCGCGTGCTCGAGGCCCCGACGTCCTCGTTCTTCTACGCGCTCACCGGCGACCAGCACCTCTACACGCCGCCGCTGGACGACCACATCCTCGACTCGATCACCCGTCGGCGGGTCCTCGCGCTCACCGGCGCGACCGAGCGGATCACCACCCGGGACGACCTCGCCCGCCTGGAGGAGGCGTTCCTCGCCTCGACCCTGCGGGAGGTGCAGGCGATCACGGCGATCGACGGCGCGTGGCTGCCCGCGACACCCGGCGCCCGCACCGTCGAGGCGGCGGCCCGCTTCCGCGCGCACGTCACGGAGGAGCTCGCGGCCGCGTGAGGGTCCTGACCGTCATCGGCAACCGGCCGCAGTTCGTCAAGGCGGCCGCGGTCTCGCGGCGCCTGCAGGAGGTCGCCACCGAGGTGCTCGTCCACACCGGCCAGCACTACGACGACGAGATGAGCGCCGTGTTCTTCGACGAGCTCGGCGTCCCGCGCCCCACGCACGAGCTCCAGCTCGGCACGGGATCCAACACCGAGCAGACCGCGCGGATGCTCAGCGCCATCGCGCCGCTGATCGCGGCGGAGCGCCCCGACGTCGTCCTCGTCTACGGGGACACGAACTCCACGCTCGCCGGTGGCCTCGCCGCCGCGCAGGCGGGCGTGCCGGTCGCGCACGTGGAGGCCGGCATGCGCTCGTTCGACCGGTCGATGCCCGAGGAGCTCAACCGCGTCCTGACCGACCACCTCTCGACGCTGCTGCTGTGCTCGTCCGCCGCCCCGACCGAGCACCTCGCCGCCGAGCGGGTCGTCGGCACCGTCGAGGTCGTCGGGGACGTCATGGTCGACGTGGCGCTGCTCGTCCAGCCCCGCGCCCGCGAGGACGACGGGCCGCTGCGCAGCGCCGAGGTGACGCCCGGCGAGTACGTGCTCGTCACCGCGCACCGCGCCGGGAACGTCGACGACCCCGAGCGGCTGCGGCGCCTCGTCGACCTGCTGCTGGGCCTGCCGTGCCCGGCGGTGCTCCCGCTGCACCCGCGGACCGGGGCGCGCCTCGACGCGCAGGGCTGGCTCGACGAGCTGCTCGGCGCCGAGCACGTCTCGATCACCCCGCCGCTCGGCTACCTCGCCTTCACTGCGCTGCTCACGCGCGCCCGCGCGATGCTCACCGACTCCGGCGGCGTGCAGAAGGAGGCGTACCTCGCGGGCGTCCCCTGCATCACGCTGCGCGACACGACCGAGTGGACCGAGACCGTGGACGCGGGCTGGAACGTCCTCGTCGACCTCGACGCGCCCGCGGCCTACGCGGCGCTCGAGCGCACCCCCCCGACCGAGCGGCCGATGCTCTACGGGGACGGCCGGGCCGGCGAGCGCGTGGTCGACGCGCTCGTGCGCGCCTTCGGCGACTGACGCGGACCGCCGAGTGCGCGTCAGCTCACCGTTCTGGTGAGCCCACGCGCAGAGGGCCGCCCGATGACCTTGACCGGCACCCCGGCCTGCGCGAACGCGACCGCGTCCACGATCCCGCGCCCGTCGACCACCGCGCGCACGCCCGGCAGCCGCGCGGGGCCGAGCTCGCGGTAGGCCGCGTGGTCGGCCTGCACGACGACGCCCGCGACGGCCGCCTCCCCGTCCCACGGCTGGAACCCGAGCGCCCGGAGCTCGTCGGCGTCGTACAGCGGGTCGGCGGCGACCGGCCGCGCGCCGCGCGCGAGCAGCTCGTCGCGCAGCGCGAACGCGCCGGAGAACGCGGTCTCCTTCACGCCGCCGCGGTACGCGACGCCGAGGACCAGGACCGTCTCGTCGCGCAGCGGGCCGAGCTGCTGCTCGAGCAGGTCGACCGCGTACGCGGGCATCGTCTCGTTGACCGCGCGCGCGGTCGCCGGGAGCCGCGCCTGCGGGTCACCGGCGAGGTAGAACCGCGGGTAGACGGGGATGCAGTGCCCGCCGACCGCGACCCCGGGCCGGTGCACGTGGCTGAACGGCTGCGAGTTCGCGGCGTCGATCACCGCCTGCACGTCGAGCCCGTAGCGGTCCGCGGCGCGCGCGAACTCGTTGGCGAGCGCGATGTTCACGTCGCGGTACGTCGTCTCGACGAGCTTCGTCATCTCCGCGGCCTCCGCGGACCCCATCGCGCGGACCTCCGCGCCGAGGAACGCCGCGTAGGCGGCGACGCCGCGCGCCTCGCCGTCCGCGCCGAGGCCGCCGACGAGCTTCGGGTACGTCTCCAGGTCCTGGAAGATCCGGCCGCTGAAGACGCGTTCGGGCGAGAAGACGGTGAAGAAGTCGCGCTCCCCGGTCCGACCGCTGCCCGCCTCGAGCGCCGGGGCGATCCGGGTCCGTGTCGTGCCGACTGGCAGCGTCGTCTCGATCGCGATCACGGGGCGCGCGTCGCCGGGTGCGGCGGCCAGGCCGCGCGCGATGTCCGCCACGACCGCGTCGAGGATCGCGAAGTCCGGGCGGGCGTCCGCGTCGACGATCAGCGGCGGCACCGCGATCACGAGATCCGGCCCCGTCGCGACCGCGGCGGCGGTGTCGGTCGTCGCCCGCAGGCGGCCCGCGCCGACCGTCTCCTGCAGCGCCTCGAGCAGGCCGCCCTCGCCCGGGAACGGCTCGACCGCCCCGTTGACCGCGTCGACGACGCGCTGGTCGACGTCGCAGCCGATCACCTCGTGTCCCGCCCGGGCGATCGCCGCCGCGATCGGCAGCCCGATCTTCCCGAGCGCCACGACGACTGCGCGCATCAGACGTCCTCCATCCGCACGGTCATCCCCTCGCGCGCCGACAGCAGCACGGTCTCCGCCGCCTGCACGGCGTGCAGGCCCTCCTCCAGGGTCACGACGCCCGCGTCGTCGTCGCCGCGCACGTAGGCGCAGAACGTCTCCAGCTGCACGAGCAGCGGCTCGCGGCGCGCGATCGCGAAGCGGGTCATGTCGCCCTCGCTCACGCCGCGCAGCGTGCGCGCCGCGTCCCACGTCGACTCGACGTCCCCGTTGCGGTAGAGCGTCAGGTCACCGGTCAGCTGGTCGGCGACGAGCATCCCGTCGGAGCCGAGGACCCGCACCCGCCGGACCTTCGTCGGCGTCAGCCAGTCCACCGAGCAGCTGAACGCCACCCCGGACCGCAGCCGGCCCGTCACGAGCACCAGGTCCTCGTGCGCACGACCCATGCGGTGCTGCGTCTCCGCCGCGACCCGCAGGACCGGGGCGCCCCCGATCCAGCGCACGAGGTCGAGGTCGTGCGTGCCGAGGTCCTTCACGACCCCGACGTCCTTGATCCGCGCCGGGAACGGGCCCTGCCGCTCGGCGGCGATCATGAACACGTCCCCGACCTCCCCGGCCTGCGCGCGGCGACGCAGCTCCAGCAGCGCCGGGTTGCACCGCTCGACGTGCCCGACCGCGACCCGGACCCCGGTGCCCTCGCTCAGTCGGATCAGCTCGCGCGACTCCTCGACCGTCGCCGCCAGGGGCTTCTCGACCAGCGCGTGCACGCCCGCCTCGATCAGCCGCGCGGCGAGCGGCAGGTGCTCCTCGGCCGGGGCTGCGACGATCGCGAAGTCCAGCGGGCCCGCCGCGAGCAGCGCGTCGAGCGAGGCGAACACGAGCCCCGGGTCGCGCACGGCGCCGTGCACGTCCCCGCCCGGGTCGACCGCGCCGGCGAACGCGACCCCCGCCGTGCTCTGCAGCAGGCGGGCGTGGTGGCGGCCCATCATGCCGAGCCCGAGGACGGCGCCACGCAGCTCGGAGGTGGTCGAAGAGGCGGCGCTCACGGCGTGGGTAGGGTATCCGGGATGGACCACACGGACGCTCCCGGGCTCGTCCTCAGCCCGACCGCGCGGGTCGGCGACGGGGTCGTCTTCGGCGCCAACGTCGTCGTGCACGACGACGTGATCATCGGTGACGGCGTCCGCATCCAGGACGGCGCCGTGCTCGGCAAGCCGCCGACGCTGTCCCCCCGGTCCAGCCTGCGCAGCGCCGACGGGCCCGGACCGCTCGTCATCGGCGCCGGCGCCGCGATCTGCACGCACGCCGTCGTCTTCGCCGGCTCGCAGCTCGGCCCGGGCGTCATCGTCGGCGACCTCGCCGTCGTGCGCGAGCACGCGACCGTCGGGGCGGACACGGTCGTCGGACGCGGCGCCACCGTCGACCCGCGGTCGACCGTCGGCGCCCGCGTGCGCCTCCAGGCCCACGTGTACCTCACGGCGTTCAGCACCGTCGAGGACGACGTCTTCGTCGGCCCCGGCGCCGTGACCACCAACGACGACACGATGGCCCGCCTGCCCGAGGGCCGCGCCCTCCAGGGCGCCACCCTGCGCCGCGCCTGCCGCGTCGGCGGCGGCGCGGTGCTCACCCCCGGCGTCGAGGTGGGGGAGGAGGCGTTCGTCGCCGCCGGCGCGGTCGTCACCGCCGACGTGCCCGCCCGCGCGGTCGTCATGGGCGTCCCCGCCCGCGTCGTGCGCCGCGTGCCCGACGCCGAGCTGCTCGAACGCGGCCCCTGGACCTGAGCGGCACGGTGCGCTCGGTGGACCTCGTCATCGGCCGTTCGCGCAGCGCCGCCGCCCGCCGCCGCCGGGAGGTCGCCGAGCGGCGCACGCGCGCGATCGCCGCCGCGGCCGGGGTCACGACGGGCGCCGTCCTCGTCGCCGAGGTGCTGCGGGTGTGGCGGCGCGGCGACGCGCCGCTGCCGGGCGAGACCGAGGACGTGGTCCTCGCCGCCGAGCAGGCGATCGGGCAGACCGTCGAGGTCGCCGTCGCCGGCTACAAGGGCGGCTCCACGCGCGAGAACGCGCTGCTGAACCTGCACCTGTCGTTCCTCGCGACCTTCGTGCTGACGCGCGTCTCCACGCGCCTGCTGCGCGAGCGCGGCCGCTGGGGACCGCTGCGCAACGTCGTCGTCGGGGACCACCACATCCACCACTTCGTCCCCGGCATCGCGATGGCGTTCCTCGCCGGAGGCGTGTCGATCGTCTCCCGCGACGAGGACCTCGACCCGTACCTCGCGGTCCCGTTCGGGGCCGGGGTCGCGCTCACCCTCGACGAGTCCGCGCTGCTGCTGAAGCTCGACGACGTCTACTGGAGCGAGGAGGGGATCGTCAGCGTGCAGATCACCCTCGCCACGCTCGCGATGCTGTCCGCGCTCGCCCTCGCCCTGCGGGTCCTGCGCCGCGGCGAGGCCGAGGTGCTCGAGCACGACCACGAGATCGGACACGGCATGCCCGGCATGGTCGTGCCGGTACCCTCGTTCCCATGAGCGACCAGGGGACCGGCCGCGACGCCTTCGGCAACCCGCTGCCACCGCCGCCGCCCGCGCCCGGGTACGGGACCGGCCCGGTGCCGCCGGGAGCGTACGGCCCGGCCGGCGGGCCCGCGCCCGTCACGCCGACGCCCGTGATGCCGTCAGGGCTGCCCGGAGACGGCCCCGAGCCGCTGCAGCTCGCCGGCTGGTGGTCGCGCGCGTTCGCGGCGATCGTCGACGGCTTCGTCGTCGTCATGCTCGCGGTCGTGCTCTTCATCCCGCTCGGGGCGATCGGCGTCACCGTCGACACCGAGGGCGGGTTCTTCGCGCTCGTGCTCGCGTTCTTCGTCCTGATCCTCGTGGTCGGACTGGCGGCGCTCGTCTACCAGCCGCTGATGCTGTGGCGCACCGACGGCCGGACGGTCGGCAAGTACGCCGCCGGCATCCGGGTCGTCAAGCGGGACCGCTCGCGGCTGGACCTCGGCACCGCGGTCGTGCGCGAGGTCGTGCTCAAGAGCCTCGTGGTCGGGGCGGTCGCGAGCTTCACGTTCGGGATCGCGTACCTCGCCGACTGGCTCTGGCCGCTGTTCGACGAGCAGAACCGCGCGCTGCACGACTTCATCGTCGACACGCGCGTCGTCCGCGCCTAGGGCGCCCGATCGGGCGCCCCGTCCGCGGCGGGGCTAGACGACGCTCGGCGTGCGCCCGGCGACCGTCTGGTTGCCGACCTCGGTCCAGATGACCTGGTCGCGCGCCGGGCCGATGCTGATCTGCGCGATCGGCACGCCGGTGTGGTCGGCGATGAACTGCAGGTAGTCGCGCGCGGCCTGCGGCAGGTCCGCCTCGCTGCGGCAGCCGGTGAGGTCCTCCTGCCAGCCCGGCAGGTCGACGTACTCGGCGGTCGCGTGGTGCAGCACCGTCTGGTGGTAGGGGAACGTCTCGAACGTCGCGTCCTCCTCCCCCCGGTAGCGCGTGCAGACGCGGATGGTGTCGAGCCCGGAGAGCACGTCGAGCTTCGTGACGCAGAGGTGCGTCAGCGAGTTGATGCGGGCCGCGTACTTCAGCGCGACGAGGTCCAGCCAGCCGGCGCGCCGGCGGCGGCCGGTCGTGGTGCCGTACTCGTGACCGCGGTCGATGATGCCGTCGCCGACCGGGTCGCCCTCGAACAGCTCGGTCGGGAACGGGCCCGCGCCGACGCGCGTGGCGTACGCCTTCGTGACGCCCCAGACCTCGTCGATGTCGCGCGGGCCGACGCCCGAGCCGATGCACGCCGACGCGGACACCGGGTTGGACGACGTGACGAACGGATAGGTGCCGTGGTCGATGTCCAGCAGCGCGCCCTGGGCGCCCTCGAACAGGACGAGCTTCTCCTCGTCCAGCGCCTTCCACGCCAGCGCGCTGGTGTCGGCGATGTGCTGCTCGAGCTTGTGCCCGTAGGTCAGCAGGTCGAGGGTCATCTGCTGCAGGTCGAGCTGGTCGGCGAACTCGGCGTCGCGCTCGTAGGGGCGCAGCATCAGCTTCTTCGGCTCGAGCGCGGCGAGGATCTTCTTCTTCAGGATCTTCTCGTCGAGCATGTCCTGGATGCGGATGCCCAGGCGTGCGGCCTTGTCGGCGTACGCGGGACCGATGCCCCGCTTGGTCGTGCCGATCTGGTGGCGGCCCAGGCGGTCCTCACCGGCCCGGTCGAGGATCCGGTGGTAGGGCATGATCACGTGCGCGTTGGCGCTGATCTTCAGCCCGCTGACGTCGACGCCGCGCTTGCGCAGGCCGTCGATCTCGCCCAGCAGCACCTCGGGGTCGATGACGACCCCGTTGCCGATGATGCACGTCTTCCCCGGGAACAGGATGCCCGACGGGATCAGGTGGAACTTCCACGTGACGCCCTCGTGGACGATGGTGTGACCTGCGTTGTTGCCGCCCTGGAAGCGGATGACGGCATCGGCGCGGGAGGCGAGCAGATCGATGATCTTGCCCTTCCCCTCGTCACCCCATTGCGCGCCGACGATGACGGTGCCTGGCATGAGGGATCAGAGTCTACGAACTCTGCTGCAGCCAGTCCGCGACGGACGACTCCACACCCGCCCGGCCGGGCTGCGGCTGGTGGTCGTCCCAGTCCTCGCGCAGCCGGTTGTCGGCCCCGAACAGCGGCACGAGCTCGCACATCTCCCGCAGCCGGCTGACCGTCCGTGGCGTGATCTGCTCGCGCAGCTCCTCGTCGTCGACGAGGTTCGTCGTGATCATCACGGCGCGCTCCTCCTCGTAGCGCGTGTTGATGATCGAGTACAGCTGCTCCAGCACCCACGGGCTCGTCTTCTCCGCCCCGACGTCGTCGATGTGCAGGAGGTCGACCTCGGTGAGGCGGTCGAGCAGGTCGATGTAGGAGTGCTCGGTGTCCTCGTCGAACGTCGTGCGGATCTCCGCCAGCAGCCGCGGCAGCGAGTAGATCGCCACCGAGTGCCCGCGATCCAGCGCGGCCTGCGAGACGAGCATCGCGAGCGTCGTCTTGCCCGTCCCGACGTCGCCGAAGAACCACAGCCCGCGGCCCGTGCGCACGTGCTCGTCGAGGTCGCGCAGGTAGGCGCCGACGACCCGGCGGGTGCCGTCGGGCATCGACGCGATCGGCTCGCGGTCCAGCGACAGCCCGCGGTACTTCTTCGGGATCGACCGCGCCAGCGACGTCGTGCGCCGCGCGCTCAGCATCTGCGGCCGGCAGCGGCACGGCCGCGAGGTGCGCGTCGCCTCGTCGACGAGCAGCGCGCTGCCGTCGCACAGGTCGAAGGGGCAGACCCAGGGGCGCGGCATCAGTCCTCCCGCGCCTGGCCGAGGAACCGCGGGTACTCGCCCTGGAAGTTCAGGTGCACGGTGCCCAGTCCGCCGTTGCGGTGCTTCGCGATGATCAGCTCACCCTCCCCGGGTGCCTCGGTGGTCTCCGGGTAGTAGTACTCGTCGCGGTAGATGAACATGACGAGGTCCGCGTCCTGCTCGATGCCGCCCGAGTTGTGGGACACGATGCCGTCGGCCAGCCAGCAGTGCGGGCCCGGGACGGTCAGGTCGTAGACGTCCTCCTCACCGGCGGGCGACACCGAGACGACACGGTCCCAGAAGAGGTCGCAGGACGCGATGTCCGCGAGCACGTCGTCCTCGAGCAGCAGCGCGTACTCCATCGCGACGGTCGGGGACGGCGCGTACGCGAAGTGCGCGGACCCGCCGTAGGACGTTCCGCGGAGGTCCGCCATCGCCCGCGTGGTGACGCCGCGCTCGGCCATCCGCGCGCGGACGCGGGCCCACACCTCCGTCGGCAGGGTGTCGACGTTCGTGGCCTCGGCCCGCGTGGCCAGCACCCCTGCGAGCTGCTCCGCCTGGGGGACCCGAGGGCCGAAGGCCCCGACGAGGCGCAGGAAGCGCCGCTGTGCGGCGCTGCCGGAGACCTGGACGTGGTGGGCGGGTCGGTGCGCGCCCTGGGCGACGGTCGTGATCCGCGCGACGATGCCCAGGCGCAGGAGCAGCGCGGCCACGTCCTCGGCGAGTCCCCGGCTGATCGTCACGTAGGCGACGCGGCCCTTGTCCCGCCCGCGGTCGCTGCGATCCACGTGGATCGAGCCGTCAGTGGCCCACAGATGCCGCAGCAGCAGGCCGATCTGGTCGGTGGGGAGACGGAACGCCGCGCGCGGGACGCGCTTCTCTCCCGAGCGCTGGTCGAAGATCCCGAGCTGCTTCAGCCACGCACCCACCCCGGCCGGGGTCCACCGGTTCCCGTTGCCCGCGATCACCAGCTGGTGCCAGGAGCCCCGGCCCTCGTGGCGGCGCACGACGGACCCCATCGCGATGGCGGCGGCCCGGACGGCGTCGGAGTTCTCCTGGGAGGCCGTCGTGTACCGCATCGGCTGGCCGCGCAGGTAGGAGCCGTCGCCGATGAGCTGCCCGAGGAGGACGACCTCGTGCTCGGGCCAGCGGTCGGTGGTGAGCGGCTCCGGCAGGTCGCGGGCGAGCGCCACGCGGTCTCCGGGGACGAGGCTGCCGACGGTCTCCCACCCGCCACCCGTTCGCAGACGGTGGTCGGCGGTGGTCCGGATCCGGCGTCCCGAGGCGAGACGCAGCTCGACCACCGCACGACGGCCGACCGGCCACACCTCCTCCGCGACGGCCGGGACGAGTCGGTCGCGCTCGTCGACGGCGACGACCTCCGGCCGGGTTCCGACGAGCTCCTCGATCGGGATCCGACGACCGTCGGCGAGCGTCACCAGCGTGTCGCCGGTGACGCACTCACGCAGATCGGACAGCATCGGCCGCTTGTCCGTGCGGGACTCCACGCCGCGCGAGAGCTGCGAGAGCGCGATCACCGGGCACAGCAGCTCGCGGGCGAGGATCTTCAGGCCGCGGCTCATCGCGGAGACCTGCTGGACGCGGTTCTCGATCCGGCCGTCGGCGCGCATCAGCTGGAGGTAGTCGACGATGATCAGCCCGAGCTCGTGCTGCTGGTGCAGGCGCCGCGCCTTGGCGCGGATCTCCAGCAGGCCGATGTCGGAGGAGTCGTCGATGAACAGCTTCGCCGCGTCGTAGCGGGCGGCGGTCTCCAGGACGCGCTTCCAGTCGCGCTCCTTCTTCAGCCGGCCCTTGCGCAGGTCGTCGCCCTTGATCGACGCCTGCGAGGCGATGAAGCGCTGGGCGAGCTCGCCCTCGCTCATCTCGAGGCTGAACAGCGCGACGGCCTTCGGGTTGCTCGGGTGCAGCGCGACGTTCTCGGCGATGTTCGTGACGAGCGCCGACTTCCCCATTGAGGGACGCGCCGCGAGGATGATGAGGTTGCCGGGCTGGAAGCCGCCGGTCATCTCGTCGAGGTCCGGGAAGCCCGAGGGCGTGCCGGTCATCGTGATGCCCTCGGTGGCGATCCGCTGCCAGACGTCGATCTCGGCGTGCAGGACGTCCCCGACCGGCACGAAGTCCTTGGCGCGGTCGTCGTGCGCGACCTCGAGGATCTGCGTCTCCGCCCGCTCGACGATCTCGCGCGCCTCCGCCTCGTGGCCGTGCACGGCGGACTGGATGTCGTAGGTCGTCTTCAGGAGCCGCCGCAGCAGCGCGTGCTCCTTGACGATCGCGCCGTAGCGACGGATGTTCCCGACCGCGGGGACGGCACCGGCCAGCGCGTCGATCTCCGCCGGGCCGCCCGCTTCGTCGAGCTTGCCGCGCGAGCGCAGGTGCTCGGTGACGGTGAGGACGTCGATCGGCTCGTTCTCCTCGTAGAGCTCGAACATCGTCTCGAAGACGACGCGATGCCGGTCGCGGTAGAAGTCGTCGGGCGTCAGCGCCGTCTGGACGAGGTACTCGTAGTGCGTCTTGTCCGACAGCAGGATCGCGCCCAGGACGCCCTGCTCGGCCTCCAGCGAGTGCGGCGGAGCCATCGCCGCGGCGGTGCTCTGCGGCTCGGTGTAGGGCTCGTAGTCCTCGTCGGGGAAGGTGCTCATGCTGGACGGTTGACCGTAGCAACGGCCCCGTGGAGGCCGTCGCCGATTTGTGCGGAAGGAGCGTGCTCTTCCACGGAGTCGTCACGAACCGGGGCAGCGCTGACAACGACGACGGGCGCCCGTGGGGCGCCCGTCGGTCCGGCTGCGGTTCGGGGTCGAGCTAGCGCTCGGTGACGATCGTCTTGACCGTCGCGTGGACGCCCGTGGCGACCTCGACGACGACCTGGTAGGTGCCGACGGCCTTGATGGCGTCGGGCAGCTCCACGTGCCGCTTGTCGACCGTGATGCCGCGCGCCTCCTTGATGGCGTCGGCGATGTCCTGGGTGGTGACCGAGCCGAACAGGCGGCCGTCCTCGCCGGCCTGCTGCGGGATCGTCAGGACGGTCTTGTTCAGCAGCGCCGCGAGCTCGTTGGCCTGCGTGACGGCGTCGGCCTTCGCGCGCTCCTCGGACTCGGCCTTGCGGCGCGCGGTCTCGACGAGGCCCTTGGTCGCCGGGGCGGCGAGCTTGCGGGGGATGAGGTAGTTGCGCAGGTAGCCCTTGGACACGGTGACGACCGCGCCCTTCTCGCCGACCTGGTCCACGTCCTGGAGGAGAATCGCCTCGGGCATGGGACTACCGGTCGCGGTCGCGGCTGCCGCGGTCGCGCGGGTCGGTGGCCGACTCGTTGACGTACGGGAGCAGCGCGAGCTCACGGGCGCGCTTCACCGCACGGGCGACCTGGTTCTGGTGGCGACGGCACGCGCCGGTGATGCGCCGCGAGCGGATCTTGCCGCGCTCGGACACGAACTTGCGCAGCGTCGTGATGTCGCGGTAGTCGACCTGGTCGACCTTGTCCTTGCAGTGCAGGCACGGCTTGCGTCGGCCGCTGCCGGACCCGCCCTTCTTGTCCCGTCGGCGGGGAGCTGCCTTCCCGCTGTTGCGCTGCTTGGCCAAAACGAAGTCCTCGGGTGAATCCTGGTGACAGTGAGAGCGCGCCGGTGGCGGCGCGCGAACGGGGATTGTGACACGTCCGGCCGCGGGGCGGCGTGCGATAGCACGCGCACCGGCCGGAACAGCACGACGGCCCCGGGCGCGGCGCGCCGGCGGGGCCGTCGGGCAGGCCGTCCCGTGTGACGGCTCAGAACGGGATGTCGTCGTCCCCGGTCGGCACGGAGCCGCCGCCGGACGGGACCGTCTGGAAGTCGCCGGAGTCGGCGGGGACCTCGGACGGGCCGCCGTAGCCGCCGCCGCCCTGCTGGCCGCGGGCCTGGTAGCCGCCGCCACCGCCCTGGCCACCACCCTCGCCGCCGCCCAGGAACTGGACGCTGTCGGCGACGATCTCGACCGACTGGCGCTTGTTGCCCTGCTGGTCCTGCCACTCGCGCCACTCCAGGCGGCCGTCGATCGCGACGCCGCGGCCCTTGGAGAGGTAGCGCGCGCAGTTCTCGCCCTGCGCGCCCCAGACGGTGACGTCGAAGTAGTTGGGCTTGTCCTCCCACTCGCCGGAGGCGCCCTTGCGCCGCGTGTTGCTCGCGATGCGCAGCTTGCAGACGGCGGTGCCGCTCGGCAGGGAACGGAGCTCGGGGTCGAACGTGAGGTTGCCGGTCAGCACGACCCGGTTGATGTTGCTCGCGGCCATTCCGCGATCTCCTTTCGGGGGCGAACGATGCGTCGTCGGTCCGAGCATAGACCTGGGTCCGGAGGGCACCCCCGGAATACCCGCTCGTTCCGCCTATTTGTTGCGAAGTCGCCCGGAAGCCGTCGCATCTGACGGCACCCCGGGAACACGACCGGCGCCCGAGAGGGGCGCCGGAGGGCACGACCGGGTGTGGCGGACGGGGCTAGCGCTCGTCCTCGACGTCGTCGGACGCGGGCGCGTCCTCGAGCGTCGCGTTCTTGAGGTTCGGGACCTCGCCGATGCCCGGCTTCAGCTTGATGATCCGGTAGCGCAGCACGCCGTCGGTGATCGGCAGCGTGCGGTCGAGCTCCTCGAGCAGCGGCCGCGGGGCCGGCGAGGAGAACTGGATCAGGTGGTACTCGGCCGCCGCGTGCTTCTTGACCTCGTAGGTCGTCGGGCGGACGCCCCAGTCGTGGGTGCTGGCGACGGTCCCGTGCTGGCCGATCAGGGCCTGCGCGTCGGCAAGGATCTTCTTGCGGCGGTCGTCGTCGGCGGTGCTGTCGAGCAGCAGCGTGAGGTCGTAGGTCGGGGCAGGAGCAGCCATAGCGACGACGGAAGGTAGCAGCGGGCGGTCCGTCCGCGCGTTGCGGTACGGGACCGAACGAGGGGGGCGAGTTCCGGCGCCCGGGAGCTAGTGGGGAGGATGGAGTCCTCACCGCCACCCGTCCCGCTCCCGCCCGCCCGGCGAACGCCGCCCCTGCCGCTGCTCGTCGTGCTCGCCGTCGGGGCCCTCGTCGTGCTCTGGCCGCACCTGGCCCCGTCCGCGCCGGTCGTCCCGGACGCCCGGCCGGTCGCGCTCGCCGACCCGCCCGCCGCGGTCGCGCCGCGCGCGCCCGCCCGGCCGCCGGGCCCGTCCGCCGCCGGGTCCGTCGACCCCGCGGCCGCCGCCGCCCGCGCGGCCCCGCCCGCGGACCCCGCCGACCCCGTGGCCGCGCCCGACGCCGACCTCCCACGGCCGGACGGGCAGCAGCGCGCACCGTCGGCCGACCGCCGCGCGCGCTCGGAGCGCCGCGCAGCCCGGGCGCGGGCGCGCGCCCGCGCCAAGGCCCGCAGCCGCGCCCGCCGCGCGCGCCGGCAGGCGGTTCCCGCGCCGGCGCCGGCCCTCGCGGTGCCGCCCGCGCCGCCGCCCGTCCCGGCCCCGGCGCCCCCGCGGCGCCGGCAGGACGTCACGCTGCTGCCGTAGGCCCGACCGGCGGACCGAGGTCGACGCCCGCCTTCTTGCGGATGTCGGCCAGCTGCTCGTCGATCCAGTCGCCCGGGTCGCGCTCGGTGACGATCGCCTTCAGGCCGTCCAGGCGCTCCGCCCGACGGCCCTCGCCCATCGTCAGCGCCGAGTGGATCGCGTCCGCCAGCTCCTGGATGTCGAACGGGTTGACGCTCAGCGCGAACTCGCCGAGCTCCTCGTGCGCGCCGGTGTTCTCCGACAGGATCGAGACGCCGCCGCGCTCGTTGACGAGCGGCCCCTCCTTCGCCACGAGGTTCATGCCGTCGAACATCGCGTTGACCAGCAGCACGTCGTAGTGCTTGTAGGCGGCGACCGCCTCCTCGAGGTCGTCGCGGAGCTTCAGCTGGATCGGCATCCAGTCCGGGGTCCCGTGGCGGTGGTTGACCACCGCGACGAGCGCCTCGATCCGCTCGAGGTACTCCGCGTACTCGGGCACGTCGGTCCGCGACGGCATCAGCTGCGCGACGAACGTCACCTTCTCGGCGAACTCCGGGTGCTGCTCGAGGAACAGGTCGAAGGCGCTGAACCCGCGCAGGACGTTCTTGGACAGGTCCGCGCGGTCCACGCGCAGGATCAGGTGGTCGCGGCGGCGGCGCAGCAGCTCGGTCTCGAACTGCCGCACGCGCGCGGACCGCGCGACCTGCAGCGTCGCGCGCGCGTCGATCGGCAGCGGGTACGCGCGCACCCAGACCTCGCGGTCCTCGTAGCGGACGACCCCGGCCTCGTGGTCGACCTCCAGCCCCATCAGGTCCTCGCAGCACTGCAGGAAGTTGCGCCGGTACGAGCGCGTGTGGAAGCCGACGATGTCGTTGGCGAGGATGCCGCGGAAGACCTCCTCGCGCAGCCGGTTGGGCAGCACCCGCCAGGCGTCGGACTGCGTCCACGGGATGTGCACGAAGTGGTGCAGGAAGACGTCGGGGCGCGCCGCGCGCACGAGCGCCGGCAGCAGGTAGAAGTGGTAGTCGTGGACCATCACGACCGGGTGCTCGCGGCCGTCGATCTCCTCGATCACCGCGCGCGCGAGGTCCTCGTTGACCACCCGGTACCCGTAGTCGAACGCGTCGATCTCGTGCCGGCGGATGTCCGGCGCGTTGCTGAGGTCCCAGAGGTAGTGCTGGATGAACCACAGCATCGGGTTCGCAACGATGTTGTAGAAGCCGTCGTAGGCCTCCGCGTCGGAGGCGACGAGCTTGACCTGGTACTCGCCGCCGGTCGGGGTGCGGATGTCGATCGGCCGCCCGCCCGCCTCCTGCGCGCGCTTGGCGTCCGCCGGGGTCATCGCCGACGCGATCCACACCGCGTCGCGGTGCGAGGCCAGCCCGGTCAGCGCGGTGACGAGCCCACCGGTGCCGCGGGACATCGAGCCGTCGTCCTCGAAGGTGACGGGGCCCCGGTTGGACACCAGGACGAGCGGGGCGGCGGTGTCCGTCGACATGCCGTCAACGGTACCGCGCGCGCCGCCCGCCCAAACGGGCCGGGCGCTCAGCCGCGGCGCGGTGCGGCGGTCGGCCGCTCGCCGAGCTTCACGCGCACGTCCTGCTTCTGCTGGCCGCGGTAGAGCGTCAGCGTCACGGTCTCGCCCGGGTCGTAGTCCAGCAGCCGCACGCCGAGATCGGTCTCCTTCTCCACGGGCTTGCCGTCGACCGCGACGATCAGGTCGCCGCCCGGCGCGTACGGGCGCGCCTGGAAGACCTTCTCGCCCGTGCCCGCCTTCAGGCCCGCGTCGTCGGCCGGGCCGCCGTCGGTGACCTCCTGGACCCACGCGCCCTTGGCGACGGGCAGGTCGAACTCCTGCGCCAGCTGCGGGTAGACCGGGGAGCTGGCGATGCCCAGGTAGGAGTAGCTGACCTTGCCGGCGGCCCGCAGCTGCTCGATCGACCGGCGGACCGTGTCGACCGGCACGGCGAAGCCGACGCCGGTGCCGTCCCCGCTCTCGGTGCGGATCTGCGAGTTGATGCCGAGCACCTCGCCGGCCGCATTCAGCAGTGGGCCACCCGAGTTGCCGTGGTTGATCGCCGCGTCCGTCTGGATCGCGTCCGCGGTCTGGAAGCCGGTCAGCGAGTCGATCGAGCGGCCGGTCGCGCT
Source organism: Paraconexibacter algicola (assembly GCF_003044185.1). GTDB lineage: Bacteria > Actinomycetota > Thermoleophilia > Solirubrobacterales > Solirubrobacteraceae > Paraconexibacter > Paraconexibacter algicola. The sequence continues at coordinate 1,302,035 of NZ_PYYB01000001.1, forward strand.
GATGACGCCGACGCTGAGCGACTGCTCCTCCCCGAACGGCGAGCCGATCGCCGCGACGGGCTCGCCGACCGCGACGTCCTTCGTCGACCCCAGCGGCAGCGGGCGCAGCTTCAGCCCGTCGAGGTCCTCGAGCTTCAGCAGCGCCACGTCGGCGAACGGGTCGAAGCCGACGATCTTCGCGCCGACCTGGTTGCCGTCCTTGAAGCGGATGAAGACGCTGCCCGCCTTCTTGATCGCCGAGCCCTCGCCGCTGGTGACGACGTGGGCGTTGGTGGCGATCTCGCCGCGGTCGTTCAGCACGAACCCGGAGCCCAGGCCGCTGTCGCCGCGACCGCTCTGCCCGCCGCCCAGCCCGGTCGCGATCACGGTCACGACGCCGAGCGACTCGCGCGCGTAGATGCCGCCCGGGTCGAAGCCCTTCGCGGTCTCGCTCGTGGTCGGCCCGTCGAGGTTCTCGAGCACGTCGGCGCGCGAGGACGGCACGACGACCGTCTCGGTGCGCACCTCGGCCCGGGTGTCGGAGTCGTCGTCCTTCCCGCAGCCGACGGCGAAGGCCGCACCGCCCCCGAGGGCGAGGGTGGCGAGGACGACGGCGGGACGACTCGTCATGCGGGGAGCTCCAGGGTGAAGGTGGTGCGACCGGGCTTGCTCTCGGCGATCAGCTCGCCGGACATCCGCTCCGCGAGCTCGTGCGCGATCGCCAGGCCGAGGCCGGATCCCTGCGCGTCGTCGGAGGTGACGAAGGGCTCGAAGATGTGGGGGAGCATGGTGCGGTGGATGCCGGGGCCGAAGTCGGCGACCCCGACGCGGACGCGCTCGCCCCGGCGGCTCGCGCTCAGCACCACGTCGGTGCCGTCCGGCGTGTGCGTCAAGGCGTTGTCGATGAGGATACGCAGCACCTGCGCGACGCGCTCCGGATCGCACACCGCGTGCACGCGCCCGGCGGGGACGCGCACCTCGAGCGTCGAGCGGTGGGCGAGCAGCGCCGGCCGGAACTCGCTCGCGACGAGCTCGGCGACCTCGGCGAGGTCGGTCTGCTCCGGACGCAGCTCCAGCGTGCCCGCCTCGAGCTTGGAGAGGTCCAGCAGATCGGTGGCGAGCTTGCCGAGCCGGTCGACCTGCTGGGCGATCTGGTCGAGGAACGTCGCGCGCGTCGCGTCGTCGAGGTCCTCGTCCTGGAGCAGCTCGACGAACCCGCCGAGCGAGAAGATCGGCGTGCGCAGCTCGTGCGAGGCGGTCGCGATGAAGCGGCTGCGGGCGTGCTCGAGCTCGGCGAGCTGGCGGCGCATGTCCTCGAGCGTCTGGGCGAGCCGGCCGAGCTCGTCGCTGTCGTCGACCGGGAACCGCGCGCTGAAGTCCCCGGCGGCGACGAGGCCCGCGACCGCCTCCAGGCGCCGCACGCGCCGGCCGAGCAGCTCGGCGACCACGGCGCCCGCCAGCGCGGCGAGCAGCGCCGCGACGAGCCCGGCGACGAGCACGCGGCGGCGCACGACGGCGACCTGGCCCTCGAGGTCGGCGAGCGGGTCGGTGAAGACGACGACCGAGCCGACCTCCGGCCGGCCGTCCCGCCCGGGGAAGAACAGCGGCACCGCGGCCTGCCCGACGCGCCCCTCGCTGCCCGCCTCGGTCCCGCGCTCGACGCGACCGCTGCGCGCGGCCGACTGGGCGACCGCGAACTGCAGGTCGGTGATGTCGGTCCGCGCGGTGGAGTCGGACTTCGGGAACGTCTGCAGGCCGAGCGTGCCGCGGTTGACGCCCAGCAGCGTCACGCGCGCGGTCGACGCGTCCGCGGCGGCGCGCACGGTGCGGTCGAGGACGCGGACGTCCTGGTTGGTCGTGATCGCCCGCTCGATCGGCTCCGCGTACTGCCCCGCGGTGCGGGCGAGACCGCGCAGCCGCTCGTCGGTCAGCGACGCCTCCAGGCCCGGCACCACCGACAGGTACACGCCGCCGAACGCGGCGAGCACGATCAGGCCGAAGATCGCCGCCAGGCGCGTGCGGATCGTCGCCATCGCGCCCGCCCGGTCCTAGTCGAGGTCGCGGAAGCGGTACCCGACGCCGCGGACCGTGAAGAGGTACTCCGGGTCCTTCGCGTCGAGCTCGAGCTTCTCCCGCAGGTGGCGGATGTGGACGTCGATCGTGCGCGGGTCGCGGTAGGCGCTGTCGCCCCAGATCCGCGTCAGCAGCATGTCGCGCGTGAAGACCCGTCCGCGGCTCGTCGCCAGCGCCAGCAGGATCTCGAACTCGACGTAGGTCGTCTGCACCTCCTCGCCGCGGACGCTCACGCGCCGGCGGGCGCGGTCGAGCGTCAGCTCGTGGATGGTGACGGTCTCCTCGTCCTCCTCGGCGGCCCCGTCGTCGCGGCGTCCCATCCCCGCCCGTCGCAGCGCCGCCCGCACGCGCGAGCTCAGCTCGCGCAGCGAGAACGGCTTGGTGATGTAGTCGTCGGCGCCGAGCTCGAGCCCGAGGACCTTGTCGATCTCCTCGGACTTCGCGGTCAGCATGATGATCGGCACCTCGGCCTGCGGGCCGCTGCCGCCGCGGATGCGCCGGCAGACCTCCAGGCCGTCGACGCGGGGCATCATCACGTCGAGCACGACGAGGTCGAACTGCTGCTCCTTGAGCAGCCCGAGCGCCTCGGTCCCGTTGGACGCGGAGACCACCTCGTAGCCGTCCTTCTCCAGGGCGAAGGAGAGGAGCGTCTGGATCGACCGCTCGTCGTCGGCCAGGAGGATGCGCGGGGCGCTGTCGGCCATGGGGTGCGTCCATCGTAGATCCCCGGCCGTCCCGGCTCCGTCACGCGCGCGGGACGACTACCGTAGGGGCCACGTGCTGGACCCGCGCATCTACCGAGCCGCTCTCGTCCCGGTGCTCGTCGCCGTGCTCGTCGCGGCGTTCTCGCTGGAGAACCGGCCGCGCCCCATCGGCACGACGCTCGCGCCCGACGCGTTCAGCGGCGAGCAGGCCAGCCTGACGCTCGAGCGGCTCGCCGCCGCGTACCCGCGCCGGCGGCCGGGGGACGCCGCCGACGAGGCGCTCGCACGACGCATCGCGCAGGAGCTCGAGGTGCTCGGCCCGCGCGCGGTGCGCACGCGCACGACGACCGCGCAGACGATCGAGGGGGAGCGGGAGCTGACGACCATCATCGCCACGCGGATCGGCGCGCCCGGACCGGGGCTGGCGATCGTCGCGCACCGGGACGCCGCCGGCGCCGGCGCGAAGGCGGAGCTCTCGGGCACCGCGGCGATGCTCGAGCTCGCCCGCGTGGCCGCGCAGGGCCGGGTGCGCCGCACGATCTCGTTCATCTCCACCAGCGGCGGCAGCGGCGGGGCCGCCGGCGCCGCCGCCGCGGCGCGGGCGCTGCCGGGCGACGTGAGCGCGGTGCTCGTGCTCGGCGACCTCGCGGGCGCGCAGGTCCGCAAGCCGTTCGTCACCGGCTTCTCCAACGGGCGTGGGCAGGCGCCGCTGCAGCTGCGGCGCACCGTCGAGGCGGCGGTGCGCGCCGAGGTCGGGGTCGAGCCGGGCGGTCCGCGTGCCCCGCAGCAGTGGGCGCGCCTGGCGGTCCCGTTCGCCACCGGGGAGCAGGGCGAGCTGCTGCGCGCGGACGTGCCCGCGGTCCTGCTGAGCGTCAGCGGGGAGCGCGGCCCGCGCGCCGACACCCCGATCGTGCCCGAGCGGGTCACGCGCTTCGGCCGCGCGGCGCTGCGGGCGATCACCGCGCTGGACAACGGCCCGACGCTCGGCGGGGACCCGCAGGCGGTCGTGCTGACCAACCGCAAGGTGCTGCCGCAGTGGGCGGTCCGGCTGCTCGTCGGGGTCCTGCTGCTGCCGGTGCTGCTCGTCGCGATCGACGGGCTGGCCCGCGCGCGACGGCGCAAGGAGCCGGTGGGACGCTGGGCGCTGTGGGTGCTCGCGACCGCGCTGCCGTACCTGCTGACCGCGGCGTTCGCGGTGCTCTTCCGGGTGACCGGGCTGCTGCAGGTCGCGCCGCGCGGGCCCGCCCCGCCGGGGGCGGTGCCGGTGGACGGGAACGCGCAGATCGCGCTCGTCAGCCTGCTGCTCGTGTTCGTGCTCGGCTGGATCGGCCTGCGGCCGCTGGCGCTCCAGCTCGCCCGGGTGCGCGAGCGTCCCGCCGCGGAGGGCGCGGGCATCGCCCTGATCCTCGTCTCGGCGGTGGTCGTCGCCCTCGTCTGGGTCCGCAACCCGTACGCGGCCGCGCTGCTGATCCCGGCGCTGCACGGCACCGTGCTGATCGCCGCCGGGGGCGTGCGGCTGCCGCGCGTGGTCGGGGTGCTGCTCGTGCTCGTCGGGCTCCTGCCCGCGGCGCTCGCCGCGACGATGGTCGCGTCCGCGCTCGGCTACGGCCCGGCCGACGCGCTCTGGGCCGGGGTCCTGGCGATCGCGGGCGGGCACGTCGGGCCGCTGTCGTGGCTCGTGCTCGGCCTGCTGGCGGGCTGCGGCACCGCGACCGCGCTGGTCGCGCTCGCGCGCCGGCCGCCCGCCGCCGACGCGGACGGCGTCACGGTCCGCGGGCCGGTCACCTACGCGGGGCCGGGCGCGCTCGGCGGCGTCGACTCCGCGCTGCGGCGGTGAGACGACCGGAGGACTCGCGGCGTCGGCGCGTCCTGCGCGCGCTCTCCACGATCCTCATCGTCGCCGGCGGCCTGATCGTCGTCGACGCCGTCCTGACCGTCACGTGGCAGGAGCCGCTGACCGCCTTCACGACCGGCCGGGCGCAGGCCGACCTCGAGGGCCAGCTGCGCGACCTGCGCGACGACGGCGCGACCGCGCGCGAGGTGACCGAGCTGCGCTCGCTCGCCGCGGAGCCCGTTCGGATCGCGTACCTCGCCCGGTCGCTGCGCCAGCGCGCACGGGAGGGCCGCGCGGTCGCCCGCCTGCGGATCCCGGCGATCGGCGTCGACAAGGTCGTCGTGCAGGGCACCGACGCGGCGTCGCTGCGTCGCGGCCCCGGGATCTACGACCGATCCCCGTTCCCGGGGGTGCCCGGCACCACCGCGATCGCCGGCCACCGCACCACCTACGGGGCGCCCTTCCGGCACGTCGACCAGCTCGACCGCGGCGACCGCATGATCGTCGAGATGCCGTACGGCACCTTCACCTACCGGGTGCAGCGGACCCGCATCGTCACGCCCCAGGACGTGTCGGTGCTCGAGAGCACGGGGACCGACCGGCTCGTCCTCACCGCCTGCCATCCGCTGTTCAGCGCCGACGAGCGGATCGTCGTGATCGGCCGGCTCGTCTCGGCGATCGGGCGGGGTGCCGGAAAGGGCGAACCGCTTCGCGGGCCGCAGCTCACCGACCGCGTCCAACGTCCGGCCACCGATCTCAAGCTGGACGCGGGAGCGGGTCGATGACCTCCGCGGAAGGCACCGGTCCGGCCCCCGGACACGACGACGGACCCGGCGCCTCCACCCACCGGGAGGGCGGCTGCGCCCTCGACCCATCCGTGACCGACGAGGCCCGCACCGTGCGAATCCAGGAGCTGCAGCGACGGGTCGCCGCGCGCGACTACGTGATCGATCCGCTCGCGGTCGCCGAGGCGCTGCTGCGCCGGACCGACCCGCGCCGCGACCCGGTCCTGCTGCCGCCGGTCATCCGACGGCGTGCCGATAGCCCGCCAGCGCCCGCGGCGCCCCGTCGGGCCCGACGACCCTGAGCCGCCCGTCACCCGGCGTCGCCGCCGGGTGCACGCGGCCGATCCACGTGACCGTCGCGGGCATCGCGGCCGCGGCGCGCGGGGGCGCGGTGAGCAGTAGCTCGTAGTCGTCGCCCGCGGTGGCGGCGTGCTCGGCCGCGTCGACCCCGAGCGCCGCGCAGACCGTGTCCAGCCCGGGGGCGAGCGGCAGGTCCGCGAGCGCGATCTCGACGTCGACGGCGCTCGCGCGCGCGAGGTGCCCGGCGTCGGTCGCGACGCCGTCGGAGACGTCCATCAGCGCGCCGGCCCCGGCGGCCCGCAGCGCGCGGCCGAGCGCGAGCCGCGGCTCCGGACGCAGGTGCGCGCGGGCGAGCGCCGCGACCGTCGCGGCCGGGATGCCGTGCGCGGCCGGATCGACCCGGCCGTCGAGCAGCGCGAGGCCGGCCCCGGCACCGCCGAGCGGCCCGGTCACCCCGACCAGGTCGCCGGGCCGGGCGCCGTCGCGGCCGAGCAGCGCCGACTCCTCGTCGGCCCAGCCCACGACCGTCACGCCGACCATCAGCACCGGGCCGCGCGTCACGTCGCCGCCGGCGATCGTCGTGCCGGTGGCGGCGGCGAGCGCCTCCATCGCGGCGACGAGCTCGAGCACCGCCTCGCCCGGCAGGCCCTCGGGCAGCGCGAGCGTGACGTACGCCTCGCCGGCGTCCGCCGCCATCGCCGCGAGGTCGCTCAGCGCGGCGGCCATCGCCCGGTGCCCGACGTCCCCGGCTGTCACGCCCGGCAGGTCCAGCCGGAAGTGCACGCCGTCGACCATCTGGTCGACGCTGACGACCTGCACGGGCCGGGCGCGGACGACGGCGGCGTCGTCCCCGACCCAGCGCACGACGCGGTCACCCCGGGGGGTGAGCAGCTCCTGCAGGGCGGTGATCAGCTCGTGCTCGCCCACGACGGGCGGTGCTCCGGAGGGGCGGGACGGGGTCCCGCGCGGTGGCGCCTAGCGGTGGCGGTAGACGATGCGGGCGCGCGAGAGGTCGTACGGGCTCAGCTCGACCCGGACGCGGTCGCCCGGGAGGATGCGGATGCGGAACCGGCGCATCTTGCCGGCGACGTGCCCGAGCACCTCGTGATCGTTGTCGAGCTTCACCTTGAACATGGCGTTGGGCAGGGCCTCGACGACCTCGCCCTCGAACTCGACCTTTTCTTCCTTGGCCATTGCGTCCAAGGTAGCACCGGATCGCGCTCCACGGCGCGCGCCGGGCGCACGAGGGCGCCTCCGACGGTCAGGGCGTCGGCGTGACGCCGCCGGCCGCGGGGTCCGGCGCGGGGGCGGCGGGGACCGGCGTCGCGACGGGCGGTGCCTGCTGCGGCGGCGCCTCGTACGCGTCGTCCGGGGTCTGCTGGCCGCCCGCGCCGGTGTCGGTGGTGCCGGGCGTCGTCGCGTCGTAGGGACCGGGGGTCGGCGTGGCCGCCGGGCCGGGGGCGCCCGACTTCGCGTAGCGCCCGAAGAACGGCGAGGAGACGAACGGCTCCTTCGGCTTGGGCCACTCCTTGCAGGTGCCCCTGTCCGCGGCCATCGTCATGAACGAGTTGAAGATCGCGGCCGGCGCCTTGCCGCCGAACATCGTGCCCCAGCCCTGCACGTTGGTCATCGGCACGCGGCTGCCGGGGTACCCGACCCACACGACGGTCGTGAGGTTGGAGGTCATGCCCGCGAACCACGAGTCGGCGAAGCCGGTCGTCGTGCCGGTCTTGCCGGCGGTCGGACAGCCGGGGACGGCGGCCGCGGTGCCCGTGCCGGAGCGGACGTTGGCCTCCATCGCCTTGATCGCCTCGTGCGTCTGGCCGTCGGTGAAGATCTTCGTGCGGCGGGTCTTGCCGAGCGAGTTGTCGATCTTGCCGTCGGGGAACCGCACGCGCTGGATCGCGATCGGCTTGATCCGGTAGCCGCCGTCGTTGATCGTCGTGTAGGCGCGCGCCATCTCCAGCACGGTGCAGCAGTTGCGCATGCCGCCGAGGACCTCGGCGGGGAACGCGTCGAGCTTGCTCGTGACGCCCATGTCGTAGGCGGCCTGGCGGACCGCGTCGGGGCCGAGGTCGAGCGCGAGCTGCTGGAAGACGGTGTTGTCGGAGGACACGACCGCCTGGAACAGCGAGCGCCGCCCGCCGTACGCGCCGCCGTCGGAGTTCGACACCTCGATCTTGGTGCCGGTCTCCTTGTCGACGAAGTTCAGCTTCTTCGAGTCGTAGCTCGTCTTGTTGATGTCCACGCCGCGGCGCAGTGCCGCCATGATCGCGAACATCTTCGCCGTCGAGCCGGGCTGCCGGCGGCCCTGGGAGGCGAGGTCGAACTTCGACTCGCCGAAGCTCCGCGACGATGCCATCGCCTTGATGTAGCCGTTCTTCGGGTTGATCGACACGATCGCCGAGGACGGGTCACCGGGGTTGGGGAGCCGCTCCGCGATCGCCTTGCGGGCCTGCTGCTGGGCCTTGAGGTCGATCGTCGTGTAGACCTTCAGCCCGCCCTTGCGGACGCGCTCGACGCCGTACTTGCGCACGAGCTCGCGGCGGACGTACTCGAAGAAGTAGCCCTCGCGCCGCTCGGTGAAGTAGTTCGTCTTCTTGACGCCGAGCGGGGCGGCCTTCGCCTCCTCGGCCTCCGACTGCGTGATGTAGCCCTCGTTGGCCATCGCCTGCAGCACGTCGTTGCGGCGGTTGAGCGCGCGCTGCGGGTGCTGGTAGGGGTTGTAGGCGGAGGGCAGCTGCGGCAGACCGGCGAGCATCGCGGCCTCGGGCAGCGTCAGCTCGCGGGCGCGCTTGTCGAAGAACAGGCGCGAGGCGGCCTGGATCCCGTAGGCGTTCTGACCGCCGACGGTGCCGTAGGGCACGGAGTTCAGGTACTTCGTGAGGATCCACTTCTTGCCCTGGGCGCCCTCGTGCTTGTTCTCGAGCTCCTCGGCGAGCTTCGCCTCGCGGATCTTGCGCTTGAAGTCGTCGGAGCGGTCCTCGGTGTAGAGGTTGCGGATCAGCTGCATCGTCAGCGTCGAGCCGCCCTGCACCGTCTTGCCGCTCTGCAGGTTCTTCACGCCTGCGCGGATGACGCCCTCGAAGTCGACGCCCTGGTGCTCGTAGAACCGGCGGTCCTCGATCGCCACGGTCGCGTCCTCGACGATCTTCGGGATCGACGTGGAGGGGACGGGCAGGCGCAGGATCGTCGACTGGATGAAGCCGATCCGGGTGCCGTCCTTCGCGAGGACCTCGGTGTTGGCGCCCTGCTCGATTGGCTTGAGCGTCGAGAGCTCGGGGCCGGAGGAGGCGATCCCGACGACGTAGCCGACGGCCGAGAGCACGCCGACGATCCCCAGCGCGCTCAGCACGCCGAAGGTCAGGAAGATGATCCGCGCGGGGCCGCCACGGTTGCGGCGACGGCGGCGCTGTCGTTCACGTCGGGACATGCGCTCGTAGCGGATGGTAGCGGCACGCCGCCGCCGTCCGAGCCGGTGCAGCTCAGCGTGCGCCGGCGCCGCGCAGGGCCGCCAGCGCGGTCGCGCGGATGTCCGCCTCGTGGGCGGGGCGCGTCGAGGGCAGCGTCGGGGCGGCGAGGATCAGCAGCCGGATGCCCTCGAAGGTCGACTCGGCGATCCGCACCTGCACGTCGGGGAGCGCCTCCTGCACGGCGGCGAGGGCGGCGGCCTCGTCGGCGTCCGGCCGGATCCACACGGACACCTCGACGGCGACCGTCGCGCTCTCGATCGACTCGTTGCGCAGCACGCCGGCGGCGAGCTTCTCGTTGGGGATGATCACCCGCGAGTCGGTGCCGGTCCGCAGCCACGTGCTCGTGAGCCGCACGTCCTCCACGGTCCCCGTCTCGCCCTCGAACGTCACCTGGTCGCCGACGCGCAGCGGCTGGGTGATGGCGATCTGCATCCCGGCGATCGCGTTCGCGAGCACCTGCCGGGCCGCGAAGCCGACCACGGCCGCGGCGATCGCGCTGGACGCGAGGACGGTGCCGGCGATGCGGTCCAGCGCGGCGAACTGCGACAGCGCGACCCCGAGGCCGATGACGACGATCGTCACCTCGGTGACGCGCCGCAGGAACCGCACGCGCGTGTCGGCCTCCGCCGAGAGCTCGCCGCCGCGCACGATGGTGGCCAGCGCCGTGGCGCGACGGACGATCACCCGGTCGACCAGCGCGGCGAGCGCGAACGCGATGACGAGGCTCAGCGCCGCCGTGAGCTGGTTGTCGTAGCGCGTGAAGAACGTCTCCGCGAGGATGTACGGCGGCATGGGCGTCGAAGGTACCCGAGCGTCGCGTCGCACCGCCCTGCCGGCGGTGCGCCTGGACGTGGCCTGGGCGCACGCCCTGCGCGAGGCGCTCGTCGCGTTCGCGATCTCCCGCGCGCTCGTGCTCGTCAGCGGCGCGCTCGCCGCCGAGCTGCTCGGGCAGTCCGGGCGCGCCCCGGGCTTCGACCCGGCCGGGGTGACGCACCCGTTCGGCGGTCTCGGCGACGCGCTCGTCGCGCCGATGGCGCGCTGGGACACCGTCTGGTTCCTGGCGATCGCCGACGGCGGCTACGGCGACGATCCCGCCCGGCCCGCGTTCTTCCCCCTGTACCCGCTGCTGGCCAAGGCCGTCGGCGCGCCGCTGGGCTCCTCGCTCGTCGGCGGGATCCTCGTGTCCTGGGCGGCGTTCCTCGTCGCGCTCGCGGTCCTGCACCGCCTGGCGATGGTCGAGCTCGGGGACGGCCGCGCCGCCCGCTACGCCGTCCTGGCCTGCGCGCTCTTCCCGACCGCGTTCTTCCACACCGCCGTCTACAGCGAGGGGCTCTTCCTCGCGCTGTCGATCGGCGCCGTCTACGCGGCGCGCCGGGGCGCCTGGGCGTGGGCCGGTGCGCTCGGGGCCCTCGCGGCCGGCACCCGCAGCGCCGGGGTCCTCCTCGTCGTGCCGCTCGCGCTGCTGCACCTGCGCGCCCGCCGCGAGGCGGGACTGCCGCCGCTCGGACGCCGCCCGTCCGAGCACCGGCCGCTGCTCGCGGTCGCCCTCGTGCCCGTCGGGATGCTCGCGTTCTGCGGCTGGTTCGCGCTCACCGGCGGGGACGCCCGCGCCCCGGTCGACGCCCAGCAGGTCTGGTTCCGCGAGTTCGCCGGGCCGTTCGTCGGGCTCTGGGACGGGACCGTCGCCGCCGCCCAGGGCGCCCGCCAGCTGCTGTCCGGGGCGCGCGACCCCGTGTACTTCACCGCGGCCGGCGGCGATCCGTTCGTCGTCGCGCAGGAGAACCTCGTGCTGCTCGCGTTCCTGCTGGCCTGCGTGCCCGCGATCGTCGGCGTCCTGCGCCGCCTGCCTGCCGCCTACGGGGCGTACGTGGTCGCGGCGCTGGCGCTGCCGCTCAGCACCCCGGTCGCCCCGCAGCCGCTGATGTCCACGCCGCGGTTCCTCGCCGTCCTCTTCCCCCTGTACCTGTGGGCCGGCCTGCGGCTCGCCCGCGCGTCGGCCCGGACCGCGACGCTCGCCCTCGGCGCGAGCGCCATCCTCCTGTGCGTGCTCACCGCCCGCTTCGCCACCTGGCACTGGGTCGCCTGATGGACCGCGCCTACGACGTCGTGCTGCTCGACGCGCTCGGCACGCTGCTGGACCTCGAGCCGCCCGGGCCGCATCTCGTCGCCGCGCTCGCCGCGCGCGGCGTCACCGTCGGCGAGGACCTCGCCCACCGCGCCATGGTCGCCGAGATGACCTACTACCGGGCCCACTGCGACGGGGCGGGCACCCCCGCGGCCCTCGAGGACCTGCGCGACCGCTGCGCGGCGATCGTCGCGCGGGAGCTCGGCGCCGCCGTGGCCGCGCTCCCGGCCATCGAGGTGCGCGCCGCGATGCTCGACGCGTTCCGCTTCCCCGCCTACCCGGAGGTCCCGGCGGTCCTGCGCGCGCTGCGCGCGACCGGCGCCCGACTCGTCGTCGTCAGCAACTGGGACGTCTCGCTGCACGACGCGCTGCGTGCCGCCGGTCTCGACGGGCTGCTCGACGGAGCGGTGTCCAGCGCCGAGACCGGGGTCGCCAAGCCCGACCCGGCACTGCTGCACGCCGCGCTCGGGCTCGTCCCCGCCGTCGCGCCGGACCGCGTGCTGATGGTCGGCGACACGCCACCGGACGTGCTCGCCGCCCGCGCCGCCGGGGTGGCCGCCGTGCTCGTCGACCGCTTCGGCGCGGTCGCGGCCGACGACCCGCTGCTCACCGGCCCGCCGCGCGCCCACCACGCGCCCGACCTGCGCGGGCTGCCTGAACTGGTCGCGGGCCCCGGTCCGTACCCTGGGTGACAGGCATGACGGATCTGCGCGACACGACGACCGCCGTCCCGGGCCAGCGTTCGGCCCCGCCGCCGCAGTTCCCGGAGCTCCCGGACGGCGTCGAGCCGGGCACCCGGGTCCCGCGCTGGAAGCCGTGGACCGCGTTCGTCGCGCTGATCATCGGGTTCGTCGCCGCGTCGATGGGCTTCATCGTCATCGCGTCGATCTCGACCGCCTTCGGCTACACGTTCGAGGACCCGCCTCCCGGCGTCACGATCATCGCCACGATCGTCCAGAACGTCTTCCTCATCGGGGCCGCCGTGTTCTTCGCCGCGAAGGTCGCGCGCCCGCGACCGTGGCAGTTCGGCCTGCGTCGCCCCGCCTGGTGGCCCGCGGTCGGCTGGACCGCGCTGGCGTTCGTCACGTTCCTGGCGTTCAGCGCCATCTGGGTCTCCGCGCTCGGCCTCCAGAACGAGGAGGACACGCTGCCCACCGAGCTCGGCGTCGACGAGTCGACCGCCGCGCTGATCGCCGTCGCGTTCCTCGTCACCGTCGTCGCCCCCGTCGGCGAGGAGCTGTTCTTCCGCGGCTTCTACTTCCGCGCGCTGGCGAACTGGAAGGGCATCTGGCCGGCGGCGATCATCACCGGGATCACGTTCGGGAGCATCCACGCGGGCGGCTCCCCGATCGGCTTCCTCGTGCCGCTCGGCTTCTTCGGCTTCGTGCTCTGCCTGCTGTACGTCCGGACGAAGTCCCTGTACCCGCCGATCGTCCTGCACGCGATCAACAACTCGATCGCGTTCGGCAGCACGCAGGACTGGAGCTGGCAGATCCCGCTCGTGCTCGCGGGCAGCCTCGCGATCATCAGCCTGGGCGCCTACGCGGTCCGTCGCGGCTGGGGTCCGGCGCCCGCCCGGTCGCTGCCGGTCTAGATCCAGGATCGCGACGCCCGTCGCGCGGGTACGATGCCCGCACCGATGCGTCGCCTCCTGCCCCTCGCCCTCGCCGCCACCGCCGTCCTGCCGGCCACCGCCGCCGCCCAGGACCCGGCCGCCGCCCCCGCCCCCGCGCCCGCGGCCACCCCCGCGCCGGCCGCCACCCCGGCTCCCGCGGCCACCCCCGCGCCCGCAGCGGAGGCGAAGCTCGACATCGCCACCGAGAAGGTCGGGAAGACCGGGACCGTGCTCACCGGCGACCGCTGGCGCGTCCGCGGCTCCCTGCAGCCGTACGTCGACGGCCAGACCGTCACCGTGCGCTTCTACCGCGGCGGCAAGAAGATCGGGGCGCGCACCGTCAAGGCGCAGCGCTCGAGCACCGGCAAGAGCGGCGGCTTCCTCGTCGGCTTCACGACCCGCGGCACGGGGGACGTCACCGTACGCGCCAGCCACCGCGCCACCGCGCAGCTCGGGACCGCGATCGCCCCCGCCCGCACGGTGAAGGTGCTGCCGCGCAGCGTCCGCGGTGGCTCCACCGGGTCCGCCGTGCGCGCCCTGCAGCGCGCGCTGGCTCGCCACGGCTACGTCATCGGGCAGCGCGGCGTGTTCGACGCGCGCACCTCGCGCGCGGTGCTGGCGTTCCGCAAGAACCTCGGGATGGCCCGCACCACCCAGGCCAACGAGGACGTCATGCGCCGGCTCGCCCGCGGCGAGGGCGCGTTCCCCGTCCGCTTCAAGAACCACGGCCGGCACGTCGAGGCCGACATCAGCAAGCAGGTCATGGCCCTGATCGGCGCGGGCGGGAAGGTCGAGCGGATCTACCACGTCAGCTCCGGCGCGCCGTCGACCCCGACGATCCTCGGCACCTTCCGCGTCTACCGTCGCGACATCGGCCGGCTGCCCAACGGGATGCTGCACTCCGCGTTCTTCCGCGGCGGCTACGCGATCCACGGGTACCCGAGCGTCCCGACCTACAACGCCAGCCACGGCTGCCTGCGCGTCCCCAACGCGGACGCGCTGAGCATCCGCAACTGGACGCGGCTCGGGACGATCGTCGACACCTACCGCTGAGCCGCGGGCGGGGGGCGCCGGGGGTCCCCCCTCGCTGCGACGCTCCGCCTCCGGCTCCGCGTCGGACGCCGCTCGGGGGACCCCCGGCGCCCCCCGCTGGCGGTGAACGGACGTTTCCAGCCCCTGGAGGGGCCGGAGATGGATAGCTAGAGCGGGGTCTTCGTCTCGGCGGCGAGGTGGGCGAGCAGGGCGGGCATCCCGCCGCGGGCGTGGGCGGCGCGCTGTCGGTCGGCGGAGCCGCCGTCGCGCAGCAGCCGCTCGATCTCGGTGAGGGCGTCCGCGTCCCCGAGCTCGGCGGCGACGTCGCGCACGCGAGCCGTCCACCAGCGGGCGATCTCCGGCACCGGGCGCAGCGCCCCGTCGTGCCAGAGGGTCGCCGCCAGGCCGTCGCGGGCGGCGCGGAAGCTCGACTCCTCGAGCGCCTCGCGCGTGGAGGGCACCGGCCACGGGCCGCCCTCCCGGGCGCCCTGGGCGGCGACCGCGCGCACGAGCGCGGTCAGCCCGAGCGCGTCGCGCAGCGACGGCTGCGCGTCCATCGCGCGGACCTCGACGGTCCCGAGCTGCGGGTGCGGGCGCAGGTCGGCCCACAGGAACGTGTAGTCGGGCAGGTCCCCGGCCTCCACGACCGCGACGACGTCGTCCACGTAGTCCTCGAACGAGCTCCATGCGCGGGGGATGTCGGCGCGCGGATAGCCGCGGAACAGCTGGGCCCGCGCGCTCTGCAGGCCGCTGTCGGCCCCGTGCCACCACGGTGAGGCGGCGGCGAGCGCCTGCAGCAGCGGCAGCAGCTCGCGCAGGGCGGTGCACGCCCGGATCGCCGCCTCGGCGTCGGGCATGCCGACGTGGACGTGCAGCGCGGCGGTCGGCGTGCGGCGCAGCAGGCCGCGCAGCTGGTCGTGGATCGCGGCGTGCCGCGGCGCGGGGTGGTGCACGACGTCGCCGCGTGCCCCGTCGGGGTGGATGCCCGCCCCGATCGCGGTCGCGCCGGTGGCCCGCAGTGCCGCGCGCAGCCGGTCGAGCGCGCCGACCCCGTCCACGGCGGTGGCGCAGACCGGGGAGGCGAACTCGACGAGCGCCGCGTACGTGTCCGGGTGCGCGCTTCCGGCCCCGGCCGGCACCACGAGCCGCTCGAGCGTCTCCACGGCGGTGTGGCTGAGGGCGTGCGTGACCGGGTCGACGAGCAGCAGCTCCTCCTCGACCCCGAGCGCGAACCCGGTGCTCGTGCCGAAGCGGATCTCGGGGATCGCCCGCTCGCGCGCGGGTCGGTCGTCGTGCGTCATGCGCGTCCGCGGCTGAACCGCGCCAGCGTCGCGAGGCCGTACCCGTAGACCAGCAGGCCCAGCAGCGCCGGGACGCCGCGCCGGACCCAGCGGTCGTCGCTGCCGTCGACGATCGAGGCGAACGGCGCGAGCGCGACGTCGTTGACGTCGTCGACGAGCTCGCGGACGGTGCCGTGGGCGGCCTCGCGTGCCCGCTCCTGCTGCGGGGAGGGGTCGACGGCGACGCTCGGCCGGTCCGCCACGGCGGCCGCGGTCTCGCGGCTCGCCTCGCGCGTCTCGTCGATCGCGAACAGCGCGAAGCCGACGAGGATCGCGAGGCTCAGGA
This sequence comes from Paraconexibacter algicola, assembly GCF_003044185.1. Classification (GTDB taxonomy): domain Bacteria; phylum Actinomycetota; class Thermoleophilia; order Solirubrobacterales; family Solirubrobacteraceae; genus Paraconexibacter; species Paraconexibacter algicola. Next base: position 1,317,581 of record NZ_PYYB01000001.1, read on the forward strand.
GCACCGACACGGCGCGGATGGGGCCTTCGAGCACAACGGATAGCGTAGAGCGCATGGACGCCCGTTCCCGGCTGATCGACGAGCTTCGTACGCACGCCCTCGTGCTCGGCGAGGTGACCCTCTCCAGCGGTGCGACCGCCCAGTACTACGTCGACGCGAAGCGGGCGACGCTGCTCCCGGTCGGGTTCGCCGCGCTCGGCGAGCTCGTCGCGCACCACGCCCGCGAGTGGGGGGCGACCGCGGTCGGCGGGCTGACGATGGGCGCCGATCCCGTGGCGTGCGCCGCGCTGGCGGGCGGCGCGGACGTCAAGGCGTTCTTCATCCGCAAGGGCGCGGCCAAGCAGCACGGGCTGCAGCGGCGCGTCGAGGGCCCGCTCCTGACCGCGCAGGACCGGTGCCTGGTCGTCGAGGACGTCGTGACGACGGGCGGCTCGACGATCGAGGCGATCGAGGCGCTGCAGGCCGAGGGTCGCACGATCGTCGGCGTGCTGACCGTCCTGGACCGGCTCGCGGGCGGGGCCGAGCGGATCCGCGCGGCGGCCGGGGAGGGCGTGCCGTACGTGGCCCTGGCGACGATCGACGACGTGCACCCCGACCGTCCGGATCGCTGATGGCCGGCGAGCGCGTCTGCCTCGTCACGGCGCCGGCGGAGCGCGCGGACGACATCGCGCGCGTGCTCGTGCAGGAGCGGCTCGCCGCGTGCGTGAACATCGTGCCGTCCGTGCGATCGGTGTACCGCTGGGAGGGCGAGGTCCAGCAGGGCGAGGAGGCGCTCCTGGTCGTCAAGACGACGGCGGACCGACTGGTCGCCTTGGACGCGCGGCTGGCCGACGTCCACCCGTACGACACCTACGAGCTCGTCGCGCTCGAGGTCACGGGCGGCAACGCGGCGTACCTCGCCTGGATCGGCGCGGGCGTCACGCCCGGCTGAGCGGGCGGGGCAGGCGGGACCGCTTCGTGCCGCGGGCCGTTCGCGGCGAACCGGGTGAGCGCCCGCCCACATCTGGATCGCGGATCACGCAGATGGGCCGGAGGACGGCGCCGGATGCTGAGATGCTCCCTCCGTAGGATTCGCCCGTGATGAAGCGGCTGCTCGTATCTGCCGTCGCGTGCCTCGTGGTGGGGCTGGTGGCAGGTCTCATCTTCGGGCCCATGGTCGGACTGCTCGCCGGCGTCGCCGGCTTCGGTGGGCGGGCCGTTGATCATTGGATAGATGCGCGACGACGCTTGTCGACGACCGAAACGCGCGCGGCCGGACGCCGGAGGTCGCGACGCAGGCCGCGCGATTGACCCGTTGGGTCACCGGCGGACGCTCCATGCCGGCCGAGGCCGGCGGAAAGAGACCGCAGCCGCGCAACCAGCTGTGCCTCACGGCACGCGACACGATCGCGACCGCAGTGGGCTGCTTCAGCCTCCGAGACATCCGTCGAGGCCGGGCCGAGATGTCCATCATTCCGGGCCCGCGCAAGACCCCGGCGCAGCTCGCTCGGCTAGAGGCCACCCGGCAGGCCCTCCAGCGACGCCATCCGGAGTGGACGCTCCCGCGCTTCCGGCAGCGGACGGCGCGACGATCCGGCCTGGCGCCCGACGGCGTGGCCGTCGTCCGCCTCGGGTCCGGACTGACCGCCCCCACCGCGAAGGTGCACGACAACTTCTTCGAGTTCGTTGGTCGCGAGGCTAGGCGCCGTGCACGTCTGCACCTGCTCGACGCACCGGGCAACGTCGTCGCGCTAGGCCCCGCCGTGCGATAGCGACGCCGTCCGCCGGTTGTTGGCTGCGAATAGCAGCGCTACCTTGGGTAGCGATGGCGACCATCCATCAACCACTCCCGCCGCAGTACACCGCCGAGGAGCTCGAGCTCGCTCGCGACGGCGTGCTGCGCCTCAGAACGCGAGACATCGCCGACGTCCTGAAGGAGATCGGCACGCTGTCGTTGCCCGCGGGCGACGCAGGCTCCCGCGCGCTGGACGACGTCCGCGGCGACCGTGTCTGACGCGGCCGCCGCACTGACCTATATCGACACGTCGGCAGCGATCAAGCTCGTCTTCGAGGAGGCGGAGAGTGTCGCGCTGGGGGCGTGGTTGACCTCCTCGGGCGCCGCGCTCGTCTCGAGTGCGCTGCTCGAGGTCGAGTTCGAGCGCGCGGTGAAGCGCGCTGCCTCGCAGGGCCAAGAGCCGAATCCCGGCGTGGTCGCCGCGGTGCTCTCCGCGATCGACCTGATCGACCTGGACGTCGCTCAGCTGCGGGTGGCAGCGCAGCTGCCGGATCCCTATCTCCGCGCACTCGATGCCATCCACATTGCAGCGGCGCTCGCCCTTGCGCCGAAGCTGGCGACGGTCGTCACCTACGACGTGCGGATGCTCCGGGCGTTGGCGGCGCGGTCGATCCCGACGGCTTCTCCGGCCTGACCGAGGGCGGCGGGGCCGGCGCGCCGCGGTCCTCCGCGAACGCCGCCGACAAGCGGCGGGCCGCATCGTGTCGCGGGACGTGGTGCACGTACCGCATTGTCGTGCCGATCTCGCTGTGGTCCATGTAGGCCTGGACCACGACGAGATCGAACTCGCGCACTGCGACGGTGCCGAAGGTGTGACGGAGGTCGTGGAACGTCATCGGGTTGTCCTCCTTCTCGCGGAGGTGCTCCAGGCCGGCGTTGTCGAGACCGCGGTAGAACGCGTCGCGCACCGTGCCGCTCTGGAGCCGACCGAACGTGGCTCTACCTGAGGGTCGCGAGCAGACGGTCGAGCTCCGCCTTCGCAGCCTGGGGCGTGAGGTGCCCGCCGGGGCAGTGGCCGTCGGCGGCCCGCCAGATGATCGCGCCACGCGCGGTCTGCCGGCCGCTGTCCCGGACCCACGCGGGTCCGAGGACACGCCGCGTCTTGTCGCCGCCGGCCTGCGCGAAGCTCGCCACGTAGACCCGCCCGTTCAGACGGGCATCGACGATCAGATGCCCCGTGATCCGCGCGTCCATGGACTCCTGAAGAACAGGAATCGGGAACAAGAAGCGACCTGAGACGGGTCCAACAAGTGCTGAACCCAGCGTTCATCGGATGCCCCGAGCTGGATTCGAACCAGCGGCCTACCGCTTAGGAGGCGGTCGCTCTATCCACCTGAGCTATCGGGGCCTGCGGGCAGGGTACGGAACGCGCCCGGGCGGTGCCCGGGGCGGGGTCCGCGCCGTCGCGGCGCGTGACGGCCGCCGCGCGCGCCGCAACCACCGACCGGAATGCGACGTACCGCGCAAGTCGGCGCAAAAGCGCTCCTGACACCCCGACGAACCGGCGAAGGGTTTGGACACCCGGGCGAACCGGGAAATCGTGCCATGGCCCGCGGGGCCAAGAATCGGGGCTTCCTGACCCCGTAGCTCTGTTCTCCGGTGAGAAAACTGCGGACACGACCCACCCGAACGGAGTACGCTCGCGCCCTCGACCGGACGGGACGAACCGTCCAACCCCAGCCGGGGTGGAGCGTTCCGGGTCGGGACAGCCATCGCTCGAACAGCAGCGCTGAGGGAGTCGTGCACACCAAGAAGGTCGACATGAAGCGGAGCCCGGGATCGTGAGCACGCCGGGAACGCCCGAGATGCTGGACCCGGCCGCCGAGCCCGGCGGTCCCGCCGCCGCCGCGACGGGGGAGATCGCCGCCCGCTCGCCGCTGCAGCTGTTCTGGCGCCGCCTGCGCCGCGACAAGGTCGCCCTCGGGGCGCTCGGCGTGGTCGGCTTCGTCGTCCTCGTCGCGATCCTCGCGCCGCTGATCGTCAAGGTCTTCGGCGCGCCCGGGCCGAACGTCCAGAACCCGGACCTGCTCGACGACTTCGGCCTGCCGTCCGGTCCGACCGGCGACAACGTCTTCGGGGTCGACCAGCGCGGCCGCGACGTCTTCGCCCGCGTCGTCTACGGCGCGCGGCTGTCGCTCGAGGTGGCCTTCATCGCCACCGCGATCACGGTGGTCATCGGCGTGACGCTCGGCATGATCGCCGGCTACTACCGCGGCTGGGTCGACACGCTCCTGGCGCGCACGATGGACCTCATGCTCGCGTTCCCGGTCCTCGTCCTCGCGATCGGCGTCGGCGTCGCCTGCTCCGGCCGCGAGGGCTGCCTCGGCGGCGCGATCCAGCCCGGCCGCGGCGTCGTCATCTTCGTGATCAGCGTCTCGACCTGGCCGTACATGGCGCGGATCATCCGCGGCCAGGTGCTCAGCCTGCGCGAGCGCGAGTTCGTCGAGGCCGCCAAGTCGCTCGGGGCGTCCAACGGCCGGATCATCTTCCGCGAGATCCTCCCGAACCTGATCGCGCCGATCATCGTCTACTCGACGATCCTCATCCCCCAGAACATCCTCTTCGAGGCGGCGCTCTCGTTCCTGGGCGTCGGCGTGGATCCGAACACGCCCAGCTGGGGCCAGATGATCGCCGACGCCACCGGCATCTTCGACATCGCCTGGTGGTTCATGGTCTTCCCGGGCGTCGCGCTCGTCACGACGGTCCTCGCCTTCAACATCGTCGGCGACGGCCTGCAGGACGCCCTCAACCCCCGTACGTCCAAGTGAGCACGGTCCAGATGCGCTCGCACCACTTCCGTTCCGCATCACCCATGTCCGTCCGTTCCGAAAGGACCATCCCATGATCAGGAGTCGTCTGCGATTCCTCCTGTTGGCGATGTTCGCCATCTCCGCCTTCGCGTTCGCCGCCTGCGGTGACGACGACGACTCCAGCTCGTCCTCGTCGTCCTCGGGCAGCAGCTCCGAGTCGGCGCCCGTCGCCGACGTGCCGCAGGGCAAGAAGGGCGGCAAGCTCCTGGAGCTCGCCGCCAGCGACGTCGACTACCTCGACCCCGGCCACAGCTACTACCAGTTCGGCTTCCAGACCATCTACGCGATGGGCAAGCCGCTCTACTCCTTCTCGCCGACCGACGCCCAGAAGGCGCAGCCGGACCTCGCCGACGGCGAGCCCGTCATCTCGGCGGACAAGAAGACCGTCACGGTCAAGCTGAAGAAGGGCGTCAAGTACTCGCCGCCGGTCAACCGCGAGGTCGTCGCCAAGGACGTCAAGTACGCGATCGAGCGCTTCTTCACCGTGAACGTCGGTGGCCAGTACACCGCGTACTTCAACGCGATCGAGGGCGCCCCGGAGACGAACACCAAGACGTTCAAGACGTTCTCGGGCATCGAGACCCCGGACGACTACACGCTGATCTTCAAGCTCAAGCGGCCCGTCGGCGTCTCGTTCGCCGCCGCGCTCGTCATGCCGATCACCGTCCCGGTGCCGGAGGAGTACGCGAAGAAGTTCGACGAGAAGAACCCGTCGACCTACAACACGAACGTCGTCGCCACGGGGCCGTACATGATCCCCAACGACGCCAACGGCAAGCTCACGGGCTACGTGGCGGGCAAGAGCATCAAGCTCGTGCGCAACCCGAACTGGGACCCGAAGCTCGACTACAAGCCGGCGTACCTCGACGAGATCGAGATCCGCACGAACGCGACCGACGCGAACGTCGCCGCCCGCCAGGTGCTCGACGGCCAGGGCATGATCCTGGACACCAACCCGCCGGCGCAGATCCTGCCCCGGCTGAACCGCCAGTACAAGGGCCAGTTCACGCAGGTCCCGTCGGGTGGCTACCGCTACTTCCCGATGAACACGAAGATCCCGCCGTTCAACGACCTGAACGTCCGCAAGGCCGTCCTCGCCGTCTTCGACCGCGAGGCCGCCGTCAAGGCGCGCGGCGGCGCATTCGCCGGCGACGTCGCCACGCACTTCCTGCCGCCGGAGTTCCCCGGCTTCGAGGAGGCCGGTGGCATGGGCACGGACCTCGACTACATGAAGAACCCGCGCGGTGACGCCGCCGTGGCCGCCAAGTACATGAAGGCCGCGGGCTTCGCCTCCGGCAAGTACGAGGGCGACGACGAGGTCTTCATGATCACCGCCAACGTCGACCCGGCGAAGGCGCAGGGCGAGGTCGCGAAGGCCCAGCTCGAGAAGCTCGGCTTCAAGGTCCGTCTGCGGACCGTCCCGCAGGACGCGGTCTACACCGAGTGGTGCCAGGTCCCGTCCAAGAAGGTCAACATGTGCGGCGCCGCCGGCTGGTTCAAGGACTACGCCGACCCGGAGTCCATGCTCGTCCCGACCTTCAAGGGCTCGGAGATCAAGCCGGACGGCGGGAACAACAACCTCGGCCAGCTGGACGACCCGGCCATCGACAAGGCGATGGACGCGGCGGCCCTGCTCGAGGGCGACGCCCGCAACGCCGCCTGGGGCGCGATCGACAAGCAGATCATGGGCCAGGCGCCCGCGGTCCCGTTCATCTGGGACAAGACCACGCTGGTCTGGTCCAAGAACGTGCAGGGTGTGGGCAACCCCTACAACTCGCTCGTCGACCTCACGTTCACGTCGCTCAAGTAGCCCTGATCGACTGACCTGATCGCTGGAGCCGCTCCCGCCGACCCGGCGGGGGCGGCCCCGGCAGCCGAGAGACACCGTGGCCTTCTACATCGTCAAGCGCCTGCTGTGGACCGTCGTGCTGATGGTGCTCATCAGCGCGATCACGTTCTACATCTTCTACAAGCTGCCCAGCGCGGACCCCGCGGCGCTGCGCGCCGGCCGGTCGCCCTCCCCGGAGACGCTGGCCCTGATCCGCGAGCAGCTGGGGTTGAACAACCCCTGGTACACGCAGCTGAAGGACTTCCTCACGGACCTGTTCTTCCACTTCGACCTGGGCAACTCGTTCGTCAACAACGAGCCCGTCCGCCCGACCCTCTTCGACCGCATCCCCGCGACGCTCTTCCTCGTGTTCGGCGCGGCCGTGGTCTGGGTGATCGTCGGCGTCACCGTCGGCATCATCAGCGCCGTCTTCCGCGGCACCATCTGGGACCGCATCCTCATGGGCGGTGCCCTCCTGGCGATCTCCGCGCCCGTCTACTGGCTCGGCCTGATCGCCCTCTTCCTCTTCTCCGACGACATCGGCAAGTTCGGGATCCTGCCGGGCTCAGGCGCCTACCAGGACGCCAACGGGTTCTTCGACAAGGCCCACACGCTGATCATGCCGTGGATCGTGCTGTCCGCCGCGTTCGCGGCGATCTACGCGCGGCTGCTGCGCGCGAACCTGCTCGAGACGCTCAGCGAGGACTACATCCGCACCGCGCGGGCGAAGGGCCTCAGCGAGCGCCGCGTCGTGCTGCGGCACGGCCTGCGCTCGGCCGGCACGCCGATCGTCACCGTCCTGGGCCTCGACATCGGCATCCTCTTCGGCGGCGCGATCCTCACCGAGTCGGTGTTCAACATCCCGGGGGTCGGCCGCTACGCGTTCGACGCGATCTCCCGCGGCGACCTCGCCACGATCCAGGGCACCACCGTGTTCCTGGCGCTCGGCGTCGCGCTCATGAGCCTGATCGTCGACGTCATCTACGCCTTCCTCGACCCGCGTGTGAGGTACTGACATGGCCCCGCTGCTGCAGGTCGAGGACCTGAAGGTCCACTTCCGCACCGACGACGGCGTCGTCAAGGCCGTCGACGGGATCTCCTACACCGTCGAGGCCGGCAAGACGCTCGGCATCGTCGGCGAGTCCGGCTCCGGCAAGTCCGTCTCCTCGATGACGGTCATGGGCCTCACGCGCTCCGCGAAGGCGGACATCAGCGGCTCGGTCACGTTCGACGGCCGCGACCTGCTGAGCGCCGGGCCCGAGGACCTGCGCCGGATCCGCGGCAACGAGATCGCGATGATCTTCCAGGACCCGCTCTCGTCCCTGCACCCGTTCTACAAGGTCGGCAAGCAGCTGATCGAGGCGGTGCGGACCCACAAGGACGTCAGCAAGGCGCAGGCCCGCGACCGCGCGGTCGAGATGCTCGGCCTCGTCGGGATCCCGGAGCCGCGCCGACGGATCGACAGCTACCCGCACGAGTTCTCGGGCGGCATGCGCCAGCGCGTGATGATCGCGATGGCCCTGATGAACGACCCGAAGCTGCTGATCGCCGACGAGCCGACGACCGCGCTCGACGTCACGGTGCAGGCGCAGATCCTGCAGCTGATGAACAAGCTCCAGACCGAGCTCGGCACCGCGGTGGTCATGATCACGCACGACCTCGGCGTCGTCGCGGACGTCGCCGACGACATCGTCGTCATGTACGCGGGCCGGATCGTCGAGCAGGCCGACAAGCGGACGCTGTTCGACGCGCCGCGCCACCCGTACACGTGGGGTCTGCTGCGCTCGATCCCGCGGCTGGACACGCCCCGCGACCAGGACCTCGTGCCGATCCCGGGCCGACCGCCGTCCCTCATCACGCGGCCGACGGGCTGCGCGTTCCACCCGCGCTGCGCCTACGCGACCGAGCAGTCCCGCACGGTCGATCCCGCGCTCAAGCCGGTCGCGCCCGGCTCCGCGCACCGCGTCGCGTGCACCCTGGCCGAGGAGCGCCGGGCCGAGATCTGGCGGCAGATCACCGCCGGGGAGGAGCAGCCGTCGTGAGCGAGAAGCTGATCGAGGTCCGCGACCTCGTCAAGGAGTTCCCGATCCGCGGGGAGATGTTCACGCGCCGCGGCGCCGGATCCGTCCGCGCGGTCGGCGGGGTGTCGTTCGACGTCCTCGAGGGCGAGACGTTCGGGCTCGTCGGCGAGTCGGGCTGCGGCAAGTCCACGACCGCCCGGCTCATGACCCGCCTGCTGGATCCCACCAGCGGCACGATCGACTTCCGCGGGACCGACATCGCCACGCTGTCGCGCAAGCAGCTCAAGCCGCTGCGCCGCGACATGCAGATGATCTTCCAGGATCCGTACTCGTCGCTGAACCCGCGCAAGACGGTCGGCTCGATCATCGGCGAGCCGTTCGTCATCCACGGCGTGGAGTCCGACGACGGCGCGCGCAAGAAGCGCGTCCAGGGCCTGATGGAGACGGTCGGCCTCAACCCCGAGCACTACAACCGGCTGCCGCACGAGTTCTCCGGCGGACAGCGGCAGCGGATCGGGATCGCGCGCGCGATCGCGCTCTCCCCGAAGCTCATCGTCGCCGACGAGCCGGTGTCGGCGCTGGACGTGTCGATCCAGGCGCAGGTGCTGAACCTCCTGCGCGACCTGCAGCGCGAGATGGGCCTGACGCTCGTGTTCATCGCGCACGACCTGAGCGTCGTGCGCTACATGTGCGACCGGGTCGCCGTGATGTACGCCGGGGAGATCGTGGAGCTCGCGACGAGCGAGGACCTCTACGACAACCCGCAGCACGAGTACACGAAGCAGCTGCTCGCCGCCGTGCCCGGACAGGCGTCCGGGGTCTGAACGGCGCTCAGCGGTCCCAGAACGACGTGCGGGCCATCGCGCCCGCCTTCGTCATGCCGATGTGGACGTGGTCCAGGTGGCCGACGGTCGCGTCGACGCGTCGTTTCCGTGTGCGGCCGTCGCGGCCGTAGCACGGCGCGTAGGGCCCGAAGTCGGGGCGGCCGGCGCTCCAGTACGAGCAGTCCCAGATCAGCTCCTGGACGCCCATGCGCCGCGCGAGCGCCTGCGGGGTCCCGGCCGTGTCGGGCGCGAGCAGCAGGCGGATGAGCCGCTTGCCGGCGGCGCGCTGGGCGGGGTCGCGGCTGTCGAGGTGCCAGTCGATCGCGCGCCCCTCGGCGTGCAGCGACGCGCTTGCGGGACCCCACCGCTCGCAGCGGTAGGTGCCCCAGCTGACCCCGGCGGCGTGCCGGTCGAGCCAGCGCAGCAGGCGCTGCACCCCCGGGCGCGGGGTGCGCAGGCAGCGCCGCGCCGGGTCGTACTCCTGGGGGTCGGGCTCGCGGTCGGCGAGCGCGTGGGCGGGATTGCCGGGGACCGGACGCAGCTCGACCGGCCCGAGCCGGAAGGCGGCGGCGCCCGCGGTGAACAGCAGGGAGACGGCGAGGGCGGCGACGAGCGCCCGCAGCAGCTGCGGCATGCGACGTCGATCGGCCGCCGGACGGGCGGCCTTGAGCTCAGGCCTCCTCGGCCAGACGGGTGGCGTCGATCGCGCGGCGCGTGCCCTCCACGGCGCACCAGGCGGCGACGAGCCCGAGCGCGGCGGCGAGCAGCACGGTCAGCAGGCTGAGGCCGGCGGCGGCGAGCCCGGCGAGCAGCGCCCGGATGTACCAGCCGCGCGCCTCGCGGCGCAGCTCCTCGACGCGGGCGTCGCGGGCGGCGTCCCGGCGTGCGGCCTTCGCGGCCCGGCGGGTGCCCTCGCTGCGGTCGCGGCCCACCGGGACCTCAGTCCAGCCAGTGGGCGACGAGGTCGAGCCCGGCGCGCTCGGGCACGCGCTGCTCCTGCCGGGGCTCGCCGAGGTGCAGCAGGCCGAGCGCCCGCTCGTCCTCGCCCATGCCCAGCGCGGCACGCCCCTGCGGGATCCGCAGCACGGCCGGGGTGCGCCAGTAGCCGGCGAGGCCGCGCGCGTGCGCGCCGAGCAGCACGAGGTAGGCGGCGACCGCCGCCGAGCACAGGTCCTCCTCGTCGACGACGGGGTCCTGCGGCGAGGTCACGTAGGACACCGCGACGAGCGTCGGGGCCCGGTCGAGCTTCGCGCCCGACCCCGCGATCTGCGCGTCGGCGGCCTGCTTCAGCCGCGCGAGCGAGCCCGGTCCTAGGACGCGGAACCGCCACGGGTTCGTGAGGTGGTGGTTCGGCGCCCACGTCGCGAGCTCGAACAGCTCCTCGAGCGTCGCGCGGTCGACGGGGGTCTCGCCGTAGGCCTTGTGCGTGCGGCGGGTGCGGACGGCGGTCTCGAGGTCCATCAGGCCTCGCCCGCCTCCTCCTCGTCGTCCTCGTAGAGGGACTCGCAGGCCAGCTCGGTCCCGCGGTCGTCGAACAGGCGGATGTCGAGGTAGTCCTTGCGGTAGGCGTCGGGCGCGATCAGCGTGAAGCGGCCCTCCTGCACGACGCACTGGTCGACCGGCAGGTCCGCGAGCTCGGCCACGACGACCGCGCCGCGGTCCACCAGCGGCCGGCCCCACACGAGCGTCATCGCCGCGACGTTGCCCTCCTCGCCGCGCCAGCCGCCGATGACCTCCTCGCAGAGGTCCAGCTGCCAGTCCGGGTTCGCCTCGGCGATCTCGGCGGTGTAGTCGGCGGTGGAGAAGAACCCGGAGGGCTCCTCGCCCTTCTCGGTGGCGGGCAGGTAGCTGACGTACCCGTAGAGCTCGTAGTTCTCGGTCGTGCGGATCGACGCCGGGATGTACGTGCGGCCGTTCCAGGTGCGGTCCGGGTACCAGGAGATCTCCCCGGTGGTCTCGCCGAGGTCCTCGTCGTCGTCCCCGTCGTCGATCCGCGCGCACGCGGCGAGGAACTCGGCCTTCAGCCGGTCCGCCCAGCGGCCGTAGGGGAGGAGCTCCTGCGGCGGCTCGGCGGCGAAGCGGGGGACGAAGCGATCCACGGGCGGCATAGGCCGCCAAGTCTAGGAGGCGGACAGCTCGAGCATGAGCGTCACGGGGCCGTCGTTGACGAGCTCGACCTCCATGTGCGCGCCGAACACGCCGCGCTGCGCGTCCAGCGCCGCGCAGAACCGCTCGTAGAGCGGCTCGGCGACCTCCGGCCGGGCGGCCGCGACGTAGCTGGGGCGGGTGCCGCGGCGCGCGTCCCCGTAGAGCGTGAACTGGCTGACCACGAGCACCTCGCGGTCGCCGAGCGGCTCGTTCATGCGTCCGTCCGCGTCGGGGAAGACGCGCAGCGCGCGGACCTTCTCCGCGAGCCGGTCGCCGACGGCCGCGGTGTCGTCGTGGGTGACGCCCAGCAGGACGAGCAGGCCGGGGCCGATCGCGCCGACGACCTCGCCGTCGACCGTGACGCTCGCGCGCGCGACCCGCTGGACGAGCGCGCGCATCAGGTCACCGCCGCCAGGACGAGCGCCCCGGTCACGACCGCGGTGGTGGACCAGGCGACCGCGCTCGCCGCGATCCGCAGGTCGAGGCCGTAGACGTGCGCGACGATCAGGGCGTTGATCCCGCACGGCATCGCGGCCTGGGCGAAGTACGCGTCCGGGATGTCGACGGTCGTCAGCGCCCCGACGGTGAGCGCGCCCGCGGCGAACAGCGCCGGGGCCAGGAGCACGCGGCAGCCGAGGACGACGAGCACCGGACGGGTCAGCGGTGGCGGGAAGCGCATGTTGCCGTCCTCCGCCTCCTGGCGCAGGTGCACGCCGAGCGCGAAGAAGCCGACGGGCAGCAGCGCCAGCGCCCCGTAGCGGGCGATGTCCGAGAGCGCCTCGGGCGCCCACGCGTCCGGGGCGACGAGCGCGAGCCCGAGCGCGAGCAGCGGCGGGTTGCGCACGAGGAACGCCCGGACCCGCTCGCGGGGCGTCTCGCCGGCCTTCGTGCCGAGGGCGGCGCCGATCGCGAACGCGGGCACGAACAGCATCGGGACGCTGACCGCGAGGTCCCAGGTGATCGCCTCGGGGATGACGTCGGTCCCCAGGACGGCGGCGGTCAGCGGCAGGCCGAGGTAGCCGGTGTTCGCGAGGATGCTGCCGACGACCACGGCACCGGTCGCGGCGTCGTCGAGGTGCAGCAGCCGGCGGGCGAGCTGGAACGCGACGAGCCCGACGATCGCGAGCTCGGTGTAGGCGAGCAGCAGGCCGACCCCGAGCCCGGCGGTGAGCTCCAGCCGCGTGACCGCGAAGAACGTGATCAGCGGCAGCAGCCCGTACAGCAGCACGTCGAACGCGCGGCCCGTGCCCGCGACCGCGCGCTCGCCCCAGCGGGCCTCGGAGGCCATGCCGGCCGCGGCCGACGTGATGATGCCGACGAGGACGAGCAGCACGGCTCAGGCGTCGCGCAGCTCGGCGGCCGCGGTCTCGGGCGCGACGACGTTCAGGTGCAGGCCGGTGCCGAGCTCGAGTCCGGCGAGCGGCGTCAGGCGCGGCAGCAGGTCCACGTGCCAGCAGAAGTGCTCGGAGCCCTGCGGCGCGGTCCGCACCCAGAGCGTCAGCGGCGGCGGCGCCCCGAAGCGGCGGGCGAGCCGGCCGAGCACGTCGTGCAGCAGCACGGCGACCCCGTCCCCGGCGTCGGCGAACGACATCTGCGGGGTGCGCGGCACGAGCATCAGCTGGTAGGGGGCGCGGCTGGCGAACGGCGCGATCGCCACCGCCTCCTCGCCGACCGCGACGAGCCGGTCGCGCAGGCGCACCTCCTCCTGCAGCAGGTCCCCGAGGAGGTTGCCGCCCATCGTCCGGGTCGCGTACGCCCCGAACCGCTCGCGCTCGCGGGCGACCAGCGCGGGCACGAAGTCCATCGCGTACAGCTGCGCGTGCGAGTGGGCGCGCGACGCTCCGCCCTCCGGCCGCTCGTTGACGTGCACGTGCACGTAGGAGGCGTCCGCGTGCGCGCGCATCCGCTCGCGCCAGACAGCGACGGCGTCGACGACCCGCTGCTGGGGCAGCTCGGCCAGGCACGCGACCGGCTCCGGCGCGGTGACGATCACCTCGTGCGTGCCCGCGGCCGGGAGCGCGGTGAAGAGGTCGGGCTTCGCGAACCGCTCGGGCGGGCTGGCGGCCGCGTCGGGCGTGAGCGCCGGGTAGCGGTTGGGCACGACGCGGACGCCCCAGCCGGGCGTGTCGGGGGCCCGGCCGGCCGGGCCGGTCGCGTGCAGCTCGGGCGGGGTGCGGTCCTCGTGCCCTTCGGCGAACGGGTCGTCGCCCGGGTCGATCGGCGGCACGGGCGGGACCTCCAGGCCGACGCCCGCGCCGCCGCGCGCCGCGCGCTCGGGCGCGATGACGGTCCGCAGACCGGTGAGGGCGTCGACGCGGATCTCGGGCACGCCCCCAGACTACGGACGCGGCACGCCGGGGAGCCGTCGCGCGGTGCGCGCGTGGCGCCCTTGACCTCAACCGTGGTCGAAGGTGCACGCTGGATCCATGACCACCTTCACCACCCCCAGCCAGCAGATCGTCGACGTCGTCACCACGTGGGAGGGCGTGACCACCCACTGGGGCGACCGCGGCGAGCTGTCGTTCCGCGTCGGCCGCCGCGAGATCGGCCACCTGCACGGCGATCACGCCGCCCACTTCCTGTTCTCCCGCGCGCTCGCGAGCGAGCTGCGCGCGGCGGGCCGGGTGGGCCCGCACCCGATCTTCCCCGAGCACCCGAAGCTCGCCGCCCGCCCGATCCGCAACGCGATCGACGTCGCCGACGTGATCGAGCTGCTGAGGCTCAACCACGAGCAGCTGCTGGCCCGCGCGGCCGCGTGAGCGGCCGCCGGACCAGCGCACGCCGCGGCGGGTCAGTCCCCGCCGCGGACGACGGCGACGAGCACCGGCCGGATCAGCGGCCAGGGGTCACGGGTCTTGCGCCCGCGCGGCTCGAACCGCTCGGTCAGCGCCAGGCCGCGCATCGTCGCCAGCACGGTCAGCAGGCGGCCCTCCATGTCGGCGTCGCGCAGGCCGTCGGTCAGCAGGTTCGACGACAGCGACGCGACGCTGCGGGCCATCATCCGCTCGAGCGGCACGAGGCGCTCGTGCAGCTCCGGGTCGTCGGCGGCGGCCACCCAGACCTTCACGAACACCGTGAAGATGTCGCTGGAGAAGTCCCCCCACAGCAGGTCCAGGAGCGCGCCCGCCTGGCCGTCCGCGTCGTCCCCGATCGCGGTGAGCCGCTCGCCGAGGTCGCTGATCCGCTGCTCGGTCAGCCGCTCGACCGCCGCGGTGACGAGGTCGACCCGATAGGGGAAGTGGTGCGTCTGCGCGCCCTGCGAGACCCCGGCGAGCTCGGCGACCCGGCGCGTCGTGGTGGCGGCGTAACCGGCCTCCAGCAACGACTCGATCGTCGCGTCCAGGAGCTTGGCGCGCGTCTCGGCGGTCCGCTGCTCCTGGGTGCGTCGGGGCCGGGCCGGCGGCGTCGTGCCCGTGGCCCGGCGGACGGCCTTCACCGCCGCCTTCCCGGAGCGCTGGACGGCGCGCCGCGGGTCGTCCAGCGGTGAAGGGGGCATCCGCGGAGTCTCCCAGAGACCCGCTCAGAGGCCCATCGTGCGCCCGATGAGCTCCTTCATGATCTCGTTGGTGCCCGCGTAGATCTTCGTGATCCGCGAGTCCAGCCAGACCTTCGAGATCGGGTACTCGGTGGTGTAGCCGTAGCCGCCGTGGAACTGCACGCCGGTGTCCGCGATCTTGCAGAGCAGGTCGGTGGTGACGTACTTCGCCATCGCGGCCTCCTCGACGGTGCAGGTGCCCTGCACGTACCGCTCGATGCAGCGGTCGACGAAGCAGCGGCCCATCTCGACCTCGGTGCGCAGCTCGGCCATCGTGAAGCGGATGTGCTGGTTGGAGCCGATCGGCTTGCCGAACGCCTTGCGCTCCTTGACGTAGTCGAGCGTCATGTCGAGCGCCTTCTCGCAGCCGGCGATCGAGGTCACGGCGAGCGTCAGGCGCTCGGGCACGAGCCGCGAGACGAGCTGCAGGAAGCCGGAGCCCTCCGCGCCCAGCAGGTTCTCCTGCGGGACGCGGACGTCCTCGAAGAACAGCTCGGCGGTGTCGGAGGCGTGCTGGCCGACCTTCTCGATCTGCTTGCCGCGCTCGAAGCCCGGCATGCCGCGCTCGACGACGAACATCGACAGGCCACCGTGCTTGTCGTCGCTGGTGCGCGCGGCGACGAGCACGAGGTCGGCGTTGATGCCGTTGGTGATGAAGGTCTTCGCGCCGTTGATGACGTAGTCGGTGCCGTCGCGCCGCGCGGAGGTCTTGATGCCCGCGAGGTCGGAGCCGGTGCCGGGCTCGGTCATGGCGATGGCGAGGATCTGCTCGCCGGACGCGATGCCGGGGAACCAGCGGCCCTTCTGCTCGTCGTTGGCGGACGAGATCAGGTAGGGCAGCACGACGTCGGTGTGCAGCAGCGGCCCGCCGATCGCGTCGCCGACGCCCGCCTTGACGCCCTCCTCGCCGAGGACGACGTTGAAGCGCCAGTCGTCGATGCCGTTGCCGCCGTACTCCTCCGGCACCTCCATGGCGAGGAAGCCGTGCTCGGCGCACTTCGTGAAGAGCTCGCGCGGGACGATCTGCGCCTTCTCCCACTCCGGGTAGTGCGGGACGACCTCGCGCTGCAGGAAGGTCGCGTAGCTCTCGCGGTAGTCGTGGTGCTCGGGCTCGAAGATCGTGCGCTTGCTCGGGGCGGGGGCGGTGGTGGCCATGTTCATGCTGCCTTCGTGTAGAGGGAGACCACGGCGGCGCCGCCGAGGCCGATGTTGTGCTGGAGGGCGACGGTGGCGCCCTCGACCTGTCGCTGGTCCGCCTGGCCGCGGAGCTGCCAGGTCAGCTCGGCGCACTGGGCGAGGCCCGTCGCGCCGAGCGGGTGGCCCTTGGAGATGAGGCCGCCGGAGGGGTTGACGACGGGGCCGGCCCCGCCGTAGGTGGTCGCCTCGGACTCCACGAGCGTGTGGCCCTCGCCCTCGGCGGCGAGGCCGAGCGCCTCGTAGGTCACGAGCTCGTTGGCGCTAAAGCAGTCGTGCAGCTCGATGACGTCGACGTCGGCGATGTCGACCTGCGCCTCCTGCAGCGCGGCGGTCGCGGCCTTGCGGCTCATGTCGGCGCCGACGAGCGTGCGCGCGGAACGCGAGCTGAAGGTGTCGGGCACGTCGGTGACGAGCGCCTGGCCGGCGAGCTCCACGGCGCGGTCCCAGAGGTCGTGCTCGTCGACGAACCGCTCGGAGGCGATGATCGCCGCACCCGCGCCGTCGGAGGTCGGGGAGCACTGCAGCTTCGTCAGCGGCGCGTAGATCTCGGGCGCGTCCTTGATCTCCTGCAGCGTGTACTCGGTCTGGAACTGCGCGTAGGGGTTGTTGACCGAGTGCTTGTGGTTCTTCCAGCCGATCCAGGCGAAGTGCTCGGGCTTGGAGCCGTAGAGCTCCATGTGCTCGCGCCCGGCCATGCCGAACATCTGCGGGGCGAAGGGCGCCTGCTCCCACTCGCGCAGCTCGCCGAGGGCCATGACGTGCTTGTCCATCGGGTTGGTCCGGTCGGGGTACTTCATCCCGAGCGAGCCCTTCTCCATCTTCTCGAAGCCGAGCGCGAGCGCGCACTCGGCGAGGCCGGCGCGGACCGCGCGGCGCGCGAGGTACAGGGCACTGGAGCCGGTCGAGCAGTTGTTGTTGACGTTGACCACCGGGATGCCGGTGAGCCCGAGGCCGTACACGGCCCGCTGGCCGGCGGTCGAGTCGCCGTAGCAGTAGCCGACGTAGGCCTCCTGCACGGCGTCGTAGCCGATGCCAGCGTCGGCGAGGGCGGCGCTGCCCGCCTCGACGGCCCAGTCGGGGTAGTCCCCCTCCTTCGTGCCGGGCTTGGAGAACGTGGTCATGCCGACGCCGATGACGTACGTGCGGTTGCTCATGGGCGCGCAAGGTAGCAGATACCGAACGCACGCTATGTAAGTCGGCGGGGCGGCGCGCGCAGCCCCTGCGGCGGGCGCCGCGGGGGCGCGCCGCCGGGTCGGTCAGGCCTCGTACTCGGCGAGCTTGCGCTTGAGGACCTTGCCGGTCGGGTTGCGCGGCAGCGTGTCGAGGAAGACGACCTCGCGGGGCACCTTGTAGCGCGCGAGGTTCTCCTTCACGAGGCTCTTGAACTCCTCCTCGGTGGCCTCCTCGCCGGGCAGCAGCGCGACGAACGCGCGCAGTCGCTTGCCGAACGTCTCGTCGTCGACGCCGATCACCGACGCCTCCGCGACCTTCGGGTGCGAGTGCAGCAGCTCCTCGACCTCGGCCGGGAAGACGTTCTCGCCGCCCGAGACGATCATGTCGTCGTCGCGGCCGTCGATGAACAGCAGGCCGTGCTCGTCGACGTGGCCGACGTCGCCGGTCGCCATGTGCCCGTCGATGACCTCCTTGCCGCCGCCGCCGGTGTAGCCCTCGAACGCGAAGCCGTTGCTGACGAAGATCCGGCCGGTGACGTGCGGCTCGGTGATGAGCTCGCGCTGCTCGTCGTAGAGCCGGACGGTCGTGCCGCGCGGCGAGCGCCCCACGCAGTCCGGGGCGATCGCGAGCTCCTCGGGGGTGGCGACCGTCGCGTAGGCGACCTCGGTCGAGCCGTACAGGTTGTAGACGACGGGCCCGAACGCCTTCGTCGTGCGGCGGCAGAGCTCGCCGCCGAGCTGCGACCCGCCGACGAACACGATCCGCAGGGCGCTGAGGTCGAGGCTCTCGCGGACTGCGGGATCGACCTCGAGCATCCGCGTGAGCATGATCGGCACCGAGATGAACGCGGAGGCCCGGTGCTCGGCCAGGTCGCGCAGGGCCTGCTCCGGGTCGAACTTGCGGCGCAGCACGAGCGTCGAGCCGAGGCCGACGCCCAGGACGACGTGGGCGAGGCCGAGCGCGTGGAAGATCGGCGGCCCGATGACCGTCGTCTCGCCGCCCTTGAAGGGGATGCGGCCGACGAGCGAGCCCGGCAGGATCAGCGACTTCGGCGTCGGCCGCGGCGCGCCCTTGGGCGTGCCGGTCGTCCCGCTGGTCAGCACGATGAGCTTCGCGGCGGCGCCGACCCGCGGCGGCGGGGCGGTGGAGGAGCGGGCGACGACCGCGTCGATCGTGTCGTCGGCGGGCTCGTCGGTCCACGCGCGCAGGCGGCCGGCGCGCGGCTCGAGGCCCTCGAGGAACGCCGAGTACTCGTCGTCGTGGATCAGCAGGTCGGTGCCCTCGCGCCCGGCGACCTCGCGGATCTGCGGGCCGGCGAAGTCCGTGTTCAGCAGCACGAGCCGCACGCCCGCCTTCGCGCCGGCGAACAGCGCGATGACGAAGCCGCGGTGGTTGCGGGCGAGGAGCGCCACGCCGTCGCCGGGGCCGAGGCCGCGCTCGCGGAAGTGGTTGGCCAGTGCGTTGGAGGCGGCGTCGAGCTCGGCGTAGGTCATCTCGCCGCGCTCGTCGCGGATCGCGATCGCGTCGGGGACGCGCTGCGCGACCGCGGCGATCGAGCCGCCGAGCAGCCCGTAGCGCAGATAGCAGGAGACGGCCTTGGCGGTCTTGTGCGGCGGCTGGGGGTGGAGCATCCCTACCTCGCGCAGGCGGTTCGCGTAGAACAGCTCGTTCCCGATCCGGGTCGCCACGCGGGCGGCGGGGGCGGGGACGCGGGCGAGGAGGTCGGTCACGGCGGCCATGCGCGCCAAGATACCGACGGGGCGTTCTGCGGGAGGAGTCGCCGCCCGCGGTCCGAGCGCCCGGTCGGGCGTCCCGGCCGCAGGACGGCTTCCGCATCAACGTAGCAAGCGTTCGGTAAGTTGCGCAACCGGGCGCTACGTGCGACGCGCCAGGCCCGATCGGGGCGGCAGCGGGAAGAAGCCGCTCGTGCGCTCGACGTACTCGGCGTAGCCCTCGCGGCGCGAGCCGATCGTCTTCTCCAGGCGCTCCTTGCCGGAGGTCTTCGTCAGCAGCTGGGTCATGATCAGCGGGCCGACGACGGTCCACCACGCGCCGCTCTCGAGCGCCACGAGGTAGATGCCCCACCACACGCAGAAGTCCCCGAAGTAGTTGGGGTGGCGCGTGTAGCGCCACAGACCTCGGTCCATGACCTTGCCCTTGTTCGCCGGGTCGGCCTTGAAGCGCGCGAGCTGCGCGTCCCCGACCGCCTCGAAGAACAGCCCGACGGCCCACAGCGCCACGCCCGCGATCGCGAGCGCGCCGACCGCGTCGTCCTGCGCGGCGGCCGCGGTGACCGGCAGCGACACGAGCAGGACGAGCACGCCCTGGAGGCCGAACACCATGCCGAGGCTCACGAGCGGGAAGCGGTCCCCGTGCTTCTCGCGCATCTCGACGTAGCGGTAGTCCTCGCCCTTCTCGTGCAGCTTGCGCCGCGTGAGGTAGAGCCCGAGCCGCAGGCCCCAGAGCCCGACGATCACGAGCAGCAGCAGCCGACGGCCGTCGTCGCCGTCACCGGCGAGGAACGCGGCCGCGGCGACCACGACGTACGCGAAGCCCCAGACGGGGTCGACGATCGACACGTCCTTCAGCCGCAGGGACAGCAGCCAGGTGCCGAGCATCAGCACGGCGACCGAGGCGGCGGCGGCGATCAGGACGGTGCCCATGTCAGGCGGTACGGGGCTCGAGGAGGTAGTGGCTCACGAGCCACTCGTTTCCGTGTCGCCACTTCCAGATCTCATCGGTCGAGATGAGGAACAGCCGCCAGCCCCCGAGGACGACCCGGGCGCGGTCGGGCGGGAAGACGGTCTCGAGGATTCGCAGCGCCTCGTCGCGGCGGCCGTCGAGGTTCGCCAGCCAGGCGACGAGCGTCTTGGCGTAGTGCCGGCCGTCGACGACCCAGCGGTCGCGCACGACGAGGTCGTCCTGGAAGTGCAGCAGCAGCTCGTGGCTGGGCATCAGCCCGGCGGTGAAGAACCGCTCGGCCGCCCACGTGCCCTCGAACAGGTACGGGACCTGCCGCTGGCTGAACACGTGGATGAACAGCTTGCCCTCGGGCTCCAGCCACGTGCTGACGCGGCGCAGCAGCTCCTTCCAGTTGCGCATGTGCTCGAACATCTCGATCGACATCACGCGGTCGAACCGCCGGTCGGTCGCGAAGACGTTCACGTCGCAGGTCTGGATCTCGAGGTTCGTGAAGCCCTTCTCGCGGGCGATGCCCTCGATGTACTCGCGCTGGCCGTGCGAGTTCGAGACGCCGAGGATCGTGGCGTTCGGGTACTGCTCGGCGAGCCACAGCGACAGCGAGCCCCAGCCGCACCCGAGGTCGAGGATCGTCATCCCGTCGCGGACCTGGGCGCGCTCGCAGGTCAGCCGCAGCATCGCCTCCTCGGCCTGCGCGAGCGTCTGCACGCCGTCGGCCCACAGGCAGCCGCTGTACTTGCGCCGCGGCCCGAGGATCAGGCCGATGAAGTCGGCCGGCAGCTCGTAGTGCTGCTCGTTGGCCTCCTGCGTCGCCTCGGCGATCGGGCCGGTGGACTTGTGCGCGACGAGCTCGCGCAGCCGCTGGTCCTGCGCCTCGATGCCGCCGCGGCGCTCGCGGCGGACGCGGTCCCAGGCGCCGTAGCGGGAGCCCAGGCGCAGCACGGGGTCGGGGATGAGGTCGCGCTGCAGCGCGCGATCGAGCAGCTCGTAGCGGTCAGGCATCGATGCAGGTCTACGCGCCAGCCGCCGGTGACGGATCAGCGGCCGGGTCGCCCCGGCGGGGTTTGCGGGCCCTCGTGCCGGACACCCCGGACCCATGCTCTACACCATCGTCCTGATCCTGCTCGTCATCGCGCTCGTGATGTTCATCACCGGCCGCCGCCGCGTCTGACCCGCCCCCGCGCGGCCGGGGCGCAGCCCCGTCAGCCGCCGAGCGCGTAGCGCCGGATGTCGGCCGCGAGGTCGGCTTCGTCGGCGTAGAGGCCCTGCTTCGTGAAGACCTTCTCGCCGCGGGCGTCGAAGAAGATGGTGGCCGGGTAGGCGGCGCTCACGCCGAGGTCGAGCGCCGCCTTCTCGTTCGGGTCCTTGTAGCTGGGGTAGCTCACGGGGAAGTCGCCGAGGAACTCGCGCGCGTCGCCGTCGTTGTCCCCGGAGTTCAGGCCCAGGAAGGCGACCCGCTTGCCGAACTCCACCGACAGGTTCTGGAAGTGCGGGAACTCGGCGCGGCACGGACCGCACCACGACGCCCACTTGTTCACGATCACCGGGGTGCCGGCCTCGCGCAGGGCGGCGAGGCGCTGCTCGACCGCGTCGCGGCCCCCGCCGAGCAGCTGCGAGGACTGCTCGTGGATCGCCGCCAGCGGCGCCGGGGACCCGGTCAGCTCCTGCTCGATCTGGGACGGCGAGTAGCGCAGCTCGTCCTGCGACGGCGCGGCGTTGTCACTGCCCGTCTGCGAGAGCCCGACGGCGACGAGGGCGACGAGCGCCACTAGTCCCACGGCGATCAGGAGCTTGGTGCGCATGCACGCAGGATGGCAGAGGGCGAGACGCGGTCCGCCGTCAGCTATGCTCCTGGGCACCGCGGCGCGAGGGGCACGGACAGGAGCCACCCCCGCCCGCCCAGCCGGGATCCGTCCCGGGCCGTTCCGACCGCCACGGCGAACCGTTCGCCCGACGCGGTCCCTCCCCGATTTCCGTGCCGCCCATGGCCGACTCCACGATCGTGGCCTCCGAGGCCGCTGCCCTTCCCGATTCCCGCCGCGTGGCGCAGGCGGAGGAGCTGACCCGCGAGCGCTTCATCCACGAGGGCGAGACGCCCGAGGTCGCGCTCGCACCCGGCACCGCGCGCCGCCGGGCGCTCGACGCGGCACTGCTGGAGGTCGACGCCGGACGGAGCACCCCGTCGACGAAGTGGCGGCGCCGCTACTCGCTGCTGCTCGGCCTCGAGCGCGTGCTGTCCGACGACGAGCCGCGCCTGGCCGACGGCACGCTGCTGAACCCGCACCAGGTCGACGCGCTGGCCGGCACGCTGACCGCGCTGCTCGCGACGGCCCAGAGCGCCGACCTCGGGGCCGACGAGGCCGACGAGATCGAGGTCGCCGCCCCGGTCTTCGCGGTCGACGACCACGCCGAGGCGGAGGCGCGCGCGGCCGCCGCGGCGCTCGAGCAGGAGCTCGAGGGCTACGACATCGACGACGCGTTCGCGCTCGACGAGGACGACGAGGACGACCACGCCGCCGCGAAGTCCGAGGACGAGGACGACGCCGCCGACGAGGACGTCGACGAGGACATCGACCGCGTCGCGCTCGACGACCCCAACGCGCACAAGCGGTTCTGGTTCGAGCACGCCACGGGCGCCGGCAAGACGGTCGCCGCGATGGGGTTCGTCGCCGCCACCCGCACCGGCGGCGTCCTGATCCTCACGCACCGCCGCAACCTCGTCGACCAGTTCCTCGGCGAGCTGCGCACCCGCGGCTACGGCGACCGCGAGTCGCCGCCGCTGCTCGGGGGCGACGGCGTCGAGGCGGGAAACGGGCCGGTCACGGTCGAGACCTATCAGTGGTTCGTGCGCAACGCGGGCCGCATCTCGCCCGCCTACACGGTCGTCATCTGCGACGAGGCCCACACCGCGCTGGGCGAGAAGACCTCGCAGGCGATCCGCGAGTGGACCGGCCCGGTCTTCATCGGCATGACCGCGACGGGCGCGCTGATCGCCCGCCACGTCACCGACCTCTTCCCGACGCAGACCTCCCGCTTCGACCTCGCGCAGGCCGCGCGCCGCGGCGTCATCGCGCCGCTGCGCTGCCTGCGGATCCCGCCCGGCGTCGGGGTGAAGACGATCGCGAAGGTGCCGCTGCGCAAGGGCGACGTCGACGTCGAGTTCGACCAGGACCTCCTCGCCGAGCTGCTGGACCAGCTGCCGTTCAACATGGCGATCGCCGACCTCTACAAGACGCGCTTCAACGGCGTCCCCGGGGTCGTCTACGCGGCGGGCGTGCGCCACGCGTCCAACGTCGCCGAGGCCTTCCGCGACGCCGGCATCAAGGCCGAGGCGGTCTCCGGCGAGACGAAGAAGCGCGACCTCGCCGAGATCCTCGCCCGCTACGAGCGCGGGGACATCGACGTCCTCGTCAACGCGCAGCTGCTCGCCGAGGGCTGGAACTCCCCGCGCGCGACCGTCTGCATGCACCTGGCGCCGACCGCGTCCAAGCGCATCTACCAGCAGCGCGTCGGCCGCGTCACGCGCCGCCATCCGGGCAAGGAGGCCGGGGTCGTCGTCGACTTCGTCGCGCCCGCCACCCGCCACGACGACCCGGTCGTCACCCTGCACTCGCTGCTGGACCGCGACGTCTACCGCGGCGGCGCGATCGTCGTCGGCCCGGTGCGCCGCGGCCGCGGTCGGCGCGTGCGCGTCGAGCGCCGCGTCATCCCCGTGTGCGCCGAGGAGGCCCGCCGCCACGAGGTCTTCGAGCGCGAGCTCTGGCGGATCGCCGTCGAGCACCTCGAGTGGGGCGAGCAGCACATGTGGGCCGCGCTGGCCGGGGCGCGCGTGCAGTCCGGCGGCTGGCGCCGCGCCCGGGCGATGCTCCACTTCGATCGCACCGGCGAGCTCAAGCGCCAGTTCCTCGTCAACACGGTCAAGCGCAACGCCTCCTCGCAGCTGCGGATCCGCGCGCTGCAGGAGATCGCCGCCTCGCGCGACCCGGAGGCGTTCGACGTCGCGCACGACGAGGTCGGCACCTGGGCCCGCGACGCGCGCCGCGAGGGCACGAAGGTGCTGCTGCAGGCGCTGACCGAGAAGCGCATCGGCCGTCGCGACCAGAACAACGCCTGGATCTGGCGGCTGGCGGAGTACACGCGCGAGCTGCACGAGGAGTACGCCGTCCAGCGCTGGCCGGAGACGAAGCGGCTGCTCGGCCTGCTCGTCAACTCGGCCGGTGGTGCGCACGCGCGCAACGCGCGGCGGCTGGTCCAGGTCGCCAAGACGAAGGACCGCCGCCTGAGCGCCGCGATCCTCGCCGCTGCGGTGGCCCACACGCCCGAGGCGGAGTCGGTGCTGCGTGACGCGCGGACGCGGATGTCGCGCAAGCCCAGCGCCCTGTCGCGCGAGCTGCTGCGCAACTTCCCCAAGGCCAAGCGCGGCCGGCGGCGCCGCAAGAAGAAGGGTGCGGGCGGCGCGGAGGCGGCTGCGGCGCCCGAGGCGGTCGCCGCGGCGACCGTCGAGTCCGGGCCCGACGTCGTCGACCTGATCGCCGACGCGGCCGCGACGCTGCCGAAGGCCCGCCGCAGCGCGAAGCCCGTCGCGCCCGTCGAGGCGCCCGCCGCCGACGGCGACCAGGACGCGGACGGCCTGCCGCTGCGCTCGCGCCAGCCCCGGCGGCCCGTGAAGGTCACCAACGAGCAGCCCGAGGTCGAGCCGCCGAAGCCCGACCGCTCGGCGGACGGGACCGTCGTGCAGCGGCCGGTCGCGCTGCGCAAGGTCACGATCACGCCCGACGAGGACGAGCAGCCGACGCCACGGCGCCGGTCCGGGTCGCGCCGGCGCAAGGGCGCCGCCAAGGACGCTGCCGCCGAGGCGCCCGCCGCGACCGAGGAGGCCCCGACGTCCAAGCGCGCCCGGCGGCGCCGCGCGAAGAGCTCCGCGCAGGCGGACGCGGCCGAGCCGGAGACCGGCGCCTCGTCGCCGGACCCCGCCGAGACGCCGGCGACGCGCACGACGGCGAAGCGCAAGGCCGCCGCGTCCGGCGGCGAGGACGCGCCCGCCCCTGCGTCGCGCAGGCGCGCGACGCAGGCGAGCGACGGCGACGCCCCGGCCCCCGCCCGGAAGGCCGCGACGAAGGCGAGCGACGGCGACGCGCCGGCCCCCGCGACGCGCAAGCGCGCGACGAAGAAGACCGACGGTGACGCCCCGGCCCGCGCCCGCAAGGCGGCGGCGAAGGCGACCGACGGTGACGCTCCGGCCTCTGCGACCCGCAGGCGCGCGACGAAGAAGACCGACGGTGACGCTCCGGCCCCCGTGAAGGCGCGCGCGACGAAGGCCGCCGCGCCCGCGGCCGACGCGGACGCCGAGGCGCTGCGCCGCAAGCGCTCCGAGGCCGCGAAGAAGGCCGCGGCCACGCGCAAGGCCAACGCCGCGCGCAAGGCGGCCGAAGCCGCCGCGGCCGCGACCGACGGCTAGCGCGGCTTCGCGCCGCCGGGCTGCTTGAGCGCCTCGGCGGCCGCCTTGGCCTTGTCCTTCGTCGTGCCCTTGCTCTTGGCGATGTCCTTGAGCTCGTTGAGGTCCTGCTTGAGGGCCTCCTGGCCGCCGCGCTTCTCGATCACGGCGTCGGCCTGCTTCTTGGCCTTCCCGAGCATGCTCTTGAGGTTCATCCCTCGAGGCTAGCGCGACCGCTCCAGGTGGACCTCACCTGCGTCCAGCGCGGTGCGCCCGCCGCCCGGCAGGGCGACGACGAGCCGGCCGAGCCCGTCGATCCCCGAGGCGATGCCGTGCCCCTGCGCCCAGCGCACCTCGCGACCCGCGAGCCCGTCGCGGGCGCGCCAGCGGTCCAGCAGCGCATCGGACGGCAGTCCGAGCGCAGCGTCGAGCGCGTCCAGCAGGGACGCGAGCACCGTCTCGAGCTCGCCCGGCGAGCGCTCCATCGAGGCCGCCGTCGCGTGCAGCTCCGGTGGCAGGTCCGCGACCCGCACCGCGACGTTCAGCCCGATCCCGATGATCGCCCAGCCCTCCTGCGGGCGCCCCTCGCAGAGGATCCCCGCGACCTTCCGGCCCGGCCCCGCGTCCGTGTCGTCCCCGGGCAGCAGGACGTCGTTGGGCCACTTGATGCGCGCCGCCTCCCCGACGACGTCGGTCACCGCCACGGCCGCCGCCAGCGGCAGCAGCGCGAAGCGGTCGCCCGCCCCGCGGACGACGACGCTCATCAGCAGCGCGTGCCCGGCCGGGGCCGACCAGGTGCGGCCCTGCCGGCCGCGCCCGGCGCTCTGCGCCCCGGCGGTGACGAGCGTGCCGTGCGGCGCGCCCGCGACGGCCAGCTCGCGCGCGCGGTCGTTCGTCGAGGTGGTCTCGCGCAGGTGCAGCCGCGGGGTCCCCAGCGCGGTCACGCCGGTGAGATCCGGACCTCGGCGTCGAGCTCGAGCCCCAGCGCGTCCCGGGCCGAGCCGCGGTTCACGGCCAGGGCGAGCGTGCGGTACGCGTCCTCGTAGACGAGCAGCCCGCCCGCCTCGACGTCGGCGAACGTCGTCGCGTAGCGGGCGTCGCGGCCGTTGACGCGCACCGGGGTGCCCAGGCGCAGCCCCGACCCCGTCAGCTCCTCGTGCTCGACGTCGAGCGTCACGTTGCCGAAGCGATCGAACGCGATCGCGTGCGCCACCAGCCCGTCCCCGTCGGCCATCGCCAGCGGCATGCCGATCAGCAGGATCTCGTCGGCGTCCAGCGGCTCCCCGGCGGCCGCGAGCGGCTCCCCGGCGGCGATCGCCGCGGCCACGGGCGCGAACACGTCACGGCCGTGGAACGTGGCGGCCGCGGCCTCCAGGCGGTGCGGCGACCGCGTCACGTCGACCGCCTCGACCACGCCGCCGAAGCGCTGCGCCGCGAGCGACAGCAGCCCGTTGTCCGGCCCGACGAGCACCCGGTCCTCGTCGGCGCAGCGCAGCGCCACCGCGCGACGCTGGGTGCCGACCTCCGGGTCGACGACCGCCAGGTGCACGCCGGGCGGGAAGTACGGCAGGGCGCGGCGCAGCACCAGCGCGCCGGTGCGGACGTCGTGGCGCGGGATCCCGTGCGTCACGTCGATGACGCGGACGTCCGGGGCGATGCGGGCGATCACGCCGTGGCACACGCCGACGAAGTCGTCGTCGAGGCCGTAGTCGGAGAGGAAGGTGAGGAGCGTCATGCGCAGCCGATCCTAGCCGCGCCGGGTTCGTGCCCCGCAAGCAGCGGGAGCGGCCGCGCCCCGAGGGTCCAGTCCCGAGACGCGGCCGCTGAAATCCCGCAAATGACGCACGCGCGGAGGTTCCAAGACCGCAGTGCGATGCACATGGTCAGGGGGTCAGCGGTCCCCGACCATCCGTTGCAACACGGTTCTTACCCCACAGTTGGCCGATCTCACCCAGATTTCTCAAGCTGGCGCGTCAGCGTCATTATTCGGGGGGATCTGCGACACCCTGCGGTGGAACGGCAACGGCGCCTGCATCCGCGACGAGCGCCGCGATCAGCCCGTCCGGATCGTGCTGCGTCGCCTCGACGTGCGGCGTCAGCCCGTGCGCCCGCAGCGCCTCCGACGTGACCGGGCCGATCGACGCCAGCCGCGCGCTGCAGCCCGCCACGAGCGCGGCATCCCCGACCGCCTCGACGAAGAACCGCACGCTGCTCGCGCTCGTGAAGGTGATGTAGTCGGCGTCCAGCGCGGCCGTCCGCGCAGCGTCGTCCAGCGGCTCGGCGACCGTGCGGTACAGCGGCAGGATCTCGACCTCCGCCCCGCGCTCGCGCAGCGCGTCCGGCAGGACGTCCCGCGCCTCCTCCGCCCGCGCGATCAGCGCGCGCGTGACCGGCACCTCGCGCAACGCCTCCACGAGCGACTCGGCGATCGACCGCGGCGGCACGACGTCCGCCTCGATCCCGCCGGCGCGTAGCGCCCGCGCGGTCCCCGGTCCGATCGCCGCGATCCGCGGGCCCGCCAGGGCGCGCGCGTCCCGCACGCTCTCCAGCAGCCGCGCCGCGCCGTTGGGACTCGTCACGCAGACGAGGTCGAACTCCTGCAGCGCCGGCACCGTCACCGGCAGCGGCTCGATCCGGATCGCGGGCGCCTCGACCGCCGTCGCGCCCAGCGCCCGCAGCCGACCCGCCAGGGCGCTGGCCTGCGCGCGGGCGCGCGTCACGGCGATCGTGCGACCCGCCAGCGGTCGCGCCTGCTCGAGCCACGCGAGCTCGTCCCCGAGCGCCGCGACGTCCCCGATCACCGTGATCGCCGGGGCGCGCATGCCCTCCTCCACCGCGCGCTGCGGCAGCGTCCCGAGCGTCGCGACGAGCGACCGCTGGTCGCCGAAGGTGCCGCGCATGACGATCGCGGCGGGCTGCTCGGCGGGCCGGCCGCCCGCGATCAGCTGCTCGCTGATGCGCGGCAGCTGCTTGACGCCCATGTAGAAGACGAGCGTGCCCGGGAACGCCGCCAGCGCCGGCCAGTCCACCTGCGTCTCCGGCTTGGCTGGGTCCTCGTGCCCGGTCACGAACGCCACCGCCGGCGCCAGACGCCGCTGCGTGACCGGGATGCCCGCGTAGGCGGGCGCCGCCACGCCGGAGGTCACCGCCGGCACCACCTCGAACGGCACGCCGGCCGCCCGGCACGCCTGGGCCTCCTCGCCGCCGCGCCCGAAGACGAACGGGTCGCCGCCCTTCAGCCGCACGACCGACCGGCCGTCCAGCGCGTGCTGCACCACCAGCGCGGTGGTGTGCTCCTGGGGCACCTGCTTGCCGCCGCCGATCTTGCCGACGTCGACGAGCTCCGCGTCCGGACGGCAGCCGTCCAGGGCGTCCGCCGGGATGAGTTTGTCGAAGAGGACGACGTCCGCGCTCTCCAGCAGCTCCAGCGCCCGCACGGTCATCAGGCCGCGGTCGCCGGGACCGGCGCCGACGAGATAGGCGGTGCCGGGGACGGCGGCGCTCACGACAGGACCTCCGGGGTCTGGTCCAGCAGGGCACGGGCCCCGGCGGCGAGCAGGCGCTCGCCCAGCCGGCGGCCCAGGTCGGCGGGCAGCTCGCCGGGCCCCGCCTGCAGCACGTCGGTGACGACCGCGCTGCCGTCGGGGGCGCCGACCCAGCCGTGCAGCTCCAGGCGGTCCTCGTCGCCACGCACCGCCCGGGCGCCGACCGCGCTGTGGCAGTCCGCCCCGAGGGTCCGGACGGCCTCGCGCTCGGCGGCGAGCGTGTCGTGCGCGTCGCGGTCGCTCAGCGCGTCGAGGGCGGCGCGGGTGGCCGTGTCGTCGGCCCGGCACTCCAGGGCCAGGCTGCCCTGGCCCGCGGCGGGCACGAACGTCCGGGCGGGCAGCGGCGTGCCGACCGCGTCGAGGTCGTGACCGAGCCGTCGCAGGCCGGCCGCGGCGAGCACGATCGCCGCGAGGTCGCCGCGCTCCAGCAGGGCCAGGCGCGTCCCGACGTTGCCGCGGATCTCCACGATCTCGAGGTCCGGGCGCGCCGCACGCAGCAGCGCGGCGCGGCGCAGGCTGCTCGTGCCGACCCGCGCGCCCGGCGGCAGCTCCTCGACCGTCCCCGCCACGACGCCGCGCGCCGTGCAGAGGACGTCCCGCGGATCCTCGCGGGCCGGGACGCCCGCGATCACGAGACCGTCGGGCAACGTCGTGGGGACGTCCTTGGCGGAGTGCACGCACGCGTCGACGCGCCCGTCCAGCAGCGCGAGCTCGAGCTCCTTGACCCACTTCTCCTTGTCCGGCGCGGCCCGGTCGCGGTCCCCGGTCGTCGTCACCTCGACGAGCTCGACGTCACCGCCCAGCAGCGACGCGACGTGGTGCGCCTGCGCGAGCGCGAGCGGGCTCGCGCGGGTGCCGATCCTCACGTCGCCGCGGAGCCGTCGCCCGCGCGCCGGCGCAGCGGACGGACCTCGGCGTCGGTCGACCGGGCGGCCTGGTCACGACCCCCGTGGGCGCCGCTCTCCAGGCCGAACAGCTCACGGACGATCTCCAGGCGACCGTGCCCGGGCGTCTCGACGTCGGCGTCCGCCAGCGCCTTGATGCGCAGCGTCGGCTCGTGCAGCACCCGCTGGACGATGGCGCGGGCCATCGCGTCGACCCGTGCGAGGTCGCGCGGCGAGGCGGTCTCCCAGCGGCCCGCGTTCTCCGCCAGCACCTGCTCGGCGACGATGCTCGCCTGCTCGCGCAGCGCGGCGATCGTCGGCAGCACGTCGAGCTGGCCCATCCAGCTCGCGAAGCGACGGATCTCCTGCTCGACGATCTCGATCGCGTCGTCGCGTTCGCCCTCGCGTCCCTGCAGGTTGCCGGCGACGACCCGCTGGAGGTCGTCGATGTCCAGCAGCGTCACGCCCGGCAGGTCCGCGCAGGCGGCCTCGATGTCGCGCGGGACGGCGATGTCGATGAGGACGAGCGGCCGGCCGTCACGCGCGGCCATCACGAGCTCGAGCTCGTCGACGCCGACGATCGGGTGCGGCGAGGAGGTCGAGGAGACGACGACGTCCGCCGACTCCATCTGCGCGGGCAGGTCGTGCAGCGGCACGACGCTGCCGCCGATCCGCTCGGCCAGCGCGCGCGCCCGGTCGGCGCGACGGTTCGCGACGAACATCGCGGAGACCCCGTGCTCGGCGAACGCCCGGGCGGTGAGCTCGCTCGTCTCGCCCGCGCCGATGATCACGACGTCGCGCGACGCGAGCTCGCCGACGACCTCCTGCGCGAGGTCGACCGCGACGCTCGACACGCTCGTGCGCGCCACGCCGATCTCGGTCTCGTTGCGCACGCGCTTGCCGGTCTGCAGCGCCGCGGTGAAGAGGCGGTTGGTCAGCGGACCGGTGGTGCCGGCGGCGAGCGCGGTCTCGTAGGCGCGCTTGACCTGGCCCTGCACCTCGTGCTCGCCGACGATCATCGACTCGAGGCCGCTGGTCACGCGGAACAGGTGGCGGGCCGCGTCGCAGTTGCGCGGGGCGTAGACGACGCTCGACAGCTCGGTCGGTCGCATGCCGCTGCGCCGCGCGATCTGCGAGAGCAGCGCCACCTCGGCGGCGACCGCGTCGCTGACCACGAGGTAGAACTCGGTGCGGTTGCACGTGGAGATCGCGACGGCCTCGGCGACGTCGCCGCCCTCGACGAGCTCCTGCACGAACCGCTCGGCCGCGCCGTCGGTCAGCGCGAGCCGCTCGCGCAGCGCGACCGGGGCCGTCTTGTACGAGACCCCGAGAGCGAGCAGCTCGCTCACGAGCCGACCTCGGAGGGCTCGCGCGCGGCGAGCTCCTCCTTCTGGCGGTCGACGATCTCGTGCAGCTCGACGAGCTCGCGCTCCATCCGGCTGATCCGCAGCGCCATGATCCCGATGTAGATCAGCAGCAGGAGCAGCAGGACGAGATAGGCGGCGACGACGTAGCCGCCCTTGTCGGGGAGCGTCTCGGTCACGACGCGGCCTCCGGGGCATCGAAGTGGCGCGGAGCGGCGGAGCGCCCGTAGGCCACCTCGTCGTCCCCGAGCTTGCGCTTGAGCGCGCGCAGCCGGAAGCGCGTGTTCTTGGCGGTCAGCTCGAACCGCCACAGGAAGACGTAGAGCATCCCGATCGCGAGGATCCCCGCGAGGAACGCGACGTTCATCTCCGGCGTCAGGCCGCTGCCCGACGTCGTCAGGACCCGCGGATGGATGTACGCGTCCGCGAGCCGCACCGCGAGGAAGTTCACCGGCACGAAGGCGCCCGCGGTGATCGCGAACACCGACGCGTACCGCGCCTGACGCTCCGGGTCCTCGATCGAGAACCGCATCGGCTGGTAGGTGCAGAACAGCAGGAAGACGATCAGGAAGCTCACGAGCGTCGCCTCGCGCCACTCCCACCAGACGCCCCAGGCGGCGTTCGCCCAGATCATCCCGGTGATCAGCGCGCCGGTCCCGAAGATCAGCGACAGGTGGATCGCCGTGTAGCTCTTCAGGTCGTACCGGGGGTCGCGCGTGCGCAGGTGCTTGATCGCCATGACGCCGCCGAAGATGAAGCCGAGCAGCGTCACGATCGCCAGCGGGACGTGGACGTAGATGATCTTCTGCGAGATCCCCTCGGCCGCGGCCATCGGCGCGTACCAGCCGGCCAGCGCAAACGCCCCGATCAGGGCGACGAGGGTGGCGATCGACAGAGGGCGGAGTCGGGTGCCGTACATGGTTGGCGGGACCTCTAGTCGTCGAGCAGGAAGTCGAACACGGCGTAGGCGAGGAGCCCGAAGATCAGATCATAGAGCGCGAGGACCGCAGGCCACCGGCCCGCAACCGCCATCGCGCCCTCCTGGGCCAGGAGCGGCGCGATGCCGTTCGCCAGGCAGATGATCACCGGCACGAGCAGCGGCAGGGCGATCAGCGGCAGGATCAGGTCGCGCGCCCGCGTCTGGATCGACAGCGCGCCGACGAGCGCGCCGATGATCGCGATCCCCAGGTCGGCGAGCGCCAGCATCCCGACCAGCCGCAGCCACTCGCCGGCGTCCGGGGTCGGGCCCAGCAGCAGCACGGCGAACGCCGGGAGCATCACGACCTCGAGCACGACGAGGAACGCGAGGAAGCTCAGGACCTTCGCGACGAACAGCGACGTGCGGTCGACCGGGGCGAGCAGCAGCGCGTCGAAGCCGCCCTCCTCCTTGTCGGAGACGAACAGGCGGTTGGCGCCGAGCATCGCGGCGAACAGCAGCGTCACGCTCAGCACGCCCGCCGCCAGCGGCCCCTCGACCGTGCGCTGGTCCAGGCCGAAGTGGAAGATCACGAACGTCGTGATGCTGAAGAGGCCCATGGCCGGCACGACCTGCGGGACCTTGCGCTCGAGCAGCAGCTCCTTGCGCAGCAGGGCGGCGACCGCCGCGCGGCTCGGGGTGGTGCGGCCGGTCGTCGCGCTCACCGGTACAGCTCCCCGATCTCGTCGACGGACACCTCGGCGGCCGGCCGCAGCAGCACCTGCTTGCCGCGGCGCAGGCCGAGCGCGAGGTCGCCGTCCGCCAGTCCGCCCGCCGGGTCGTGGCTCGTGACGATCCGCGTGCGGCCCGACGCGCGGCCGATCAGCGGCTCGACGAGCTCGATCGCCGCCGGGTCGAGGTTCGACAGCGGCTCGTCGAGCAGCAGGATCTCCGGGTCGTGCAGCACCGCCCGGCAGACCGCCGCGCGCTGCACCATGCCCCGCGAGTAGGTGTGCACCGGGTCGTTCGCGCGCACGCGGAGCTTCACCGCCTCCAGGAGCTCCTCGATGCGGTCGTCGCCGACCCCGTGCAGGCGCGCGTGGAAGCGCAGGTTCTCGCGCGCGCTCAGGTCCCGGTACAGCAGCGGCTCGTGGGTCAGCAGGCCGACGCGCGAGCGGACCGCCCACGCCCGGTCGGGCAGCGCCTCGCCGAGCAGCTCGACCACGCCGCGGTGCGGGCGCAGCAGGGTGGCGAGGACCCGCAGCAGCGTCGACTTGCCCGCGCCGTTGGGACCGAACACCACGAGCGAGGCGCCCGCCGGGACCGCGAGCGTCAGGTCGTCGAGCACCACGCGCTCGCCGAACCGGCGGACGAGCCCGCGCAGGACGACGGCGTCAGTCGGCATCGTGGTGGCCGCCGGCGCGACGGCCGCCCTGCCGCTGCGCCGTGGCGACGGCATGGCGCAGGACCGGGGCGATCACGGGGAACAGCTCGTCCAGCGCCTTCGGGCTGCCCGGCAGGTTCACGACGAGCGTCCCGCCGACGAGCCCGCTGACCCCGCGCGACAGCATCCCCATCGGCGTGTGGCGCAGCGACTCCGCGCGCAGCGCCTCGGCGATCCCGGGCACCTCGCGGTCGAGCGCCGCGCGGGTCGCCTCCGGGGTGACGTCGTCGGGCGTCAGCCCCGTCCCCCCGGTGGTCAGGACGAGCGCGAACCCCGCGTCGGCGTAGTGGTGCAGCCGGTCCTCGATCAGCGCGGCGTCGTCCGGGAGGACCTCCATGGCCGCCACGTCGGCGCCCGCCTGTTCGGCGAGGTGTGCCAGGTGCGGGCCGCCGACGTCCTCGCCGCGGGCGGCGGCGACGGACGTGGAGACGGTGATCACGGCGGTCCGCATGCGTGACGGAGCGTAGAGCGGGCGGGGCGGGCGGGGTCGTGCGGAGGACCGGTCACGAGCGCACCCAGTGGCCGCTGCGCCCACCGGACTTCTCCAGCAGCACGACCTCGGTGATCTCGACGCCCTTGTCGAGCCCCTTGACCATGTCGTACACGGTGAGCGCCGCGACGCTGACCGCGGTCATCGCCTCCATCTCGACACCGGTGCGCGCGGTGACCGACGCGGTGCCCGTGAGCACGATCGTGCCCGCGGCGGCGTCGATGACCCCGTCGACCTCGACGTGGTCGAGCCCGATCGGATGGCACAGCGGGATCAGCTCGCCGGTGCGCTTGGCGGCCTGGATTCCCGCGATCCGCGCGACGCCGAGCACGTCGCCCTTCGGCGCGTCCCCGGCCGCGACGCGCGCAGCCGTCTGCGCGCCCATCCGCACCGTGGCGCGGGCGACCGCCGTGCGCGCGGTCACCGGCTTGGCGCCGACGTCCACCATGCGGGCGGTGCCATCGGCGTCGAGATGCGTCAGCTCGCCGCTCACGCGGCCTGCGGCGCGTGCGCGCGCTGCGCGTCCGCGATCAGCGCGTGCACGCCGGCGCTGTCCCCGGCGCGCAGCAGCGCAATCGGGTCCGGGTCCCCGTTGACGATCGACTCGAAGAACGCCTTGCGGTCCTGGTAGGTGGGCAGCGTGCCCTTCGCCCAGCCGCGCACGTCGTTGAGCATGATCGCCAGCGTCTCGTACTCGGTGCCGAACAGCTCGCCGATCTCGCGCTTCATCCGCTTCGCCAGCGCGGGCGACGCGCCCGCAGTGGAGATGGCGATCGCCAGCGGACCCATCCGCACCAGCGCGGGGAGGATGAAGTTGCACAGCGGCGGGACGTCGACGATGTTCACGAGCATGGCGCGGCGCTCCGCGTCGTCGTAGATGCGGATGTTCACGTCGGTGTCGTCGGTGCACGCGATGACCATGAAGATGCCCTCGAGGTCCTCCGGCCCGGCGTACTCGCGCTGCTCCCAGCGGATCGAGCCCTCGCGGGCGAGCTCCTCGAGCTCGGGGCCCGCGTCGGGGGCGATGACCGTGACGTCGCCGTCGCAGGCCAGCAGGCCCTCGGTCTTCTCCAGCCCCATGGCGCCACCCCCGATCACGAGGCAGCGGCGGCCCTTCAGCTTCAGGCACGCGATGTAGAAGGGCGTCTGCAGCATGTCCTTCACGCAGGTCTGGTCACAGATCCCGCGCTTGAACTGGCAGACGCACTCCTTCCCGGCATAGGCGGCAGCAGGCATGGTCGATCAAAGGTACTCCCACGTATGCCTCAGAGATGACTCGTCCTGCCTCCAAGGAGCGGTACTTCGACGACGACGCGATGATCCGGCGCGTCCACCGCGAGCAGACCGTCGCGCTGTGCGGCGGCCGGTCGCTGCTGCTGATGGCCGCCCATCCGGTCGCGTTCGAGGGCTTCTTCATGTCGACCGGCTCGCTCGACGAGCCGTACGAGCGCCTGCGGCGCGCCGGCCTGGTGCTCGACACCATCGCCTGGG
This sequence comes from Paraconexibacter algicola, assembly GCF_003044185.1. Classification (GTDB taxonomy): domain Bacteria; phylum Actinomycetota; class Thermoleophilia; order Solirubrobacterales; family Solirubrobacteraceae; genus Paraconexibacter; species Paraconexibacter algicola. The sequence continues at coordinate 1,353,159 of NZ_PYYB01000001.1, forward strand.
GTCCGCGCCCGCGCGCCGACGCGATGCTCAAGCGCGTCCGCGCCATGCACCGCGCGGCGTCCGGCGAGATCCCGCACGCCGCCGGCCCGTTCCCTGCCGGCACGCCGTACCGGGCCGACGATCCCGAGCTGCTGTTCTGGATCCTCGCGTCGCTCGTCGACTCCGCCCTGCTCGTCTACGAGCGCTGCGTGCGCTCGCTCGACGACGCCGAGCGCGAGGCGTACTGGCAGGACTACCGGGTGATCGGCAAGTGCTTCGGCATCCCGTACAAGGCGATGCCGCGCACGATCGACGACTTCGACGACTACATGGCGCGGATGCTCGCCTCCGACGAGCTGCACGTGACGCCGCAGGCGCGCGAGCTCGGCATCCAGATCGTGCTCAACCCGCCCGTGCCGCTGGCGCTGCGTCCGGTCGTCGAGCTGGCCAACCAGGTGACCGTCGGCTGGCTTCCGCCGCGCATCCGCAAGATGTACGGCCTGCGCTGGGATCCCGCCCGGGCGGTCGCGCTGCGCGGCGGCGCCGAGTACGCGAAGCGGGTCGTCGTGCCGCTGCTGCCCGACAGGCTGCGGCTCGTGCCGAGCGCTCGGCAGGCCGCCGCAGCCTGACCTACGTCGAATGACCCTGGCGACTCTCGGTCGCCGTCTCTAGAACTTGGTCGGATGGATGTGCGGGGGCACTGGATGCTCGGGGTCGTGGTCGGACTGCTGCTCGGCGCAGCACCGGCGCAGGCCCGTGACTACGACGGGGGCAAGGCGTTCTTCACGACGCCGATCGCCGGGGACGCGACGACGGACCCGCGCAGCGGCGACTGGGTCGCCGGGATGCGCAACGCCAGCCGCTACCCGTACGTGAACGGGCCGACGAACCTGTTCGCCCCGCCCGTCTACGACGTCACCTCCAGCACGCCCGAGCGGCTGGTGCGCTGCCGCTTCTGCGGCGCCTACACCGGCACGGGCGAGACGAAGTACGAGGACCGGGTGAAGGTCCCGATCCCCGACGGCGCGATCCCGGACCCCAGCGAGGACGGGCACATCGCGTTCGTCGACCGCGCGCGCGGCCTCGAGTGGAACCTCATCAACGCCCACGACAACGGCGACGGCACCTGGCGCGCCGGCGGGGCGGGCCAGTTCTCGCTCGCGGGCGACGGGCACCAGAACGTCGCGCTCGGTGGCGGCAGCGCCACCGGCTCGCACCTGCCGCTCAGCCAGGCGATCTCCACCGACGAGGTCCAGGCCGCGATCGCCGACGGCAGCTACCTGATCCCGCACGCGCTCCAGTTCGGGGCGCCCAACATCGACGGGCGCTGCTGGGTCTACCCGGCCCTCGGCAGCGACGGCAACGTCCGCGGCGGCCTGCCGGAGGGCGCGCGGATCCAGCTCGACCCCCTGCTCGACGTCAGCACGCTGCCGCCCGGTCCCCGGGTCCTGGCGCGCACCCTCCAGGTCTACGGGGCGTACCTGCGCGACCTCTCCGGCGCGTTCGCCTTCTACCTGCGCCCGCAGCGCGGCAGCGCGCCCGCCTGGTCGACGCTCGGCATCGACGGCGACGCGCTCCAGACGATCCCGACCGAGCGGTTCCGGGTGCTGACCGTGAACTACGCCACGATCGGGACCGACCAGCCCAAGGTCCAGCGGCCCGACCGCTCCTGCGGCCCCGGCGCCGACCAGGTCGCGCCGCAGCAGCAGCGCGGCTCGTCCACGGTGCAGGGCGCGGGCACCACCACCGGCAGCGGGGGTTCCACCACGCGGCCCGGCGCAGCGGACCGGGCGCGGGGCGCCCGGCCGCTCGCGCCCCGCAACCTGTTCGTCCGGGTCCGGGACGTGCGCGGCGTGCGGCGCGTGCAGTTCGTCTGGTACGCCCGGCAGTCGCCGTCCGAGGTTCCCCGCTACCGGCTCTACGTCGACGGCAAGCTGCGCGCGACCGTGCCGCGGACGTACACCGGGTACCTGCGGATCCCGCCCGGCCGCCACGTCGCGACCGTCGCCGGCGTCTCGCGGACCGGGGTGGTCGGCGTGCGGCGCGCACCGGGCGTGCGCTTCACCGTCCCGGGCTGACGGGCGGCCGCCCGCTCAGCGGTTGCGCAGCGTGCGGGCGACCCGCAGCGCCACGCGACCGGCGGGCAGCGCGCCCTGGCGCAGCGCGCGGTCCCGGTCGGGCTCGCGGCGCGAGCGGGCCTCGGCGATCGCCCGGGCCGCGCGCGCGACCTGCTCGTCGTAGGGGAACCAGAAGAACGGCCGGCCGCGCGGCGGGTCCCAGGTGACGACCTTCGGCTCGGCGCAGGTGCGCAGCGCGATCGCGCCGCGCGCGCGGCCGATGCCCGACCCCTGCACCCCACCCCACGGGATCTGCGGGGCGCTGCGCGCGACGAGGTGGTCGTTCATCCAGACCATGCCGACGCGCAGCTGCCGCGCGATCCGCTGGCCCTTGTACTTGTCGGCGGTCCAGACCGAGGCGCCGAGGCCGAGATCGCAGTCGTTGGCGCCCGCGATCGCCTCCTCCTCGCTGTCGACGACGGTGATCGACAGCACCGGTCCGGGGACCTCCTCGCGCCACATCCGCATCTGCGGCGTCACGCCCGTGAGGACCGCGGGAGCGACGAACGCGCCGCTGAGGCCCTCGACGGCGGCGCTGCCGCCGGTGTGGAGCGTCGCGCCGGAGCCGACCGCGTCCTCGAGCAGCTCCCGCACGCGGGCGGCGCGCTCCCCGCCGACGAGCGGACCGATCTGCGTGGCGTGGTCGCGCGGGTCGCCGACCCGCAGCGCGGCGGTCGCGTCGAGCACGCCGCGCAGGAACCGGTCGGCGACCTCGCGCAGGACGAACACCCGCTCGATGCTGCCCCCCGACTGGCCGGCGTTCGCGAACGCGCCCCAGACCGCGCCGTGCGCCGCCCGGTCGACGTTCGCGTCCGCGCAGACGATCGCCGCGTCCTTGCCGCCGAGCTCGAGCACGCTGCGCTTCAGGCCGCGCGCGCACGCCTCGTTGACGTCGCGACCCGCGAGCAGCGAGCCGGTGAAGCGGATCTGCGCGACCGGCGCGTCGACGAGCGCGCCCCCGACGTCGGCGTGACCGTGCGCGATCCGCAGCAGTCCCTCCGGCAGACCGGCACGTGCGAACACGCGCGCGATCCGCTCGCCCGCCAGGCACGCGTGCGGGGACGGCTTGAGCACGACGCCGTTGCCCGCCATCAGGGCGACGGCGACGTCGCCCAGCGGGGTGGCGAACGGCTCGGTCGCCGGCCCGATCACGCCCACGACGCCCAGCGGCTCGTAGGACCAGCGGGCCCGCGTGAGCGGGCGCAGCACGCGCGAGACGTGCGCCTTCTCGCCGGCGAGGATCTTCGGGCCCGCCTCGGCGAGCCACTGGAGCGTCTCGACCGCCGGGAGGATCTCCATCAGCTCGACCTCGGCACGCGGACGGCCCTGCTCCCGGCACAGCAGCTCGGCGATCTCCGCGGTCTCGTCGATCACCGCCTGCGCGGCGCGCTCCATGTAGCGGGCGCGGTCGCGGATGCGCAGCTGCGCCCAGAGCCGCTGGACCGCGGCCGCTCCGCGGACGACCTCGGCGACGTCCCGCGGCCGCGTCGTCGTCACGGACCCGAGGACCTCACCGGTCGCGGGGCTGTGGGCCTCCAGGACGGTCGCGGCGTCGGGGGCGGCGGTGCTGGCGTCGGCCATGGCGCGATTCTGGCAGCCCGGCCGCGCGGCGCGCGGGCCTCGCGTCAGGCCGCGGCGCTGGCGCGCTGCGCGAGCGCGTCGAGCAGCAGGGCGCGCACGCCGGGGGCGAGCGTCTCGTCGGCCAGCAGCAGGTCCGGGGCGGCCTGCCCGCGGTCGGCGCCCGCCCAGCCGGCGAGCAGCTGGTCGCTGCCGTCCCAGACGATCGCGCAGACGACGGTGCGGGCCCGCGGATCGAACCGCAGCTCGCGGGCGAGGTCGAGCTCGTCGTGCGCGAGCCCCAGCCGGCCGAGCAGGTCGCCCAGCCGCGGACGGTCCGCCGCGTGCGGGAGGCGCAGGCGCACGCGGGTGCCGTCGGGAAGGGATGTGGTGGCGTCGAGCCGCACTGCAGGATCTTCTCGTCAGAACGGATGAATCCCGTGTGCGGACCGTGAAGATCCTGGACGTGTGACCCACCTCACACGGTCATTCAGGGCAGTCCGCGGGCGCGCCGCAGGTCCTCCACGCGCTGGCGGTGGCGCGGTTCCATGTCGTCCGGCTCGTAGAACCGCAGCCCCCGGATCGCCTCCGGGCGCACGTCCTGCGGCGTGAGGTGACCGGGCCGGTCGTGCGGGTAGTCGTAGCCGGGCTCGCGGCGGCTCGCCGACCGCAGGTAGGCGGGGGGCGGCGCCGCGCCGTGCTCGCGCACGTGGGCACGGGCGGCGTGCAGGGCGGCCCCGACCGCGTGCGACTTCGGGCTCAGCGCCAGGTGCACCGCGGCCTGCGCGAGCGGGTAGTGGGCCTCGGGCATGCCGACGAGGTGCGCGGCCTGCATCGCGGCGACCGCCACCGGCAGCGCGGTCGGATCGGCGAGGCCGATGTCCTCGCTGGCGAGGATGACCATGCGCCGCGCGATGAACCGCGGATCCTCGCCGGCCTCGAGCATCACCGCGAGGTAGTAGAGCGACGCGTCGGGATCCGACGCCCGAGTGGCCTTGATCCAGGCGCTGATCGTGTCGTAGTGCTGGTCGCCCGCCTTGTCGAACCGGATCGCGCGGCGCTGCAGCGCGTCCTCGGCGTGCGCCAGCGAGACGCTCGGCGCGCCGGAGCTGGCCGCCGTCACCGCGGCGAGCTCGAGGGCGCCGAGGGCGGTCCGCGCGTCGCCGCCGCAGCGGTCGGCCAGGAACGCGAGCGCCCCGTCGTCGGCGGGCAGCGGGACCTCCCCGCGCTCGACCGCCCGGTCGAGCAGCACGCGCACGCCGTCGGCGGTGAGCGCCTGCAGCTCGTACAGGCGGGTCCGCGAGAGCAGCGCCGCGTTGACCTCGAAGCTCGGGTTCTCGGTCGTGGCGCCGATGAGCGTGACGAGCCCGTCCTCGACCGCCGGCAGCAGCGCGTCCTGCTGGCCCTTGTTGAACCGGTGGATCTCGTCGAGGAAGAAGACGGTCGGCTGGCCGCCGCGGCGCCGCTCGGTCGCGCGCGCCATCACCGCCCGGACCTCGGCGCGACCCGCCTCGACGGCACTGAGCTCCTCGAACGCGGCGCTGGCCGCGCGCGCGACGATGCGCGCGAGCGTCGTCTTGCCCGTGCCCGGTGGACCGTAGAGGAGCATCGAGTGCGGGCGCCCGGTCTCGATCGCGGTGCGCAGCGCGCTGCCGGGGGCGAGCAGGTGGTCCTGCCCGACGACGTCGGCGATCGTGCGCGGGCGCAGGCGCGCGGCGAGCGGCGCGTCGCGGGACGGCGGCGGCTCCTCCGGGGTCGGTTCGGGTGCGAACAGCTGGTCCACGGGGCCGATGGTGGCGCGCCGCCCGGACGCCTCGCGCCTCAGAGCGCCGGCAGCGGCCCGCCCGCGAGCCCCAGCACGGCACCGACGGCCGCGGCGCCGAGCAGCACCCGGACCACGCCCTGGCGCAGGACGAGCAGCCCGATCGCGGCCGCTGCGGCGACCGCCCACTGCCACGGCTCCTCGAGCGCCCCGGCGAGCGGCACCCCGGCCCCGAGGATCGCCCCGATCGCCGCCGGTCCCGCGCCGTCGAGGAACGCCCGCGCCGACGCGTTGCCGCGCAGCCGCTCGAAGCGGGCGCCGCCGAGCGCCACCGCGAGGAACGACGGCGCGAACGCGACCGCCGCGGCGAAGAGCGCCCCGCCGACGCCGGCCGCCGCGTAGCCGACGCCCGCCACGGTCTGCACCACCGGGCCGGGCGTCAGCTGCCCGATCGCCACCGCGTTGAGGAACTCGGCGTCGGTCATCCAGCCGTACGCGTCGACCGCGTCCGCCTGCATCAGCGGCACGATCACGAACCCGCCCCCGTAGGAGAGCGCCCCGACCTTCAGCGCCGTCCACGCGAGCGCCGGCAGCGCGCCCGCCCCGGTCGTCACCGCCAGCGCGGCGAGGCCCGGCAGGGCGACCGACGCAGCGCCGCCGCCCGCCAGGCCGCGCCGCCACGTCAGCTCCACGAGCCCGCAGCCCAGCAGCACGAGCACGACCCACGGACCGACCACCACGGTCGCCACCGCGGCCACGGCCACGTAGGCGATCCCGCGCGCGAGCGCCGCGCCGCGCAGCCCCGCGACGGAGCCGCGCGCGAGGCCCCAGGCCGCGTCCAGCACGACGGCGACGACCGCCCCGCCCGCCGCCGCCGACACGCCACGGACCCAGTCGGGCGGCGCGTCCTGCAGCGACACCGCGATCAGCCCGATCAGCAGCAGCAGCCCCGGGACGATGAACGCCAGGCCGCCGACGACCGCGCCGCGCAACCCGGCGACCCGGTGCGCGCAGAAGATCGCCAGCTGCGTCGAGGCGGGCCCGGGCAGCAGGCCGCACGCGGCGTTCGCGTCGGTGAACGTCTCGTCGTCGATCCAGCGCCTGCGCTCCACGCACAGCTCGCGCAGCAGCGCGACGTGCGCCGGGGGTCCGCCGAAGCCGATGCAGCCCAGCCGTCCCCACTCGCGCAGGACGGTCGAGAGCGGCACCTCCGGCATCCCGGGATCGTCCCAGAGGCGGCGCCCGCGACGTGACGGGCGTGTGAACGGTCGGGACGCCCGGTCGGCGGGGGTAGCATCGACGGCGATGCCCGACGCCCAGACCTCACCCGCCGCCGAGCAGCTGCAGCAGGAGGCGACCACGCTGCTCCAGACGCTGATCCGGTTCAACACGGTGAACCCGCCGGGCGCCGAGCGCGCGGCACAGGAGCACACCGCCCGGCTCCTGCAGGACGCCGGCTTCGAGGTCACGCTCGTCGGGCGCCTGGAGGACCGGCCGAACCTCGTCGCCACCCTGCGCGGCGCCCAGGACGGCCCGACGCTCTGCCTGCTCTCCCACATGGACACCGTGCTCGCCAACCCGGCCGAGTGGCAGCGCGACCCGTGGTCCGGGGACGTCGACGAGGACGGCATGCTCTGGGGTCGCGGCGCCCTGGACATGAAGTCCCAGACCGCGGCCGAGGTGACCGCCGCGGTCGCGCTCGCCCGGTCCGGCTGGCGGCCCGCCCGCGGCACGCTGAAGGTCGTCGTCGTGGTCGACGAGGAGGTCGGCGGCGCCGAGGGCGCCGTGTGGATCTGCGAGCACCACCCCGAGCTCGTGTACGCCGACGAGCTGCTCAACGAGGGCGCCGGACCGGTCATCCCCTACGACGGCACCCGGCACCTCGGCGTCTGCGTCGCCGAGAAGGGCGTCTTCCGCTTCGACCTCATCACCGACGGCGTCGCCGGGCACGCGTCGATCCCGCGGATCGGCGACAACGCGCTGCTGAAGGTCGCGCCGCTGCTCGCGCGGATGGCCGAGGCCCAGCCCGCGTTCGACCTCACCGAGGGGCCGCGCGCGATGCTCGCCGGGCTCGGCCTGCCGGTCGACGGGGACGACCCGACCGCCTCGCTGGAGACGCTGCGGGCCACGGACCCGGTGCTGGCGATGCTCGTCGAGCCGATGCTCGGCGTGACGCTCGCCCCGACCAAGGCGCGCGCCAGCGAGAAGATCAACGTGATCCCGAGCCGTGCGGAGATCCGCGTCGACTGCCGGGTCCCTCCGGGGCTCGGCGCCGAGCAGACCCTCCGGCGCGTCCACGAGCTGCTCGGCGGCGAGGGCTACCGCCTGGAGTTCACCGAGCAGGTGCCGGGCAACTCCTCCCCGGACGACACGCCGCTGATGGACGCGATCCGCGCCTGGGTCGAGCGCGAGGACCCCGGCACCCGCGTCATCCCGACGATCCTCCCCGGGTTCACCGACTCGCGCACCTGGCGCTCGACGTTCCCCGACTGCGTCGCCTACGGGTTCTTCCCGCACCGCCACATGACCCTGTTCGAGACCGCGCCGCTGATCCACTCCAAGGACGAGCGGATCGACGTACGCGACCTCGGGTACGCCACGCGCTGCTACGCCGACATCGTCCGGGAGCGCCTCGGATGAGCGCGACCCCGGAGAAGCTCCGCCTCGGCGGGATGGCGCTCGGCAACGGGCTGCTCGTGCACGGGCCGACCGCGTGGTCGGCGGCGATCCGCCGGGCCGACGGGACGATCGGCGTCGCGTCCGGGCGCAAGCCGCGCCTGCGCGGCCGCGTCGAGGACGTCCCGGGCGCGCGCGGCGTCGTGAAGCTCGGCGAGGCGATGCTCGTCATCCCGCTCGTCAAGCGCGCGCTGCCCGACGCCAAGCTCCCGTTCCAGAGCGCGTCGACCGTCGCCGCGATGGGGGCCACCGCGCTCGCCGGCCAGCTCGTGCGCAAGCGCCTGCCGGGCACGGGCGGGGAGGCCGCGGTCGCGGTCCTGTCGCTCGCCCCGTCGCTGCTGGCCCTGCGCAGCGGCGACCTCGCCGCCTACCACGGCGTCGAGCACAAGGCGATCGCCGCCTACGAGCAGGGCGACGGCGCGGACGCCGCCGAGGCGGCCAAGGAGCACGACCGCTGCGGCAGCCACCTGATGGCGCCGCTGCTGACCGCGAACGTCGCGGGCGGCGCGCTGCTGCGCCGGCTCGTGGAACGACCCACCCCGGCGCACGGGGCGGCGCTCTCGCTCGCCTCGCTCGGGGTCGCCGTCGAGGTGTTCGTGTGGAGCGAGAAGCACGCCGACTCCGCGGTCACCCGCGCGCTGCGCCGGCCCGGGCACGAGCTGCAGCGCGTCCTCGGCACCCGCGAGCCGACCGCCGAGCAGCTCGAGGTCGGCGCCGCCGCCCTCCAGGAGATCCTCCGCGCCGAGGGCGCGGAGACCACCGCCTAGTTCGTGCGGACGAGGTCCGGGCCGGACGGCGACGGGTTGCCGTCGCCCGGCTCCCGCGTGATCGCGACGCCCGGGTAGACCGCCGGGTCGACGGCGGCGTGGAACGTCACGTCCGACGCCCCGGCCGCGTCGGGGTGGAACGTCCCGGCGGAGATCCGCTGCGGCGCTCCCGGCCGGTCATCCGGCCCGACGAACCACAGCTCGTAGTAGACGCCCTTCGGCAGCGCCGGGAGCGTCGAGGAGCGCAGCGTCACGACCCGGCCGGTCTCGCCGCGCCGCACGACGAGGTCCGCGGAGAGCGGGCCGCCCGCGGCAGGACGCAGCTGGGCGCGCAGCTCGACCGGGAGGGGCGGCGTCGCGTCGTCCCCGCCGCGGCCGAGCAGGACCGCGGCCAGCGCCACGGCCGCGCAGGCCGCCGCGGCCGCGAGTCCGGCGCGCCGCCGGCGGCGGGCGGCAGGCGCGGGCGCCGTCGTGGCCGCGCGGCGCGCCGCGAGCTCGTCGACGGGCGCGGCCGGATCGGCGGTCGGGGACGGGACGCCCGCCTGCGGGGTGGCGGCGACCGCGGCGAGCACGCGGGCCTCGAGATCGGCGGGCAGCGCCGAGGGCACCGTGCCCTCGAGCATCCGCGCCACCTCCTGCAGCTCCTGCGCCTCCACGCGCAGGCACGCCGACGCCGCCAGGCGCCGCTCGACCGCGGTCGCGCGCGGCCCGTCCAGACGCCCGAGGACGTGCGCCGCCAGATCGGGCGTGCGGGGCAACCGGTCAGCCAACGAGACCACGCTCCTCGAGGTCGAGCCGCAGCGCGCGCAGCGCGTAGTAGGTGCGGCTGCGCACCGTGCCCACCGGGACGCCGAGCCGGTCGGCGATCTGCGCGTCGGAGAGGTCCTCGTCGAACGTCAGCTCGACGACCTCCCGATGCTTGGGGGAGAGGCGCTGCACCGCCTCGCGGACGGTGAACTCCTGCGCGACGCGCTCGACGAGCTCCTCGCCGCCGACCGGGTCGACCGGCTCGGGGACGCTGCCGTCCTGCGCGGCCGCCACGAGCCGCGGCCGGACGCTCGCGCGGCGCAGCTGGTCTACCGCGGCCCGCTGGGCGAGCGTGAAGACGAACGCGCGCACGCTGCCGCGCCCCGCGTCGAACCGCGGGGCGCTCTGCCACAGCCGCACGAACGTCTCCTGCACCAGGTCCTCCGCCTGTCCGGGGTCGCCGAGCGTGCGCAGGCCCAGCCGGTGGATCCGGCCCGCGTAGGAGCGGTAGAGGGCGACGAGCGGCTCCCCGCGGTCACCGGCGGCGACCTGGGCCAGCAGCTGCGCCTCCTCACGGTCGCGCACGTCCATTCACGGGGCTCTTCGCAGCGCGCGCAGGAAGGGTTCACCGCGAGGGGACGATCTGGCAGCATCCTCGCCATGATCGGTCGGGGGGTCGCCGTCGCAGCGTCGCTCGTCGCCCTGGCGGCGGCGACGAGTCCCACGGCGCAAGCGCAGACGTCGACGGCGGTCATCGTGCCGACGCTCGACTGCGTGCGGATCTCGCCGACCCGGCTCGAGGTCACGGGGGTGTTCGGCTACTGGAACACCGGCTCCACGGCGACGGATGTCGCGATCTCGGCGAACAACGTCTTCACCCCTCCCCCGGGGTTCCGCGGGCAGCCGACGACGTTCCAGCCGGGCCGTCAGCAAGCCGCGTTCACGGTGACGTTCCGCACGGACGTCACGCCGACGATCACCTGGAGCCTCCAGGGCCGGGCGCTGACCGTCGATCCGGCCACGGCGCCGCGTTGCGCGGGCTACGACGGCACCTTCACCGACGCGGCGATCATCGGCACGCCGGTTGTCGGCCAGCGGCTCGCCGCCCGGGTCCCGACGCTCGACGGTGGCCATGCGCCGTACTTCTCCTACCGATGGCAGCGCTGCGCCACGGTCGACGAATCGAGCTGCGTCGACATCCCGGGCGCGGACGCGCCCGGGTACGTCCCGACCACCGGGGACGCCGGCAGCCGCCTGCGCGTGCGGACGGTCGGCGTGAGCCCGTTCTCGGCCTCGGCGTTCCTGGATGGCCGCCCGACGGCGTTCGACGGCCCGTTCACCCGCACCTCGGACAGCGCGATCAGCGCACCGGTGGCGGCGCGGCCCGCCGTCTCCGCGCTGCCCGAACTGACCGGATCGACCGAGCCAGGCTCCACGCTGACCGTCGTCGGTGCGACCTTCACCGGTGACGGCCTCGGGACCCCGACCCGCACGATCGAGCGCTGTGGACCCAGCAGCTGCACTGCGGTCCAGACCGGTGGCACCGGCTACACGGTCGTCGAAGCGGACCGCGAGACCACGCTCCGCGTCGTGGAGGAGGTCGCCGGCGTGGACGGGATCACCGCGCGCGCCGTGTCGGCGGCCCGCGCGGTTCCGGCTGCACCTGCACCACCGACCACGGTGACGGCGCCGCCGACCACCGTGACGCAGACGGTGACGGCGCCGCCGACCACGGTGACCGTTCCTGGTCCGACGGTCGGCGGCCAGGGTGCACCGACGACGCCGTGCACGCAGACCTGCTCGCCGGCCATCACGACCCTCCGGCGCACCGCGACCGCCCTGCGGTCCACGGTGCTCGTGCCGGCCCGCGCCACCGTGGTGCTGCGCGTCCTGGTGGCGGGCCGGCCGCTCCCGCTCGCCGCGGGGAGCCGCGTCGGTCCGGTGCGCGTGCGCCGAACGACCACGCAGGTGCGTCTGCGTGCCACACCGGGACCGCTGGACGTCGCGCTGCGCGTCCGCGCCCCGCGCGGGGCCGTGCTGGAGGTCAGCGCCGCCCGTGGGGCCGAGAGCGTCACCGTGCGACGGCGGTAGGCGGCGCGAGGAGAACCCCGGCGCCGGGGCTCGCGCAGATGGGGTCCTCAACCCAGGTTGCAGGGGGTGCCGGCCGGGAAGACCCGTGGCACACTGGGGCGCGGGACCGTCCAGCCCGGACGCGCACCGGTCCAGCCGACGGGCGTCCGTGCCGATACGCGAGGAACCGTGCCGACCGACCAGCAGCTCCTGGACAGCAAGACGAAGCTCACGGAGGCGCTCCAGAGCGCGGTTGCGTCGCTGCAGAGCGTGACCGTGCAGCCGGTGCCCGACGACGGCGGCTGGGCGACCCGCCTGCAGGACTTCGCCGCCGACTGGGGCGGCCTGCTCGGCCTCGTCTTCATGGCGGCGATCGTCTACGTCCTGTGGCGGACGCTGAAGATGATGCCGCGGACCAAGCCGGTCCAGATCAAGCCGCAGGCGAAGCTCAAGGTCGGCTGGGACGAGATCGCCGGCGCGGACGAGGCGAAGGCCGAGCTCATGGAGGTCGTCGACTTCCTGCGCGACCCGAAGCGGTTCAAGAAGCTCGGGGCGACCGTGCCCAAGGGCGTGCTGCTGCACGGGCCACCCGGCACCGGCAAGACGCTGCTGGCCAAGGCGGTCGCGCACGAGTCCGGCGCCCAGTTCTTCGCCCAGAGCGCCTCCTCGTTCGTGGAGATGTTCGCCGGCCTCGGCGCCGCCCGCATCCGGCGGCTGTTCGACGAGGCGCGCAAGAACGCGCCCGCGATCCTCTTCATCGACGAGATCGACGCGGTCGGGGCGCGCCGCGGCAGCGACAACAACTCCGAGCGCGAGCAGACGCTCAACCAGCTGCTCGTCGAGATGGACGGCTTCGAGTCCACCGGCGACCTCGTCGTCATGGCCGCCTCCAACCTGCTCGAGAAGCTCGACCCGGCGCTGCTGCGCCCCGGGCGCTTCGACCGCCAGGTGTTCGTCTCCCCGCCCGACGTCGAGGGCCGCCACCGCATCCTCGAGGTCCACACCCGCGACAAGCCGCTGGCCGCCGACGTCGACCTGCGCACCGTCGCGGCGCAGACCAGCGGTCTCACGGGCGCGGACCTCGCGAACCTCGCCAACGAGGCCGCGATCTTCTGCGCCCGACGCGGCGCCGAGGCGCTGACGATGGCGGACTTCGACGGGGCGCTCGAGCGCGTCGTCGCCGGCGTGCAGACGAACACGACGCTCAACGAGCACGAGCGGCGCGTCGTCGCGTTCCACGAGGCCGGGCACGCGCTCTGCCGCGAGCTGCTCGTCACCACCGACCGCGTCCACAAGATCTCGATCGTCCCGCGCGGCACCGCGCTCGGGTACGTGATGAACCTGCCCGACGAGGACAGCTACCTGAAGACCCGGGAGGAGCTCGTCGACCAGATGACCGTGCTGCTCGGCGGCCGGGTCGCGGAGCAGATCGTGTTCGGCGCGGTCACCAACGGCGCCGCCAACGACCTCCAGCGCGTCGCCGAGATCACGCACGCGATGGTCCACGAGTACGGCATGGGCACGACCGCGTCCGGCTCCGCCTCGCGCGCGGTCACCGACGCGAACATCGTCTCCGACATGACCCGCCGGATCCGCGACGAGGAGCAGCAGGCGCTCGCCTACGAGGCCGAGCGCGCCGCGTACGCGCTGATCGAGCAGCACCGCCCGAAGCTCGACGAGTTCGCGCACGCGCTGCTGGAGCGCGAGGTGCTCGTCCGTGACGACATCGACGAGATCATGCGCGGCGTGCCGCGGATCGAGCGACGGCCCGGGGCGACCGGGCTGCGGATCGCCGCGGTCGAGTCGCCCGGCGCCCCCTGAGCGACGTCAGCCCGCCAGCCAGCGGTCCAGCAGGTGCCGCGCGATCGCGATCGACGGCGGCAGCAGCAGCGGCGCGCCCGGATCCCCCGCCACCGCGGCGGCGATCTCCTCGCGGGTGAACCAGCGCACGTCCTCGAGCTCGGCGTCGACGACGTGCGCGTCGCCGCTCACCCAGCGGGCCTCGCAGCCGATCATCAGCGACGCCGGGAACGGCCACGGCTGCGTCGCGACGTAGCGGACCTCGTCGACGAGGATCCCCGCCTCCTCCGCGACCTCGCGGGCGACCGCGGCCTCCAGCGACTCGCCCGGCTCGACGAACCCGGCGAGCGAGCTCCAGCGGTCCGGCGGCCACGACGGCTGCCGGCCCAGCAGCACGCGGTCGGCCCCGTCGGTCACGAGCATGATCACGACCGGGTCGGTCCGCGGATGGGTCTGGTGGCCGTCCGGGCAGGTGCGCACGTGCCCGGCGTCGCCGGAGACGTTCGGCCGGCCGCACACGCCGCAGAACGCGTGCGTGCGGTGCCAGTGGCGCAGCGTCGAGGCGTACGCGAGCAGCCCCGCGTCCTGCGGGCTCAGCACCGCGGCGGCCGCCCGGAGGTCCGACAGCTCGTCCTCGGGGCCCGCCTCGGCGACGTACACGGCGGTGCCGTCCGCGTCGACGCCGAGCAGCAGCGGCGCGCCGTCGCCGTCCGCGCCCTGCCCGACGAGCGTGCGGCCCGCCAGCGGCACCCGGCCCGCGTGCAGGAGCTCGCCGTCCTCGGTGAGCGCCCACGGGTCCGCGCCGCTGAGCTCGACCGTGCCGTCGACCAGCACGCCGCGGTCCCCGACGACGACCGCGCGCGTCCGCGGATCGGCGAGGGTCTCGGTGACGAGCGCGGGATCGCTGCGGCGCTCGCCGAGGCGGTCCAGCGTGCCGCCGGCGTACGGGATCGGTGCGGGCATGCCGGGAGTCTCCTACAGCTCCCGTCGCACGACGCGGGTCGCGGTCTCCCTGGCGCGCTGGAGCACCCCACGCTCCTCCCACGCCTGCGGGTCGATCCGGTCGCTGACCGCGAGGTCGCGCTCGAACTGCGCGGTCAGCAGACCCGCGACCTCGCGCGACTGCACGCACAGCGTCGCCTCGTCGTTGCGGGAGAAGCTGCGGTTGTCGAAGTTGATCGAGCCGACCGTCGCCCACGCCTCGTCGACCGTCAGCGTCTTGGCGTGCAGCATCGTCGGGCCGTACTCGTGGACCTCCACGCCGCAGTCCAGGAGCGCCTCGTACGTGTCCTGCCCCGCGCGACGCACGAGGTCCTTGTCGGCGTGCTCCCCCGGCACCAGCACCCGGACGCGCACGCCGCGTCCACGGGCCGCGCACAGCGCGGAGGTGAGCGCCGCGTTCGGCGCGAAGTACGCGGAGGTCAGGTCGATCGACCGGCGCGCCGAGGCGATCGCCAGGAACAGCAGCGCCTCCGCGTTCGTGTCCCCGACCGTGGCGCGGGAGCGGACGAGCTGCATCGGCCCGCCGCCCTCCAGCGGCGCGAGGTCCGGCAGGTGGTCGTCGCCGCACAGCAGCTGGCCGGTCGCCTCCAGCCAGCTCTCCGCGAACGCGCCGTGCAGCCCGCGCACGACCGGGCCGCGCACGCGCACGTGGGTGTCGCGCCAGTGCTCGGGGTCCTGCGCGTCCCCGGTCCACTCCTGCGCGATCCCGACCCCGCCGGTCATCCCGACCTCCCCGTCGACGACGAGGATCTTGCGGTGGTTGCGGTGGTTGGCCTGCAGCGGGCGCAGCGGTGACGCGGGCCGGAACCGCTCGATCCGCACGCCCGCGCCCTCCATCTCGGCGAGCACGTCGCCGGGCATCTTCAGCGAGCCGATCGCGTCGAGCAGCACGCACACGTCGACGCCGGCGCGCGCCCGGTCGGCCAGCGCGTGCGCGACGTCGTGCGCGATGTCGCCGGACCAGTACACGTAGGAGAGGAAGCAGATCGTGCGCCGCGCCCCGCGGATCGTCTCGAGCATCGCGGGGAAGATCCGGTCCCCGTTGACGAGGATCTCGAGCGCGTTGCCGTGGGAGATCGGCGCGCCCGTGAGCGCCTCGCAGGCGCGCAGGAACCCGGGCGTCGCGACGTCCAGCGGGTCGTCGAGCCGGTAGCCGCCGTCCGCGCTCAGGGCACGATCACCGCCACGCGCCGCGGGTGGACGTGGACCTCGAGCGTGGCGACGACCACGAGCTCGCCGTCGACGTTGAAGCCGCGATGGTCGTCGTCGGCATCGAGGTGCACCCGGACCCGGCGGGCGCGCTCGTGCGGCACGTCGTGCTGCTCGCCCAGCGTGCCGCGGCGCAGCCCGTAGGCGCGGCGCACGAGCGAACGGCGGTTCACCGCCGGCACGATCGTCACGTCGAGCAGCCCGTCGTCCTGGTCGGTCTCCCCGACCGCGGAGCCGCCGCCGAAGCGGCCCGTCCCCGAGACGCTGACCTGCCACGCCTCCCCGTCGAAGAACGGGCGGCCGTCGAGCGTCACCTGCACGCCGATCGCGGGGGCGCGCAGCCCCGCCCGGACGGCGCCCGCCATGTAGGCCAGGGGACCGAGCCGCGCCTTCATCCCCGACGCCTCGCGGGCCGCGCGCACCGCGAGCCCCGCGTTGGCCGCGTTCACGAACGGCCGGTCGTCGGCGGTCAGGCAGACCTCCGCCGGTCGGGTCGACGGCGTGGGGGCCAGCGCGACGCGGGCGGCGGCGGCGAGGTCGAGCGGCAGGCCGAGCGCGCGGGCGAAGTCGTTGGCGGTCCCGGCCGGGAGCACCCCGAGCGGCACGCCGGCGTCCGCGGCGGCGCGGGCGCTCGGCCCGATCGTGCCGTCGCCGCCGGCGACGATCAGCCGGTCGGCGCCGCTGGCGACCGCGGCCGCCTCCTCCCCGCACGCGAAGCGCACGACCTCCGAGGCGCCGCTCTCCTGCAGCAGATCGACGACCGCCTGCGGGTCGCGGACCGAGCCGCTGGCGGGATTGAGGACGAGGGCCGTGCGCATTGCCAGGTGCAGGTCTACCCGCAGCCGCGGCGGAACGGATCATCGACCCGGCTACGATGGACGGGTGGCGCACGGCTGCGACACCGGCATCTGCGCGGGAGACGTCCCGCCGCTGGTCGGCTCGATCCTCACCGGGACGGGCCTGACGCTGCCCCAGGCGGCCGCCGCGCTGCTCGACGACCGTCCCCTCCCGCCGATGACCGCGATCCAGCGGCGCCTGGTCGAGGAGCACGCGGCGTCGCTGGCGTAGACTGCGCCCCGCATGTTCGGACGCATTGACCACATCGGCGTCGCCGTCGAGTCCATCGACGACACGCTGCCCCTCTACGCCCAGCACTACGCGATGGAGCTCGTCCATCGGGAGCGGGTCGAGGAGCAGGGTGTCGAGGCGGTGCTGCTCGACGTCGGCGAGAACCACGTCGAGCTGCTGCAGCCGCTCGGTCCCGACACGCCGGTCGGCAAGTTCCTCGCCAACCGCGGCCCGGGGCTCCACCACGTCGCCTACCAGGTGGCCGACATCGAGGCCGTGCTGGAGTCGCTGAAGGGCGCCGGCATCCGCCTGATCGACGAGACGCCGCGGATCGGCATCCGCAACTCGCGCGTCGCGTTCCTGCACCCCAAGAGCTCGGGCGGCGTGCTCACCGAGATCGTCCAGCCCGCGGAGGACCACTGACATGGCCGACCCCGTCAAGCGCGTCTCGATCGGCTTCCACGCCTCGCCGCCGCTCGGACTGAAGCTGACCGAGCAGGCGCTCGCCGCCCTCCACGCCGCCGTCGAGCAGGGCAGCTGGTTCGAGACCGAGGCCGAGGACGCCGTCGTCAAGCTGAACACGGCGCAGGTCCTCTACGTGCGGGTCGAGAAGGACGAGCCGCGCGTCGGCTTCGGCCTGGGCGCCTAGCCCGGCCCCTCCCGTCCCCGGGGTCATGCAGCTCGCCCGTCGCCGTCCGCGCTCGCGGTTGCCGCGCGGCACGCGCCGGGCGATCGGCGCGGCCGACGTCGCGGTCTACCGCCTGCTGCGCGTGCACGCCTGCCCGGATCGCGCGGTCCCCTGGGTGCACGCGTACTCGCGCACCGGCGAGCACGCAGCGGCCTGGCTGGCGATCGGCGCGGCCGGCGCCGCGGTCGACGTCCCGCGCCGCGACCGCTGGCTGCGCGGACTGGCGTGCATCGGCGTCGCCTACGGCGTCAACGTCGCGGTCAAGCAGCAGGTCGGCCGCCGCCGGCCCGCGTTCGAGGAGCTGCCCGCCCTCACCCGCACCCCCACCCAGCTCTCGTTCCCGAGCTCCCACGCGACCGCCTCGTTCGCGGCGGCCGCCGCGTACCGCGGCCTGCTGCCCGGCCGCCCGCTCTACGCGGCCGCCGGCGCGATGGCGCTGTCCCGTGTGGTGCTCGGCGTCCACTACCCCACGGACATCGCCGCGGGCGCGCTCCTGGGGACCACCATCGGCACCATCGGAAGGCTGAAGCGCGCATGAGCATGAAGGTCGGCATCGTCGGGATGCCCAACGCGGGCAAGTCGTCGCTGTTCAACGCGCTCACGAAGGCGGGCGCGGAGGCGGCGAACTACCCGTTCACGACGATCGAGCCCAACGTCGCCGTGCTGCCCGTCGGGGACGACCGGCTCGACCGGCTCGCCGCGGTCATCGGGGCCAGCGAGGTCGTCGCCGACACGATCGACTTCCACGACATCGCGGGCCTCGTCGCGGGCGCCTCCAAGGGCGAGGGCCTGGGCAACAAGTTCCTCGCGAACATCCGCGAGACCGACGCGATCGTGCACGTCGTGCGCTGCCACGGGGACGACGGGGTCATCCACCCGGAGGGCAAGGTCGACCCGGCGTCGGACATCGAGACGATCGAGACCGAGCTGCTGTTCGCCGACCTCGAGGGCGCGGAGAAGCGGCTCGAGCGCGTCGTGCGCGGTGCGCGCGGCGGCGACAAGGCCGCGATCGCGGAGAAGGCGTGGCTCGAGGAGCTCATCGCCGGCTATCACGAGGGGCGCGCCGCCCGGCACACGCCGATGCCCGACGACGTGGACCGCGGGCAGACCGTGCAGCCGCTGACCGCCAAGCCGGTCCTGTTCGTCGCCAACGTCGACGAGGGCAGCGACGAGGTGCCCGCGGTGGTCGCCGAGCACGCCGAGCGGGTCGGGGCGAAGGCCGTGGCGATCTCCTCCCGCATCGAGGCCGAGCTCAGCGACCTCGACGAGGAGGACGCCGCCGCGATGCGCGAGGACCTCGGGATCGCCGAGTCCGGCCTCACGCGGGTCGTGAAGGGCGCCTTCGACCTGCTGCACCTGCTGACGTTCTTCACCGTCGGGCAGGGCGTCCGCGCGCAGTCCTGGCACCTCGAGCACGGCCGCACCGCCTGGCACGCCGCCGGGGAGATCCACACGGACATCCAGAAGGGCTTCGTCCGCGCGGAGGTCGTCCCGTGGGACGCGCTGCTGGAGGCGGGCGGCTACGGCAAGGCCCGTGAGGCCGGCACGCTGCGGCTCGAGGGCCGCGACTACGTGATGCAGGACGGCGACGTCATCACGGTCAAGCACACCGGCTGACGCCCCCGCGCCGGGAGGCTCAAGATCCGGCGGGGCCGGCCGACCGCCAAGGGGGTGGGCGCGGTGCTCGTCGTGGAACCCAGTCGGCTGCTGCAGTCCGTGCACGGGTCGGAGCTGCGCGCCGCGGGCCACGAGGTGGTCGCGGTCGCCGACGTGGTCGCCGCCCTGACCGCGCTCCGCGACCGCCGGTTCGACGCGGTCGTCTCCGCCGTCGACCTCCCCGCCCCGGGCGGGTACGGGCTGCTGCGCGCGGTCCGTGCCGATCGCGACCTCGCCGCCCTGGTGTTCGCGTTCGTCACGACGCACGAGCCCGCGATCGTGCGCGCGGCCACCGGCCGGGACTGGGTCGACGCGATCGTCCCGAAGGGGCAGCCCGGCGCGCTCGCCGGCGCGCTGCGCGCCGCCGACCGCGGGGGCCGGGCCGCCGGCGGCCGGGTGCTCGTGGTCGACGACTCGCCGCTCGCCCGGCGGCTCGTCGCCGACGCTCTGGCGGACGCCGGCATGGAGGTCGAGATCGCGGGTCGGGCGGACGAGGCGATCGATCTCGCGATCCGCGCGGCACCGGACGTCGTAGTCCTCGACATCGACCTCCCGCAGGCCGACGGCTTCACGCTCCTCGAGCGCCTGCGCGACCGGCCCGCGACCGCCGAGCTGCCGGTCGTCTTCCTCACCTCGATGGACGGGATCGGGCACCTCGAGCGGGCGTTCGTCGACGGTGCCGACGACTTCGTCCGCAAGGCGCAGGACCCGCGCGAGCTGGTCGCGCGGCTGCGCCGCATCCTCGACCGGCGGTGGGCCACGCGACGGGCCGCCCGGCGCGAGATCGAGCTGACGCAGGACGCGAACGTCGACGCGCTGACCGCGCTGGCGACCCGCGGTCACGCCGAGCACCTGCTCGCGGCCACCGCGGGCGAGTGCCGCTCCCGCGGTCGGGAGATGGCGCTCGCGCTGCTGGACGTCGACCACTTCAAGACGGTGAACGACCATCACGGCCACGAGGCGGGTGACGCGGTCCTCCGCGCGCTCGGGGAGCGGCTCCTCGGTGCGCTCGGGGGCGGGGACTTCGCCGCCCGGTGGGGCGGGGAGGAGCTGCTGCTCGCGTTCCCGGGGGCCTCGCTGACCGACGCGGCGGCCCGGGTGGACCGCCTGCGCGAGGAGGTCGCCCGCGCTCCCGTGCCGACCCTGGCCGGGCCGGTCGACGTGACGTTCAGCGCCGGGGTCGCCGCCGTGCACGACGACACGGCCGCCGCGATCGGCGCCGCCGACCGCGCGCTGTACCGGGCCAAGCGCGCAGGCCGCGACCGCGTCCTCGTCGCCCCCGCCCCCGCGGCGTCGAACAGGGAGTTCCCCCGGATGGAGCCGAACGACTCCCTGTTCGGCGCCGGGCGGGTCCGGCTCAGGGAAGCCGGACGGGCAGGGTCTTGAGCTGGTTGACGAACGGGGACTCGACGTAGCGCGGCTCGCCGTCCAGCGCGATGTGCGGGTGGCGGGCGAGCGTCTCCTCGATCAGCACGCGCAGCTCGAGCCGGGCGAGCGCCGTACCCAGGCAGAAGTGCCGGCCGCCCGCCCCGAACGCCTGGTGCTCGGCACGGCGGCGCAGGTCGAAGCGGTCGGCGTCCTCGTACCGGGTCTCGTCGCGGTTGGTCGACGCGTACCACATGACGACCTTGTCGCCCGCCCGGATCCGGCGGCCGCCGAGCTCGGCGTCGCGGGTGGCGGTGCGCCGGAAGTGCGCGAACGCGGGGAACATCCGCAGGGCCTCCTCGACCGCGTCGGGGATCAGCGCGGGATCGTCCAGCAGCAGGGCGCGCTGCTCCTCGTCCTCCATGATCGCTCGCATGCCGCTGCAGTACGTGGCCTTCGTCGAGTCGTTGCCCGCGGCCATGAGGAGGAAGAACCCCATGACGATCTCGTGCTCCTCGAGCCGCTCGCCGTCGATCTCCGCGTGCACGAGCACGCTGAGCAGGTCGTCCGTCGGCTGCGCGCGGCGCGCGGCGATCAGCTCCTGGCAGCGTCGGAAGATCTCCGGGACGTCGCGCGCCATCACGGTCTCCGGGCCCTCCGGGTTGACGTCGGGGTCGCCGGCCCCGAGCGTCGTGTTCATCAGGCGGGCCCAGATCTCGTCGTCCTCGGGCGGCAGGCCCATGAACGAGCCGATGACCCGCGACACGACCGGCTGCGCGACGTCGGTGACGAGGTCGCAGCGGTCGCGGCCCTCGAGCCGGTCGAGGACGCCGCGGGTGATCGCGCGGATGTCGTCCTCGTGGGCGGCGATGCGCCGCGGCGTGAAGCCGCGCTGGAAGAGCCCCTTGACGCGGTCGTGCTTGGGCGGGTCCATCCCGATGAACATCGCCTGGATCAGCTCGAGCGGCATCAGGCTGTCGCTGACCGCGGTGAACCCGGAGGCCGACGAGTAGGTCTGCCAGTCGCGGCTGACGGTGTGGACGTCGTCGGCGCGCGTGACCGACCAGAAGCCCGCCTCCTGCGGGAAGTCGGTGATGCTCGCCGTCCAGTGCACCGGACAGCGCGCCCGCATCTCGGTGAAGAGCGCGTGCGGCGGGCCGTCGACCCAGTGCTCGCGGTCGGTGACGAGGACGCCGTCGAGCGGGGCGTCGCCCGTGTCGGTGCGGGTGTCGAGGTCGGCCATGCCCGCGACAGTACCGACTGACTGGCTGGTCAGCTAGTCCGTCACCGGCGCGGCTTCCCGGGCCGCCGGTACGCCCGCACGGTCGTGCTCGCACGCCGCCCGGGCGCCCCGTCGGCGCGCACGCCCTGCACCGACACGCGCCCGGTCACCGCGGCGCGCAGGCCGCCGATCCGCAGCGTCCGCACGCGCGGCCCGCGGTCGTACACGAGGCGTCGCCCGTCGCTCAGCGCGACCCGCACGGTCTGGCGCCGCGCGCGGGCGCCCGGGGACCAGCGCACGGTCAGCGTCGCCGCCGTGCGCGACGCCCGCAGCCGCCGCGGCGTCGCCGGCCGGGCCGGGCGCGGGACGGTGAAGCGCCCGAGCGTGACCCGGTCGCGCGGCAGCCCGCCCTGCTCGACGATCGCCGTCACGGTGCGCGTGCCGCCGCGGCCCGCGACGGGCGTGAAGCGCAGCGTGCCCGTCGCGCCCTTCGCGGTCCCGATGCGGTGCAGCACCCCGTCGCCACTCTCGTAGAACGTCACGACCTGGCCGGGGATCGGCCGGACCGCGTAGCGCAGCGTCCGGCCGCGACGGGCGCGCCGCACGCTCCCGCCGACCCGCACCGCCGGCGCGTCGCGGAACGTCTCGAGCTTCGCGACCGCCGGGGAGCCTGCGGACGGGGTCAGCGTCCACGTCCCCGCGGCGGGCCGCGCGAGCGAGACGCCCTGCGTGCGCGCCCGCGGGTCGCCCGCGGTCAGGAAGCCCTCCCCGCGGGACCCGCCGGTGGCGGGCGTGGTGACCGTGCGCCCGTCGGGTCCGGTGAGCGTGAAGGCGGGGACGCCGGTCGCCCCGGTCGCGACGACGTTCAGCTGCCGCAGCCCCGACGTGACGACGAACCGCTGCGTCCCGTCGGCCTGGCGCAGCGAGGAGCCCGGCGGCGGGCCGACCTTGTAGGCCTGCACGTCGCAGAAGCCCCACATCGACTCGACGTCGTCGCTGCCCCAGAAGTGCCCGGCGCCGCCGCTGATGACGAACGGCTCGACGCCGACGCTGCCGCACGCGGCGATGCCCTTGGAGGAGACCACCGCCTCGGCCTGCAGGATGTCGGTGCCGCCGACGCAGGCCGAGCCCGCCCCCGCCGCGTTGAACGCGAAGTCCTTCGCGACGTGCACGTAGCCGTCGAAGGACACCTGGGCGCCCGCGACGGAGCAGTCCCCGATCTTCGCGTTGGCGCCGAAGGCGACGTCCCCGGGGTAGGTGTAGGTGAAGTACCCCTGGCCGAGCTTGAAGCCGAGCACGTACACCGGCCCCTTCGCCGCGACGGTCAGCGGGCTGCCGAGCGACAGCCGCACCGTGCCCTTGTCGTCGAACGGCCGACCGATCATCACGGTCTGGTACTCGCCGACGACGGGTCCCGCGCCCGCGATGACCTCGCCGGTGAACGCGAGGTCGGGCTTCAGCTGCAGCTCGAAGCCGCCGTAGCGGAGATAGACGAGCGGCGGGTAGAGGATTCGTCCCGGGGTCGGGAACTGGACGCCGACGTGGATCCGGCTGATCGCCCCGTCGACGATCGTCACGTCCCCGTCGAAGGCGCCGATCGCGTCCAGTCCGGGCACCGGGGGCTTCCACTCGACGTGCCCGGTCCAGGTCGGCGGGTCGGACGTGTAGGAGAGCGTCATGTTCTTGAAGCCCAGGCCCATCGTCACCGACGGCCCGACCTTCGCGTCGAGCTGGTCGAGGTGCAGGCCCGCCTGGTTGTCGCCGCGGAAGTCGACCGCGGCGCTCGTGTCGGAGAACGGGACGGGCAGCTGCAGGTAGGCCTTCAGGACGGACTTCCCGTCCGTCAGCGACAGCGTCGCGTCGCCGGTGACCTTCAGCCCGAGCAGCGACGCGCCGTAGCCGGCCTTGTCGAGGTCGAACGGGGCGGGGAAGGTGAACGTCCCGGACGCCGGGAACGTCCACGTGACCGCGCCCTTGGCGAGCGTGATCGTCCCGAGCCGCACCGTGGTCGCCGCGGCGGTCTTCAGCGTGCGCTTGCCGCTGTCGACGGTCACCGCCACGCCCTTCGGGTCGACGGTCAGGCCGTTGAGGAGGAACGGCTGGGTCGTCGTCAGCGTCGCGCCGGAGCCGGCCTTGAAGCAGCCGGACGAGAGGACCTTCGCGACCCCCAGCGTCACCGTCTTGACGCACGCCGGGTCCGCGGGGACCGGGGTCGGCGTGGCGCCCGGGCCCGGGGTCGCGGCCGGGGGCGGGTCCGCGGGGAAGCCGACCCCCGGCCCGCCGAGGCGCGTCGCGTAGACCTCGTCGTCGACCGAGCTGCCGTTCCCGGCCGGCCGGCTCCACGCCGCGAGGCCACGGCCGTCGGTGCCGGCGGCGAACGTCGGGTCGTCGGTGGAGGTGTCGGTGTCCAGGACGATGCCGGTGCGCGGCCACGTCTCCCCGGTCGCCGACGCGGTGTACACGAGCGCGGTCGTGGCGCTCCCCCGGTAGGCCGGGGAGTTGCTCGTGAACAGCGCGTGCACGTTCGACGCGCCGTCCAGGAACGGGCGCAGCCGTAGCGTGTTGTCGTCGTCGTTGAGCGTCGTCGGCGCACCGAACGCGTCGCCCGCCGCGTCGTAGCGGCGCACGACCGCGCGCCAGTCGGTGCCGCCGACCTGCTCGCGGTAGACCAGGACGGGCGGGGCGATGCCGTTCCCCGCCAGGTGCGCGGTGCCGTCGAAGCTCCCGGGCAGCAGCTTCCCGGGCCGCCAGTTCGCGATGTCGCGGACGGTGGAGCCGTCGCCCTTGTGCGCGCGCCAGCGATAGCCGCCGTCGCCGTGGCCACCGACGAGCGGCACGCGGCCCTCGCCGAGCACGACGTCGGAGTCGTACAGCACGCCGGGCAGCTGGCTCCCGGTGTTCATGTCGAGCGTCGCGCTGCCCGAGCCGTCGGTCGTGCCGATCGCGAGCTTCAGGCCGGAGATCGCCGAGAGCGACGAGACCTCGAAGGCCCCGGGGCCGTGGACGGCGCCCTCCCAGGAGTTCTCGTTGTTGGGCGCGACGCGCTTCGGGGTGGCGAACGTGGCGCCGGCCGCGTCGGGCTGCGTCGAGATCAGGTCGTAGAGCCCGTTGGTCGGGTATCCCGGCGCGCGCGTCTGACCGCCGAAGTAGATGACGTCCAGCAGCACGTGCACCTTCCCGGTCCCCGGGTCGCGCACGACGTCGGCCTCGAGCCGGCCCGCGTCGTTGAGGTCGAACGTCGTGCTCTGGGCGCACGTC
The DNA here is from genome assembly GCF_003044185.1 of Paraconexibacter algicola. Classification (GTDB taxonomy): domain Bacteria; phylum Actinomycetota; class Thermoleophilia; order Solirubrobacterales; family Solirubrobacteraceae; genus Paraconexibacter; species Paraconexibacter algicola. The sequence goes on from NZ_PYYB01000001.1 coordinate 1,378,102, forward strand.
TCGGTCCCGGGTGCGACGCGGCAGTAGCGGACGAGCTCGTCCGTCCCGGATCGCGACCGGTACACGAGGTGCACGGTGCCGTCGTCGGAGGCGACCGAGCGGACCTCGCCGCCGGTGCCGATGAGGGTGCGCGCGGACGCGCCGGGAGCGAGGGCGAGCAGCCCTCCGAGGACCACGGTCGCGGACCAGGCGACCGCACGGGAAGTGCGCATCGCCGGAATGTAGTGCGAAACTCAGCGTCGTGCGACCGATGATGCGGTTCGCCGGCGGCCGCGGAGGATGCCACGGAGCATCACCGCGTCGGCGACGAGCAGCGCGACGATCGCCAGCACGACCGCCCAGGCGAGCACGCCCGCGCTCCCGCCGCCGCCACCGCCGGCGGCCTGCGCGGACGCGGTGAGGCCGTCGGCCCGGAACAGCTGCGTGGCGCGGAAGTTGTCGTGCGCGACGTCCCAGGCGGGCTTCGGGCGCCCGTCGTAGGTGATGAGGCCCTTGTTGTGGATCCCGTCGCGCGGCACGTCGCGCTGCGCGCCACCGTCCCAGTCGGGCTTCACCGCGAACTCCCGCAGCGTCCAGTAGATCGCGCCCCCCAGGAACGGGGAGCGGTCGACGATGTCGAGCACCTGGGCGACGTAGTCGTCCTGGAACGCGTAGGTCTCCTTCGTCGTGCGCGGGCCCACGAACGTGGACTCCGCCCCGAACTCGGTCAGCACCAGCGCCGAGTCCGGGTACTTGCGGCGCATCGACGCGAGGTACGGCTCGAGGTCCGCGAGTCGCTCCGTGGAGTGCTTCTTCTTGCCCTTGTACCAGCCGAAGTACGAGTTGACGCCGAGCAGGTCGTAGGCGGCGAACGCCCGCTGCGCCGGGAAGCCCGGGTAGCTCAGCAGGTCGACGCTCACCGGCAGCGTCGGGTCGAGGTCGTGCACGAGCCCGCGCGCGGACTGCAGGAACGCCCGCGTGCCCGGCGTCGTGTCCGGCGTCGCGCTCAGCTCGTTGGCGACCGAGTGCGTGATCACCGACGGGTGCGACCGCGCGGCGATCACGGTGCCGCGCAGCGTGCGCAGCGCCTCCGCCCGCTGCTCGGGCGTCACGAGCCGCTTGTCGCGGTGGTAGATCGGCGCCTGGCTCCAGACGAGGATGCCCTCCTCGTCGAGCCGGTCCAGCAGCCGGTCGTTCAGCAGGTAGTGCGCGCGCGTGACGTTCGCGCCGAGCGCCTTGAGCTCCTTGACGATCAGCTCGATGTCCGCGTCCGAGAGCGCCGGGCCGCGGCCGCGCAGGTCCTCCTGGATCGACGCGCCGCGCATGTCGATCGCCCGGCCGTTGAGCTCGAGCATCCCGTTGCGCACGCGGACCGAGCGCAGCCCGACCCGCTTGCGGTCGACCTGCAGCACGCGATCACCGAGCCGCGTCTCCACGCGCGCGGTGTAGAGCCGCGGCGAGCCGGGCTGCCACAGCTGCGCGTCGCCCTGCACCGGGACCGAGAAGCGGATCCGGGCGCGCTCGCCGGGACGCAGCGCGCGCGGGGACGGGGCGCTGCCGGTCGTGACCGTGCCGTCGGGGGCGGTCAGCCGCAGCGCGACCGTCGGCCGGGCGGTGCCGCTGCCGCGGTGCTCGAGCGTGCCGTCGACGATCACCTTCGCGGTGCACGGCGGGCGCTCCTCGCCGGGCGCCGCGTCCGGGCACGTGACGTCCGACAGCACGCCGACGTCGTCGAGCCCGATCGCCGCGCGCGGCACGAGCGTCACGGGCCGCGTGATGCCGCCCCAGTTCCACCAGCCCTCGCGGGGCTCGGCGCCCTTGCGGCTGTCGGCGCGCACCAGCAGCGTGTTCATCTGCCCGGGGCGCAGCCCGGCGGCCGGCAGGGTGAACGGCACGTACGGGTCGCGGTTGCGGCCCAGCGGCCGCCCGTTGAGCCAGACGCGCGCGTCGCGGCGGACCTGGTCGAAGCGGATCCCCCAGCGCATCGTCGGATCGGTCGTGGCGGGGGCGCGGAACCGCAGCCGGTACCAGCCGACCGTGCCGAAGAAGTCCTGCTCCACGGGCCGCGCGTCGAACACGCCCGGGACCGCCGCCGCGCGCCACGCGGGGGAGCCAGCGCCGGTCTGCCAGCGCTCGCGCATGCCGCGGTCCGCCGGGTCGAGGGCCAGCTGCCAGCCGCTCGTCAGCGCCACCGCGGCCGGGGGGCCGGGCGGCGGGTCCTGTGCGCGCGTGGGCGCGACCGTCACGACGGCGATGAGACCCAGCGCGAGCGCCGGCACCGTCCTGGAGCGAAAGCGGGACACCACGAGCGCCGAATGATGGCGCACTCGGCGCCGCGATCAGCCGGACAGGGCCGCCAGCCGGTCGGCCAGCCGGCCCATGCCGCGCTCCGCCGCCGCGGTGGACGCGGCGGCCCAGTCGCTCGGCGCGTCCACGGGCCGCTGCACGGCCACGTCGCGGAGCGTCGCGATGTCCTTGAACGCGCGCAGCTCGTCCGCCTGGTCGACCAGCGCGCCGATCGCCCGCGGCTTGAGGCCCGCGGCGCGGGCGGCGACGCCGTCCTGGGCGAGCGCCAGCAGCGCCTCGAGCGAGCCGTGGGCGCGCAGCATCTCCGCCGCGCCCTTCTCCCCGATCCCCTTGGCGCCGGGCAGGCCGTCGGACGGGTCGCCGCGCAGCGCGATGAAGTCCGGCACCTGCTCGGGGTCGACCCCGTACTTCGCCCGCACCTCGTCGGGGCCCATCGCGGTCGGCCCGTCCTTCGCCCCGGGGTAGAGGACCGTCACCTGCGCGGACGCGCACTGGAACATGTCGCGGTCGCCGGTGAACAGCACCGCGTGGCCGCCCGCCGCGCTCTCCAGCCGCGCGAGCGTCCCGAGCAGGTCGTCCGCCTCGAGGTCCCCCGCGTGCTCGGACCGCCAGCCGAACGCGCCGAAGAACGCTGGCGCGTCCGCCCACTGCGGCACGAGCTCCTCCGGCATCTCGGGGCGGTCGCCGTGGTACGCCGGCCAGGCGGCGGTGCGGTAGCGGGCGGCCTCGGCCCCGAAGCACAGCACCACCGCGCGGGGCGCGAACCGCTCGACCGCCTGCAGCACGAGGTTCGCGCAGCCGAGCAGCGCGTTCACCGGCCGGTCGTCGGTGCCACGGATCGAGGAGGGCAGCGCGAAGAACGCCCGGTACAGCAGCGACGGGGCGTCGACGGCGAGGAGCGGGGCGGGAGCGGGCATCGCGGCGAGCGTACCGTCGCCGTAGGATCCGGCCCCCACCGAGCACGACAGGAGCGAGACATGGCGAAGCGGACGATCAACGGCATCGAGGAGCTCAAGTCCCTGGCGGGACAGGACCTCGGCAGCAGCGACTGGATCGAGATCGACCAGGGCACCATCCAGGCGTTCGCCGACGCGACCGGCGACCACCAGTGGATCCACGTGGACGTCGAGCGCGCGCAGAAGGAGAGCCCGTTCGGCGGCCCGATCGCGCACGGCCTGCTGACCCTCTCGATCGGTCCGCGCCTGATGTTCGACGTCTTCGAGATGACCGGGGTCGCCGGCGGCCTGAACTACGGCTACGGCAAGGTGCGCTTCCCCGCCCCCGTCCCGGCCGGCGCGAAGCTGCGCATGAACGCGACGCTCACGAGCGTCGAGGACGTCCCCGGCGGCGTGCAGGCGGTCGTCACCCAGACCTTCGAGGTCGAGGGCGGCACGAAGCCGGTCTGCGTCGCCGAGGCGATGGTCCGCTTCTTCGGCGGCTGAGCGCCGCCGCGCGGCTCAGCGGGCCCGGACGGTCGGGCCCGCGATCCCCCGGTACACGATCCGGTAGCTGCCGGCCCGCGGCACGGTCGCCTCGTAGCGGCCGTCCCGCTCCACGGTCGTCTCGGCCACGAGCACCCAGCGGCCCTTCGCGCGCCGCTCGACGCGCAGCCACGACCCGGTGGTCGCGGGACGGATGCGGCCGACGAGCCGCGGCCCGGTGACCGCGCGCGGCGCGAACGACGAGGAGGCGCGCGCTCCCGGGGCGGCGCCGCCCGTGGTGCCGTCGCCGGGGGTCGGGGTGGGCGTCGGCGTCGGGGTCTTCTCCGGGGCGGGCTTCGCGGTCGTGGAGACGACCGTGAACGTCGCCCACGTGTCGAACAGGCCGAAGCGGCGGCGCAGCTCCGGTCCGGTGACGGTCGTGCGGCCGCCGGTCCCGACGACCTGCGCGCGCACGATCCGCGGCGACTTGCCCTTCTTCAGGATCTTGATGCTGCGAAAGCTGCCCTTGACGAGCCCGCGGAGCTTCGCCTGCGCCTGGCTCATCGTCAGCCGGTAGGGCCCCCAGGTGTGGCGCGGCGACTCGCTGTCGAACGGGTCGCGCACGCTGACGAGGTACGGCTTGGGCTCCGCTCCGAGGAAGCCGTTCTCGACGTTCTCCGTGCGACCGCCGGAGGTGGAGAAGAAGTACGTGACGATCGGCGTGCCCTGGTACGTGACGATCTGACGGGCGGTCTCGCGCACCGCCCGGTCCGTGCTCGCGGTCTCCGCGCCGACCCCGCCGTACACCTGCGAGCGCACGTCGGCGTAGTGCTGGAAGCCGTCGCCCGGCTTGTCGGTCGTGATCGCGTAGGTGCGGGCCGCGACGGCCTGCGCCTTCAGCGCCTCGATCGGCCAGCTCGACGGGCTCTCCTTGCTGACGACCCCGCGGACGTAGTCCTCCAGGCCGACGGCGTTGACCGCCAGCAGACCGTTGAGCGAGCCGCTGCGGAACTCCAGCGCGCCGCGGTAGCGCCCGCCGCTGATGCCGTTCTCGGCCCGGCCGCCGAGCCGGATCGAACCGCCCGCGGGCGCCTCGACGCGCAGCGGCGAGCGGTACGTGTCGAGCACCTTGCCGCCGGCGGTGCGCAGCGCCACGCCCTGGGAGGTGCGGGCCACGGAGTACGTGGCGTCCGGGTCCAGCGAGCGCTGCCCGCTGACCTTCGCCGCGCCGCTGAACGAGCCCGAGAACCCGGACTGCAGCAGCACCCGGATCTCCTGGTCGGTCCCGAGCCGCGACAGCGCAGTGCCCTGGTAGTAGTGGCCGAGGATCTGGTCGTAGGTCCGGCCGTTCTTCGCGAAGCCGAACGCCCCGTACTGGCTCATGCCGACCCCATGCCCGAACCCGCGGCCCTTGATGACCAGGCGGGAGGCGGCGTCGGCGGCGGAGGCCCCCACGAGCCCGCTGGAGAGGGCGAGCGCGGTGGCGGCGGCGATCGGGCGTCGGGACATGCGCATCAGGGATCGGAACGCGTCCGTCGGGATCGAGTTGCGGTCGCGGGGACCGGACGGATCACGCAGTGGACGAGCGTACGTGACGGCGCGCCCCGGGGCGCCGCACGCGCCGGAGTGGCGCGCGGCGACGCGGGTAGCCTTCCCGCCATGAGCTCGGGTCCCGACGCATCCCGCGAGGCCGCCGTCGTCGACGGCGTCCCCAAGCAGCTGTACATCGGCGGCACGTGGCGCGACGCGGGGGGCGGGGGCACCCTCGACGTCGACGACCCCTCCACCGGCGACGTGCTGTGCGCGGTGGCCGACGGCACCGTCGCCGACGGGGACGCCGCGCTGGCCGCGGCGCACGCCGCCTTCCCGGACTGGCGCGACACGGCCCCGCGCGAGCGCGGCGAGGTCCTGCGGCGGGCGTTCGAGCTGATGACCGAGCGCACGGACGACCTCGCGCTGCTGATGACGCTCGAGATGGGCAAGCCGCTGGAGGAGTCGCGCGGCGAGATCGCCTACGCGGCCGCGTTCCTGCGCTGGTACGCGGAGGAGGCGGTGCGCATCGACGGCCGCTTCACCACGAGCGAGAACGGCAAGGGCCGGATCCTGACGATGCGCCGGCCGGTCGGGCCGTGCGTGTTCATCACGCCCTGGAACTTCCCGATGGCGATGGGGACCCGCAAGGTCGGCCCCGCGATCGCCGCCGGCTGCACGATGGTCGTCAAGCCGGCCCAGCAGACGCCGCTGAGCATGCTCGCGCTCGCGGCGATCCTCGAGGAGGCCGGCCTGCCGGGCGGCGTCTGCAACGTCGTCACGACGCACAGCACGGCGGAGGTGATGGCGCCGCTGATCGCCGACCCGCGCGCCCGCAAGCTGTCGTTCACCGGATCGACGCCGATCGGCAAGAAGCTCATCGAGCAGTCCGCCGAGCAGGTGCTCCGGGTCTCGATGGAGCTCGGCGGCAACGCGCCGTTCCTCGTGTTCGAGGACGCCGATCTCGACGCGGCGATCGAGGGCGCGCTGATGGCGAAGATGCGCAACATCGGCGAGGCCTGCACGAGCGCGAACCGCTTCCTCGTGCACGAGGCGGTGGCCGACGACTTCGCGCGGCGACTGGCGCACGAGCTCGGCTCGATGAAGGTCGGGCGGGGCACCGAGGAGGGCGTGCGCGTCGGGCCGCTCATCGACGAGGCGGCCGTCGACAAGGTCACGGAGCTCGTCGGCGACGCGGTCGACCGCGGGGCGCAGGTGCTCACGGGCGGGGAGCGCGTCGGCGATCGCGGCCACTTCTACGCCCCGACCGTCCTCGCGGGCGTCGATCCGGACGCGCGCGTCAACCACGAGGAGATCTTCGGACCGGTCGCCCCGATCACGACGTTCTCGTCCGACGACGAGGCGATCGAGCGGGCCAACGACACCGAGTACGGCCTCGTCGCCTACGCGTACACGCGGGATCTCGCCCGCGCGTTCAAGGTCATGGAGGGCCTGGACACGGGGATGATCGGGCTCAACCAGGGGCTCGTCTCCAATGCGGGCGCCCCGTTCGGCGGCGTCAAGCAGTCCGGCTTCGGTCGCGAGGGCGGGCCGGAGGGGCTCGGCGAGTACCTGGAGACGCGCTACGTCGCGATGAACGTGCCGTAGGCCGACCTTGCAGCGCGACATCTGTCGCGCTGCGCCGCCGGTCGGGTGCCGGGTTCGACACGGGGACGGCCGCGCTCGCTACCCTCCGCCGTCGATGCTTCCGGTCCGCCGCCAACCGAGGAGAGCGCTCCTCGGCGTCGCCGTCGTGGCTGCTGCCGCCGCCGTGGGGGTCCCCGTCGCCACCCAGGCCGACGGCGAGACCCAGGTCATCACCGAGGTGCGGCCCGCGCAGCTCGTGCCGAAGTCCAAGGCCCGGCCCGCCCCGACCGCCAGCGCCTCGTCGCTCTCGCAGACCGCGCCGAGCGTCATCAACAGCGGGCCGACCGGGCGCGTCGCGCTGACCGGTCCGTGGCGCGTGAAGACCGACCGCTACGACACCGGCTCGAGCAAGGGCTACCAGTCGGGGGCGTTCGACGGGCGAGCCGTCACGCTGCCGTACTCGCCCAACGCCCGCACGCTCACCGGCAACGCCGGGGTCGAGAGCCATCGCGGCACCGTCGCCTGGTACCGGACGTCGTTCGCGGTCCAGAAGGCGGGCGACTACCGTCTGCGGTTCGAGTCGGTCAACCACCGCGCGACCGTCTACCTCGACGGCAGGAAGATCGGGACGCACGTCGGCGAGTACCTGCCGTTCGAGTTCCTCGTCGGCCTGAAGGCGGGCGTCGAGCACGAGCTCGTCGTGAAGGCCGACTGGCGCGGCCCGCTGCGGATGAAGCGCGAGGGCTGGCACCGCACCTGGTTCAACTTCGGCGGCATCAACCGCGAGGTCACGCTGCGCCCGGTGGGCGACAGCGAGCTGACCGCCCCGACGATCAACACGCGCCTGCAGCCGGACGGCAGCGCGAAGGTCGACATCACGGTCCACGCGAAGAACCGCATCGACAGCCGCGCGCTCGGCGTCATCGGGGTGCTGCGCCGCGGGGACGAGCGCTACGAGCTCGACTTCCCCGACCTGGTCGTGCCCCGGCGCGGCACGAAGATCCTCTACGCGCAGGTCACGGTGCCCAAGCCCGCGCTGTGGGAGCCCGGCTCCCCGAACCTCTACGACCTCGAGCTCGGCGTCCCCGGCGAGTCCGGCTACGTGCAGAAGGTCGGGCTGCGGCAGGTCCAGCGCGACGGCACGAAGCTCCTGCTCAACGGCAAGCGCGTGGAGCTGCACGGCGCATCCATCCACGAGGACGCGAAGGGCCGCGGTGACGCCGTCACCGGCGCGGACATGGACGCGCTCGTCGAGGACCTGAAGTCGATCGGCGCGAACGCGACCCGGGCGCAGCATCCGCTGCACCCGGCGCTGCTCGAGCGGCTCGACGCGGCGGGCATCCTCCTGTGGATGGGCGTCGGCCCGGTCGACGCCCCTGGCGCGTGGACCTCGCGCGGCCCGCGGCTGCTCGCGCAGGCGAAGAGCCGGGTGCGCGCGTCGTACTTCCAGGCCCAGCCGCACCCGTCGCTGATCGTCTGGAACCTCGTCAACGAGATCGCCGGCAACGGGCACCCGGCCGGCCAGGTGCCGTACATCCAGTCGATGTCGGCCGAGCTCAAGCGCCGCGATCCGGGCCGCCTCGTCGCGCTGGACATCTGGGGCGCGCATCCGCCGAAGGTCGCGGGGCCGGTGTACCGGAACATCGACGCGATCGGTGACACGAACTACATCGGCTGGTACGAGCTGACCAAGGCGCCGCGCCAGACGGTCCGCAACGCGATCCGCACGCACATCACGGACCTGCAGAAGATCTTCCCGGACAAGATCATGGTCGTCACCGAGTTCGGGGCGGAGGCCAACGACCTCAACCCGACGAACCGGCCGGGCGGCTTCCGCTTCCAGGCGGACCTGCTGCGGCTGCACCTCGACGAGTACGCGAAGATCGAGGACCTGTCGGGCGCCCTGGTCTGGAACTTGCGGGACTTCGCGGTCGCGCCGTCGTTCGCGGGTGGCTCGATCCGCAAGCAGGTGCCCGAGATCCGCATCGTCAAGGGCATCAACCAGAAGGGCCTGTTCGAGTACGCCGGACGCCGCAAGCGCAGCGCCGACGTCGTGCAGGGCGCGATCACCCGGGCGCTCGCCCGGACCGCGGCCGGCGCCGGCGGCTGAGCCCTACGGGCAGCGCGGCGGGGAGGCCGCCGCGGCGCGCGCGGCCTCGCCGGCGGCGCGGGCGATCGCCGTCGTCATGGCGGCGGCGCGCGCGACGGTGAGCGAGAGGAACGCGGAGGTGCTCGTGCGGCCCGCGTCGTGGCGCGTCCGCTGGGCGAACAGCTCGAGCTCGAAGCGCGCGGCGACCGGGAGGTCCTCGACGGCGCGGGGGAACGTGCACGCGCTCGCGGCCGTGCGCGCGGCGGGCGCGGTGGCCGGCGCGGCGGCGGGGATCGCGGCGGCGGCGGCGATGAGGGCGATCAGGCGGAGCGGGCGGCGGGGGCGCGTGCGCATGCCGTGATGGTGGCGAAGACCGCAGAGAACTGCAATTCGGTCTGTCGATGTGCTGGTCCGCGGCGCGTCGGGCGGGCGCGGCGGGCCCGGGCGGTCGCGCCCGGGGCACGCTGGGCGCCTTGGAGCGGCGGGCGCGCCGCGCTCGGCGGTTCTGGGTGATCTGGGGCCCGTATGCGGCCTCCGGATCACCCGGTTCGGCGGCGCGGACCGCCCGGCCGGGCGGTTCTGGGTGATCCGGGACCCATATCTGGCCCGCAGATCACCCAGTTCGGGGCGGGCGCCGGGGCGCCCGCGCCCGCGTCCGTCAGGCCTGGTTGCCCGCGGCGATCTTGCGCAGGTCGATCGTCTTGTCGTACAGCTCCGCGTCGACGCCCTCCTCGAGCGCGACGTCGCGCAGCGGCCGGCCCGACGACGTGGCCTTCTTCACGATCACCGTGGCGAGGTCGTAGCCGATCGCCTCGTTGAGCGCCGTGGCCGTCGCGAGCGTGTTGCCCGCAGACGCGTCACAGCCGGCCTTGTTGGCCTTCAGGCCGTCGATGCACTTCTCGCTGAACGCGACCGACGCGGTCGACAGCAGCTGGATCGACTGCAGCAGGTTGCGCGCGATCAGCGGGATCCGGACGTTCAGCTCGAACTGGCCCTGCATGCCGCCGATGGTGATCGCGGTGTCGTTGCCGATCACCTGCGCGGCGACCTGCAGCACGACCTCGGGCAGGACCGGGTTGACCTTGCCCGGCATGATCGACGAGCCCTTCTGCAGCTCGGGCAGGAACAGCTCGCCGATGCCGGCGCGCGGGCCGGAGCCCATCAGGGCGATGTCCTGGGCGATCTTCGTCAGCGAGACCGCGGTGACCTTCAGCGCGCCGGACAGCTCGACGAGCGCGTCGCGGTTGCCCTGCGCCTCGAACGGATCGGCCGGCGCGGCGATCGCGCGGAGCTTCGACTCCTTGATCAGGATCTTGCGGACGCCGGCGGCGAACTTCGGGTGCGTGTTCAGGCCCGTGCCGGTCGCGGTGCCGCCGAGCGGGATCTGCCCGACGTGCGGGAGCGTCGCCTCGATCCGCTCCTTGGCCAGGCGGATCTGCGCCGCGTAGCCCGCGAACTCCTGGCCCAGCGTCACCGGCACCGCGTCCATCAGGTGCGTGCGGCCGGACTTCACGACGTCCTCGAACGCCTTGGCCTTCTTCGTCAGCGACTTCTCGAGCTTCGTCAGCGCCGGCAGCAGCGTCCGGGTCGTCTCCTCGAGCGCGGCGAGGTGCACGGCGGACGGGAACACGTCGTTGGACGACTGGCCCATGTTGACGTGGTCGTTGGGGTGCGCGGCACCCCCGGTCAGCGCGGAGATGACCTCGTTGGTGTTCATGTTCGACGAGGTGCCCGAGCCGGTCTGGAAGACGTCGATCGGGAACTGGTTGTCGTGCTCGCCGGCGCGGATCTCCGCGGCCGCGGCCGCGATCTTCTCCGCGAGCGCGGGGTCGAGCTTGCCGAGCTCGCCGTTGACGGTCGCGGCGGCGCCCTTGATGGCCGCGAGCCAGCGGATGACCGAGACCGGAACGGTCTCGCCGGAGATCGGGAAGTTCTCGACGGCCTTGGCGGTCTCGCCGCCGTAGAGGCGCTTCTTGGTCGCCATGCGGTTCGTGCTCCTGTCGGGTGACGGGTGGGGTTCGGAGCGGTCAACCCTACTCCGCGGGCGCGCCCCGTCCGTTCCGGGCGCGGCGGCCGGTCGCCTCAACGCTGGCCGCAGAACGCGACGAGCTCGCGGGCGACCCCGACCGGGTCGTCGTAGGCCATCAGGTAGCCGGCGGACTCGAGCACCCGCAGCTGCCCGTCGGGCAGCAGGTCGAGCGCCTCGCGCGCGGTGGCGAGCGGATGGTGCGGGTCGGCGCCCGCCCACAGCAGCAGCGTCGGCACCGTCAGCGCCGGGTAGGCGTCGAGCAGGTCACGCTCGGCGAGCGTCGGCCAGTCGGCGGCGAACCGCGCCCACGACCGCGCGAGGTTCGCGTTGCCGCCGACGTCCTGGAAGGCGTGGCGCACCAGGTCGCGAGCGGCCGGGTTGTCCGTCGCAGTCAGCGACGCCCCGTAGGCGGGACGGAACACCGCGCGCGCCGCGTGCGAGAGCGTGCGGTCCAGTCCGGGGACGGCGCCGGCCCGGGCCGCGAGCCGCCAGGCACGCCGGCGCGGCATCGGGGTCCCCGGCGGGCGGTGCAGCGGCGTCGGCATGATCACGGCGCGCCGCGGCCGCAGCGTCCCGCGCGCGATCGCGCGCACGAGGATCTCGGCGCCGAGGCCGTGCCCGGCGACGAGCGGCCGCGGCCCGCACGTGTCGTGGCAGAACGCGCCGACCACCTCGGCGAACCAGTCGCGCGAGTACGGGTGGCGCGGACGGTCCTCGCTGTCGCCGTGCAGCGGCAGGTCGGGAAGCACGACGCGGAAGCGGTGGGTGAGGTGCTCGACGGCGGGCTCCCACTCCCGGTGGTTCAGCAGCGCGGAGTGCAGGAGGCAGAGCCCGGGGCCGGTGCCCGCCTCCCGGTAGGCGACGCGGGCGCCGTCGTGGTGGTGGAAGAGCCGCAGCTTCACCCGGCGCGCTTCCCGTCGGCGCGCCCGGCGGCCAGCGCGGCGGCGAGCGCCGGGGCCAGCTCGAGCCGTCCGGCGACGAGGCCGACGCGGCGGGCGAGCTCGAGGCTCAGGCCGTTGGTCCGTGCGGCGCCGCGCTCGGTGGCGCCGACGAGCCAGCCGAGCTGGCGCGCCGCGGCCGCGTCCTGGCGCTCCTCGACGCGCTCGACGAGGTGGTCGGCGGCGGAGGTCAGGACGACCCCGAGCCGCTGCAGGTCCGCGTCCTTGACGACCCGCTCGGCGCAGTCCGACAGCGAGGTGCCGTCGGGGAGCACGACGGGGCCGCCGGTCGCCGCGTTCTCGAGCGCGCGCTCGATCGGCACCGGGTCCACGAGGCACAGCTCGCTGACCGTCGGCCGCTCGTCACCGCATGCGGTGAGCGAGAGGACGGAGAGGCTCGCCAGGAACGCCGGCATCCGCACGGACCGATCGTAGAGTGCCGGGCGTGCTCCGCTCGCCGCACGACCGCGAGATCGTCGCGCTGGCGCTCCCCGCGCTCGGCGCGCTGGCGGCCGAGCCGCTGTACCTGCTCGTCGACACGGCGATCGTCGGGCACCTCGGCACGCGCGAGCTGGCGGCGCTGGCGCTGGCCGCGAGCGTGCTCGGCGTCGTCACCGCGCTGTGCAACTTCCTCGCCTACGGCACCACCGCGCAGGTCGCCCGGCTGAGCGGCGCCGGGGAGGGCGACCGCGCCCGCGAGATCGCCGCGCAGGCGTTCTGGCTCTCGCTCGGGCTCGGGCTGCTCGTGGCGCTGGCGGTGATCGCGCTCGCCGACCCGCTCGTGGCGCTGCTCGGCGGGGAGGGGGAGACCGCGGACCTCGCGGCGCGCTACCTGCGGCTGTCGGCGATCGGCCTGCCGGCCGCGCTGCTCGCGCTCGGAGGGCAGGGCTTCCTGCGCGGGGTCGCCGATCTGCGCACCCCGCTGGTGATCCTCGGGGTGGCGAACCTCGTCAACGCGATCCTCGAGGTCGTGCTGGTCTACGGCTTGGACACCGGTCTCGACGGCTCCGCGCTGGGCACCGTCGTCGCGCAGGCCGGCATGGGCGTCGCCTTCGCGGTGCTGCTGCTGCGTGGCGGGGGACCGGGCGTGTCGCGCCGTCCGCGCCCGGACCTGCTGCGCCCGCTCTTGCGCATGGGCGGGGACATCGTCGTGCGGACCGCCGCGCTCCTGGGCGCGTTCGTGCTCGCGAGCGCGGTCGTCGCGCGCGCCGGCGAGCCGAGCCTCGCCGCGCACCAGATCGCGTTCCAGCTGTTCGTCTTCCTCGCGTTGACGCTCGACGCGCTCGCGATCGCCGGTCAGGTGCTCGTCGGCCGGCGGCTCGGCGCGCGCGACGCGGCCGGTGCCGCGGCGGTGGGTCGCCGGCTCGTCGTGCTGTCGGCGGCGCTCGGCGTCGCGGTCGCGCTGCTGCTGCTCGCGGGCCGCTCCTTGATCCCGCAGGCGTTCACCGGGGACGACGCGGTGCTCGAGCGCGCCGGGGCGCTGTGGCCGCTGTTCGCGCTGCTGCTGCCGCTCGGGGCGGTGACGTTCGCGTTCGACGGCATCCTCATCGGGGCGGGCGACACGCGGTTCCTGGCGGGCGCGATGGTCCTCGCCCTGCTCGCGTTCGCCCCGGTGGCGCTGCTGGCGCTGCACCGCGGCTGGGGCGTGGTCGGCGTCTGGGCCGGGCTGAACTGGCTGATCGTCGTGCGCGCCGCGAGCACGGGCTGGCGGTTCCGCAGCGGCCGCTGGGCGGTCGTCGGCGCCCGCTGAACGCTGCCCGAAGCTCCCGAACCCGACCGGAGCGCACCTTCCCCCGCGCAAAGCTGTGCAAAGCCGCCGGGGCCCCACGGGGCTCCCGGGTGCGCGGTAGACCTCGGGGCATGAGCACCACGAACAGCGCCAGCCGGCTGGGTCTGACCACCTCGCAGGCGGCCGCGCACCTGGGCGTGTCGCTGTCGACCGTCCGCCGCTGGTCCGACCTCGGGCACCTGCGCGGCTACCGCACGCCGGGCGGCCAGCGGCGCTTCAGCGTCGAGCAGCTCGACGACTTCGTCCGGGGCCTCGACGGCGGCGGGGGGACCGCCGCCGGGCCGCAGGGCCGCGACGCCCGCTGAGGCGCGGCGCCGCCCCACCCCGGACCCGATCGGCCGGCGACGCCCGACGTCGCCCGGTCACGCCGGTCGCCGCGTCCCCTCCGGGGGACGCGGTGGCTGTCAGGCGTCCTGCTGCGGAGGACCGTCGCGATCCTGGGCATTGACGTGGGGCGTCACCCGGGCGACCCGGAGCTCGCCGCGCTGATCGGGGAGCTGTCGATGAAAAGCCCCGAGTTCGCCGATTGGTGGCCCGAGCACGAGGTCCTGCGCCGCAGCCACGGGACCAAGCGCTACCACCACCCGGTGATCGGCGACCTGACCGTCAGCTACGAGGCGCTCGCCGTGCCCGACGACCAGGACCAGACGCTGTTCGTCTACAGCACCGAGCCGGGATCGCCGTCGGCTGCCGCGCTGGAGCTGCTGGCCAGCTGGACGGCGGATCCGGCCGTCCGCTGATCACCGCGCAGCGCGGTCGAACCTGCCCAAACCTGTGCAGAACCGCTCATCTTGCGTCGGATTGCCCCGGGAACCCACCAGAGAACCCGGCACGCGCCCGCGCGGACGGGAGCGCGTGGCACCCTCGGGCGCATGCGTGAGCCCCGCACGACCGACGCCCCGCTGTCGCTGACCGTGTCGGCGGCCGCGGAGTACCTCGGCGTGTCGGCCGCCACCGTGCGGCGCTGGGAGCGCTCCGGCGATCTCGTGGCCTACCGCACGCCAGGCGGTCAGCGGCGCTTCGATCCGGCGGATCTCGACGCGTTCCTCGCCGCGCGGCGCGCGCTGTCCCGCGTCGCCTGACTCGCCGCGGCTGACCCGCCCCACCTGACCCGCTGCGCGGGCGCGTCTCCGCGCCCGCCGGCCGCTCCGGCCGCCCCGTCACTCACCCGTTCCTGTACCCGCCGTCGGCCCTGCGTCGGGGGATCCTGCGCGCCGAGCGATGCACAAGATTCTGCAGAGATGGACAAGTTTGGCTATGTTTGCTTCCCGCACCACCTGACGCAGAAAGGGAGGCGCTCATGTCGGGCTTCCGCTCTCGCTGACTGGCAGGACTCGCACACTGCCGGTGTAATCAGCGGGGATGGCAGATGAGCCTCCCCGTCCCGCCTTCGCCAGAGCTCTCGCCTCTGGCTCCGCCGCCGTCGGCGGCCTGCTTGCGGTCGTCGCCGTCGGCGGCGACCCGCTCGCCGGATGGGAGTGGGTGCTCCTGGCTTCTCTCACGGTCGCGATCGGGGAGTCGTTCGTGCCGCGGCTCATGCCGGGTGTCCATCTCTCAACCGGGAGCGGCCTGCTCCTCGCGCCGCTCGCCCTCCTCGACGCGCGCAGCGCGGTGGTCATCGCGGTGCTCGGCGTCCTCGGCGGGTACCTCGTCGAGCGCTATCGCCCCGCCGCGCTCGCGAACAACCTGGCGGTGACCGTCATGCCGCTCGCGGTGGCCGGCGTCGTCTTCGAGGCTCTCGGGGCCGACTCCGTCAGGACCGCGACCGGCGTCCTGGCGTTCGCCGCGGCCAGCGCCGTCTTCGTCGCCCTGCACGTGCTGCTCTTCGCGACCATCACCTCGGCCGAGACCGGCGAGCCGTTTCGGACGCAGACCACCTCGATGTTGCGGACCGCGCGCGTCGCGATGCTCATCGACTTCGCCTTCGCGGTCGGCCTCACGTACCTCATCGCGCAGGCCGGCTGGGCCGGCGGCGCGATCGCCGCGGTGGCGGCCGGCCTGCAGCTGCACGGCGGGTCGCTCGTCGCGCGCGCGAACGACCAGCGGCTGCGCGCCGAAGCGCTGGCCCGGGCGAAGACTGCCCTGTCGTGGGGCATCATCTCGGCGCTGCTGGGCACGCTCGACGCGCGGAACCCGAACCTCGCCCGCCACAGCGCGGCGGTCGCCCGGCTCTCCCGGCGCATCGCCGCCGAGCTCGGGCTCTCCGAGCACGACCAGGACGTCGTCCACACCGCGGGCCTGCTCCACGACATCGGGCAGTTCGCCAGCGCTGATCGCGTGGTGGTCGACGGCGCCTCGCCCTCGCCGGAGGACTGGCGCGGCATCCGCGAGCACCCCCGCGTCGGCTACGAGCTCCTGCGCGAGATGACCGAGTTCGGCCCGGTCGGCGAGATCGTCCTGCACCACCACGAACGGGTCGACGGGCGCGGCTACCCCAACCGGCTCGCGGGGGACGAGATCCCCCTCGCCTCGCGGATCGTCCACGTGGCCGAGGCCTACGACGCGATGACCGGACCCGGGACGTACCGGACGCGGCGCTCCAGCCTCGAGGCGCTCAAGGAGCTGCGCGACCACGCCGGACGCCAGTTCGACCCGGCGGTCGTCGACGCCCTGCACCGCGTGCTGCGGGGCACCGACCACGCGTTCCGGCACAGCGACGAGGCCCACTACCGCGACGAGCTCGACGTCGAGCGCCGGATCGTGGACCAGCGCATGGTCGCGCGACCGTGACCGCGGGCGGAGACCGCGCCCTGCTGCGCGGGCCGTTCGGCCGACTGCTGCTCGCCCTCACCGTCACGTTCGTCGGTGACGGCGTGTACCTCGTCGCGTTGGCCTGGCTCGCGCTCGACCTCGGCGACGCGGCGACGCTCGCGTTCGCGGGCGGCGCCTGGTCGGTCGGGATCCTCCTCGCGCTCCCGCTCGGCGGTGTGCTGGCGGACACCCGCGATCGCCGACTGCTGCTGCTCCTCATGGACCTCCTGCGGGCGGGGGCGCTCGGCTCGATCGGGGTGCTGTCCGTCAGCGGCGCGCTCGATCCGGTGACGCTCGCGGCCCTCAGCCTGCTGCACGGCTTCGGGGACGGGGTGGCGGAGCCCGCGGTCGCGGGGCTCGTCCCCCGGCTCGTCCCAGCCGACCGGCTCGTCCGCGCGAACGGCTGGATGGAGAGTGCCAAGCCGATCGCCCTGCGCGTCGTCGGGCCGGGGCTCGGCGCCCTGTTGATCGCCGTGTCCTCCGCGGGCGTGGCGATGCTCGTCGACGCCGTCACCTTCCTCGTCTGCGCCGCGGTCGTCGCGACGCTGCCCGCCCAGCCGCGCGCGGACGGGGGGCGCGCCGGCAGCATCGCGCGGGAGGTCCGTGACGGCTGGCGCTACGTGCGGGGCGCGCGCTGGCTGTGGCCGATCCTGCTCGCCAGCACCGGTGCGCTGCTCGCCACCTGGGGCGCGCTGGAGGTGCTCGTCGCCGTCCGGGTGAAGGAGGACCTCGACCTCGGAGCGTGGGTCTTCGCTGCGTTTCTCGGCGGCTTCGGTGTCGGTCAGGCACTCGGGGGACAGATCGCGGGCCGCCACCGCCCGCGGCGCGACCTCGCCGCGACGCTGCTGGTCTGGATGGTCAGCGCCGGGTCGATCGCCGCCTACGCGCTGGCCGCGAGCTGGGTGGCGTTCGTCGCGGTCGGCGCGGTCACGGGGGCGCTCATGTCGGCCGGTGGCGTCTGGTGGTGGACGGGCGTCCAGCAGCGCGTCCCCGACAGCCACCTCGGCCGGGTCGCGAGCATCGACCACGGACTGTCGCTCGCCCTCGCGCCGCTGAGCCTGGCCGTCGTCCCGGCGCTCGCCGCGCTGCTCGGAACGCGGTCCGCGCTCGTGCTCTGCGGTGCCGCCGCCCTGGTGTGCTTCGCGGTCCCGCTGCTCGTCGGGGCGGTCCGCGACGCGGAGCATCCGAGCGAGACCGGTGGGCGAGGGGCTGCCGTCGCGGACGCCGGACCCTGACGGGAGTTGCAGCCGCTTCTGCGGTGAACCTGTGCAAAACCGCGCCGACGCTCCGGGCGGCGGATCGCTGCGCTGCACTGGATGCTTCGCATGCGGACCCTGAAGACCTCCGAGGCGGCGGCGCTGCTGAACGTCAGCCCGAACACGCTCCGCGCGTGGGAGCGGCGCTTCGGGTACCCGCGCCCGATGCGCTCGCCCGGCAAGCACCGCCTGTACACCTACGGCGAGGTCGTCTCGCTGCGCGACGCGCTGAACGACGGCCTGTCGATCTCCTCGGCCATCTCGCGCGCCCGCGAGGCCGTGCGCGCGGACACGCACGTGCTGCTCGGGGCGCTGCTGGCCTTCGACCGTGGCCGCGCGGACGAGGCGATGGAGGCGGCGCTCGCGCTGCGTCCGCTTGAGCGAGCGGTCGAGGAGGTGATGCTCCCGAGCCTCGAGGAGATCGTGGTCCGCGACGGGGCCGACAGCGCTCCGTGGGCCTTCGCGACGGCCTGGGCCGCGGAGTGGGTGCAGCGAGCCCGGCGCATCACCCCGACGCCTGCCCGCCCGGTCCGGGTGCTCGTCGGGGACGCGACCTCCGGCCCGTACGACCGGCACGCGCTGAGCGTCCGCACGCTCGAGCTCTGCACGGCGCGCGCGGGGGCGCTCGTCATCACGCTGCCGGTGTCCGGCGTGCCCGGGCTCGGCAAGGTCCTCGCCAGCCACGAGCCCGACGCGGTCGTGCTCGCCGGCGCTGCGGCCCCCGACGACGATGTCGCGCGCTGGGCGTATGCGATCCGCTCCGCGGTCGGGGCGCTCCCGATGCTCCTCTTCCATCGCGAGGTCCGTGGCGAGCGGGTCTCCGCGGCCGCCGGAAGGACCCTCGACGAGCGCGCGAGCGTCGCCGCGCGGCAGGTCGTCGACGCGATCGCCCAGCGGGAACGATCGACCACGCCGGTTGCGCCCGGCTCGACACCGCGTACGATGAGCGCCTAGCCGCTCTGCCACGGAAGGCCAGCCCACGATGTCCCGCCCGTTCCTCCGCGCTGTCACCCCGCTCGTCCCGTCGGTGCCCGACGCGCGGTTCTGCGGGCACTGTGGCCAGCCGCCACGCGACCCGCAGCTGACCGCCCGCGTCTGCGACCGCTGCCATCTCGGCATGGTCCTGACGGCCGCGCAGGATCTCGCGCCCAACGGCCGTGAGCCGTTCCTCGTGGTGGACCGCCAGCTCGCGGTCTGCGCGATGTCCCGCAGCGCCGAGCGGCTGCTGAGCGTCGAGGAGCCCGACGCGGTCAATCGGCTCCTGACCGACTTCCTCGTTCCCGCCGACGCCGACACGACCGCCCAGAACGCGCTCCTGGCGCTCGTCGTCGAGGCGGCGAGCGGAGCGGCGGGCGTCACCCGGACGGTCGTCCGTCCCGCCGGGGAGTTCGGGGTGTTCTTCGAGGCCCGGATCGGGATCGTCGGCCCGCCGCCCGCGGCGCTCGTCGTGCTCGACGGCTGACGGCCGTCGCGGTCGGCGCGCGGACTCCTTCCTGCGGCCCGGACCCGCACGAAACCTCCCCATCTGCACGCTTCGCTGCGGAGCTTGCCCCAGGGCTGACCGGACCTCATGCTGGCGCGCATGGGGTCGATCCGCACCAACGCCGCCGCAGCGATGCTCGGCGTGAGTCCGAACACGCTGCGCTCGTGGGAGCGGCGCTTCGGGTTCCCGGAGCCCCGCCGGACCGCCGGCGGGCACCGGCAGTTCGACCTCGCGGAGGTCGAGGCCCTGCGCTCGGCCTTCGAGGAGACCCACAACGTCTCGTCCGCGATCACGATCGCTCGTGAGCGGGGTGCCGGTCCGGCCTCGCCCACGCGCCTGCGGTCGGCGTTCCAGCGGTTCGAGGAGCAGGAGGCCGACCGCATCGCCGAGGAGTCCCTGAGCGTGCGGTCGGTCGAGCGCACGGTCGAGGAGGTCATCCTCCCGACCGTCGAGGCGCTCGCCGAGGACGACGTCGACGCCCCGGAGTACGGCTTCGCGTGGCGCTGGTCGGCCGGGTGGCTGGCGGCGCAGCGCCGCGTGGCCCCGCCCGCGTTCCGCGACGACACCGTCGTCCTGTTCGACGCCAGCCATCCCGGCGACGTGGACGCGCTCCACGCCCAGGCGCTGGAGCTCGTGCTCCGGCGCAGCGGCCTGAGGACCCTCACCCTCACGGTCGCGCTCGACCCGACGCGGCTCACCCGCGCCCTCCACGCGGTGATGCCGCGCGCGGTCGTCCTCACCGGCGGCCGGGCGTCGCTCGACACGCTCAGCCGGCTCGTCTACCAGGCGCGCCGGGTCAGCGAGGGGGTCGCGGTGCTCGACTACCGCGGCGCGCTGCCCGACAGCGGCGCGACCATCGTCGAGCACCTCGGCGACCGGCCGCTGTTCGCCCGCGAGCTCGTGCTCGCCCACCTGGACCCGTCGACGGCCGGCGAGCGACCGGGCGCGACGGCGCTGCGCGACGCGCGGCACGCCACGGGCTGAGCCGTCACCGCGCCCCGGCGGGCAGCCGCCGTGGCGCTCGTGCCGTCCGACGCGACTGTCAGAGTCGCGCGCGTGCAACTCGTCCCAGGCGATCCGCTCGCCCATCGCGCCCTGGAAAGCCTCCTGCGCGCGGAGGCCAGCGTTCGGCGACGTCTGAGCGCGGACCTCGACCGCGAGGGCCTCTCGACCTCCGGGTTCTCGGTCCTCGTCGTCCTCACCACCGCGGGCGGGGAGCTGGAGCTGCGCGACCTGCGCGCGCGGCTGCGCACCTCGAAGGCCAACGCCACGGAGGTCGTCTCGACGCTCGAGTCGCGCGGCTACGTGGTGCGTCGGCGGCTGCCGTCGGACCGGCGCGCCGCCGCGGTCACGCTGACCGAGCGCGGGCAGGAGCTGGTGGACCGCCTGTTCCCCGAGCACACCGAGCGCGTGTCGAACGCGTTCAGCTGCCTCGACGAGGCCGAGAAGCGGTCGCTCGAGGCGATCTGCCGCAAGCTCGCGGCCTGAGCGCGGCCGCGGCCCGGGCGGCCGCCCCCCGCGGCGTCCGGCTGAGACAATCACCGGATGGCGCAGCGTCCGGTCGATCCCGCCCAGTCCTTCCCCGAGCTCGAGCAGCGGATCCTCGAGCGCTGGCGCGACCGCGACGTCTTCCAGGAGTCGATGCGCCGTCGCGAGGGCGCCGAGCCGTGGGTGTTCTTCGAGGGTCCGCCGACCGCCAACGGCAAGCCGGGCGTGCACCACGTCCTCAGCCGCGTCTTCAAGGACATCTTCCCGCGCTTCAAGACGATGCGCGGCCACCACGTGCAGCGGCGCGGCGGCTGGGACTGCCACGGCCTGCCGGTGGAGATCCAGGTCGAGAAGGAGCTCGGCCTCACGAGCAAGTCGGACATCGAGGCGTACGGGATCGCCGAGTTCAACGCGAAGTGCCGCGAGTCCGTCTTCACGTTCCTGGAGGACTGGAACGCGCTGACCGAGCGGATCGGCTTCTGGGTCGACCTCGAGCACGCGTACCGCACGCTCGACGCCACCTACGTCGAGTCGGTGTGGTGGTCGCTGAAGGAGATCGCCGGGAAGGACCTCCTCTACGAGGGGCACCGGGTCGTCCCGTACTGCCCGCGCTGCGGCACCGCCCTGTCGAGCCACGAGGTCGCGCAGGGCTACAAGGACGTCGTCGACCCGTCGGTGTACGTCCGCTTCGTCGCCGCCGCCTCGCACGGCCCCGTCACCCAGGGCGACGTGCTGCTCGGCTGGACCACGACCCCGTGGACGCTGCCGAGCAACGCGGCGCTCGCCGTCGACCCCGACCTCGAGTACGTGCGCGCCCAGCGCCACGGCGACACCGACGTCTACGTGCTCGCCGCCGCCCTGCGCGAGAAGGTGCTCGGCGAGGCCAGCACGGTCGTCGAGACCTTCACCGGCCGTCAGCTCGAGGGCCTGCGCTACGAGCCGCCGTTCGACTTCATCCCGTCCGCGGAGTGGGGCGAGAAGGCGCACTCCGTCCTGCTCGGGGACTTCGTCACCGCCGAGGACGGCACCGGCATCGTCCACACCGCGATCGCGTTCGGCGAGGACGACTACCGCCTCGGCACCGCCGCCGGACTGACCGTCGTGAACCCGGTGCGGCTCGACGGCACCTACGACGAGCGGATCACCGGCTACGAGGGCCGCTTCGTCAAGGACGCCGACCGCGACCTCGTCGCCGACCTCGAGGCCCGCGGCCGGCTGCTGCGCGCCGAGGACTACGAGCACTCCTACCCGCACTGCTGGCGCTGCTCGACCCCGCTGCTCTACTACGCCAAGCCGTCCTGGTACATCCGGACCTCGCAGATCCGCGACCAGCTCCTCGCCGCCAACGAGACGATCAGCTGGTACCCGCCCCACATCAAGGAGGGGCGCTTCGGCCGTTGGCTGGAGAACAACGTCGACTGGGCGCTCTCGCGCGAGCGCTACTGGGGAACGCCGCTGCCGGTCTGGCGCAGCGACGACGACCCGGACACCTGGATGGTCGTCGGCTCGTTCGCCGAGCTGCAGGAGCTCTCCGGCGTCACGCTCGAGGACCCGCACCGGCCGTTCGTCGACGACGTCACCTTCCCGCACCCCGAGACCGGCGCGACGATGCGCCGCGTCCCCGAGGTCATCGACGTGTGGTTCGACTCCGGGGCGATGCCGTTCGCCCAGCTGCACGCGCCGTTCGAGCACCGCGAGGAGTTCGAGGCGCACTTCCCCGGCCAGTACATCTGCGAGGCGCTCGACCAGACGCGCGGCTGGTTCTACTCGATGCTCGCCGTGTCGACGCTGCTGTACGGGCGCAGCTCCTACGAGAACGTCGTCTGCCTCGGGCTCGTGCTCGACGAGCACGGCGAGAAGATGTCCAAGAGCAAGGGCAACATCGTCCCGCCGTGGGAGGTCCTCGACGAGTTCGGCGCGGACGCCCTGCGCTGGTACTTCTTCACCGCCAAGCAGCCGTGGGACGGCTACCGCTTCGACCGCTCGGTGATCGGCGAGGGCGTGCGCGTGTTCCTGCGCCAGCTGTGGAACACCTACGGCTTCCTCACGATCTACGAGCCCACGGCGGGCGCGGTCGCGCGGCCGGCCGGCGAGCGCGCCGAGCTCGACCGCTGGATCCTGTCGCGCCTCGCGGCGACCGTCGCGGAGGTCACCGAGCGCCTCGACGACTACGACGCGACGTTCGGCGGCCGGGCGATCCAGGCGTTCGTCGACGACCTCTCGAACTGGTACGTGCGCCGCTCCCGCCGCCGCTTCTGGGACGGGGACGCGGACGCGTTCGCCACCCTGCGCGAGTGCCTGCTGACGACCGCGAAGCTGCTCGCGCCGTTCACGCCGTTCGTCGCCGACGAGATCTACGACAACCTCGACGGGGAGCTCGGCTCGGTGCACCTGTGCGACTGGCCGGCGGTCGAGTCCGGCGAGCGTCCGCGCGACGTCGCGCTGGAGGAGGCGATGGCGACCGCGCGCGAGACCGTGCGGATGGGCCTGGCTGCGCGCGGGCAGGCGAAGGTGAAGGTCCGCCAGCCGCTGCGCGAGGCCGTCGTTGTCGCGGCGGGCCGCGAGCGCGAGGCGATCGAGGCGCACGCCGACGTCGTCCGCGAGGAGCTGAACGTCAAGGCGATTCGCTTCGTCGAGCAGGCCGACGAGCTCGGCTCCTACGAGCTGAAGGCGAACTACCGCGCGCTCGGCCCGCGCTTCGGCAAGGAGATGCCGCAGGCGGCGGCCGCGATCGCCGCGCTGGATCCGGCGCACGTCGCCGCGACCCTGCGCGAGGGCGGCACCGTCGGCGTGCACGTCGGCGGTCACGAGCACCAGCTCGGCGCCGACGACCTGACGCTCGCGATGCAGCCGCTGGAGGGCTACCAGCTGGAGCGCGAGGGCTCCCACGCCGTCGCCCTGGACCTCACCGTCGACGAGGAGCTGCGCCGCGAGGGGCAGGCCCGCGAGATCGTCCGGGCGGTCCAGAACGCGCGCAAGGACGCGGGCCTCGAGGTCGAGGACCGCATCCGCCTCGCGCTCGGCGGCGACGACGGGCTGCTCGGCGTCGCCCGCGAGTTCGAGGCGGTCATCGCCGGCGAGGTGCTCGCGACGGCCTACGCGACCGACGCCACCGACGGCGTCGCGGACGCCGCCTACCGGACCGACACGACGATCGACGGCGCGACGCTGGCGATCGGCGTCACGAAGGCCTGAGCCGCACCCCGGGGGCGAGCGGACACCCGCTCGCCCTAGTGGTCGAGAATCCGACCACGAGGAGGTGCGGCCGCCATGGCCGAGCAGCAGCAGGAAGACCACGACTGGGACCCGACCCGGCTCCCGGCGATCGTCGCGGCGATCCCGCGCGGCGGCTGGATGAGCTACGGCGACGTCGCGCGCGCGGCGGGCGGCACGCTCGAGCACGCCCGCGGCCTGAACCGGCGCTTCGTGCGCGACGCCGTCCCCGGCGCCCACCGGGTGCTGCAGGCGGACGGGAGGATCGGCCCGACCGCCCTGGACGACCCCGACCGGGTGGCGCGGCGGCTGCGCCGGGAGGGCGTGCGCTTCACCGACGGACGCGCGGACCCGGACGCCCGCGTGCGCGCGCTCCCGGACCGCTGAACGACCGAGGGCCCCGTCGCGTGACGGGGCCCTCGAAGGGTCCTGCGGGCGGGCCGGTGCGCTACGCGAGCGCGGGCTCGAGCTCCGCCTCGATGCGCTTCTTCGGCTGGGCGCCGACGATCTTCTTCACCGGCTGGCCGGCCTTGAAGAGGATCATCGTCGGGATCGACATGACGCCGAACTGCGCGGCCGTCTGCTGGTTGTCGTCGATGTTGAGCTTCACGACGCGGACGTCGTCGCGCTCGGCGTCGATCTCCTCGAGGACCGGGGCGACCGCGCGGCACGGGCCGCACCAGGGCGCCCAGAAGTCGACGAGGGTCGGGAGGTCCGCCTCGATGACCTCGGCCTGGAAATTGTTGTCGGTGACCTCGGGGAGGTGTGCCACGGTCAGCTCCTTCGCGGAATCGTCGGGCCCCGGACGGGGCACTTCAGAAAGTATAGCGCCTCGCGCACGCGGGGTCCCGCGAGCATGACAGAGCCGGCCCCGCGCCTCTGCGGGACGGTCGTTCAGCCGCGCAGGAAGAGGATCACGTGCGGGCTCACGTACACCTCCACGAACGCCGAAGCCACCAGCACCGGGACCGCGAGGCCGACCGTCACCACCGTCGCCGCCAGCAGCTCGTGCCAGTCCTTGGCGCGGCTCGCGATCATCCACGCCGCCAGCGGCAGGAACAGCGCCACGAGCTCGGGCAGCGCGTGCGGCAGCAGGCCGAGCAGCAGCAGCGCCGGGCTGATCCCGCCCTGCGCGGCCAGGGTGCTCGCGCCCGAGCCGAGCACCAGCGCCTGCGTGATCAGCGAGAACGCCGTCGCGGCGGCCACGAACAGGATCGCCAGCGGGCCGGCCTTGTCGTGGACCCAGCGGACCGCGCCCGTGTAGCGCTGCGCCTCCATCGGCATCGAGCTGCCCGCGATGAACCCGGCCACGCACGCGAAGCCGTGCAGGGCCAGCACCAGCGCGTTGCGCTGCAGCACGTGGACGACGTCGTCCATCCCCGCCGGCACGTTCAGCCCCGGGAACGCCAGCGGCGTCGCGTCCGGCGTCGACACCAGCGCGATCGCCAGCACCGCGGCCAGCAGCGCCACCGTCACCAGGACCGAGCCGAGCAGCCAGCCGCGCAGCACCGGCCACGGCGCCGCGTTCCAGCGCGCGAGCGTCCCGCGGGTGTCGCGGATCCCCTGGACCAGCACGAAGTCGTCGGCGCGCGCCATCTGGGGTCCGCATCGGCGCCCGGCCGCGCGGGCTTGAGCGGGTCAGCGGCCGCGTCGGCGCAGTTGCGGCACGAGCCACATCGCCTCGACGGCGATCGTCGGCGACATCTTCGACTGGCCGAGCTCCCGGTCGCGGAACACGATCGGCACCTCCGTGACCGTGAAGCCCTGCTGCACCGCCCGGTAGGTCAGCTCGACCTGGAACGCGTACCCGTGCGAGCGCACGGTCGGCAGGTCGATCGCCTCCAGCACCTCGCGGCGGAAGCACTTGAAGCCGCCGGTCAGGTCGCGCACCGCGAGGCCGAGCACCCGCCGCGCGTACCACGACCCGCCGCGGCTCACGACCTTCCGCACCAGGCCCCAGTCGGTGACGCTGCCGCCCGGCACGTAGCGGGAGCCGAGCGCCACGTCGGCCCCGCCGTCGCGGACGGCGGCGAGCAGCCGCGCGAGGTCCGCGGGGGCGTGGCTGAAGTCCGCGTCCATCTCGAAGACGTACGCGGCCCCGCGCTCCAGCGCGTGCGCGAACCCCGCCAGGTAGGCGGGCCCCAGGCCGTCGCGCTCCGTGCGGTGCAGCACCTCGACCTCCGCGTGCGCGGCCGCGAGCCGGTCGGCGATCGCGCCCGTCCCGTCGGGGGAGGAGTCGTCCACCACGAGGATCCGGAAGCCGTCCGGGGCGCACGCCGACAGCACCGCGTGGGCGGCGAGGACGATCCGCTCGACGTTCTCGGCCTCGTTGAACGTCGGCAGGACCAGCCAGGGCAGTGCGGGGATCGGCACGGGCAACGGCGGCGTAGGCTAGACGGTCAGATGCCCGACCCGACGAACGCCGAGATCGCCGCCCTGCTCGACGAGCTCGGGGACCTCTACGAGCTCGACGGCGCGATCATCCACCGCGTCACCGCGTACCGCAACGCCGCCAAGGCGGTCCGCGACGCGACCACGTCGATCGCCGCGCGCGTCCGGGCGGGCACGGTCACCGAGATCCCCGGGATCGGCAAGACGCTCGAGGAGAAGCTCGTCGCGCTCGTCGAGACCGGCGAGATCCCCGCGACGGTGAAGCTCCGCGCGAAGTTCCCCGCCGGTCTCGTGCAGATGACGCGACTGCCCGGCCTCGGCCCGAAGCGGGCCCGCAAGCTCTTCGACGAGCTAGGGATCGACTCCCTCGACGCCCTGCGCACGGCGGCCGAGAGCCAGTCGCTGCGCGCGGTGAAGGGCTTCGGGCCGAAGTTCGAGGCGACCGTGCTCGCCGCGCTCGACGCGGGCGCCGGGGAGGCGCCCCGCGGGCGCGTGCCGCTCCACGACGCGCTCGCGATCGCCGAGCCCGTGCTCGCCGCGCTGCGCGAGCACCCCGCGTCCGAGCGCGTCGAGCTGGCCGGGTCCGCCCGCCGCTGGGTCGACAGCGTCAAGGACCTCGACATCATCGCCACGGCGTCCGACCCGGCCGCCTTGGCGCAGGCGTTCGCCGAGCTCGACCTGCTCGAGTCCGCCGGCGGGATCGGTGACGCCGGCGCCCGCGGGCGCACGCACAGCGGCCTGTCGATCGACCTGAAGATCGTCGCGCCCGCCCAGTTCGGCAACCTCCTGCAGCACTTCACCGGCAGCAAGCAGCACAACGTCGCGCTCCGCGAGGCGGCCGTGAAGCGCGGCCTGCACGTCAGCGAGTACGGCGTCACCGACGACGCGACCGGCGAGACGCACCACTGCGAGACCGAGGCGGAGGTCTACGCGCTCCTCGGCCTCCCGTACATCGAGCCGGAGCTGCGCGAGAACCGCGGCGAGCTCGCCCGGGACTTCGTGGCGCCGACCCTCGTGACCGTCGAGGACCTCCGCGGCGACCTGCACTCCCACACCACCGCCAGCGACGGGCACGGCACGATCCGCGAGATGGCGCAGGCCGCCCTCGCGCTCGGCCACGAGTACCTCGCGGTCACCGACCACTCCGCCTCCCACGGCTTCGGCAACGACGTCTCCCCGAAGGAGCTCGTCGCGCACATGGCGGCCGTGCGGCGCGTCAGCGACGAGCTCGACGGCATCACGCTGCTCGCCGGCAGCGAGGTGAACATCCTCACCGACGGCACGCTCGACTACGAGGACGACCTGCTCGCGCAGCTCGACTGGGTCGTCGCGTCCGTGCACACGTCGTTCGCGATGACCGCGCAGGAGATGACCGACCGGATCGTGCGCGCGATCGAGCACCCGCTCGTCGACGCGATCGGGCACCCGACCGGACGGCTGATCGAGCAGCGCGCCGCCTACGCCCTCGACATGGACGCGATCATCGAGGCCGCCGCGCGGACCGGCACGTTCCTGGAGATCAACGGCTCGCCGCGCCGCCGCGACCTGCACGACGTGCACGCTCGGGCCGCCGTCGACGCGGGCGTCAAGCTCATCATCAGCAGCGACGCGCACCGCACCACGACGCTCGACAACAAGCGCTGGGGCGTCGCGACCGCGCGTCGCGCCGGGCTCGGACCGGACGCGATCGCCAACACGCTGCCGCTCGACGAGCTGCTCGCGCTGCGCGCCGGTCGCCGCTGACGCTCAGCGCGCGGTCAGCGCGGGGAGGACCTGCTCGGCGATCACGCGGTCGGTCGCCGCGCGCCGGTAGGGGGCGAGCACCGCGTGCGTGCGCGCGACGAGATCCGCCGGGCGGCCGTCGAGCGCGGCGCGCACCGCGGCGGCCAGCACGTGCGGGGTGCGGTCGTCCGCGACGATCCAGCGGGCGTCGACCCGGCGCGCCAGCTCGACCGCCACGTACGGGCCGGGCGCGTCGGTGCTCACGAGCGCGCAGCCGTCGGCGAGCGCCTCGAGCTGCGCGAGCCCGTAGTCCTCGCGGCGCGGCGCGGTCACGTAGGCGCGGGCCCGCCGCAGCAGCGCCCGGTACTCCGCCGGCGCGAGCGTCGGATGGACCTCGACCCCCGCAGGCACCCCGGTCATGCCGCCCTCGCGCGCCGCGTCCAGCACCTGCGCCGGGCTCGCGCCGACCACCGCGAGCGTCTCGCCGTCGCGCCGCGCGTACGCCCACGCGGCCAGCACCCGGTCCAGCCCCTTCTTGCGCCAGTTCGTCGCGTAGGTGACCGCGGCGCGATCGCGTGGACCGTCGAGGTCCGGCGCCGACGGCTCGACCGGGATCGGCAGCACGATCGCGGGCACGGTCGTCACCGGGGACTCCTCCAGCGTGCCCGGGGACTGCGGCAGCAGCAGCTCCGCCTCCTGCAGGCGACGGCGCTCCGCGCCCCGCTGCCACAGGCCGTGGCGGCCCGGCCGGTTCGCCGCGGCGGGCGCGTCGTAGCGGATCGCGCGCCGCACGCCCGCCGGCACGTCGGGCCACAGCAGCGCGCCGGTCACCGTGGAGAACACGACCGCGTGCCGCGGCGGATGGCCGAGCAGCCCGGCCTGCGCGGCGCGCCGCGCCGCGCGCGCCCACTGCAGGTCGGTCAGCGCGAGCGTCCGCACGTCGCGCGGCGGGGAGCTGCGCACCACCCAGACGTCCGCGCCCGCCCGGCGCAGGCCGCCGAGCAGCTCGTCCTCCGCGGCGGCGAGGCCACCGGTCGAGCCGAGGGCCACGAGCAGGATGTCGCAGGGGGTCGCCACGGACCCGAAGCCTCGCACGCGGCGCCGCTCTGCGACGCTCCGCCGTGCATGACCGGCACGCTCATCAACGTCGGCACCGTCCTCGCGGGCACGCTCGTCGGCTGGCTCGTCGGGGCGCGGCTGACGCCGTCCCTGCAGGATCGGGTGCTCGCCGGGCTCGGCCTCGTGACGCTCGTCCTCGGGGTCGACCTCGCGCTCGCCTGGCAGGACACGAGCCCGCTCTACGTGCTCGGCGGCGTGCTCCTCGGCGGCCTGGTCGGGGAGGCCCTGGGCATCGAGGACCGCCTCCAGCGGCTCGGGGACCGCATCCAGGCCCGCACGAGCCGCGGCGACGCGACCGGCTCGACCGTGAGCGAGGCGTTCTTCACCGCGTCGCTGCTGTTCTGCGTCGGGCCGCTGGCGGTCGTCGGCTCGATCCAGGACGGGCTGACCGGGGACTACGACGCGCTGGCCACGAAGGCGCTGCTCGACGGGTTCGCGTCGATCGCGCTGACCGCGTCGCTCGGGCCGGGTGTCGCGTTCAGCGCGCTCGCCGTGCTCCTCTACCAGGGGTCGATCTCGCTCGGGGCGGGCGTGTTCGAGAACGTGCTCGCCGAGGGCAGCGAGGCGCTCGCCGCGCTCACGAGCGCCGGCGGCGTCCTCATCATCGGCATCTCGCTGAAGCTGCTGGCGCTCAAGGACGTCAAGGTCGGGAACTTCCTCCCGGCCCTCGTGATCGCCCCGGGGCTCGTCGGCCTCGTGTCGCTCGTCAGCTGATCCGGCGCTCGCGCCGGAAGCCCGGCGTGCGCACGAGCCGGATCGCGCGCAGCGGCGACGTCGGGTCGACGTGGAACGTCACCCCGTCGCGCTCCTCGATCGCCCGGACCGCGAGGTGCTGCCGGCGCCACGACAGCGCCCAGATCAGCGTGAAGCCCGCGGCCACCGCCGGCACCTGCGGGGCGAGGACCGCCATGCCGCCCGCGGCCACGGTGCTGAAGATCAGCGGCCACAGCCGGTTGACGACGATCGCGCCCGGGCGCTGCTCGGGCATCATCGTCGCCGCCTTGCTGTCGGCGAGCAGCCGGCCGATCGCCGGGGACGCGTCCTCGTGGCGGCCCAGCCAGGCGCCGATCAGCGACGCCAGGATCCACCAGCCGGCCGACACCCAGACGATGTTCTCGTCCTGCTCGCTCGTCGCCGCGCCGAGGGTCACGAGCGCCAGCGCGGTCGCCGCCGCGGCGCTCAGCAGGACGGTCGTGCGCAGGAGGTCCGTGAACCGCATCGCTCGCGCTCAGGCCGCCGTCGCGTCGGCGAGGACCTCGAGCACCGTGCGCACCCCGACCGGCCCGTCGACGAGCAGGTCGGCGCCGTCGGTCAGCTCGTCGGGGGTCTCGTCGGAGGTGACCCCGACGCACAGCGCGGCGCGCAGCGCGCCCTCGGCGACGAGCTCGCGCAGCGTGTCGAACGCGTCGACGTCGGTGCGGTCGTCGCCCGCGAACAGCGCGACGTCGACGTCGTGCGCCTCGAGCAGCTTGCGGATGCCGGTGCCCTTCGTCGCCTCGACCGGCGCGCGGACCTCCAGCACCTTGCGACCCCAGTGGGTCGCCAGCCCCGCCGCGCGGGCGCGGTCGGCGACGCCCTCCATCGCCTCCTGCGCCGCCGCCTCGTCGGGCACGCCGCGCCAGTGGTAGGCGGCGATCGTGTCCTTGTCCTCCTCGCGGATGCGCAGCCGCAGCAGCTCGTCGCTCCACACGTCCTTGGCGAACGCGCGCACGCGGCCCGTCCACTCCGCGATCTCGGGCACGACGTCGACCGACGTGGCCCCGCCGCGCAGCACCTCGCCGCCGTGGTTGCCCACGTAGGTGATCGACCCGAGCGACACGATCCGCCGCGCGACGCTCGCCCGGCGTCCGCTGATGCAGGCCACGAGCCCGAAGCGCCGGGCGATCGCGATCAGCGGCAGCCGCGTCGGCTCCGGGACGTGCGCGTCGTCGGCGTGGCGGACGATCGGGGCGAGCGTGCCGTCGACGTCGAGCAGCACCCCGGCACGCCGGGGGTCGTCGACGAACGGGGCCAGAGCGGCCCGGAGGGCGGCATCGTCGGCGAGGACGTGATCCGCTGGCACCGTCCTAGTATGGCGATCGTGGATCGCCGCCGAACGCTCACCCTCGCGGTCATCGGCACCGCCGCGGGGCTGTTCAGCGGGCTGTTCGGCGTCGGTGGGGGCACCGTGATCGTCCCGCTGCTGATCCTCTGGCTCGGGTTCGGCGAGCGCGAGGCGACCGGCACGTCGCTCGCCGCCATCGTCCTGATCGCCGCCGTCGCGGCCGCCACCCAGGGCGGGTACGGCAACGTCCACGTGCAGGAGGGACTGCTCGTCGGCGTCCCCGCGGTGGCCGGCGTGCTCGCCGGCACGTGGCTGCAGCAGCGCGTCCCGCCGCGCGCGGTCAGCCTGCTGTTCGCCGCGCTGATCACCGTCGTCGCGATCGACTTCCTCGTCCCGTGACCGTCGCCGCGATCCTCGTCGGCTTCTGCGCCGGGGCGATGGCCGGCATGCTCGGCATCGGCGGCGGCGCCCTGTTCGTCCCCGGCCTGGTGCTGTTCCTCGACCTCACGCACGTCGAGGCGGAGGCCACGTCGCTGCTGGCGATCGTCCCGGTCGCGATCGTCGGCGCGTGGCGCCAGCACCGCTACGGCAACCTGCGGCTGCGCGACGGGCTGCTCGTCGGCGGTCTCGCGATCCCGGGCTCGATCCTCGGGGTCGTGCTCGTCAACGCGCTCCCGGAGCGGGCCGTGGAGATCGGCTTCGGACTGCTGCTGCTGTTCGTCGCCTCGCAGCTCGTGCGTCGGGCCCCGGACCCGTCGGCCTGAGCCGGTCGGTACCGTGCCGGGACAGATGGCGCAGATCGAGGACCTCGAGCAGTTCTACGAGGACTGCTACGTGGCCGCGGCCACCCCGCAGGACGCGGAGCGCGCGCGGCGCTGGCGCGCCCTGAGCGCGGGGCCCAAGGCGGACCACGTGATGACGCTCTGCCGGCGCGCGAAGGTGACGCCCGCGACGGTCGCGGACGTCGGCTGCGGCGACGGCGCGATGCTGGCCGAGCTGGCCCGCCGCCGCTTCGGGACCACGCACGTCGGCTTCGAGCTGTCGTCGACCGCGGTCGAGATCGCGCGCAACCAGCCCGGGGTCGCGGCGGTGCACGGCTACGACGGCCGCCGTCTCCCGGCGCAGGACGGCGCGTTCGACCTCGGGATCCTCTCGCACGTGATCGAGCACGTCCCGCACCCGGCGGCGACGCTGCGCGAGACGGCGCGCGTGTGCCGCGCGGTCGTCGTCGAGGTGCCGCTGGAGAACAACGTGTCCGCCGGGCGGCCGGTGAAGCGGGCGCACGCCGAGGAGATCGGGCACCTGCACCGCTTCGACCGCGCGCAGGTCGACGCGTTCGTCGCCGAGGCCGGCCTGCGCGTCGTGGCCCGGCTCAGCGATCCGCTGCCGCTCGCGGTGCACACGTACTTCGCGACGACGCCCGTGCAGCGCGCGGCGGGCACCGCGAAGTGGGCGATGCGCGCCGGCCTGGGGCTCGTGCCCGCGGTCGGGGAGCGGCTCGTCACCGTGCACCACGCGGTGCTCTGCGTCCCCGCGCAACAGGGGTAGGGGTGGCGTGGCCGCGTTCGTGACGCCGCTGCGCGTGCGCTACGGCGAGTGCGACCCGCAGGGCATCGTCTTCAACGCGAACTACGTCGCGTACTTCGACGTCGTGCTCACGGAGCTGTGGCGCGCCGCGTTCGGCAGCTACGACGCGCTCACCGACCGCGGCCTGGACATGGTCGTCGGCGAGGTCGGGGCGCGGTTCCTCGGCTCGGCGCGGTTCGACGACCTGCTCGACCTGTCGCTCACCGTCGAGCGGCTGGGGACGACCGCGATGACCTGCGCGATCGACGTCGTCCGCGACGGCGAGGTGCTCGTCGCCGGCTCGATCCGCCACGTGTTCGTGGATGCCGCGACGATGACGAAGACCGCGATCCCGGACGACGTGCGCGCCGCGCTCGCCCCCTGGACCGCCGCGGGCGCGTAGCCGCTCGCTGTCGCGACGACCGCCGCCGGTCGGTGGACGAATCGCTACATTGGTGCGGTTCCAAGACCGCAGTCGCCGCTGTCCAGGCGGCAAGGAGATGACATGCACCGCACCCTTTCCCGGGTTGCTCGCGTCGGCGTGAGCTCCCGTCCGTCGCGTGCGCTGGGCGCCGCGCTGCTCGCCAGCGCCGGCCTCGCCGCCGCGACGACCACGTCTGCCCAGGCGCAGGCGCTGCCCGATCCGCCCGACACGCACCTCGCCGCCCGCGCGTTCGCGCTGACCGGCCCGATCGACGAGCCGATCCTCACCCGCTTCGACGTCACCGACCCGACGAGGACCGTCGACGTCCCGGTGCTCGGCGTCAGCGAGGGGGAGACGCTCGTCGGCATCGACGTCCGCCCGATGAACGGGATGCTCTACGGCCTCGGCATCGACGACGTCGCCGACGCGGGCACCCTGTACGTCATCGACCCGGTCAACGGCTTCGCCGCGCCCGTCGGCGCGCGGGGTGACGTGAACTACTGGGTCTCGTCGGGCCCGTCCGCCCCCCCTGGCCCCGGCGGTGGCGGTGGCGGCGCGTCCGCCACCCGCGTCGGCCTCCCGGCGGAGAGCGCGGACTGGGACGTCGACTTCGACCCCGAGACCGACGAGCTCGACGTCGTCGCGGGCAGCTTCCACGCCGGTGTCGACCCGAACACGGGGAGGCCGAACGACGGCATCAACATGGACAACTCCCCGCGCGCCCGGGCGAGCATCACCGGCGCGACGTCCACGGTGACCGCGAGCGCGTTCACGCACAGCCGCCCGATCACCGACCAGGCGGTCTGGCACACGATCCGTCCCGAGATCACCACGGGCCTGGGGAGCCCGGCCAGCCTCTTCACCGGCGACGTAGACACCGGCGCGCAGACCTCGGTCGGCGTCCTCAACCAGGCCTCCACCCCGATCCGCGTCTCGGGCGTCGTCGGCTTCGACGTCGTCTCCGGCCTCGCCGGCGGACCCGGTGGGGCCTACGCGATCCTCGAGACCCCCGACGGCACGCGGTTCGCGAGCATCGACCTCGCCACCGCCGCCGTGACGTTCGTCGGGCAGCCGTTCGCGAGCACGCTGGCGATCCGCAGCCTCGCGCTCGAGCGCACGCCCTCGACGCCCGGCCGCCCGCTCGACCACGCCGCCATCGGCGTCGACAGCACGGGGCTGAAGCTCCTGCACTTCACCACCGCCACCGCGCCCAACTCGGCGCCGTTCGAGATCCCGCTGACCGGCCTGGCCCAGGGCCAGTCCCTCGTGGCGCTGAGCTGGCGTCCGCAGACCGGGCAGCTGATCGGCATGATCGACACGAGCGCGGGCATGCAGTCCGTCGCCATCGCGCCCCTGACCGGTGAGGTCGCGCGCCGCACCTTCACCGGCTGGGACGAGACGCCGCCGCTGGCGCAGAACCAGTTCGCGCTCGACGCGAACCCGTCGGTGAACCGGTTCCGCTTCATGGCGAGCACCGGGTTCAACGGACGCTTCGAGCCGGGCAACGAGGGGCTGAACGCCGGTGGCTCGGCGATCGACGGGAACCCCGCTCTCGCCGGCATCCAGGCCGACACCCCGACCAACCCGGGCATCGAGGCCACGAGCTACACGAACAGCTTCCCGCAGGCCAACGGCGAGTCCCAGCCCCAGGCGGCCACCCCGGGACCGACGACGCAGTACTCCGTCGATCTCGAGACGAAGAAGCTCTTCATCCAGAACCCGCCGAACGCCGGGACGCTCACGAACCCGGTCGACCTCGTCTCCGAGAACAGCGCCGGCGAGCCGATCGCCGTCGATCCCTGGGACGGCGTCATGGGCCTGAGCATCCCGCGTGAGGTCCGGGTCGCGACGTCCGGGAGTGGCGCGCGCGGCTACGGCTTCCTGCTCGCGTTCCGGCCCAACCAGACCGGTGGCATCAACAGCGTCTACCGCGTGAACCTCCGCAGCGGTCGCGTCACCGTGCTGCGGAACATCGACCTGCCGAAGCTGCGCTCGTTCGTGGTCGCCGAGGCCGGGGCGCTGCTCCCGAAGCCGACGATCACCCCGACGGCGCTGACGTTCGCCGCACGCGCCGTCAACGGCGCCAGCAGCGAGCCCGAGGCGGCAGCGGTCAAGAACGACGGCCTCGGCCTGCTGCCCGTGGACGCGGCCATCACCGGTCCCGACGCGGCGGACTTCTCGTTCGACCGTAGCCAGGCGGGCCGTTGCGTCGACGGGGGCGACCTGGATCCCGATCGGTTCTGCCAGATCTTCGTCCGGTTCAGGCCGTCCGCGGCCGGGACCCGCACCGCGACGCTGACGGTGACCACGAGCGCCGGTACGCGGGAGATCGCGCTGACCGGTGTCGGGATCGCCCCCGGCACGACCCCGGGCACGGGCACCCCGACCACGCCGGGGACGACGACCCCGGGCACGACGACCCCGGGGACGACGACCCCGGGCACGACCACCCCGGGCACGTCGACCCCGTCGGCCACCGGCACCTGCGGCCCGCAGGTCCGCTGGGTCGTCCTGGCGATCCGCAACGACCGGCTGCGCACCAGCGGGTTCGTGACGGGCGCGCTGCGCGGCCGGCCGGTGACGATCGAGCAGCGGCTGGGCGGCCGCACCCGCGTCCTGGGCACCGTCGACACCGACCCGGTCACCGGCCGGTTCTCGACGACGTTCGACCGCCCGAACGCGGCGGCGCGCGCCGGGGCGGCCTACACGGTCGTCTCCGCGGGCGGTCCGCGCTCGGTCACCTACCGCCTCGCGCGGTCGGTGCGCGTCTCCGACGTGACGGTGCAGAACGGGTCCACCCGCATGACCGTGCGCAGCCCGCGCACCCGGACCGCCACGCAGCTGCAGATCCAGCGGATCGGCGCCTGCGGGGAGCTCGTCCGCGTCGCGACCGTCACGGCGGACCGTGACGGCTCCACCGACGTCACCCTCCCGGCCGGCACGCCCGCCGGCTACGTGGTGCGCGCGGTGAACGGCACGCGCGTGGCGTCCTCGCTGCCCGCCTACCCGGACGCCGGCTAGGACCCGGCGGGTCCTCGGGGTGCGGGCCGTCGGGTCCGCGCCCCGGGGCCCGACCCAAGGGCGGCGCTCAGTCCTCCGGGACCGGGCGCAGCTCGATGTCGAGCTCGCGCTCCCCGGCGATCGCCTGCAGGGCGGCGTCGAGGGTGCGCGGCTGCACGTCCGGCGGCAGCACGACCTCGAGCATCATCGCGTGCAGGGGCTCCTCGTCCTCGTCCCCGATCCGTCGGGTCTGGAGGTCGGTGATCCCCGCGCCGTGCCGGGCGAGCTGGTGCGCGACCGCGTGCACGATCCCCGGGTGGTCGGTGCCGCTGACCGTCACGACGTGCGTCGGGTCGGGGGTCCCGACGCGGTGCAGCGGGTCGATGCGGTTCGCGCTCACCACGTCCATGCCGAGATCGCGGCCGATCTCCAGCAGGTCGCCGAGGAAGACGCCCTCGTCGAGGTCGTCGGAGGCGTCGACGATGAGCATCATCGTGAAGCGCCCGGAGAGCACGCCCATCTGGGCGTCGGCGATGTCGGCCCCGTGGGCGACGAGCACGCCGGTGACGGCGGCGACGATGCCGGGACGGTCACGTCCGACGGCGGAGACGGCGAGCTGCATGCGCGACCTACCGTAGTGGGTCAGGGGCCGAGCCCGTGCTCCAGCGCGCCCTTGACGGTCGCGTCGAGCGCGTTGATGCGGTGCAGCGCGAGCGCCTCCGCCGAGGCGAACCGGCGGCCCGGGGCGGCGTCCGGGCCGTGGTGGGTGAGCACGCAGTGGGCGAGCGCGAGCCGCCGGCCCTCGTCGAGCCCGACCTGCGCCATCCGCGGCTCCAGCAGGCGCAGCCCGAGCTCGACGTGGCCGAGCAGGCGGCCCGCGTCGCTCAGCCCGATGTCCGCGCCGTAGGTGAACTCGCGAGTCTTGCCGAGGTCGTGGACGAGCGCGGCGCAGAGCAGCAGGTCGCTGTTCAGCCGCACGTGCAGCTGGCAGGTCTCGAGCGCCAGGGTGCCCACCGCGACCGTGTGCTCGAGGAGTCCGCCGAGGTAGGCGTGGTGGCCGCCGCGGGTACAGGGCGCGCGCCGCCACTGCGCGCGCAGCTCCGCGTCGCCCAGCAGCTGCTGCAGCAGCGCGCGGTAGCCCGTGTCGTGGACCTCGCCGGCGAGGTGCTCGAGGAAGCCATCGAGCTCGTCGAGGTCGCGGTAGGCGACCGGCAGGAAGCTCGCGGGGTCCGCGGCGTCGGCGGCGGCCCGCGCGATCCGGTGCACGTCGAGCTGCAGCTCGTCGCGGAACCGCTCGACGCGGCCCGTGACGCGCACGAGGTCGCCGCGGTCGAACCCGGCGGCGAGGCGGTCCGCGTCGCGGAACACGCGCCCGGGGATCGAGCCGCTGCGGTCGCGCAGCTCGAGCGCCAGGTACGGGGTCCCGGACTTCGCCAGCAGCCGGTCCTTGCGCGCGCAGGCGAGCACGAGGTCGATCGCGTCCCCGGGACGGAGGGTCGCGACGGTCTGCACCGGGGGCGCCGGCGTCTGCGGTTCGGCCACGAACCCATCATGTACGGTGGATCGGATGCAGTCCTTGCACTGGGAACAGCGTCCCGACGGTCTCCGCGCTCCCGCGCTGGTGTGCGCCTTCACGGGCTGGAACGACGCGGGTGACTCCGCGTCCGCGGCGCTGCAGTTCGTCGGCTCCTCGCTGCAGGCGACGCGCTTCGCGACGATCGACCCCGAGGAGTTCTTCGACTTCCAGGCGACGCGCCCGAAGGTCCGGATCCTCGACGGCCGCACGCGCGAGATCAGCTGGCCGGAGACCGAGTTCTACGCCGCCCGCGTGCCCCGCGCGCCCCGCGACCTCATCCTGCTGCAGGGCCCGGAGCCGTCGATGCGCTGGCGCACCTACTGCCAGCAGATCGTCGACCTGGCCGAGGCGATCGGCGTGCAGCTCGTCGTGACACTCGGGTCGCTGCTGGCCGACGTGCCGCACAGCGCGCCGGTGTCGATCACCGGCCTGGCGTCCGACGACGCGCTGATCGACCGGCTCGACCTGCGCGGCGCGTCCTACGAGGGACCGACCGGGATCACCGCGGTGCTGCACGACGCGTGCGCGGCGGCCGGGATCCCGTCGGCGTCGCTGTGGGCGAGCGTGCCCCACTACGTCGCGGCCGCCCCGAACCCGAAGGCGGCGCTGGCGCTGACCCGCAAGCTCGAGGGCCTCGTCGGCGTGTCCGTCGACGCGTCCGAGCTCGAGGAGGCCAGCGCCGACTACGAGCGCCAGGTCTCGCTGGCGGTCCAGAGCGACCCCGAGGTGCAGGCCTTCGTCGAGCGCCTGGAGCAGGCCGCCCAGGAGGAGGCGCAGGAGGTCGACCCGACGGTCCCGTCCGGCGACGTCCTCGCCCGCGAGTTCCAGCGCTTCCTGCGCCAGCGCGGCCCGGACGCCCAGTAGCCCGCCCCCGGGCCCCCGCCGCACCCGCGGGCGCCCCGGCCGCCCCCGCCGCCCCCGGGGCGGGGCGGGGCGGGGTCAGCGCTCCGCGGCGGGGCAGGCGATGCGGAAGTCGCACATCGAGCAGGCTGCGTAGCTGGGGGTCGGCTCGAAGTTCTGGCCGAGGATCTCGTCGGCGACCTCGAAGACCGTCTGGCGGATCCAGTCGGGATCGAGGGCCTCCTGCGGCACCTCGATCTTCTCGTCGTCCAGGACGTAGTGGTAGGCCTGCGAGGAGGACTCGAGCTCCCACGCCTCGCGCGCGCCGACGGCGTACAGGGCGAGCTGCACGTCCTCGCGCAGCTGCGCCAGGGTGCGGGGGCGGCCGGTCTTGTAGTCGATCAGCTCGTGCGTGCCGTCCGGCTTGCGGTCCACCCGGTCGACACGGCCGCGCAGCACGTGCGGGCCCATCCGGAACTGGAACCCGCGCTCGAACCACACCGGCTCCGTCGCCTCCGCGCGGAACCGCTCGACGTACCGGTGCAGGCTGTCGACCGCCTTGGCGCGCAGCTGCCGCTCCTGGTCGGTGTCGCCGAAGCCGCCGCGACGCCAGCCGGTCTCGAACAGGTCGAGCAGGCCGTCGAGCGTGCCCGCCAGCGGGCCCTCGTCCTGGTGGAAGCGCTCGAGGGCCTGGTGGACGAGGATGCCGAAGCGCTGGTTCATCGTCGGCTCCTGCGGGATGCGGAAGACGCGCGCGAACTTGTACTTCAGCGGGCACGAGCGGTACGTCTCGATGTCCGACGCGCTGAGCACGAGCCCCTCACCGCGCGTGGGCAGGAACGGCGCGAGCGACGGCTCCTCCCGGGCGGCGACCGCCGCGGCCCGGGCGCGCGCGTCCTGCTCGGCGCCGACGATGACGTCGTCGAGCGTCGAGGACAGGAAGACCTCGCGCTGCTGGGCGGTCGCGGCCTGCAGCACGCGCGCGTTCACGTCCGGGAGCGCGTCGGCGATCGACACGCCCGGCGGGCGGTCCATCAGCGCCGCGAGCTTCACCAGCTCGAGGTAGCGGACCGCGCCGTGCGCCACGTCGAGGTCGGTGTCCAGGCGCATCTCGCCGAGCATGCCGCCGATCTTCGGCACGCCCGCCAGCAGCTCGTCGCGCAGCTGCTGGAAGGTGGCGTGCAGCGCCTCGTCCGGGCCGAAGAGCTCCTCCTCGCGGTCCTCCCAGCCCGTGCCCAGCGCGGCGCGCGCCTCCTCCGCGAACGGGGACGGCGGCTGCCGCGCGCCGCGGTCCGAGGAGGCGGCGTAGGCGAGCACGAGCCCCTCCCGCGCCCGGGTCATCGCCACGTGCAGCAGGCGCCGCATCGCGGCCGCGTGCTCGGCCGGCGAGTCGACCGCCTCGGGCGCCCCCGGTGGGGGATCGACGACCGTGCGTCGCGCCCCGGGCATCCGCGAGGACTGCAGGCCGAGCACGAAGACGCGGTCGACCTCCAGGCCCTTCGCGGCGTGCATCGCCAGCACGGCGACGCCGGCGCGGCCCGCGCCGCCCGCGGTGTGCTCGGCGGCCGCGGCCCGGTCCTCGTCGTCGAACAGGCCCGGGGCGCCCGCGTCGGCGACCGCGGACAGGTAGCGGGCGAAGTCGCGCGCCGACGCCTGCGGCGCCCGGCGCGTGTACGCGGCGGCCATCTCCCCGAGCCGGGCGAGCTGCACGAGCCGCTCGACGACGTCGGCCTGGGCGGCGAAGAGCTGCTGGCGGCGCAGCCCCAGGTGGTCGATCAGCCGGTGGACGAACAGGTCCGGCCGCGACGTGTCGATCGCCCCGGACGCGCTGCGGTACAGCCGCAGGAACCCCTGGATGCGGTCGCGCGCCTCCGGCGGGATCTGCGGCGACTCGGTCGCGGCGTGCAGCGCGCCGACCATGTCGACCTTGCGCCGTCGGGCGATCTGCACGCACCGCGCGAGGTCGATGGCGCGCAGCTCGACCGGCGGCCGCGCCAACGCCCGGACCACGGCGCCCGCGTCGGAGGGATCGGCCAGCAGCCGCAGCCAGGCGAGCACGTCCCGCACCTCGGCGCGCTGGAAGAACGCGGCCGCCCCGACCAGCCGGTACGGCACGGCGCGCTCGTCCATCGCGACCGCGACCGCCTGCCCCTCGCGGCGCACGCTGCGGACGATCACCGCGATGCGCTCGGGCGGCGTCCCGGCGCGGATCAGCCGCTCGACCTCGGCGGCGACGCCCTGCGCCTGCGCGCGCTCGTTGGCGCAGCGCCAGAACCGCACGCTGCCGCCCTCCGCCCCGACCAGCGGCTTGGACACGCGCCCGGGGATCGGCTCGACGACCGCGGCGGCCGCGCGCAGGATCCGGTCGCGGCCGCGGAAGACGCGGTCCAGCACGATCGTCTCGAGGTCGTGGTGGCGCGGCGACAGCGACGCGAGCGTGCGCCCGGCGCCGGACGCGCCGAGCCGGACGGCCTGGTCGTCGTCCCCGGCGACGACGAGCGCGGCGGGCGCGGCGCCGAGCAGCTCGACGAGCGCGACCTGGGCGGGCGGGAGGTCCTGGAACTCGTCGACGAGGACGTGCGGGCGCCGCGCGGCGACCCGCTCCCGGACCTCGGGGCGCGCGGCGAGCAGCGCGTGGGCGCGCAGCACGAGGTCGCCGGCGTCCAGCGGGTGCGCGGCGCTCTCGGCGAGCATCCGGTCATGGGCGCGGTAGAGCGCGGCGAACTCGCGCTCGCGGTCGGCGTGCGGGTCCTCGTCGGGGAGGGCGGCGGCCCACGCGGCGACGTCGTCGGCGCTGCGCAGCTCGTCCTTGCAGGCGTCGATGCGGGCGACGATCCGCGCGAGCACGTTGGCGGGGGTGCCGCCGAGGTCGTGGTGGCGCAGCGGCAGCTCGTCCATGCGCTCGAGCAGCATCGCCAGCCGGTCCGACGGGGTCGCGGGCAGCGCGAAGGGGTCGACGCCCGCGGCGAGCGTCTCCTCGTGCAGGACCCGGGCCGCGAGGTCGGGGACGGTGTGGACGGCGAGCTCCTCGAACGGCCGGTCGCCGAGCGCGTGCTCGATCTGCAGCCGCAGCTCGTCCGCGCCGCCGGGCGTGAGGGTCAGCACGAGGATCTGCTCGGGCGCGACGCCCTCCGCGACGAGCGCGGCGAACCGCGCGACGAGCGTGCGGGTCTTGCCGGTCCCGGCCCCGCCGACGATCCGCAGCGGCCGTGGCTCCCGGAACGTGACCGCGCGGCGCTGCGCGGGCGTGAGTCCGTCGGGCCCGGTCACGGTCGAGGGGGAGCGGAGGTCCACCTGACTAGGATAGGAGCGAATGCCCGCTCCGACCTCGCCAGTTCTCGAGCACGACTGGCTCGGCGCGTGCCGGCGGGCGCGCGAGGGACTGCAGGCCGTCCTGGTGGAGCATCCGACCAGCCGCGAGCGGGTCCTCGAGACCGGTGAGCGGGGCGAGGGCGGGGACCGCACGCTCGTCATCGACGCCGCGGCCGAGGACTGCGTCTTCGCCGAGCTCGAGCGCCTGCACGAGGCGGGCGCCCGCTTCACCGCGGTGAGCGAGGAGCGCGGCACCGTCGACTTCGGCGCCGGGGGCGGTCCGCCGTTCGTCGTCGTCGACCCGATCGACGGGTCGATGAACGCCAAGCGCGGCATGGCCCACCACTCGATCTCGATCGCGGTCGCCGACGGGCCCACGATGGGCGACGTCGTCTTCGGCTACGTCTACGACCTGGGCCCGCGCGAGGAGTGGCACGCGGTCCGCGGCGAGGGCGCGTACCTCGACGGGGTGCGGATCGACGCCGCCCCGCCGGAGCGGCTGACCGAGGACGGCCGGCTCGAGCTCGTGGCGGTCGAGTCGGCGCATCCGTGGTGGTTGCGCCAGTCCTCCGATGCGCTGCTGGAGCACGTCCACCGTATCCGGGCCATGGGCTCGATCGCGATCTCCATGTGCCAGGTGGCGCTGACGCGGGTCGACGGCATGGCGACGCTGTGGCGCTCGCGCGCGATGGACGCCGCCGCGGCCCAGCTGATCGTCCGCGAGAGCGGCGGCCTCGTCGCGTTCCCGGGCTTCGACGACCCGCTCGGGGCACCGGTCGCCGACCTCACCCCGATCGCCCCGGTGATCGCCGCGCGGAGCGCGGCGTCGCTGCGACGGCTCGCCGCGCTGCCGGCGACGGACGGCGACTGACCCGATGGCCCTCGATCGCGGGGTCGCAGCGGCCGTCGGCCGGGTCATGTGCGGGGAGGCGGGCCCGCCCGACGCCCCGCCGCCCGTCGACCTGATCGGCGTCTGCGACCGGGCCGCGGAGCGCATCAGCGCCTACACGGGCCTGGAGCCCCAGCGCGAGCTGCCGACCCCGGAGTGGATCGGTCGCGGCGAGTGGATCGACCTGAACGTCGACGCGCTCGCCCCCGCGATGGACGCGACCCTGCGCCGCTCGGGCGACTCGCTCGGGCCGCTCGGCGGGCTCGCCGGCGGGGTGGCGGGCGCG
Organism: Paraconexibacter algicola; assembly: GCF_003044185.1. Taxonomy (GTDB): domain Bacteria; phylum Actinomycetota; class Thermoleophilia; order Solirubrobacterales; family Solirubrobacteraceae; genus Paraconexibacter; species Paraconexibacter algicola. The sequence continues at coordinate 1,421,131 of NZ_PYYB01000001.1, forward strand.
GTCGCCGGTGCGGAGGTCGGGGCGATGACCGGGCTACTCGCGCACCGCGTGATGGGCCAGGTGGAGCCGGGCCTGCTGCGCGACGACGACCCCGCGATGCGGATGGTGCTCGTCGCCCCGAACCTGACGATCGGCGCGGAGGCGATGGAGGTCGATCCGGCGGACTTCGTGCGCTGGGTCACCGTGCACGAGCTGACGCACGCCGTCCAGTTCACGGCGGTGCCGTGGCTGAAGCCGGAGATCGAGCGGCTCGTGCGCGAGCTGATGGGGTCGCTGGAGGTGCGCCTGGACGTCAAGGCGCTGCTGCGCATGCCGCGCCCGGCCGACCTCGCGTCGCTGATCGCGTTCGTCCGCAGCGGCGACCTCCTGTCCGCGGTCGCGGGCGAGGAGGGTCGCGAGCGGCTCGAGGCGGTGCAGGCGCTGATGAGCCTCGTCGAGGGCCACGCCGAGCACGTGATGGACGCCGTCGGCGGCGAGCTCGTGGGGGACCTCGCGAAGCTCCGCGGCGCGATGGACGAGCGGCGCGCGCTGCGCAGCTCGATGGTGCAGGCGTTCCTCGGCCGGATCCTCGGGCTCGACGCGAAGCTGCGCCAGTACGGGGACGGCAAGGCGTTCTGCGACGCGGTCGTCGTGGCCGCCGGCCCGGACGCCCTGCACCGGGCCTTCGCCGGGCCGGATCTGGCGCCGTCGCTGGCCGAGCTCGGCGATCCCGCCGGCTGGCTGGCCCGCACCGCCTGAGCCCTCCGGGCTCCTCGGTCGTACCGCTCTGCGAGCCCCCGGACCGGCGGGGCCGGGCACCGTGTTCGTGCGAACGGCCGTTCCGGCTGTAACGCCGGTCGTTCGGAGGTTTACAAACAGGTGTTCGCAGGGTACGCTCCGTGCGAACGACTTAGAAGTAATAACCTTAAGTCGCCAGCAGAGGAAGCAGAGACCACCATGGCCGAGACGAAGAGCACCCCCTCCACCTCCACCACCGCCGCGAAGACCGCCGCCACGAAGCGGTCGACGGCCGCCAAGAAGGCCGCCGCGACCCGCGCGAAGAACGCCGCCGCCACGACGCGCAAGAGCGCGGCGACCCGCGCCACCACGAAGGCCAAGACCGCCGCGAAGTCCGAGGCCACCAAGGCTCGTACCGCCGCGAAGTCCGAGGCCGCCGAGGTCAAGGTCGAGGTCAAGACCACCGCCGAGACCGTCGCCGAGATCGCCGAGAAGGCCGTCCTCGTGCCCGTCGGCGCCGCCCTCATCGGCCGCGACAAGCTCGTCGCCACCGTCGAGGACCTCCGCTCCAGCTACGGCACGCGCGACGCGGCCGAGAAGGAGCTGAAGGCCCGCCAGAAGAAGCTCGAGACGCAGCTGAAGAAGTTCGAGCGTCGCGGCACGACCGCCCGCAAGAAGGTCGAGCGCGAGCTGAAGAAGACCCGCACCCAGGTCGAGCGCGAGCTGCGCCAGCGCCGCACCCGCCTCGAGCGCGAGGTCAAGAAGACCCGTACCCAGGCCGAGAAGGAGCTCTCCAAGCGGTTCGCGCCGTTCGAGAAGGAGCTGCAGGCCTTCCGCGCCGACCTCGAGAAGCAGGCGCAGGGCGTCTCCAAGGACCTGAAGGACATCTCCGCCCGCGCCGAGTTCGTGACCGCGCGCGTCGAGAACCTCGTGCAGACCGGCCGCACCGAGGCCGCGAAGGCGAGCAAGACCGTCCAGGAGCGCGTCGCCTCCCTCGTCTAGTGATCGCGGGGGCGCCACGTCCCCGTACCCACCACGACTTCCCGCCGCGGGTCCGGAGAGGGCCCGCACCCGGCGGAAGATCTGGCGGCCTCATATCCCGCCGTCAGACGTAGCACCCTCTCCTCCCTCGGCGTCGGGCCTGGTCTTCGGACCGGGCCCGACGTCTTGGTGCGCCCGCTGCGGCGTCGGGCGCGCCACGCGCACCGAGGACCCGGCCGCACTTTGAGACAATGACGGCATGCCTTCCCGCGAAGCCGTCATGGAGTCCCTCGGCGCCGTCATCGACCCCGAGCTGCGCGAGGACATCGTCACGCTCGGCATGGTCCGCAGCGTCGAGATCGACGACGCGACGGGCGCCGTCGCGGTGACCGTCTCGCTGACCACGCCGGGCTGCCCGATCAAGAACCAGTTCCAGACCGAGGTCGCCCGCGTCGTCGGCGAGCTCGAGGGCGTCACCGCCGTCGACGTCGCGTTCGACGTCCTCTCCGACCAGGAGAAGGGGGAGCTGCAGCGCAAGCTCGGCCGCGGCACGCTGCCCGCCGGCGCGCTCGCCCAGGTGCAGAACGTCATCTGCGTCGGCTCCGGCAAGGGCGGCGTCGGCAAGTCGTCGATGACCGCGAACCTCGCGGCCGCGCTCGTCGCCGACGGCAAGACCGTCGGCATCCTCGACGCCGACGTGTGGGGCTACTCGATCCCCCGCATGTTCGGGCTCGGCGGCCAGCGCCCGCCCGTCAGCGCCGCGCGCAAGATCGTCCCGATGGAGGCCGGCGGCGTGAAGGTCATGTCGATCGGCTTCTTCGTGCAGGAGGACAGCGCCGTCGTGTGGCGTGGCCCGATGCTCCACAAGGCGCTCACGCAGTTCCTCGAGGACGTCGAGTGGGGCGCCCTGGACTACCTGCTCGTGGACCTGCCCCCGGGGACCGGTGACGTCTCGATGACGCTCAGCCAGCTGCTCCCGCAGGCCAAGTTCCTGCTCGTCACGACCCCGCAGCCGACCGCGCAGAAGGTCGCGCGGCGCTCCGCCGAGATGGCCCACAAGGTCAACATGGAGGTCGCGGGCGTGATCGAGAACATGAGCGGCTTCACGACCCCGTCGGGCGAGCGCTACGCGATCTTCGACGAGGGTGGCGGACAGGAGCTCGCCGACGAGCTCGACGTGCCGCTGCTCGGCAAGGTGCCGCTCACGATGCCGCTGCGCGAGCAGGCCGACGCGGGCGTGCCGGTCGTCGCCTCCGACCCGGACGACCCCGCCTCGCAGGCCGTCCGCCGGGCCGCGCGCGGCCTCATCGCGCTGACCCCGGCGCCGCTGCCGCTCGCGACCGCGGGCGCCCCGGCGCCCGCCTCGCCGCTGGACGTCATCCCGCCGTCGCCGCCGGCGTCCGGGATGTCGCTCCCGATGGCCTGAGCGCCCGTCCGGCGCACCCTGGAGGTCCACGGCCGGCGCGCGGGCGCCGACCCGCGCGCGGTCGGCGTGGGGCAGATCGGGCGCCCACCGGCCCGCCGAGGGTGCATCCCGCGCGTCGGTCGTCCGTCCACGGGTGGCGGGAAATACCCACGCGGCGTTCGGCCTGGCGGGCGGTGCGGTGCTAGGTTCGCCGCCGTCACGCGACCGGGGGCGGTCGCGGCTTCACACCTCTTGGGGGATCCCGCATGGACTCGACCCGGACTCCGGGCCCGGTCGTCGGCGCGCTGCCGCGCCCGCGACCGATCATCGCCACACTCATCGCGCTCGTCGTGCTGCTCGTCGCACCCGCGGCCGTGCAGGCCGCGCAGGGCTGGCAGACGACCACGACCGCGCCGATGAGCACGGCCCGGTCGTACCACGTCCAGACGACGCTCGGTGACGGCCGTGTCCTCGTCGCGGGCGGGATCGACAGCGCCGCGGCGAGCGGCGGCGAGGTCTACGACCCCGCGACCAACCAGTGGACGGCCACCGGACCGCTCGCCGCGTCGCGCTACGGCGCCGCGTCGATCCTCCTCGGCACCGGTCCGACCGCGAAGGTCCTGGTGGTCGGCGGGCGTCAGCCGGGATCCGGCACGTCGCGCGCCAGCGCCGAGCTCTACGACCCGGCGACGAACGCCTGGACCGCGACGCCGACCGTCCCGCACGCCCACGGCGACCCGATCCTCATCCCGCTCTCCGCCACGCGGATCATGGCCATCAGCGCCGCGGGCGTCGACGTCTACGACACGACCCTCGGCACCTGGGACGACGCGGGCACCCCGCCCGCCGCGGCCGCCCTCACCGAGCTGGGCGCGGTCAAGCTGCAGAACGGCAAGGTGCTCGTCTACGGCGGATCGGAGTTCACCCCGCCCTTCTTCTCCACGGTCAAGGACACGGCGCACGTCTTCACCCCGCCGACCGACCCCAACGACACGGGCAGCTGGGCCCTCGTGCCCAACGGCATGGTCGTCGCCCGCAGCCGCGCGCCGGGCACGCTGCTGAACGACGGCCGCGTGTTCATCTCCGGCGGCTACAGCGGCGAGTCGCTCGGCGGTCGGCGGCAGTCGACCGAGATCTACGACCCCGCCACCAACAGCTTCACGGCCGGTCCGAGCCTCGGCAGCCTGCGCCACCTCCACACGCAGACGCTCCTCTCCGACGGCTCCGTGCTCGTCGCCGGCGGCCAGACGGACAACAACAACACCTCCCTGTCCTCGTCCGACCTCTACACCCCGGCGACCGGCGCCATCGGGACGATCGCCTCGGGCGGCACGATGAACGGGCCGCGCCAGGCGCACGGCGTCTCGGCGCTCCCCGGCGGCAAGCTGCTCCTCACGGGCGGCACCGGCAACGGCTCGACCAACAGCTCCACCGAGGTCTACCAGGACGGCTCGCCGCCGACCGCGACGCTCACCGCCCCGGCCGACGGCGCGGTCTTCACCCGCGACCAGGTCGTCACGTCGAGCTTCGCCTGCGCGTCGACCACGTCGACGATCGCGTCCGGCGGTTGCGCGCTCGTCGTCGCCCACTCCTCCGGCACGCCGACCGTCACGCAGACCACCAGCGGCGGTGCCCTGCCGACCGCGGTGGCCGGCGACTACAGCGCCACGCTCACCGCGACCGACGCCAACGGGCTGACCGCGACGACGACCGCCGACTACGCGGTCGCGGCGCCGCCGACCGCGACGATCACCGCCCCGGCGGGCGAGACCGTCGCGCTCGACGCCACGCTCACGGCGGACTTCGCCTGCGCCGCGGACACCGCGACGACGCTCGCCACCACCGGCGGCTGCGTCGCCAGCGTGTCCGGCCCGACCGTGACCGCCACCGCGGTCGCCGACGGGGACACGCTGCCCACCGCCGCGGCCGGCACCTACACGCTGACCGTGACCGCGACCGACGCGCTCGGCCAGACCACCACCGAGACGGCCACGTACACGGCGACCGACGGCCCGGCGGTCCAGCTGACCTCCCCGGCCCCGAACGCGGTGTTCGCGCGCAACCAGGCCGCGACCCTCACGTACACCTGCACCGCGGCGGCCACGGCGGTCGTCAGCTGCGGCGCGACGGTCACCCCGCCCGGCGGATCGGCCACGCCGCTGCCGTCCGGCAGCGCGCTCCCGACGACGGTCGAGGGCGTCCACGCCGTCGAGGTCCTGTCCACCGACACGCTCGGCCAGGTCAGCACCGTCACCCGCACCTACCGCGTGGTCGCCCCGCCGACCGCGACGATCACCGCGCCGACGAACGACCTGCTCCTGAAGAGCGGGGCGGGCGCCGTCGCCGAGTTCGCGTGCGCGTCGGCGACGTCGACGATCGCCTCGTGCGTCGCCCGGCTGACCAACCCGGCCGGCACCGAGACGACGGTCGCCCCCGGGGCCGCGCTGCCCACGGTCGTCGCCGGTCGCTACACGCTGCGGCTCACCGCGACCGACGCGGTCGGCCAGACCGCGAGCGCGACCGTCGCGTACACGGTGGCGGCGCCGCCGACCGTGCGGATCGACGCGCCCGCCGAGCGGGCCGCGTTCCAGCCCGGTGACCGCGCGACCGCCTCGTTCGCGTGCGCGTCGGCGGCCTCGACCGTCAGCTCGTGCGCCGCGAAGGTCCAGCCGCCCTCCGGTGACCTCGTCACGGTGGAGAACGGCGGCGCGCTGCCGACCGGGACCGCCGGGACCTACACGATCGTGGCCACCGCGACCGACGCCCTCGGGCAGACGAGCACCACCTCGCGGCAGTACCTCGTCGCGGTCTGCGAGAAGCGCGTCGCGTTCGGCCTCGTCGAGATCACCACGAACGACTGCTTCGCCCGCTCCGGCAGCGAGGCCGTGCCGCGCTACGAGACCACCTCGGCGGTGACGGTCAACGGCGTGCCGCTGCCGGCGCCGCCGTCCGGTCAGCGGTTCACCGCGATCGCCCCGTCCCAGGGACGCCCGGGGGGCCGCATCCAGCTGTCGGGCGCCTCGATCAAGGTCGGCTCGCTGACCGTCTACAACGGCGACATCGGCTGGGACCTCCCCGCCGGTGGCGAGGGCGACGAGAAGAAGGTCGCCACCCTCGCGGTGCCCACCGGGACGACGTTCCAGGGCCTCAAGGTCCCCGGCTCGGCCGACATCCGCTTCGGCCTGCGCGGCGGCACCTACTACTCGGTCTTCACGCTGAACATCGGCCTGCCCGAGCAGTTCACCACGATGCCCGGCGGCGGGGGCGGCAGCCAGGGCGTCACCGGGCAGGGCTCGATCCGCGTCGACCGCAACGGCGTCCGCTACGACGGCATGATGCTCCACGTCCGGGACATCTACCTGGGCAAGCTCAAGGTCGATGAGGCGTGCCTCTCGTTCGTGCCCGCCGGCTCGAGCCAGGCAGTCGCCCCGTGCCCGGCCCCCGAGCTCAACGGGGAGCCGTACATCGAGTGCCCCACCGACTCGAACACGGCCCGCTGGAACGGCAACGCGAAGATCACCCTCCCCACGGAGGCGGAGACCGAGCTCGCGATCTTCGGCGGCCTCGCCGACGGTCAGGTGTCGAGCTTCGGCGGCTTCGTCAACAACCTCGGCACGAGCGTCCCGCTCGCGACCGGCGTGTACCTGAACCAGATCGGGGTCGGCCTCTGCCTCAAGCCGCCGCCCTTCAAGCTCAAGGGCTCGGTCGGCGTCTCGATCCTGCCCGCGGGCAAGAAGGACACGATCGCGCTCAACGGCGCCTTCACGTACACCGACTCGACGCCCGACTCGGTCTGGTCCGTCCAGGTCGAGGGTGACGTCGTCGTGCTCGGCACGAAGGTCGGCGGCGGTGGGGTCACCTACCGGCCCAACGGCCTGATCGACTTCTACGCCCGCGCGGCGCTGAAGTTCAGCGTGCTGTCGGTCGAGGGTCGCGTCGACGGCTTCCTCGACACCCGGGCCAAGCGGTTCAACATCGACGGGCAGGCCCGGATCTGCGTCGCACCGCTGTGCGCCGAGGCCCTCGCGGTCCTGTCGAACATCGGTGCCGCCGGCTGCGTCACCCTCGGCACGATCACGATCCCCTACCCGTGGCTCACGGGCTTCCCGCCGCGCTACGAGACGCGGTACAAGAAGATCCCGCTGAAGGCCGGTGCCGGCGTCAAGTGGTCCGGCGGCGCGGACGTCTGGGGTGGCTCCTGCGACCTCGACTCCTACCGCGTCGAGCGGCCGACCGCCCGCGCGGCGCAGGCCGGCCAGCTGACGTTCGGCGTCGCCGGCGGCCAGCCCGCCAACAGCGTCCGGCTCACCGGCCGCGACGCGCCGCCGTCGGTCACGCTGACCGGGCCGGGCGGCACGACGTTCACCAGCCCGACCGACGGCAGCGGCTACAAGCGCACCGACGACTTCATCCTCGTCGAGAACCCGGAGGACAAGACGACGTCGATCCTCATGATCAAGCCCAAGGCCGGTCGCTGGACCGTCACCGCCGGGCCGGGTCCGGAGGGCGCGGTGTCGATCGAGACCGCCGACTACAGCCCGCCGGCGAGCTTCAAGGGCTCGGTGACGTCCACGAAGAGCAAGGGCACCAAGCGCCTGGAGCTCCTCTACTCGCTCGACGAGGGCTCCAACGTCCAGATCGTCGAGGAGAGCGCCGACGGCCGGCTGACCGGCACGCTCGTCGAGCGGCTGACCGGCACGCGGTGCGGCAAGGGCGTCCCGTCCGAGCTCGGTGGCGTCCCGGTGCGCTGCGCCTCGGTGGCGTTCACCCCGACCGAGGGCCCGGGCGGACCGCGCGCGGTCTCCGCGGTGGTGACGAACGCCGCCGGCATGCCCCGTGAGCGGGTGCGCCTGGCGACCTACATCGCGCCCGACCAGGTCCTGCCGAGCCGCCCGCAGCGCGTGCGGATCCGGCGCACGGCGAAGAACAAGGTCGTCGTGACCTGGAGCCGCTCGACGCCCGCGATCGAGCAGATGGTCAGCCTGAAGCTGTCCGACGGCCGGCAGTTCGGCGTCTCGCTGAAGCGCTGCTCGTCGTTCGTGCTCCACGGGGTGCCCGCGGGCGTGGCCGTCGAGGCCCGCATCGCCGGCCGCCGTGCCGACAGCGAGCTGGGGACCGCCTCGCAGACGCTGCTGAAGCGGACCGCGAAGACCGCCGGCTGGAAGGGCAAGGACAAGCCGCGGACCTGCCGGCCGGAGTTCTATCCCGGCGGCTTCCAGTCCAAGCCGGAGCCGGGAGTCCGCTAGACGGGCCGCGACGCGGACGGGCGGCCTGTCGCAGGCCGCCCGTCCGGGTCCGTCACGGATGTCGGTACCGCCGCGTCAGCTCTTGGAGAGCTCGTCGCACTTCGGTGCCGCGTCCTGCAGCTTCTTCGGCGCCTTGAGGCTGTCGAGCGGGTTCTGCTGCTTGGCGAGATCGCCGAGGGCGCTCTGCAGCTCCATCAGGCCGCTCGTGTCGCCCTTCGCCACGCCCGACAGGTCGATGCCCTCCAGGCGCGTCGCCGTCGTGCTCGCGATCTTGGCAACCGCGTTGATGCCGGTCGTGAGCGTCCGGTCGAACGACTCGTACTCCTGCGGCACGTCCGCCTCGCCGAGCTTCTTGATCTCGGCGGTCAGGGTGCTCGAGTAGGACGACAGCACGTCGGCGAGCGCGCCCGCCGCCTTCTGCGGGTCGGCGCCCGCGCCGGAGGCGGCGCGCTGCACGTCGGTCTGGAGCGACTGCTGCTTGGTCAGCAGGTTGCCGCAGAAGGTGTTGAGCGCCGCCGGGTAGTCCTTCGCGGAGGACCCGCCGTCGTCGTCGCCGCCGCAGGCGACGAGACCGAGGCTCGCGGACAGTCCGAGCACGACGGCCCCGGTGCGCGCCCGGGAGCGGAGGGAGGTGATGACCATGGGCGCAAGCCTAGTGCGTCCGCGCCCACGGCCACGCCGGGCCGGAGCCCGGAGCCCTCACAGCGGACTACTTTCCGGCGAAGTACTCCTGGTTGATCTGCACGAACTTCGCCCACTCGTCCGGGAGCTGGTCCTCGGCGAACGCCGCGTCGACCGGGCACGCCTCGACGCACGCGTCGCAGTCGATGCACTCCTCCGGGTCGATGTAGAGCTGATCGACCTTGTCGTAGTCGGGCTCGTCGGGCGTCGGGTGGATGCAGTCGACCGGGCAGACCTCCACGCAGGAGTTGTCCTTGGTTCCGACGCAGGGCTCCGCGATGACGTAGGCCATGTGTTTCCTCGTGTTCTCAGGACGGCAAGGGTGCGGCGTCATACTACGACAGGAACGCCACAGGTCCTCTCCTACCGACGGAAGAACGAGCACCCCCGAATGGGCATCACCTCCAAGATGATCGGCGAGCGCGGCCGGCGACAGGCCGGGAAGCTGGGGATCGACCCCGCCCGCGTCCCGCCCGGCCAGTACCTCACCGAGCGCTTCCCGGTGCTCACCGTCGGCCGCAACCCGACGGTCGACATGACCCGCTGGGACCTGAAGATCTGGGGCGAGGTCGACGAGCCCTACACGCTCACGTGGGAGGAGCTCCACGCGCTCCCGCAGACCACCGTCACCGTCGACATCCACTGCGTCACCCGCTGGTCGAAGCTCGACACCACCTGGACGGGCGTGCGCGTCAGCGACCTGCTCGACCGCGCGGGCGTCCGCGCGACCGGCACGCACGTCATGGCGCACTGCGACGGCGGCTACACGACCAACGTGCCGCTCGAGGCGCTGCGGGCCCCCGACGTGCTCGTCGCCCACAGCTACGAGGGCGCCCCGCTGGAGCCCGACCACGGCGGCCCGCTGCGGCTGCTCGTCCCCTCCCGCTACTTCTGGAAGTCCGCGAAGTTCCTGCGCCAGCTCGAGGTCATGCCCGAGGACCGGCAGGGTTTCTGGGAGCTCAACGGGTACCACAACGACGCGGACCCGTTCACCGAGCAGCGTCACTGGTTCTGATGCTGCTGCTCACCGGAGCGACCGGCACGACCGGCGCGGCGCTGCTGCGCCGCCTCACCGCCGCGGGCGTCCCCACGCGCGTCCTCGTGCGCGATCCCAAGCGGCTCGGGCCCGAGCGCGTGCGGGTGCAGATCGCGCTCGGCGACCTCTCCGACCCGCCGTCCTTCCGCAACGCGCTGCGCGGCGTGCGGACCGTCGTGCACCTCGCCGCCGCCAGCCGCGACCAGGAGCAGGGCTCGATCGAGGAGCTCGGCGGGATCGCCACCTGGCGCATGGTCGAGGCCGCGGAGAAGGCCGGGGTCGAGCACTTCGTGTTCTTCAGCGCGCTCGGCGCGTCCGCGCACAACCGCACGCGGTTCCTGCGCTCCAAGGCCCACGCCGAGGAGGCGGTCCGCTCCAGCGGGCTGCGCCACACGATCTTCGCGCCGTCGATGGTCTACGCCCCCGGCGACGAGGCGATGACGCTCATCGCCCGCCTGGCGCTGCTGCCGGTCGTGCCGATGAGCGGCCGCGGGCGCGCGCACTTCCAGCCGATCTGGGGCGACGACGCCGCCGACTGCGTGATGAGCGTCCTCGGCTACCCGCCGGTCGGCGCCACCGGCGAGCTGCCGGTCGCCAACGGCAGCCCGTACGTGCCGACCGAGAACGCCCGCTACGAGCTGGCCGGCCCGGACACGATCACCGGCCGCGAGATGTTCGAGCTCGCCGTCCGCGCCACCGGCCGTCCGCGGCCCGTCGTCCCGGTCCCGACCGCGGTCACCTACCGCGTGCTGCGCGCCGCCGAGATGCTCGTGTCCCACCGTGCGCTCGCCACGTGGGACGAGGCGGAGCTGCTCGAGGTCTCGATGACCTCGCGCTCGGGCACCGCCGACGCCGAGCGCCTCGGGGTCCGCCCGCGGCGTATGGCCGCGGTGCTCGGCGCGGCCTGAGCGCCGGCCCGCTACCGTGGCCCGCCCATGCGCGCCACGGTCCTCGCCCTGCTGCTGCTCGCCCTCGGCGCCACCCCGGCCGCCGCGGCCGGGCGCACCGTCGTCTTCGGCCTCACCGCCACCCCGCAGGAGCGGCCCGCGCAGGTCCCCCTCCAGGCCGACGCGGGACCGTCGCTGCAGGAGCTGACCTGGACGGACTGGGGCGCGGCGACGACCACCGGCACCGGCACCTGGGTCCTCGACTGCACCCGCGGCGGCCCCTCGTGCGGGACCGACACGGGCGTCACCCGACACCCCGCCCGCTACACGCTCACCCGGCCCGCCGCCTGCCCGCGCCTGGGGCCCGACGTGCGCGCCTACACGCGCGGAACGCTCGTCGTCGACGAGCCCACCGGTCCCCGGACCGTCCGCCTGGACCCGGGCCGGGAGGCGTGCGCCCGCGCGCCCTCGCTCGCCGCCGCGACGCGCGCGATCCGCCGCTTCCTGCTGCGCCGCGGTCCCGTGGAGCGCCTGCGCGTGCGCTGCGACCGGCCGACCGGCGGCGACCGCGAGTGCCGCGCGCGGTACCGGTCACGCGGCCGCGCGCGCACCCTCGACGTGTTCGTGCTCGGGCGCCTCTCCGGTGCGCCCGAGGTCCGGCCGGTCGGCTAGCTGACCGGGGCGCGGCGCGCCGCCCAGGGGGCGGCGGCCTCGAGCTGCGCGCCGACCGCCAGCAGCGTGCCCTCGCCCGCGGGCTGCCCGACGAGCTGCACGCCCACGGGCAGGCCCGCGTCCGGGTCGCCCGCCGGACGCTCGTACAGCGGCAGCGAGATCGCCGGGGAGCCCGTCAGGTTGCTGATCGCCGTGTAGGGGGTGAAGAGGCCCGAGCGCGCGAAGTCCTCCATCGGCGTGGCCGAGCACGCGTCGATCGTGCCCAGCGGCACCGGCGCCTCCGCCAGCGACGGCATCAGCAGCAGGTCGTACCCGGCGGTGAAGGTGACGATCGCCCGCGCGAAGCCCTGCAGCTGCGCGTCGGCGAGCGCCGCCTGCGTCGCGCTGATCCCCTGGCAGAGCTCCCAGATCGCCCAGCTCAGCGGCTCCATGTTCTGCGGGGACGGCTCGGTGCCGTTGACCATCCCGGCGAACGCCATCTGCATCGTCAGCGCCGGGCCGAACGACGCGCTGAACAGCTGCAGGACCCCCGGCACGGTCCAGGGCACGTCCTCCACCTCGACGACCTCGTGGCCGAGGCCGCTGAGCAGCTCCGCCGCGTCGCGCAGCGCCTGCGCGTGCACCGGGTCGAGCGTCGCGTCCTCCAGCGGGGAGCGGGTGACGAGCGCGATCCGCAGCCGGCCCGGATCGCGGCGCGCGAGCTCCGCGAACGGCGCCTCGGGCGCCGGGGCCCAGGCGATGTCGCCGAGCTCCGGTCCGGCGAGGACGTCGAGCAGCTCGGCGGTCTCCTGGACGGTGCGGGTGAGCACCCCGTCCTGCACGAGCAGCTGATACCCGAGCTCGGGAGCCAGGGAGATCCGGCCGCGCTGCGGCTTCAGGCCGACGAGCCCGCAGCACGCCGCCGGGATGCGGGTGGAGCCGCCGCCGTCGTTGGCGTGCGCGATCGGCACCATGCCGCTGGCGACCGCGGCCGCGCTGCCGCCGGAGGAGCCGCCCGGCGTGCGGCCGGTGTCCCAGGGGTTGCGGGTCGCGCCGAAGCGGCGGGTCTCGGTGACCGGGAGGATCCCGTACTCCGGCAGCGTCGTGGAGCCGACGATCACGAACCCGGCGTCCTTCAGGCGGCGGACGGTGTTGTGGTCGGTCGGCGCGACGAAGTCGCCCATGAGCTCGGCGGCGAACGTCAGGCGCCGGCCCGCGATCGAGCGGTTGTTCTTGATCGCGATCGGCACCCCGGCGAACGGGCGCGGGTCGCCGGGCGCGATCCCGTCCGCCTCCTCGAGGGCGTCGTCGTAGACGTCGACGAAGGCGTTCAGCTGCGGGTTCAGCGCCTCGATGCGGTCGAGCGAGGTCTGGACGAGCTCGCGGCTCGACAGCTCCCCGGAGCGGACCTGCGCCGCCAGCTCGGTGACGGGGCGGAAGAGGACGTCCTGCGCGGTCTCGGGCATGCGGCGACCCTATCCGGCGACGGACGGCCCGCCGAGGCGTAACCAGTTGACTGCTAGTATGTGGTTATGCAGCTGCGGGGTCTCGACGAACGCACCGACCTCGACCTCCCCGAGGAGCTCGAGCTGCCGCTGCGCTCCGGCGCGCCCTACTGGTACTGGCTGGGCGGGCGGCCCTCCCTCGACCTCGTCAACACCCGGCGCGAGCGCTGGCGCCGCGGCGTCGAGACGCTCTGCAGCGCCGCCGACCTCGGCGCCTGGCTGCACACCGCCGGGCTCATGGACCGCGTGCCCGCCCGGGTCGGGCGCGACGTGCTCGACGTGCTCGACGAGGCGCGGGCGCTGCGCGAGGCGATCGACCGGCTCGTCCTCGCCACCGTCACACCCGAGCCCGCCCGCCGCGACGACGTCGCCCTCGTCGACGAGTGGCTCGCCTTCGCCGGGACCCGCCCGCAGCTGCGCCTGGCGGACTCCGGCCTCGTCGTGCTCGGCGAGCGCGCCGCCGCCGACTCGCCCCGCCGCGCGCTCGGCGTGCTCGCGCAGGACGCGGCGACGATGCTCGGCACCGACGCCGGCCGCGCCCGCGTGCGGATCTGCGCCGCCGACGACTGCAGCGCCCGCTTCTACGACCGCTCCCCCGCCGGACGACGCCGCTGGTGCTCGATGCGCACCTGCGGCAACGCCGCCAAGGCCAGGCGCCACCGCGCCCGCGCCCGGGGGGACTCATGAGCGGCGAGGAGCGCGCCCACACGCTGCGCTACCGCTGGGTCGTGCTCGCCGTCGGCGCGTTGGGCGCCGGGGCGTTCAACTCGCTGCGGATGGGCCTCCCCGCGATCTCCCCCGAGCTGCGGTCCACCTACGCGCTGTCGCTCCCCGAGGTCGGCCTCGCGTTCACCGCGCTCAGCGTCGGCGTACTCGTCACGCTCGTCCCCTGGGGCCTGCTGAGCGACCGGATCGGGGAGCGGCCCGTCATGACCGTGGGCCTCACCGGCACCGCCGCGGCGCTGCTGCTCGCCGCGTCCGCCCGCAGCTTCGGCGCGCTGCTCGCCGCCTTCGCCCTCGCCGGCATGTTCGGGGCCAGCGCGACCGGAGCGTCCGGTCGCGCCGTCATGGGCTGGTTCCCGCGGCGCGAGCGCGGCTTCGCCCTCGGCATCCGGCAGATGGCCCTGCCGCTCGGCGGGGCGATCGCCGCGGTCACGCTGCCCGCGCTCGCCCACCGCGGCGGCCTCGAGCTCGCGCTGCACGCCCTCGCCGGGGCGTGCGCCGGGGCGGCCGTCGCCGCCGCGATCTGGCTGCGCCCCGCGCCGCCCCTGCCCGCGTGGCAGGCCGCCCGGATCGCCGCCGCGCACGCGGGCGAGCCGCCCCCCACGCGCGACCCGCGCGCCTGGCGGCTCGGCGCCGGCAGCGCCCTGCTCGTCACCGCGCAGGCCGCGCTCATCGGCTTCCTCGTGCTGTACCTCGTCGACGTCGAGGGCCTCGCCCCCGGGCCGGCCGCCGCCGCCCTCGCCGCGACCCAGTTCGCGGGGGCGATGAGCCGCATCGTCGCCGGCCGCAGCAGCGACCGGGCCGGCGCGCGCCTGCCGCTCCTGCGCCGCATCGCGCGCCGCAACGCGCTCCTGCTCGCCGCCGTCGCGGCGCTCGTCGCGCTCGGCACGCCGCTGGCGATCCCGCTCGCGCTCGCCGCGACCGTCTCGACGATGTCGTGGAACGGCCTGGCCTTCACCGCCGCGGGCGAGATCTCCGGCCGCGACCGCGCCGGGGTCGCCATGAGCCTGCAGAACACGATCGTCGCGCTCGGCACCACGGTCGCCCCCGCGGTCTTCGGGCTCGTCGTCGCGTCCACCTCGTGGGCGCTCGGCTTCGCGCTCGTCGCCGTCGCGCCCGCCCTCGCCGTCGTCGTCCTCGCGCCCCTGGAGGGCGACGAGACCGCCCGCAACGCGCGCCGCGAACGCGCGCGGCGATCGCGCCCGCCGGGCGGCGACGGCCCGGAGCGCCTGTCCACCACCACCCTCGGAGGGTCACCCGCATGAGCGACGTCCAGTCCGGCCTCGAAGGCGTCATCGCCTTCGCCACCACCATCGCCGAGCCCGACAAGGAGGGTGGGGCGCTGCGCTACCGCGGCGTCGACCTCGAGGACCTCGTCGGCAGCGTCCCCTACGAGCAGGTCTGGGGTCTCCTCGTCGACGGGACCCTGCGGCCCGGCCTCGCGCCCGCGGAGCCGCACCCGCTGCTCGTGCGCTCCGGCGACCACCGCGTCGACGTCCAGAGCGCGCTGGCGATGCTCGCGCCCGAGTACGGCTACCGGCCCGTCATCGACATCAGCGACGAGCAGGCCCGCGACGACCTCGCCCGCGCGTCGGCGCAGGCGCTCTCGTTCGTCGCCCAGTCCGCCCGCGGGCTCGGCCGGCCGTGGGTGCCGCAGGAGGAGGTCGACCGCGTGACGACGCTCGCCGGCCGCTTCCTCACCCGCTGGCGCGGCGAGGTCGACCCGGCGCACGAGAAGGCGATCGACGCCTACTGGATCGCCGCCGCCGAGCACGGCATGAACGCCTCGACGTTCACCGCCCGCGTCGTCACCTCGACCGGGGCGGACTGCGCCGCGGCGCTCTCCGCCGCCGTCGGCGCCCTCTCCGGGCCGCTGCACGGTGGCGCGCCCTCCCGCGTGCTCGCGATGATCGAGGGCGTCGAGCGGACCGGGGACGCCGAGCGCTGGGTCAGGGACGCGCTCGACCGCGGCGAGCGGCTGATGGGCTTCGGCCACCGCGTCTACCGGGCCGAGGACCCGCGGGCGCGCGTGCTGCGCCGCACCGCGAGCGAGCTCGGCTCCCCCCGCTACGAGGTCGCCGCCGCGCTCGAGCAGGCGGCGCTCGCCGAGCTGCAGGCGCGCAAGCCCGACCGCGTCCTCGCGACGAACGTCGAGTTCTGGAGCGCGGTGATCCTCGACCTCGCCGAGGTGCCGGCGGACCTCTTCACCCCGATGTTCACCTGCGCGCGGGTCGCGGGCTGGTCCGCGCACATCCTCGAGCAGAAGCGCGAGGCGCGGCTGATCCGGCCGACCGCCCGGTACGTCGGCGAGGGGCCGCGCCCGGTCGGGGCGGTCTAGTCGTCGTCGGCGGCGGCGCGCTGTGCGGCGACCGCGCGGCGCAGCAGGTCCCGCAGGGCGCGCTGCTCCTCGCGGGGGAGCGCGGCCAGCGGGTTCGGCCCGGCGTCGAGCGCCGCGGTGACCTCGGCGTGCAGCGCGCGACCGTCCTGCGTGATGACGAGGTGCTTGACGCGCCGGTCGTGCTCCGCGGCGCGGCGCTCGACGAGGCCCCGCCGCTCCAGCCGGTCGACGATCCCGGTGACGTTGGAGTTGTCGCAGTGGAGCGTCGCGGCGAGCTCGCCCATCGGGGTCGGCTCGCCGCAGCTGAGGCGGCGCAGCGCCAGCCACTGCGGCGGCGAGAGGTCGCGCTCGCGCAGCGTGTCGAGGAACCAGCCGCGCGCAGGCCCGGTGAGCTCGTGGACGAGACGCCAGGCCTCGACCGCGGGGGCCTGTCGGGTGCCGGTGGCCATCTCCCCGGATGGTAGCTGAGGTCCGCGATCGTTGATGACCTCAACGGTCGCGGATGAGTGCGTATGCTTCGCGCCTGCGCCGTACCTCCGACCCACCGGATCGATGAGCGACTCCCGTCCCACCCCGTCCCCCGCGGCCGAGCGTCCCGCTGTCGCGCGGCGCTGGACGCCGCGCTGGATCGCCGGCGTGATCGCGCTGGTCGTCGCCGTGGTCGGCACGATCGCGGTCGGCCTGCAGGCCGGCTCGGACCTGCCGGGCGGACCCGACGTGCTGCGCGTGGCGTCCGCGACGCGCCTGGCCCCGACCGACCCCGCACCCGCGGCCCGCGACGGGCGGCTCGCGCTCGCCGTGGAGGGCGTCGCGTTCCCGGACCTCACCGGCCGCCCGCTGCGCTGGCAGGCCGTCGGCGCGCGCCGTGACGAGCTCGGCGGCCGCGCGATCACGACGGTCGCCTATCGCGACCCGGCGGGCGTCGCGATCGGCTACTCGATCGTGGCGGGGGCCGCCCTGGCCGCGAACCCGGGGGACGGCTCCGTCGAGCGCGACGGCACGACCTACCGCGTCTTCAACCGCGGCGGCCGCATCACGCTCGCCTGGGAGCGCGACGGCCACACCTGCGTCCTCGACGCCCCGCCCTCGGTCGACGTGCAGCGCCTCGTCGACGCGGCCGCCGCCGGCGCGTAGCCGGGCCGCGCCCGCGATCCGGGCGTTCTGGGTGATCCGGGACCCGTATGTGGCGCTCGGGTCACCCAGTACGGGGTGGGGTGCGTGGCGTGGGCGCGGCGCGGTGGCCGCGCGGACCGCGCCCGCCGTGGGCGTTCTGGGTGATCTGAGGCCCATATATGGCGCTCGGATCACCCAGCACGGGGGTGGGAGGTGCGCCCGCGCCCGCCGCGCGGCGTCAGGGGCGTTCGCGGAAGGCGCCCATCTCGCGGTGCAGGCGGCCGGCCTGGGCGATCAGGGGGAGGGCGAGCAGGGCGCCCGAGGCCTCACCGAGGCGCAGACGCAGGTCGAGCAGCGGCTCGAGGCCGAGCTCGGCGAGCACGAGGCCGTGCGCGGGCTCGGCGGAGCGGTGACCGGCGATCAGGTGCTCGGCGAGGAGCGGCTCCTCCCGGACCGCGCACAGCGCCGACACGCTCGCCGCGTACCCGTCCAGCACGACCGGCAGCCGGCGGGCCGCCGCGCGCGCGGTCGCCCCGGCGAGCGCCGCCAACTCCAGGCCCCCGGCCGTCCGCAGCGCCTCATGGCCACCGAGCGCGCGCCCGCCGACCCGGGTCAGGACCGCCTCCACCGCGGCGCGCTTGCGGGCGATCCCGGCGTGGTCGCTGCCGGTGCCCCGCCCGACCAGCCGCTCCGGGCCGGCCACGCCGAGGACCGCGGCCAGCGCCGCCGCGGTCGTCGTGTTGCCGATGCCGATCTCCCCGAGCACGACGCAGTCGACGCCCGCGTCGGCGAGCTCGTCGACGAGCGTCGCGCCCGCCTCGAGCGCCGCCCGCAGCTGCGCCGCCGACAGCGCGTCCTCGCCGACGAGATCCGCCGTGCCGTCCGCGATCCGCAGGTCCCGCACGCCCGGCACCCGCGGTCCGCGCAGCCCGACGTCCGCCGCGAGCAGCCGGTGACCACCCGCCGCGCACAGCACCGCGACCGCGGTCTCACCGCGGCCGGTGGCGGCGAGGATCTCCCCCGACACGGTGCCGTCGAAGAGGCTCGTCCCGCGGCCGACGTGCCCGTGGTCGGCGGCCGCCACCAGGACCCCGGCGCGCAGCTGCGCGGGCGGGGCGGCGCCGGTGATCGACGCCCACCGCTCGACCACCGCGTGCAGGGCGCCGAGACTCCCGGTCGGCGTGACGAGCTCGTCGAAGCGGTCCCGGGCGGCGACGAGCGCCCGGACGTCCGGCCCCGCACCGGCGAGCCCGTCACGGCCGGCGGAGGACGAGGCCCCGGCCGCTCGGGCGCGGGCGCTCACCGGCGCGGCGTCGTCCCAGCGGTCCTCCATCACCACGTCCCGCAGCGGCAGGCGCGCCGCCCAGCCCGCGGCCTCCAGGCCCGGCCGCACCGGTCGCTCGTCCGGCCAGCCGAGGCACAGCCACGCCATCGGCTCGACCCGCGCCGGGATCCCGAGCAGCTCGCGCAGGTCGTCGGGCCGGTAGAAGCTCACCCAGCCGACGCCCAGGCCCTCCGCCCGCGCGGCGAGCCACACGTTCTGGATCGCGCACGCCGTCGAGTACACGTCGGTCTCCGGGATCGTGCCGCGGCCGAACACCTCGGCGCCGTCCTCGCCGCGGTCGCAGCAGACGACCAGGCCGATCGGGGCCTCCACGACCCCCTCGATCTTCTGGTCCAGGAAGTGCCCGGCGCGCTCGTCGAACCGCTCCGCCTGTCGCAGACGCTCCCGCTGCGCGATCGTCCGCATCGCGCTGCGCGTGCCCCGGTCGCGCACCACCACGAACCGGGTCGGCTGCATCAGCCCGACGCTCGGCGCCCGGTGGCCGGCGGTCAGGACGCGCTCGAGGACGTCGTCGGGGATCGCGTCCGCGCGGAACCGACGGATGTCCCGGCGCTGCTCGATCACCGCGTGGACCGCGGCACGGGCGTCGTCCGCGAACCGCCACGCGCGAGGGTCCGCCGCCCGCTCCGCGGCCCGTGACGGATCGAATCCCGCCGGGGTCGGCGGGCGCACGAACGCGTCGGAGGACGACGGGGGCCGGGACATGGGGGCGACAACGGTAACGCGACACGGCGTCGTTGACGTTCGTGCGCCGCGTTCGCTAGGTTGGCCGACGAACCACGTGGCGGCGCGCAGGAACCCGGTTGAAATCCGGGGCGGTCGCGCCACTGTGTCCGGGGAGCGACCCTCAAGCAGCCACGGCCCGCAACGGGCTGGAAGGCGAGGCGAGCAGCGATCCGGGAGCCAGGACACTCCGCCCGCCACGGCCCATCGATTCGGGACGCCTGATCCCGGGAGGCCTCATGAACACCACCGCTGCGCCCACGCCCGTCCCCGTCCGCGATCTGCTCCCCGCGATCGTCGCGGCGGCCGCGATGCTGGTGCTGCTGTACCTCGTCCAGTTCGACCAGGGCGCCGTCTCGCAGACCGGCAGCTTCCTGCACGAGCTGGTCCACGACGCCCGGCACCTGCTGGGCGTGCCCTGCCACTAGCGGCCAGGGGACATAGCCATGACCTGGGCTCCCATCCGCCGGGGGGTCGTCGTCGGCGTGCTCGCCGGGCTGCTCGCCGGCCTGTTCGCGTACCTCGTCGGCGAGCCGCTCGTGCAGGACGCCATCGACATCGAGGAGTCGAAGGCCGCCGCGCACGCCGGCCTGACCTTCATCCCCGCCCACATCTCCGACGTCGTCGTCTCCCGGGACGCGCAGCGCGGAGGCCTGTTCCTCGGCAACGTCCTCTACGGCGTCGCCATGGGCCTGATCTTCGCGGTCGTGTTCCTCGCGGTCCGCGGCCGCGGCCGCGCCCGCAGCGACTGGCAGCTGTCGCTCGTCATCGCCGGCTGCGCGTTCGTGGCGCTCGTCGCGCTCCCGTTCGTGAAGTACCCGGCCAACCCGCCCGCCGTCGGCGACCCCGACACGATCGGGGACCGCACCGCCTACTACGTGATCCTGCTCGTCGCCGGCGCCCTGTCGGTGCTCGCCGCGATCCGCGTCGGCCGGCTCGCCGAGAGCGGCGGGGAGGAGCCGTGGCGCCGGCCGCTGGCGATGGTCCTGACGTTCGGGGTGCTCGCGCTCGTCCTCGTGCTCGCGCTGCCCGACGTCGACGAGGTGCCGTCGGACTTCCCGGCGTCGCTGCTGTGGCAGTTCCGGCTCAGCTCGCTGGGCACGCAGCTCGTCTTCTGGACGTCGCTGGGGATCGGCTATGGCATCGCCGCCGACCGGGCGCTGCGCCCCGCCGCCGCGCGGGCCGCGGTGACGACCTAGGAGGCCCGGTGCGACGGCTGGTGCTGGTCCGGCACGCGCGCACCGCCGCGGTGCGCGCCGCCGGCTTCCCCACCGACGACGAGCCGCTGGACGCGACCGGCGTGGCCGCCGCCCGCGCCGGGGCCGCCGCGGTCGCCGCCGCGGGCTGGGCGCGCGACGGCGCGCTGCGCTCCCCCCTGCCGCGGGCGGGCGAGACCGCCGCGCTGCTGGGCCTGCCCGACGCGACGCCCGTCGCCGCCCTGGCCGAGGCCGACTTCGGACGCTGGGCGGGGCGCACCCTCGCCGAGGTCGCCGCGGGGGACCCCGACGCGGTCACCGCCTGGATGACCGATCCCGCCGCGGCGCCGCACGGCGGCGAGTCGCTGGCCGACGTCGTCGCGCGGGTCGGCGCGTGGCTCGACACGCGGGCCGCGCCCGGCGGGCCGGAGGGCCGGATGCTCGCGGTCACGCACGGCGGCGTGGTGAAGGCCGCGCTCGTCCACGCGCTCGGCGCGCCGCTCGACGCGTTCTGGCGCCTGGACGTCGCGCCGCTCGGCGTGACCGAGCTGCACGCGCACGACGGCCGCTGGACCGTCGCCGGGGTCAACCGGCCGCTCGTCGCCGCCCCCGCCCCCGCAGCCGACGCGGCCGTCACGCCCGACCGCCGCGGCCGCGAGCCGCGCGCGCTCGGCGCGGTCTGGGGCGGCCGATGAGCGCGGCCGCGCTGCTCGGCGGCTGGACCGCCGACGCGCTCCTGGGCGACCCGCGCCGCGGCCACCCGGTCGCCGGGTTCGGCCACGTCGCGTCCCGCGTGGAGGCCGCCGCGCACGCCCCGCGCCGCGGCCGCGGCGCGGCGTGCGTCGCCGCGCTCGTCGGCGGGACCGCGCTGCTGGCCGAGCTCGCCGCCCGTCGGCTCGGCCGCGGTCCGGTGCTCGTCGCGGTCACCTGGGCGGCGCTCGGCGGTCGCTCGCTCGGCACCGTCGCCGCGCGGATCGCCGCGCACCTGCACCGCGACGATCTCGCCGGCGCGCGCACCGCGCTGCCCGCGCTCGTCGGCCGCGACCCGGCGGCGCTCGACGCCGACGGCGTCGCCCGCGCGGTCGTCGAGAGCGTGGCCGAGAACACGAGCGACGCGGTCGTCGGCGCGCTCTTCTGGGGTGCGGTCGCCGGGCCCGCCGGGGTCGCCGGGTTCCGTGCCGCGAACACGCTCGACGCCATGTGGGGGCATCGCTCCGACCGCTACGCCGACTTCGGCTGGGCGGCCGCCCGGCTCGACGACGCGCTCGGCGCCGCGCCCGCCCGGCTCACCGCGGCGCTCACCGCCGCCGCCGCACCGCTCGTCGGCGGCTCCCCCGCCCGGGCGCTCGCCGCCGCCCGCTCCCCGGCCGCGCTCGCCCACCCGTCCCCCAACGCGGGCGTCGTCGAGGCCGCGTTCGCCGGGGCGCTCGGCGTGCGGCTCGGCGGGCGCCTGAGCTACAACGGTCGCACCGAGGACCGCCCGGTCCTGCACGCGCCCGGACGGCCGGTCGCGGTCGGCGACGTCGCGCGCGTGGTCCGGCTCTCCCGCGCGGTCGGGCTCGGGGCCGCGGGCGTCTGCGCGCTCGCCCGCCACGCCGTCCGGAGGACCGGGCGATGAGGGGCGCACTGCTCGTCACCGGCACCCACTCCGACGCGGGCAAGTCGCTCGTCACCGCCGGCATCTGCCGCTGGCTGCACCGCCAGGGCGTGCGGGTCGCGCCGTTCAAGGCGCAGAACATGGCGCTCAACAGCGTCGTGACGCGGGACGGCGGGGAGATCGGCCGCGCCCAGGCCGTGCAGGCCGCCGCCTGCGGCCTCGAGCCGCAGATCGCGATGAACCCGATCCTCATCAAGCCCTCCGGCTCCGGGCACAGCCAGGTGATCGTCAACGGCCGCCCGTACGCGGACGCCGACGCGCGCAGCTACCAGTCGCTGAAGGACGAGCTGAAGCCGATCGTCGCGCGGGCGCTCGCCGACCTGCGCGCCCGCTACGACGTCGTCATCTGCGAGGGCGCCGGCTCCCCCGCCGAGATCAACCTCCGCCACGCCGACCTCACGAACATGGGGCTCGCGCGCGCCGCCGGCCTGCCGGTCCTGCTCGTCGGCGACATCGACCGGGGCGGCGTCTTCGCGTCGCTCATCGGGACGCTCGCCGCCCTGGACCCCGACGACCAGGCGCACGTCGGCGGCTACCTCGTCAACAAGTTCCGCGGCGACCTCGGGATCCTCGCCCCCGGACTCGAGGACCTCCGCGCCCGCACCGGCCGCCCGACGCTCGGGGTGCTGCCGTTCGCCGAGGACCTGTGGCTCGACGTCGAGGACTCGCTCGCGCTCGACGCGCGCGCCGACCGCACCGCCCCGGACGTCGCCGCCGCCGACGTGCTCGACGTCGCCGTGCTGCGCCTGCGCTGGATGAGCAACTTCACCGACGTCGACGCGCTCGCCTCCGAGCCCGGCGTGCGCGTGCGCTTCACGCGCTCGCCCGCCGACGTCGCGCGCGCCGACCTCGTCGTCATCCCCGGTACCAAGGCGACGGTCGAGGACCTCGCCCGCCTGCGCGCCGACGGCCTCGACCGCGCGCTCGCCGACCGCGCGGCCGCCGGGGGCGCGATCCTCGGCATCTGCGGCGGCTACCAGCTGCTCGGCGCCCGGATCGAGGACGACGTCGAGTCGCGGCGCGGCGTCGTCGACGGGCTCGGGCTGCTGCCGGTCGCGACGCGGTTCGCCCCCGACAAGGTCCTGCGCACCTGCACCGGGACCGCGCCGGACCTCGACGCGCCCGCCGGCGGCTACGAGATCCGGCACGGCCGCGTCGCGACGACCGGCGGACGGCCGTGGCTGCGCCACGACGACGGCACCGACGAGGGCTGCGTCGCCGGCGCGGTCCGCGGCACCTCGTGGCACGGCGTGCTCGAGCACGACGCCCTGCGCCGCGCGCTCCTGCGCGACGTCGCCACGCGGACCGGCCGCGCGTTCCGTCCCGGGACCGCGTCGTTCGCCGCCGTCCGCGCCGCCCACCACGACACGCTCGGCGACCTCGTCGAGCAGCACGTCGACACCGCCGCGCTCACCGACCTCATCACCGGCGGGGTCCCCGCCGGGCTGCCCTCGCTCACCCTGACCCTGGAGGCGCCCGCGTGCTCCGCTTCGTGACGACCGCCGACACCGAGATCCTCGCCACCGCCGGAGCGGTCCGCCGGCTCCCCGACGACTTCCCCGAGGTGCGCTGCGCCAACCCGCGCGGCACCCGCGAGATCGAGGCCTTCTGCGACCACGTCCTCGACGGGGCGCGCGTCGTCGTCCTGCGCGTGCTCGGCGGCCGCCGCGGCTGGGACGGCGGCGTCGACCGGCTCGCGCAGCGCTGCCGCGAGGAGGGCGTCGCGCTGATCGCGCTCGGCGGCGAGGCGCGACCCGACGCGGAGATGACCGCGCTCTCCACCGTGCCCGCGGGCGCGGTCGCGCAGGCGGGCGAGTACCTCGCCTCCGGGGACGTCGGCAACGTCGAGCAGCTGCTGCGGTTCCTCGCCGACACGTTCCTGCTCGAGGGCTTCGGCTTCGAGGCGCCCGCGCCCGTCGAGCAGGTCGGCGTGTACCTCCCCGGCCGCGGCGACGTCACCGTCGAGGAGGCGCTCGCCGACCGCGACCCCGCCCGGCCCGTCGTCGGCATCACCTTCTACCGCTCCCACCGCCTCACGGGGAACACGGACTTCGTCGACGGGCTCTGCGCGGCGATCGAGCGCGCCGGGGGGACGCCGCTGCCCGTCTGGTCCTACACGCTGCGCCGCGGCACCCACGACGGCCGCGTCGCCGCCCTGGACCTCCTCGACGGGCACGTCGACGCGCTCATCACCACGATGCTCGCGACCGGCGGCTCCAACGCCGGGGACGCCGCCGACCCGGCCTCGGGCGAGGACCGCATGGACTGGGACGCCAGCGCGCTCGAGGCGCTCGACGTCCCGGTGATCCAGGCGCTCTGCGTGACCCGCAGCCGCGCGCACTGGAGCGAGCACGACGAGGGCCTGCCGCCGATCGACGCCGCCACCCAGGTCGCGATCCCCGAGTTCGACGGACGCATCATCGCCGGCCCGATCTGCTTCAAGGAGGCCGTCGAGGAGGAGGGCGTGCGCGGCGTCGGCTGCCCCGTCCCCCGCTACGTGCCCGACGCGGAGCGCTGCGACCGGCTCGCCGGGCTCGTGCTGCGTCACGCCCGGCTGCGCGACCCGTTCCGGCCGGCGTCGCCGCGGATCGCGATCGTGCTGACCGCGTTCCCGACGAAGCACGCCCGCATCGGGATGGCCGTCGGCCTCGACACGCCCGCGAGCGCGATCCGGCTCCTGCACGCGCTGCGCGGGGACGGCGTCGACGTGCGCGACATCCCCGCCGACGGCGACGCGCTCATGCACGAGCTCATCGCCGCGGGCGGCCACGACCCCGAGTTCCTCACCGACCGCATCCTCGCGCAGGCCCCGCTGCGGCTGCGCTCCCAGGAGTACCTCGACTTCTACGCGACGCTCGACGAGGACCTCCGCGCGTCGATGGAGGAGCAGTGGGGCCAGGCGCCCGGGGACCGCTACCGCGACACCTCCGACGGCCGCGACGACCTGGTCATCGCGGGCGTCGAGTACGGCGACGTCGTCGTCCTCATCCAGCCGCCGCGCGGCTACGGGGAGGACCAGGTCGGCATCTACCACGACCCCGAGCTCGCCCCCGCCCACCACTACCTCGCCGCGTACCGCTGGCTGGACCGCCACTGGCGGGCCGACGCGGTCGTGCACCTGGGCAAGCACGGCACGCTGGAGTGGACGCCCGGCAAGATGCTCGCGCTGTCGCGCGGTTGCGCCCCCGACGTCGCGCAGGCCGACATGCCGCTCGTCTACCCGTTCGTCGTCAACGACCCCGGGGAGGGCGCGCAGGCCAAGCGCCGCGCGCACGCCGTCGTCGTCGACCACCTCGTGCCGCCGATGATGCGCGCCGAGAGCTACGACGAGCTCGCCGACCTCGAGGGCCTGATGGACGAGTACGCGCGCCTGGAGGTCCTCGACCCGAGCAAGCTCCCCGGCCTCGGCGCGGAGATCTGGAAGGCGATCCAGGCCGCGAACCTCCACGACGACCTCGGGCTGTCCGCCGAGGAGGAGCCCGACGACGCCGGCACGCTCGTCGAGCACCTCGACGGGTACCTCTGCGAGGTCAAGGACGTCCAGATCAAGGACGGCCTGCACGTCCTCGGCGCGCCGCCCGCGGGGCCGCAGCTGCGCGGCCTCGTCGCCGCGATCGCGCGCCACGCGACGACCGTCGCCCCCGGACTGCGCGAGGCGATCGGCGCGGCGTTCGGCCTCGACGAGCCCGCGCTCGTCGCCGCGCCCGGCGAGCGCGTCCCCGCCGACGCGAGCGCCGCGCTGCTGGCCCGCTTCCCGGGCACGGGCTACCGGGGCAGCGACCTGCTCGACCGGCTGCAGGAGGCGCAGGACACGCTGCTGGACGACCTCGCCGACCGCGACTGGGACCCGGCGCAGGCGCCGGGCGCGGTCCGCGACGTGCTCGGTCTCGACCCGACGGTCGCGGGCGCCGGGATCGTCCGGGCGCTCGAGCACGCGGCCGGCACGATCGTCCCCGCGCTGCGGCGCTCCACCGACGAGATGACGAACGTGCTGCGCGCGCTGCACGGCCACCACGTGCCCGCCGGACCGTCCGGCTCCCCGACCCGCGGGCGCTTCGACGTCCTGCCGACCGGGCGCAACTTCTACACCGTCGACCCGCGCGCGCTGCCGTCGCCGCTGTCGTGGGAGACCGGGGTGAAGCTCGCCGACGCGGTCCTCGAGCGGCACGTCGCCGACACCGGCGAGCTGCCGCGCATGGTCGGGCTCGTGGCGTGGGGCACCGCGGCGATGCGCACCCAGGGCGACGACGCCGCCGAGGTCCTGGCGCTGCTCGGCGTGCGGCCGACCTGGCATCCGTCCTCGCGTCGCGTCACCGGCCTGGAGGTCGTGCCACTGGAGGAGCTCGGCCGCCCCCGGATCGACGTGACGCTGCGGATCTCCGGGTTCTTCCGCGACGCGTTCCCGCACCTGCTGACGCTGCTCGACGACGCGGTCGCGACGGTCGCCGCGCTCGACGAGCCCGACGAGCAGAACTACGTGCGCGCGCACGCCCGCGCGGAGGCGGCGGCGCTCGCCGACACCCTCGACGAGGCGGCCGCCTGGCGTCGCGCGACGACCCGCGTGTTCGGCTCCAAGCCCGGCACGTACGGGGCCGGCCTGATCCAGCTGCTGGAGACGCGCGACTGGCGCGACGACCAGGACCTCGCGCGCGTCTACGAGGCGTGGGGCGGGTTCGCGTACGGGCGCGGCCTGGACGGCGTGCCCGCCGGGGAGGCGATGCGCGCCGCGTTCCGTCGGATCGACGTCGCGGTCAAGAACGTCGACTCGCGCGAGCACGACCACCTCGACTCCGACGACTACTACCAGTATCACGGCGGCATGGTCGCGACCGTGCGGGCGCTCTCGGGCCGCGAGCCGGCCGCGTACCTCGGGGACTCCTCGGACCCGGCGCGCGTGCGGATGCGGACCGTGCAGGAGGAGACGCGCCGGATCTTCCGCGCGCGCGTCGCCAACCCGCGCTGGATCGGCTCGATGACCCGGCACGGCTTCAAGGGCGCCGCCGAGCTGTCGGCGACCGTCGACTACCTGTTCGGCTACGACGCCACCACCGGGGTGGCCGACGACTGGATGTACGAGCAGGTCGCCGAGAAGTACCTGCTGGACGAGGACATCGCCGCGTTCATGGACGAGGCGAACCCGTGGGCGGCGCGCGCGATCGCCGAGCGGCTGATCGAGGCCGCCGACCGCGGCCTGTGGGCGGCCCCGGCACCCGAGACGCTCGCCGCGGTCCGCGACCGCTACCTGGCGCTCGAGGGCGAGCTGGAGGAGGCCTCGGCGTGAGCACGTTCCCGCTGAGCGCGATCGTCGGCCAGGAGCCGCTCGTCGAGGCGCTGCTGGTCTGCGCCGTCGACCCCGGCGTCGGCGGCGTGCTCGTGCGCGGGGAGCGGGGGACCGCGAAGTCCACCGCGGTGCGGGCGCTGAGCGACCTGCTCGCGGATGACGGCCGGCTCGTGGAGGTGCCGCTCGGCACGACGCTCGACCGGCTCGTCGGCGCGCTGGACCTCGGGCGGGCGCTCGCCGGGGAGGCCGCCTACGAGGAGGGCCTGCTCGTGCGCGCGGACGGCGGGATGCTCTACGTCGACGAGGTGAACCTGCTGGCCGACCACCTCGTCGACGCGCTGCTGGACGCCGCCGCGACCGGGGTCGTGCGGGTCGAGCGGGAGGCGGTCTCGGTCACGCGCGAGTCGCGCTTCCTGCTCGTCGGGACGATGAACGCGGAGGAGGGCGAGCTGCGCCCGCAGCTGCTCGACCGCTTCGCGCTCGGGGTCGACGTGACGACCCCGCGGGATCCGGCCGTGCGCGCCGAGGTCGTCCGGCGCCGCCTGGCGTTCGAGGCGGACCGGGCCGGGTTCGTCGCCGCGTGGGCGTCCGCCGAGGCGACGCTGCGGGCGCGGATCGCCGCCGCCCGCGCGGTCCTGGCGCGCGTCGTGCTGCCGGAGCGCGAGCTGCTGCGGATCACCGGGGCGTGCGCGGCGCTCGGGCTCGACGGCGTGCGCGGCGACGTCGTCTGCGCACGCACCGCCCGGGTGCTGGCCGCGCTCGACGGGGTCGAGGTCGTCGACGCCGGGCACGTCGAGCGGGCGGCGCAGCTCGCGCTCGCGCACCGCCGCCGCCGCGACCCGCTGGAGCAGGCTGACGCGGGCCACGCCGAGATCGCCGACGCGGTCGCGGGCGCCGCACCCGACGGCGACCCGCCGCACGAGCCGCTGCCGGACGGGCCGGAGGGGCCGGACGGGCCGGGGGGCGGCGGAGGGTCGCGGCCGCCCGCCGGGGACGACGGCCCCGCGCGCGGCGGCGACCGCTCCCACGACGGACCCTGGACCCCGCCGTCCCGCTCGCACGACGCCCCGGCCCGTGCGCGGGACGGCGCGGCGCCCGACCCCGCCTGCGCGCAGGACGACCCGGCCCACGATGCGTCGGCTCGGCCGGGCGGCGAGCAGCCGGACCCGTCGGCTCGCGCCGCGGCCGCGGGCGGCGTCCCGGACCCCGAGCGTGCCGCGCTGCGCGCGCGGCTCGCGCTCGCCGGGCGCGGCGAGGGCCCGGCCGGGCGGCGCGGGCGCAGCGTCGGCCCGGACGCGGGCGTCATCGACACGCGCGCGGCCGAGCCCGGGGACCCGCTGGCGCTCGTCCCCACCCTGCTCGCGCGACTGCCGTACGAACCCCCGCACCCAGCGCGGGAAACGCACGGCGGTCGCACCGCGGTCCGCGCCGGCCGGGAGGGGGCGCTGCTCGTGCTCGTCGTCGACACCTCCGGCTCGATGGCCGCCCAGCGGCGCCTCGCCCGCGTCAAGGGCGCGCTGCTCGACACGCTCCGCGACGCGTACGCCCGCCGCGACCGCGTCGCGATCGTCGCCTTCCGCGACGCCGCCGCCACGCTCGTCGCGGCGCCCGGCACGCCGCTGGAGCAGGCCGCCGCGGCGGTCCGGGCGCTCCCCGCGGGCGGCCGCACGCCGCTGGCCGCCGGCCTCGACGCGGCCGCCGACGTCGTCCACCGCGAGCGCGTCCGCGACCCGCGGCGCCGCGCGCTCGTCGTCGTCCTCACCGACGGCCGCGCCCCGCAGGACCAGGCGGCCGCCACGCACGCCGCCGGGCGCCGCCTGGCGCAGCTCGCCGACGTCCACCTCGTCGACACCGAGGACGGCCCCGTCCGGCTCGGGCTCGCCGCCGAGCTCGCACGCGCCGCGGACGCCACCGTCACCACACTCAGCACCCGGAGGGCCGCATGAGCACCCCCACACCGCTCCAGAAGCACGGCGCGGACGTCGACGTCCCGCACACCCCCGACGACCGCGGCTCCGCCGAGCCCAAGCGCCGCAAGCCGCGCGACCGGCCGCTGGTCATCGTCATCACCGGTCACGGCAAGGGCAAGAGCACCAGCGCGTTCGGGATGCTCCTGCGCGCGTGGGCCCGCGGGTACCGCTGCGGCGTCTTCCAGCTCGTCAAGAGCGGCAAGTGGAAGGTCGGGGAGGCGAAGGCGGCGGAGGCGCTCGGCAACATCGACTGGGAGAAGATGGGCGACGGCTGGTCGTGGCTCTCCAAGGACCTCGAGGAGTCCGCCGACATGGCCCGCGCCGGCTGGGAGGAGGTCAAGCGCCGGATCGGCGACGAGCGCTACGAGTTCCTCGTCCTGGACGAGCTGACCTACCCGGTGACGTGGGGCTGGATCGACGTCGAGGACGTCGTCACCACGATCCGCGACCGGCCGGGCTTCCAGCACGTCGTCATCACCGGCCGCGACGCCGCCCCCGAGCTGCTGGAGCTCGCCGACCTCGTCAGCGACATCGGGAAGGTCAAGCACCCGATGGACCAGGGCATCCGCGCGCAGCAGGGGATCGAGTGGTGACCGCGTTCGAGGTCGTCCTCGACGGCGCCACCGAGCCGGTCGGCCCGCACCCGACGTCGCTGGAGCGCGCCGCCACCCCGACCCTCGACGAGCTCGCGCTGCGCGGCGAGGTCTCCTGGCGGCGGACGATCCCGCGCGGCCTGCCCGTCGGGACCGAGACCGCGATGCCGGTCCTGCTCGGCTGGACCCCGACCGCCCCGGTCGCGCGCGGCGCCCTCGAGGCCGCGGCGCGCGACCTGCCCGTCCCGGCCGGCCGGCGCGCCCACCGCCTCGACGGCCCCGGGATCGGGGACCTGCGCGCGCTGCGCGACGCCGGCTTCACGCTGCACGACCTCACGCGCCGCCGCGCGCTCGTGCCCGGTCACGGCGCACCCGTCCGGGGCGGGCTGGAGCCGCCGCGGACGGTCCTGGCGATCGGCGCCGGGCCGCTGCCCGCGCTGGGGTCCGACGTGCGCATCTGGGCCGACGGGCTCGTGCCCCCGCCGGTGCTCGACGCCCGGACCGTCGTCGTCGCCGCGGTCGGCGCGGCCGCCGGGGTCGCACGGCTGCTCGGCGCGGACGTGATCGTCCCTGACGGCGCCACCGGGGACACCGACAGCGACCTGCGCGCGAAGGCCCGCGCCGCGCTCGCCGCCGCCGACCGGCCCGGGGTCGCGCGCGTAGTCGTGCACGTCGGCGCGCCCGACGCGGCCGCGCACCGCCGCGACGCGGAGGCGAAGGTCTGCGCGATCGAGGCGGCCGACCGTCACGTGCTCGCCCCGCTGCTGGCCGCGGTCGCCGCCCGCCCCGGGCGCGCGTCGCTCGCGGCGGGCGCCGACCACGGCTGCGACCCCGCCACCGGCCGCCACCACGGCGCGCCCGTCCCGTGGGTCCGGTGGGCGTCGTGATCCCGCGCATCGTCGTCGCGGGCACCTCGTCCGGGGCCGGGAAGACCTCGGTCGCCTGCGGGATCATCGGCGCGCTGCGCG
Organism: Paraconexibacter algicola; assembly: GCF_003044185.1. Taxonomy (GTDB): domain Bacteria; phylum Actinomycetota; class Thermoleophilia; order Solirubrobacterales; family Solirubrobacteraceae; genus Paraconexibacter; species Paraconexibacter algicola. The sequence goes on from NZ_PYYB01000001.1 coordinate 1,452,147, forward strand.
CCCGCGGGCACCGCGTGCAGGGGTTCAAGGTCGGCCCCGACTACATCGACCCGACGTACCACGCGCTCGCCGCCGGCCGCCCGGGCCGCAACCTCGACGCGTTCCTCAGCGGCGCCGAGCTGATCGCCCCGCTCGCCCGCCACGGCGCGACCGGGGCGGACATCGCGGTGGTCGAGGGCGTCATGGGCCTGTTCGACGGGGCGTCCGGCCGCGGCGAGCTCGCCTCCACCGCGCACGTCGCGAAGCTCCTGCAGGCCCCGGTCCTGCTCGTCGTCGACGCGGCGGCGATGGCCCGGTCCGCGGCGGCGATCGTGCACGGGTACCGCACGTTCGACCCCGAGGTCGACATCGCGGGCGTCGTGCTCAACCGCGTCGGCTCGGAGATCCACGAGCAGCTGCTGCGCGAGGCGATCGAGCCGCTCGGGGTCCCGGTCGTCGGCGCGATGCGGCGCGACGAGCGCGTCGCCGCCCCGGAGCGCCACCTCGGCCTCGTCCCCGCGGTCGAGCGGGAGACCCGCACCCGCGCCGCGCTCGACGCGCTGGCCGAGTGCGCGACCCGCTACGTGGACCTCGACGCCGTCGAGCGGCTCGCGCGCGCCGCGCCCGTGCTCCACGGGGAGGCGTGGACGCCCCTGGCGGCGGGCGACCGCCGCGCCCGCGCCCGCGTGGCGATTGCGCGCGGCCCCGCGTTCAGCTTCCACTACACGGAGAACCTCGAGCTGCTCGAGGCCGCGGGGGCGGAGCTCGTCCCGTTCGACCCGGTCGCCGACCCGCGGCTCCCGCAGGACACGGGCGCCCTCGTCCTCGCCGGCGGCTTCCCGGAGGTCCACGGCGAGGCGCTGGCGGAGAACCGCACGCTGCGCGAGGAGATCGCCGCGTTCGCGGCCGCGGGCGGACCGGTGCTCGCCGAGTGCGGGGGCCTGCTGTACCTCGCCCGCACGCTCGAGGGCCGCGCGATGTGCGGCGTGCTCGACATCGACGGCGTGATGGCCGGGCGGCTCACGCTCGGCTACCGCGAGGCGGTCGCGGCCGCCGACTCCCCGCTGTGGTCGGCGGGGGACACCGTCCGCGGGCACGAGTTCCACTACTCCACGGTCGTGCCGGGGGAGGGGACCGACGCCGCCTGGACGCTCACCGCTCGCGGGCGTTCCCGGCGCGAGGGCTTCGTCACCGCGGGCGTGCACGCCAGCTACCTGCACACGCACTGGGCGGCGACCCCGGCGGCGGCGACGCGGTTCGTCGACGGTGCCGTCCGCCATCGCGCGTCCCGGGTGGTCGCGCGCGCGTGAGCCTCGTCGTCGTCATCGGCGGGACCCGCTCCGGGAAGAGCGCGCGGGCGGAGGCGCTCGCGGCCGCGTCCGGGCTGTCCGTGACCTACGTCGCGACCGGCGCGGTCATCGACGGGGAGATGCGCGAGCGCGTCGCCCGCCACCGCGCGCGACGCCCGGCGCGGTGGGCGACCGTGGAGCCGGACGCCGACCCGCTCGCGGTCGCCGCCACGATCGCGCGCGACGGCGGCTGCGCGCTCGTCGACGGGATCGGGGGCTGGCTGGCGACCGCCCAGCACCACGGCACGGACCTCGCGGCGTGCGTCGCGGCGGCCCGCGAGCTGTCGACGCGCGGCGGCCGGGTGATCGTCGTGGCCGAGCACGCCGGTGCGGGCGTGACGCCGATGGACGCGCTCACCCGCGCGTGGGTCGACGCGGTCGGCGAGGTCACCCAGGCGCTCGTCGCCCGCGCGGAGGTCGCGGAGCTCGTCGTCGCCGGACGGGTCGTCCCGCTCGCCGCGGGCGCCCCGGCGGGGGGCGACCGGCCTCTTGTCGGCACGTCGGAGGGGGACGAGGTGCGCCCGGTCGCGCCCACCTCCGGCGCGGGCGGCGGCCCGCCCGACGACGCCCTCGCCGACCTGCGGGTGCACGGTGACGCGGCGCTGGCGCCCGGCCTCGCGGACCATGCGGTGAACGTGCTCGACGGCGGCCCGCCCGGCTGGCTGCGCGCCGCGCTGCGCACCGCCCTGGAGACGGCCGTCGATCGCTATCCCGACGAGCGCGACGCCTGCGCCGCGCTCGCCGCCCGTCACGGCCGCACCCCCGGGGAGGTCGTGCCGACCAACGGGGCCGCCGAGGCCCTGTGGCTGCTCGGTCCCGCGCTCGCGCCCCGGCACGCCGCGGTCGTCCACCCCGCGTTCACCGAGACCGAGGCCGGCCTGCGCGCCCACGGCATCCCCGTCACGCGCGTGCTGCGCGACCCCGACGCGGGCTTCGCGCTGCACCCGTCCGCCGTCCCCGCCGACGCGGACCTCGTCGTCGTCGGCAACCCCGCGTCCCCCTCCGGCACGCTGGACCCGGCCGCCGCGCTCCTGGCCCTGCGCGCCCCGGGCCGCACGGTCGTCGTCGACGAGGCGTTCCTCGACCTCGTGCCGGGGGAGCCGGGATCGCTCGCCGCCGAGCCGCTCCCGGACGTGATCGTGGTGCGGTCGCTGACGAAGTCGCTCGCGCTCGCCGGGGTGCGCGCCGGCTACGCCCTGGCCGCCCCCGCGCTCGCGCAGCGCCTGCGCGATGTGCGCCCGCCGTGGTCGGTCAACGCGCTCGCGCTCGCCGCGCTGCGGGCCGCGGCGGAGCGGCCCGACGCGCTCGCCGACGCCGCGCGCCGCGCCGAGGCCGAACGCGAGGACCTCGTCGCGCGGCTCGCCGACGCCGTTCCGGGCCTGCGGACCTGGCCGTCGGTGACGAACTTCGTGCTCGTCGAGATGCCCGACGGGCCCGGCGCCGTCGCCCGGCTGCGGGCCGACGGCATCGCGGTCCGGCACGCCGCCTCGTTCCCGGGCCTGCACGCGGGGCACGTGCGGCTCACCGCGCGCGACCCGCAGGCCAACGCGAGGCTCGTCGCCGCGCTCGCGGCCGCCGTCCCGGCAGGGGTCCGATGAGCGCCCCGGTCCAGGTCGTGGGCATCGGCGCCGACGGCTGGGCGGGCCTGGGCCCTGCCGCCCGCACCGCGATCGCGGACGCGCGCAGCCTGCTCGGCTCGCCGCGCCAGCTCGGGCTCGTCCCCGCCGAGGCGACCGCGGCGGACCGTCACGCCTGGCCGTCGCCGCTGCGCGACGCGTACGCCACGACGCTCCCGGCGCTCGCCGACGCGGGCGGGCTCGCCGTGCTCGCCTCCGGCGACCCGATGCTCCACGGCGTCGGCGCCACGCTCGCGGACCGCCTCGGCCCCGGGCGGCTGCGCGTCCACCCGCACGTGTCGGCGTTCCAGCTCGCCTGCGCCCGGCTGGGCTGGGCGGCGGCGACCGTCGAGCTCGTCAGCGCGGTCGCGCGGCCCGCGGACGTCGTCGCCACCCAGCTGCAGCCCGGCCGGCGGCTGGTCGCCTACGTCACGGGCCGTGACGGTGCGGCGCGCCTCGCCGCGGCGCTGCGCGAGCGCGCCCACGGCGCCAGCACGCTCGTCGTCGCCGAGCGGCTCGGCGCGCCGGACGAGCGCGTGACCCGCACGACCGCGGCGGCGTTCGACGGGGACGCCGACCCGCTGCACCTCGTCGCCGTCGAGGTCCGTCCCGACCACGCCGGGGTCCCGCTGCTCCCGCGCACCCCGGGCCTGCCCGACGAGGCCTACGCCCACGACGGCCAGCTCACCAAGCGGGACGTCCGCGCGATCACGCTCGCCGCCCTCGCCCCCGTGCCGCACGCCCTGCTCTGGGACGTCGGCGCGGGCTCCGGCTCGGTCGGCATCGAGTGGTGCCGCGCGGAGCCGACCGCGCGCACCCTGGGCTTCGAGCCCGACCCGGTCCGGGCCGCCCGGGCCCGCGAGAACGCGCGCACGCTCGGGGTGCCCGACCGGGTGGAGATCCGCGAGGGACGCGCCCCCGACGCGCTCGCCCAGGCGCCCGCCCCGGACGCGGTGTTCGTCGGCGGCGCCGTCAGCGTCCCCGGCGTGCTCGACGCCGCCTGGTCGGCGCTCGCGCCCGGCGGCCGACTGGTCGCCAACGCGGTCACGGTCGAGTCCGAGCAGGCGGTGATCGTCGCCCGGGCCGCACACGGCGGGCGGCTCGTGCGGATCCAGCTCGCGCACGCCGACGCGGTCGGCGCGTTCACCGCGATGCGCCCCGCGCTCCCGATCACGCAGTGGGCGGTGCGCAAGCCGTGACGGTCTTCTTCGTCGGCGCGGGCCCGGGCGCCGCGGACCTCCTGACGCTCCGCGCGGCCCGCGTGCTCGCCGCCGCCCCCGTCTGCGTGTACGCGGGCGCGCTCGTGCCCGAGGAGGTGCTCGCCCACTGCCCGCCCGGTGCCGAGCTCGTCGACTCCCAGCACCTCACGCTCGACGAGATCGAGGCGGTCCTCGCGCGCGCGCACGCGCGTGAGCAGGACGTCGCGCGCCTGCACTCGGGGGACCCGTCGCTCTACAGCGCGGTGACCGAGCAGGCGCAGCGACTGCGCGCCCGCGGCATCCCGTACGAGATCGTGCCGGGCGTCCCCGCCTACGCGGCCGCCGCGGCGACGATCGGCCGCGAGCTCACCGTGCCCGGGGTCGCGCAGACGGTCGTGCTGACCCGGCACGCCCGCCAGGCCACCGCGATGCCCGCCGGGGAGGAGCTCGACGGGCTCGCCGCGCACGGCGCGACGCTCGTGCTGCATCTCGCGACGCAGGCGCTCGACGAGCTCGCCCCGCGCCTCGCGCACCACTACGGGGCCGACTGCCCGGCGGTCGTGGTGGCGCGCGCATCGTGGCCGGACGAGCGGGTGCTGACCGGCACGCTCGCGACGATCGCCCGCCAGGTCGCCCAGGCCGGGGTCCGCCGGACCGCGACGATCCTCGTCGGTCCCGCGCTCGCGGGGGCGGACGCCGACGGGGCGTGCGCGTCGCACCTCTACAGCGCCGCGCGGGAGCGGCCGTGAGCGGCCGGCTGCTGCTCATCGGGATCGGCTGCGGCGACCCCGAGCACCTGACGCTGCGCGCCGCGCGCGCGATCGCCGAGCTCGACGTCCTGTTCGTCGTCACGAAGGGCCGCGGGCCCGACGACGAGCTCGTCGGGCTGCGCCGCGAGCTCGTCCGTCGCCACCGCCCGACGGGCGCGCCGCTGCGCGAGGTCGAGCTGGCCGACCCGCCGCGCCCGTGGCGGACCGCCCCGGACTACGCGGAGGCGGTCGCGACGTGGCGCGCCGGTCGCGCCGCCCTGTGGCGCGCGGCGCTCGCCGACATCGCCGACGGGCGGACCGGCGGGTTCCTCGTGTGGGGCGACCCGTCCCTGTACGAGTCGACGCTCGCGGTCGTGCAGGAGGTCCGGGAGGGCCTCGCTCTCGAGCTCGAGGTGATCCCGGGGGTGAGCAGCGTCCACGCGCTCACGGCCCGTCACGCGATCCCGCTCAACCGCGTCGGCGGGGCCGTCCAGATCATGCCCGCGCGCCGCCTGGCCGCGCACGGCATGCCCGACGGTGTGGACGACGTCGTGGTGATGCTCGACCCCGACTGCGCGTTCACGGCGCTCGACCCCGACGGCCTGGACATCCACTGGGGCGCGTTCGTCGGGACCCCGGACGAGCTGCTGCTCGCCGGGCCGCTCGCGCAGACCGGGCCGCGGATCGTCTCGGCGCGCGCCGCGGCGAAGGCCCGCAAGGGCTGGATGTTCGACCTCTACCTGCTGCGCCGCCGATGACCGCCGGCCGCGTGCTCGTGCTGGGCGGCACCGGCGAGGCGCGCGACCTCGCCGCGCTGCTCGTCGCCGACGGGGTGCCGGTGACGAGCTCCCTGGCGGGCCGGGTCGCCCGTCCGCGCCTGCCGGCCGGGGAGGTCCGGGTGGGCGGCTTCGGCGGCGTCGACGGCCTGCGCGCGTACCTGCGCGAGCACGCGGTGCGGGCCGTGGTCGACGCCACGCACCCGTTCGCCGAGCGCATCGGCGCGAACGCGGCCCGGGCCTGCGCGGCGGACGGCGTGCCGCTGCTGCGCCTGGCCCGGCCCGGATGGACGGAGCGTCCGGGGGACCGCTGGCACCGCGTGCCGGACCTGCCCACGGCCGCCGCGCTCGTCCGCGATCTCGGCGCGCGGGTCTTCCTGACGAGCGGCCGGCAGGGGCTCGGTGCGTTCTCGGGGGACGCGACGACCTGGTTCCTCGTCCGCACGGTCGACCCGCCCGACCCGGCGGACCTCCCGCCCCGTCACGAGCTGCTCCTGGACCGCGGCCCGTACCGGCGGGAGGGCGAGGGCGCGTTGCTCGACGCGCACCGCATCGACGTGCTCGTCACGAAGGACTCGGGGGGCGCGCTGACGGTCGCGAAGCTCGACGCGGCCCGCGAGCGCGGCCTGCCGGTCGTGGTCGTCGACCGGCCGCAGCGGGCGGCGGTCGAGCAGGTGTCGGACGCCGCCACGGCGGCCGCCTGGGTGCTGGCCCGCTAGCCCCGGCGACGCTGCCAGCGCACGCCGCGCAGCTCCAGTCGCGTGTCGGCGCCGGCGTCCTCGTCCGAACACGGACCGGATCGTGTCAGGCGGGACGGGCGGCCGTCGCCGACCGCGGGTCCAGCACGGGGACGGGGGGTGACGCGGACGGCGCGGTCCGCCGGGGGGCCGGCAGCGGGGTGCCGCAGCGGACGCAGTCGTCGCGGGTCGACCAGCGCGCCGCCGTGTAGGCGGGCAGCGCGCAGGTCGGGCAGGTCACGAGGGGCATGTCCTCTCGACGTACCCGGGACGCGCAGGTCACGGCCCTTCTGTCCCGATTCAGGCGCGTACCGGATACGAACGTGGCGTGTGGACGATGCTGCGCCCGTCGGTGCCGGTGGTCACCCGGGACTGCGACGACCCGACGAGCAGCAGCGTGCGCATGTCGACCACGGCGGTGTCGAGCTCGCCGAGGCCGACGACGTCGACCGTCTCCTCGGGCGCGCCGACCGCGCGGGCGACGACGACGGGCGTGTCCGGCGCGCGGTGGCGCCGCAGCACCTCGACGGCACGGTCGAGCTGCTCGCGGCGGGTGCGCGAGGCCGGGTTGTAGAGCGCAAGCGCGAAGTCCGCCGCGCCCGCGGCGTCCAGGCGTCGCTCGACGACCTCCCAGGGCTTGAGGATGTCGCTCAGCGACACGACCGCGAAGTCGTGGCCCAGCGGTGCCCCGACGCGCGCCGCGGCGGCCTGCATGGCGCTGATGCCCGGCACGACGCGCACGTCGACGTCGCCGAGCGGGGAGCCCGCGGCGCGCTCCTCCTCCCACGCCTCGAGCACGGCGGCGGCCATCGCGAAGATCCCGGGGTCCCCGGAGGACACGACCGCGACGCGCCGTCCGGCGGCCGCGAGCTCGAGCGCGTGGCGCGCACGGTCGAGCTCGACGCGGTTGTCGGTCGGGAACCGCTCGAGGCCCGGCCGGTCGGGCACGCGCCGCACGTAGGTGTCGTAGCCGATGAGGGCGTCGGCGGCGTCGAGCGTGGCGCTCGCCTCGGGCGTGCGCCACGCGGGGCCGGCGGGACCGAGCCCGACGACGCTGACCCAGCCGCCCGCGCCGTCGCTCGCAGCGGTGGCCGGCGGGGTGTCCGCGACCGCACGGGGCCGGTCGCGCTCGCGGCGCAGCCGGTCGTCGGCGCTCGTCGGCACGAGCACGATCGACATGTACGGCACCCCGCCCGCGTCGACGTCCTCGAGCGCGGCGACCCGCTGGTCGGGATGGGAGGCCCGCTCGACGTAGACGCCGCGGTCCGCGACCCCGGCGTCCTGCGCGGCCGCGCGCGCACCGGCGAAGGTGCGGCCGAGCTTCATCACGACGGCGGCGTCGCCGTCGGCCAGGCGCCGGGCGAGCTCGGCGCGCGGCAGCGTGCCCGGCAGCACGGTGAGCACGTCGTCGTGCTTGCACAGCGGGGCGCCCGCGGCGGCCGCGGCGGCGCTGAACGCGGTCACGCCGGGCACGACCTCGGTCGGGTAGCGGTGCGCGAGACGCTCGTGCAGGTACATGTAGGAGCCGTAGAAGAACGGGTCGCCCTCGCAGAGCACGACGACGTCGCGGCCCGCGTCGAGGTGGGCGGCGATCGCCTCCGCGCCCGCGTCGTAGTAGTCGCGCAGCGCCCGGTCGTAGGCCTGCGCGTCGTCGGTGCCCTCGACCGTCGTGGGGTACACGAGCGGCAGCTCGAGCTGGTGGTCGCGCAGGTGCGGGGCGGCGGCCGAGCGCGCGACCCCGCGGCGGCCGCGGGCGATCGGGTACGCGACGACGTCGGCGGCCTGCAGGATCCGCAGCGCCTTGACGGTCAGCAGCTCGGGGTCGCCCGGGCCGACGCCCAGGCCGGTCAGCCGCCCGCTCATTCGACGGCGCTCGCGAGGGCGTTGACGGCTGCGGCGGCGATCGCGCTGCCGCCCCGGCGGCCGCGGACGATCACGTGCTCGACGCCCAGGGCGGGCGCGCGCAGCGCGAGGTCCTCCTTGGACTCGGCGGCCCCGATGAAGCCGACGGGCGCGCCGACGATCGCGGCGGGGCGCGGCAGCCGCTCGGCCTCGAGCAGGTCGAGGAGGTGGAACAGGGCGGTCGGGGCGTTGCCGATGACGACGAGCGCCCCGGCGAGGTGGTCGGCCCAGAGCTCGACCGCGGCCGCCGTGCGGGTGTTGCCGATCGCGGCGGCGTGGTCGGCGACGCGCGGGTCGGTCAGGGTGCAGAGCACCGGGTTGTCGGCGGGGAGCCGGCGGCGCGTGACGCCCGACGCGACCATGTTCGTGTCGCACAGCACCGCGGCGCCCGCCTGCAGCGCGGCCTCGCCCGCGGCGCCGAAGCCGGGGGAGGCGGCGATGTCGCCGACCAGGTCGGTCATGCCGCACGCGTGGATCATGCGCACGACGGTCCGCTCGAGCACCGGGTCGAGCGCCTCCAGTCCCGGGGTCTCGGCGCGGATGGTGGCGAACGACTGCCGGTAGATCTCGGCGCCGTCCTGGATGTACGTGCTCATGCCTGCACCTCCCAGCCGCCGTCCGGACGGGCGGTGACGGCGCGCCGGACCTCCGGGGTCTGGCCGCAGCGTCGCGGGCAGGCGGACCAGTGCTCGCGCGGGGCGTCCGCCGGGCGCTCCGCGGCCCGTGCGGCCGCGGCGGCGCGCACGTCGGCGAGCGCCGATCCGCAGGCCCCGCGTCCGGCGCACGCGGTCAGGCCCTCCCAGCCCGTCCCGGGGGTGACGACCAGCCCGCTGGCGGCGAGGGCGGCGAGGACGCCGCCGGCGCGGCCGGGCTCCAGGTCCACGAGCGCGACGGTCCGCCGGTGCGAGACACGGGCGCGCGCGCCGCGGCCGACCTCGTCGGCGAGGAGCTCGAGCGTCTCCGCGGCGAGGCGGCCCAGCGGGGCGAGCGCCCCGACCGCGTCACGCCCGTCGGGCTGGCGCAGCACGCCGACGAGCGGCGGCGCGGCGGTCCCGACCGCGGGGGCCGACGGGGTCGCGCACGCGCCGGGCAGCTCGGCGATCCGCCACGCGCCCGGCGGGCGCACCGCGAGGAAGCGGCGGGCGAGCGCGACGGCGGCCGCGACCGGGTCGGCCTCCACGCGGGTGCCGAGCGGGCCGGCCGCGACCTCCCAGCGGCCGTCGGGGCGCGCGGTGAGGCGCACGTCCGCGTCGACCGTGGCGGTCGCGCCGCTGCCGTCGTCGATCACGTGCAGGTAGCGGCCGGGGAGCGTCGCGAGCCGCGGGTCGCCGCACAGCGCGTCGTCGAGCGCGTCGAGCACGGCGTCGATCCGGCGGGCGTCGGCGAGCGAGCCGGCGCGGCGACCGGCGAGCGGGTCGGCGAGCGCGTTGCGGACCCGGTCGTGCGTCGCGGAGCGCAGCAGCCCGGTCGCGGCGAACGTGGCGGCGAGCGGCTCGAGGTCGGCGGCCGCGAGGCCGCGCACCTGCAGGTTGGCGCGCGCGGTCAGCTCGACGATCCCGTTGCCGCGACGGGCGGCGCCCGCGACGGCGCGCAGCGCGGCCGCCCCGATCCGCCCGCCGAACGGGCGGGCCCGGACGAGCAGGCCGTCCTGGGCCTCGTGCGGCCGCAGGAGCCCCGGGCAGCGATCGTGCGCGGAAGCGCGGTCTGACGGCGCGCGACGCGCCGATGGGTCCTTCACCGTGACGGGCACAGCACTCCATCCATCGTGGACTGTGATGCGCGAAGCCGAGTCTCCTGACTCCCGGATCGTCGCTTCCCTCCGCCTTCCCGGACCGGTGGGTCCAGTGGCTCGATGGGGGTCGCTCCCCGGTCACAGTGGCGAGGACCGTCCCGGAGTTGCACCGGGTTCCTCGTGCGTCGCGTGGCGCATGCTATCGGTCGGCGCCCGCTCCGGGGGAGGGGTCAGCCCGACAGTCGCCAGACCGCTTCGGCGACGAGCGCCACCGCGAGCGCGACGCCGAGCCGCCGGCTCCGGTCGCGGCCACGCCGCAGCGTGCCCGCAACGGCGACGGCGGCGGCGACGCCCGCGAGGACGGCGGCGGCCGTGCCGCTCAGCACGGCAACCACGACGGCGGCCGCTGCCGGATGCGCGACACCGGGACGGACGGTGGCGAGCCCGACCGCCACCGCGGCGAGCGCGGACAGCGGCGGGACCGCCCAGGCGTCCCCGGCCGTCGCACCGAGCGTCCCGACCGTCGACGCGACGGCCAGCAGCGCGGCGCGCGTCGCCGCCTGCGCGTGCGCCGCGTCGCGTGGACCGGGCAGCAGCAGCGTCCCGTCGCGCCGACCGGTGACGGGACCGGTCCCGGCGGGGACCGCGCCGGGGGCGCGCCGGCCGCGCCGCAGCGGCAGCCGCTCCCGCAGCCGGCGCCCGCCGACGGTCGTGCCGAGCGCCAGGACGAGCCGCCACCAGGGACGGCTGCGCTCCTGCCCGCCCTCGGGATCGTCGAGGCGTCGTGGGGCGGCGGACGGCACGCCCGGACCGCCGGCGAAGCGGTGGGCGAGGGCGGCCGCGACGGCCGTCACGGCGAGCAGCAGCAGCGCGTGGCCCACGCGCTCAACGGCCGGGTGGCGCGATGGTCACGGTGTCCCCGACGCGCAGGACTCCGCGGGCGGTCGGCCGGGCGTTCATCCCGAACAGGCCGCTGCGCGCCCGCGTGATCCAGCGCAGGATCTCCGGGCGGCGCTCCGCGGTGTCCGGGTCGCGCGTCGGGATCACGCAGCGCACGCACGGGTGCAGGAAGGTGAACGGCACGCCGCCGATCTCCATCGACCCGCCCTCCCAGTCCTCCTCCGCGTACGCGGGCACGCCGTCGAGCCGGACGTGCACGTTCGTGCGCCAGCGCCGCAGGTCGAGGTCGCCGAGCACGTCCTCGACCGCCGCGTGGGTGGCGGCCGTCGTGAGCAGCACGGTGCCCCCGAGGTCCTGCTGTCCGGTCACGTCGCGGCGCAGCGTCACCGACCGGCCGAGGTCGGCGGCCAGCGCGCCGGGCAGCGCCGGGTCGTCCCACCGCCACGGGCCGGCGCCGTCGGGTGCGGTCAGGTGCGGCAGCGGCGGGTCGTCGGGGTCGAGCGCGTCGGGCGCCACGTCCGGGTAGCGCGCCGACCAGCGCAGCATCCGCGAGGCCTGCCGGGCGGTCAGCCGCCGGGAGGCGTCCTGGTGGACGTCGTAGAGCGCGTGCGTGCGGTCGCCCGCCGCGCCGCGCCCGTCGACCACGAGCGCGTCGACCTGCTCGCCGCCCATCGACTTGACGGGCCAGCGGTGCAGCGAGACGACCGTGCCGTGCAGCATCCGCGCAGGACGGCTGGTCGGGCGGGGCTAGACGGCGGCCCCGTTGGCGGTGAACGTCACGTCGATGTTGCCGCGCGTCGCGTTGGAGTACGGGCAGACCTCGTGCGCCGCGCGGACGATGTCGGCGGCGGCCGCCGCGTCCGGCACGCCGGGGAGCGTCACGTCCATCTCGACCGACAGCGCGAAGCCGCGCTCGGGCGTGGGGTGGAGGTTCACGCGCGAGGTGATCGACACGTCCCCGAGCTCCGCCTTCGTGCGCCGGGCGACGGCCCCGAGCGCGCCCTCGAAGCAGGCGGCGAAGCCGATCGCGAACAGCTGCTCGGGGTTCGTCCCGCCGCCCTCGCCGCCGAGCTCGGCCGGCATCCGCAGGTCCACGGCGAGCGCCCCGTCGGAGGTCTCGCCGTGGCCGTCGCCCCGGCCCCCGGAGACGGTGGCCTGGGCGGTGTAGAGGATCTTGCTCATGGGGGCGACGATACCCACCCCCGTGCGGCGGGTCAGACGGCCGCGATCTCGCGGCCCTCGGCGGCCGCCTTCGCGTACTCGTCCTTGAGGATCCGCTTGAACAGCTTGCCGGTGTCGGTGCGCGGCAGCTCGGCGCGGAAGTGCACGGCCTTCGGGCACTTGATCTTCGAGAGCTTCGACTGGCAGTACGCGATCAGCTCGGCCTCCAGGGCGGCGGCCTCCTCGGCGGAGGACGGGAGGGTCCGCGGCTGCACGACCGCCTGGACGGCCTCGCCGAAGTCGGCGTCCGGCACGCCGAAGACGGCGGCGTCCATCACTGCGTCGTGCGCGAGCAGCACGTCCTCGGCCTCCTGCGGGTAGACGTTCACGCCCCCGGTGATGATCGTGTACGACGCCCGGTCGGTCAGGTAGAGGAAGCCGTCCTCGTCGAGGTGGCCGATGTCGCCGAACTGCGCCCAGCCCTGGTCGTTGACGACGGTCGCCGTCTTCTCCGGGTCCTTGTGGTACTGGAACGGCGGGCCCTCGGCGAAGTACACGGCGCCCGTCTGCCCGGGCGCGACCTCCTGCCCGTCCTCCCCGAGGATCTTCGGCTGCCCGATGACGGCCTTGCCGACGGACCCGGGGTGCTCGAGCCACTGGCCCGCGGTGATCCAGGTGACCCCGCAGCCCTCGGTCGAGCCGTAGTACTCGTGGATGATCGGGCCGAGCCAGTCGATCATCTGGTGCTTGACCTCGGGCGGGCACGGGGCGGCCGCGTGCGTGACGGCCTTCAGCGACGACACGTCGGCGGCGTCGCGCACCTCCTGCGGCAGGCGCAGCAGCCGCACGAACATCGTCGGGACGACCTGCATCGAGGTGACGCGGTGCTGCTCGATCAGCCGCAGCATCTCCTCGGCGTCGAAGCGCTCCATCATCACCACGGTGCAGCCCATCTGCTGGTAGCTCATGACCCAGCGCAGCGGGGCCGCGTGGTACAGGGGGGCGGGCGACAGGTACACGTCGTCCGGGGAGGCGCCGAGCAGGCCCTTGAGCACCGGGGTGATGAGGTGCGGCGCGTCGTAGGGCGCCTCCAGCGAGCGGGGGGTGATGCCCTTCGGCTTGCCGGTCGTGCCGGAGCTGTAGAGCATGTCGCGCCCGCCGATCCGCTCCTCGCCCAGCGGCGTGTCCGGCAGGCCCTCGATCGCGTTCTCCAGCGACGTGTAGCCGTCGATGTCACCGCCGACGGAGTAGTAGTGCTCGACGGTCGGCGTCGCGGCCTTGATCGCCGCGGCCTTGTCGGCGTACTTCGCGCTGAGGACGTAGATCCGCGCGTCGCAGTTGTCGACGATGTAGGAGAGCTCCTCGGCGCTCAGCGCGGTCGACGTCGCCGTGTACAGCAGCCCGGCGTAGTGGGCGCCCCAGAGGACGTCGAGGAACACGGGAGCGTTCTCGATCGTCATGGCGACGTGGTCGCCGACGCCGAGGCCGTGCTGGCGGAAGAGGTGCGACAGCCGGTTCGCGGCGGTCTCGAGGTCGCCGAAGGTCGTGACGTGGCCGCTGCCCGCCATGACGAGCGCGGGCTTCGAGGGATCGTGGGCTCCAGGGTGCATGGCCCATCCCTATCGCGCGCGGGAACGGAAGTCAGGAGCGAACCGTCCGCCCGGGGGGTGCGGATCCTTCGCGCGGGAGAGCGTCGATCGGCGGGGGGCCGATCGCGGGCCGCGGTTGGGACGCCCGACACTCCAGGGGCCGGAGGATTGGTGGTCCCCCCACCCTGGGGCGCTCTAGGCTCGCCGACCCATGCGGTCCCTGTCCCGGTTCCTCGCTCTCGCGCTGACGCTCGCCGTCGCGGCGCCCGCGGCCGCGCACGCCGTCACGCCGCCCGCCGGACCGCGCGGCGACGCGTTCTATGCGCCGCCCGCGTCGCTCGTGCGCGGGGGACCCCCGGGCTCGATCGTGTGGGCGCGGACCGCCGACCCCCTGGTCCGCGTCCCCGGTGCGCGCCGGACGATCACGGTCCTGCACCGCTCCCGCGCGATCGACGGGACGCCGAACGTCGCGTCCGCGAGCGTCGCGTTCCCGCGGGCCGATCCGCCCGCGGGCGGGTGGCGCACGGTGGTCTGGAACCACGTGACGACCGGGGCGGCGGACAGCTGCGCGCCGACGCGCACGCGGGAGGACTCGCCGGAGCGGGAGAAGATGACCCGGGCAGACCCGATGGTCCGGGCGCTGCTCGAGGCGGGCTTCGTCGTCGTCCGTCCCGACTACGAGGGTCTCGGCACGCCGGGCGGCCACCCGTACCTCGTGGGCCGCAGCCTCGCGCGGACCAGCGTCGACGCGTTCCGTGCCGCGCGCGCGGTCGCCAGGCGGATCGGGCCACGCTGGCTCGTCGCGGGGCACTCCGAGGGCGGGCAGGCCGCGCTGTTCACCGGGGCGCTCGGCCGGGCCGCCGTACCCGGGACGACGCTCGAGGGCGTGGTGGCGATGGCGCCGCCGACGCACATGCGCGACTACTTCGCGCTCGGCCCGCTGATCCCGGTCGCCGGCCCCGGCGTGGCCGAGCTGTCCACGCTCGCCGGGCTCATCCTCCACGGCGCCGCGCTCGCCGAGCCGCGCCTGGCGCGCCTCTACCGCGAGGGCGCGCTGAGCGACCGCGCGCTCGCGCTGCTGCCGCACCTGGAGGAGCGCTGCTTCCTGGAGCTCGGTCGCCGGGACTCGTGGGGAGGGCTTGCCCCGGCCGCGATCCCCGGGCCGCGGCTCGACGCCGCCCGGGAGCTCCTGTACCGCGTGCTCGACGAGAGCGATCCGCGCGCGGTGCGGATCCCCGCCGGACTGCCCGTCCGTCTGGATCAGGGCGTGATCGACCCCGTCGTGCCCGTCGTCTTCACCGAGGAGCTCGTCGCGGGCCTGCGCCGTGGCGGGACCGACGTCACCTACCGGCGGTACCCCACCGCCACGCACCAGAACATCACGGCCGCCGACCAGGCGGTCGTCCCCGCGACGGCGTGGATCGCCGCGCGCCTGCGCTGAGGAGCCCCGCCACCATGACCGCCCGTCGCCTCGCCCTCGTCGTCCTCGTCGCGCTGCTCGCGCCTCCCGCAGCCGCGGCGCACGCCCGGAACCCCGTCCCCGCCACGCTCCCGTCCGACGATGAGATCTTCCGCACGATCGAGGAGATCACCGCGAAGGGCCCGCGCCGCCTGGGAACGCCCGGGGGCCCGTTCGCCGTGAACTACGTGAAGGGCCGGTTCGAGCAGTACGGGCTGAAGGACGTCCACGTGGAGGAGACGCCGGCGTGGTCGTGGGAGGCCCGCGGCCACCGCCTCACCTACGGCGGGCGCGAGATCCCGTCGTCCCCGGCGGTCTACTCGCAGAGCCCGTCCGCCCGGGCCGTCGGCCGCTTCGACACCCCGCCAGGGGGTCTGCGCTCCCCGCTCGTCGACATCCGCGGTGCGAGCCCGGAGGACCTTCGTGGCCGCGACCTGCGCGGTCGCATCGTGCTCTTCGACCTCGACTTCCAGCTGCCGCTCGCGGGGCTCCTGCCGTTCACCGAGTTCCTCTGGGACCCGGCCAACACGCTCATCGCCTCGCCGAAGACCCTGACCCAGGCGAACCCCTACATCACGAACTTCAGTGCCGCGATCGAGGCGGCGCAGGAGGCCGGGGCGGCGGGCTTCGTCGGCGTCCTCGGCGAGTACTTCGACTCGCACGAGTACCACAACGAGTTCTACCGCCGGCTCGTCGTGAAGATCCCCGGGATGTGGGTGACGAAGGCGGAGGGGGCGCGCCTGCGCGCGCAGCTGGCCGCCGACCCCGACACCCCGGCGAACCTCGTGCTCGAGACGACACGCGAGGAGAAGCCCGCGAGCGTCGTCGTCGGCGTGCTGCCGGGGCGCAGCACCGACGCGATCATGATCCAGACCCACCACGACTCCGGGCACACCGGCGCGGTGGAGGACGGCAGCGGCGTCGCCGAGGTGCTCGCGCTCGCCAAGCACTACGCCGCGCAGCCCGCGTCGAGCCGCGAGAAGACGCTGCTGTTCACGACCTTCGACTCGCACTTCACCGGCTACCAGGCGCACTTCGCGTTCGTGAAGCGCCACATCCTCGAGCGCGACCCGGCCCGTGATCCCTACCGGATCGTCGCGAACGTCACGCTCGAGCACATCGCGAAGGCCGCGCTGATCGGGGATGACGGGTCGCTGCAGGTGAGCGACCTGCCGGAGCCGCGCGGGATCTTCGAGAACTTCAACCCGGCGCTGAAGGCCGACCTGATCGCGAACGTCGTGCGCAACGACCTGCGGCGCACCGCGGTGCTCAACGGGACCGCGCTGCAGCCGGTCGGGGTGCCGACGGACGCGTCCGGCGTCCTCGTCGCGGGGATCCCGACCGCGAGCCTCATCGCCGGGCCGATCTACCTCTACGACGCCGCCGACACCCTCGACAAGGTCCTCAAGGACGAGCTGCAGCGGGTCGCGCAGGCGTTCGTCGAGTTCATCGACCGGCTGGACGAGTCCCCGTCGGAGACGATCGGTCTCGTGCCGCTGAGCGCGAGCCTCGCGCTCGGCCGCGCCGCGACGAGGGCGGTCACCGGGGAGCGGGGCACCGAGGTCTCGACGGACCGGGTGGAGGCGGCGCCCACGGTCGGCTGCGTGCCGGCGGCCACGGGTCCCGCGGTCGCCGCGGTCCGGCTGCGGCGCAGCGGCGCCGTGACGCGGCTGACGTTCCGCAGCCGGCGGTCCCAGCGCGTGCGGATCACGGTCCGTCACCGGTCGGGGCGGGCCGTCGTCCTGCGACGGCTGACCGCGATCCGCGGCTGCCGGCGCTACCAGGTGCGGCTGCCCGCGACCGTCGAGCGCGTCCGCATCGGCGGCCGGGGCGGGACGGTCACGGCGCGCCGGTGAGCTCCTGGTGCAGCAGCGCGAGCCGCAGCTGCACGAGGTCGTCCAGACGGCGCAGCGACAGGCCGGTCAGCGCCTCGTAGCGGTGCAGCCGGTTGCGGACGGTGTTGGCGTGCACGGCGAGGGCGTCGGCGGTCGCCTCGGCGGCGAGCTCGTGCGCGAGAAACGCCCGGACCGTGTCAAGGACCTCGGGCGCGTCGAGCACCGGCCGCACGCACCGGGCGTGCAGCAGGCCGGCGAGCTCCGCCTCCGCCCGGGTCATCGCGTGCAGCGGCACGCGGTCGAGCGTCAGGACGCCGTGCAGCCCGAACGCCGCGGCGGTCTCGACCGTCCGGGTGGCGAGCGCGAACGAGGACGGGAGCGCGGCCAGCGGCCCGACCGGGCCGAGGCCGACCACCACGCCCGGGGCGTCGGGCAGCGTCGGGCGGCGCGGGGCGAGGCCGATCACGTCACCCTCGTAGGGAACCGCGATCCCCCCGTCCAGGACGCCGGGCAGCTTCAGCGCGCTGAGCAGGGCGGCGGGGCCGTCCGGGGTCGTCGTCCGGGCACGGAACGCGAGCACCTCGCGCAGCGGGTCGAGCCCGATCGCGGCCGCGACCGACGCGGGGGCCGCACTGGGCGAGAGCAGTAGCTCGTGGACGAGGCCGGTCCGCCGGTCGCTGTCGGCGAGCGCGAGCTCGAGCTCCCGCGCCCGGTAGGCGGCCGTCGCCAGATCCATGAGCGGTCCGGCGTAGCTCCAGACGCGGCTGGTCAGCTGCAGCACCTCGAAGGGCTGCAGCTCCCCGATCTCCGCGGCAGCCCAGAGCTCCCGGAAGATCTCGTCGACGGTCATCCGGTAGACGCGCAGCATCCCCTCCAGGGGGAGGCGCTGGACGGCGCGCGTGTCGCCGATCAGGCTCATCGTCTCCCGGTCCTGCGGGGTGAACGTGCGCGCCTCCAGCAGCGCGGCGACCGCGAGGCCGAGGTCCCGCTGGATGCCCTCGAGCACCTCCGCGACGTCCAGCACCCCGTACTCGGGGATCTCCGCGACGGCCCGCTCCGCGGTCCGCGCCGCCACCCCGGGGAGCCGCGGGGCGAGCACCTCGACCATCCGCCGGACCGCGTCCGGGGACGGCTCCAGCGACCGCGTGTCAGTCATCGAGCAGCGACGATGGGTCCGCGGGCACGTCGACCGCGTGCTCCTGCAGCGCCTCGAGCGGGACGAGGTCGAGGGTCCGCTCGTTCGTCGCCGCGAGCACGACGAACGCCGCGGCCCCGTCCTCGTGGGCGCGCAGCCAGTTGCGCGCGGTGACGCACCAGCGGTCCCCGGGCACGAGGCCCGGGAAGCGGAAGGCGGGCACCGGGGTGGAAAGGTCGTTGCCGATCGACCGCTGGTGCGCGAGGAACTCCTCGGTGACGACCGCGCAGATCGTGTGCGCCCCCAGGTCCTCGGGCCCGGTGGCGCAGCATCCGTCACGGTAGAAGCCGGTGAGGGGGTCGGTGCCGCACGGCTCCAGCGGCCCGCCCAGGACGTTGCGCTCGCTCATCGTCGCGCAGTCTCCCCTACCTGGTCCTCCCGTACATCCGCGCGGTCAGCGGCGCGAAGACCGCGGTGATGACCGCCGCCTCGCCGAGCACGAGCAGGACGTCGCCGGCCGCCGCGCTGCCGGCCATCAGGTCGCGTGTGGCGGTCACGAGGTGGGAGATCGGGTTGACGTCCACGAACGCCTCGAGGCCGGCGGGCATCGTCGCCGGGTCGACGAAGATGTTCGACAGGAACAGCAGCGGGAAGACGGCCATGAAGCCGGCGTTGAGCACCGCGTTGGGGGTGCGCATGATCAGGCCGAGGGTCGTGAAGACCCAGCTGAGGCCGAACGCGAACGCGATCACGAGCGCGACGGCGGCGACGGCCCCGAGCAGGCCGCCCTCGACGTCGAAGCCGAGCGCGATGCCGACGAGGATCGTCATCGCCGACGCGATCAGGTACCGGACGCAGTCGCCGAGGACCGCGCCGACGAGCGGGGACGGCCGCCAGATCGGCAGGGTGCGGACGCGGTCGACGACGCCCTTGGTCATGTCGGTGTTGAGCGTCACCCCGGAGTACACGGTGGTGAAGAGGACGGCCTGCACGAGGATCCCGGGGAGGATGTACTGGAGGTACTCGCCGGTCCCGCCGGCGACCGCGCCGCCGAACAGGTAGGTGAACATCACGAGGAACAGCACCGGCGTCACGAGGACGTCGAGGAGCTGCTCGGGCACGTGCTTGATCTTCAGCATGCCGCGCCAGCCGAACGTCATCGCGGTCGACAGCGCGCCGGGGCGCGGCGGGCGCTCCCCGGACTGCAGGGCGGCGTGGAGCGCCTCCCCGGTGGTGAACGTGTCCTGCTGGTCGTGCTCGACGGTGCTCATCGCGCGGTCGCCTCCTGCTGCGGGGTCTGCTCGTCGGGGGTCTGGCCGGTGAGGGCGAGGAAGACCTCGTCGAGGCTCGGCTGGCCCAGGCCGAAGCTCTCGACGCGGACGCCGAGCCCATCGAGGTCCCCGAGGGCGCGCGCGGCGAGCGCCGCGTCGGCCACCGGGATCGTCAGGGAGGCGGGCTCGGGGAGCAGCTGCGCCTCCCCGCCGATCGCGCGTTCGAGTGCCGCGCGCGCGTCGGTGCGGCGGTCCGGGTCGGCGAGCCGCACGTGCAGCGTGCTCTGCCCGACGGATCCCTTCAGCTGCCCGGGGGTGCCCTCGGCGATGACGGTGCCGCGGTCGATCACCGCGATGCGGTCGGCGAGCTGGTCGGCCTCGTCGAGGTACTGCGTGCACAGCAGCACCGTCGTGCCCTCGCCGACGAGCGCGCGGACGATGTCCCAGACCTCCGCGCGCGAGCGCGGGTCCAGGCCGGTGGTCGGCTCGTCGAGGAACATCAGCTGGGGGGTCACGACGATGCTCGCCGCGATGTCCAGCCGCCGGCGCATGCCGCCGGAGTAGTGCTTGGCCTGCCGTCCGGCGGCCGCCTCCAGGCCGAAGGCGGCGAGCAGCTGGTCGGCGCGCGCGGCCGCGGCGCCGCCGCGGTAGCCGAGCAGGCGGGCGAGCAGCAGGAGGTTCTCGCGACCGGTGAGGTCCTCGTCGACGGAGGCGAGCTGGCCGGTGAGGCTGATCCGCTCGCGGACCCGGTCGGCCTCCGTCACGACGTCGTGCCCGAGCACGCGGGCGGTCCCGCCGTCGGGGCGCAGGAGCGTGGCGAGCATCTTGATGGTCGTCGTCTTCCCGGCCCCGTTGGGGCCCAGGACGCCGTAGACGGTGCCGCGGCGCACGGCGAGGTCCACGCCGTCGACGGCGCGGTGCTCGCCGAACGTCTTGATCAGTCCGGTGGCCTCGATGGCGAGGCCGTTGTCGCGTGACACGGGGTCTCCTTCGGTGGTCGTCTGTGCGTCTGACCGGGGAGCAGGCGGGAACTCATCGCGGACCCGCCAGGTCCGTCACCGACGCGATGCTACGACAGTCGCCGCACCAGAAGCGGAGCCGTGCTTCCGCTTTGGTAGCGTGGACGCATGGTCACCGCACAGACCCAGGATCCCCACTTCGAGCGACGCTGGCTGATCCTCGGCGTCATCGGGATTGCGCAGCTCATGGTCGTCCTCGACGCGACGATCGTGAACATCGCGCTCCCGTCCGCCCAGGCGGACCTCGGCTTCTCCGACGCCAACCGCCAGTGGATCATCACCGCGTACGCGCTGCCCTTCGGCAGCCTGCTGCTGCTCGGCGGGCGCATCAGCGACCTGTTCGGGCGCAAGCGGGCGTTCATCACCGGGCTGCTCGGCTTCGCCGCCGCGTCCGCGCTTGGCGGCCTCGCCCAGAGCTTCGGGGTGCTCGTGACCGCCCGCGCGCTGCAGGGCGCGTTCGGGGCGCTGCTGGCCCCGGCGGCGCTGTCGCTGCTGGCGGTGACGTTCACCGACCCGGCCGAGCGTGGCAAGGCGTTCGGCATCTACGGCGCGATCGCGGGCATGGGCGGCGCGGTCGGGCTGCTGCTCGGCGGCGTCCTCACCGAGGTCCTCGACTGGCGCTGGTGCCTGTTCGTGACGCTCGTGTTCGCGCTGCCCGCCGCCGCAGCGGGGTCGCGCCTGCTGCACCACCTGCCCTCCCCGATGCGCCCGCCGCTGGACCTGCCCGGCACCGTCACCGCGACGACCGGCCTGCTGGCGCTCGTCTACGGCTTCTCGCACGCCGAGAGCGACGGCTGGACCGACGCGCTGACGCTCGGCCTGTTCGTGGTCGCGGTCGTCCTGCTGACCGTGTTCGTGCAGCTGCAGCGCCGCGCCGAGCACCCGCTGCTGCCGATGCGCGTCGTGGTCGACCGCAACCGGGGCGGCGCGTACTTCGCGATGATGAGCGCCGGCGTCGGCATCTTCGGCGTCTTCATCTTCCTGACGTTCTACCTGCAGCAGACGCTCGACTTCTCGCCGATCGAGACCGGCGTGGCGTTCATGCCGATGAACCTCTCGATCGTCTCGACGTCGATCCTCGTGAACACCCGGATCCTCGCCCGGACCGGTCCCCGGCCGCTGATCCCCACCGGCATGGGGCTCGCCGCGGTCGGTCTCGCGCTGCTGACCCGCATCGAGGTCGACGGCGGCTACGCCACCCACGTGCTGCCGTCGCTGATCCTCGTCGGCATCGGGTTCGGGCTCGTCTTCGCCCCCGCCTTCCAGGGTGCGACCGCGGGCGTCGCGCCGCAGGACTCCGGCGTCGCGTCGGCGATGGTCAACACCTCCCAGCAGGTCGGCGGCGCGATCGGCACCGCGCTCCTGACGACGCTCGTGGTCTCGGCCACCAGCGGGTACGTCGAGGACCGCGTGCCCGGCCCCGCGGTCGCCGCGGAGGCGGCGGTGCACGGCTACACGGTCGCGTTCTGGGTCGGAGCGGGGATCTTCGTGGTCGGGGCGATCATCACCCGGCTGCTGCTGCGCCCCGGGGTGCTGGCGAGCCCCCACGCCGCGCCCGCCGCCGCGCACTGAGCGGCGCGGACCGGCCCGCGCGAGGGATCAGTCCAGCGGGAGCGAGACGGCGCGGTTGCCGATGCGCACCGCGACCGTCTCGCGGTCGCGCAGCGCGAGCGTCGTCGCCCCCGCGGTCTCGAACCGCAGCTCGCCCTGGACGCTGCGGCCGGCGGGCACGCGCGCCGCGAGCGGCCCGGCGGGCTCGACCGCACGCGGGTCGGGCTGCACGCGGTCGTCCCCGGCGACGAGCCGCAGCCGGGCGAGCGGCCCGGCCGGAAAGGCGTCCAGCGCCGTCGTGCCGCCGTTGCGCAGCCGCACGACGACGGCGACCCGCGCGCGTCGCCGCTCGCGGCCGCGCTTCGTCGTCGCGGCCTCGAACGTCGCGCGGACGAGCCGCACGCGCACGCCGTCGGCCAGCGGGATCTCGCGCGGATCGACGGTCGCGTCGGCGTCGGGACGGTCCGCCGCGGTGGCGGTGCCGGTCGCCGTCGTGGCGGCCTGCGTCGTCGTCGATCCGTCCCCGTCGTCGTCCCCGCCGAGCGCACCGGCGGCGGCACCGATGCCCAGTCCGATCGCCAGCCCGGCGGCGATCGCCGCGAGGGCCTTGAGGATCCCGAGCAGTCGCTCCAGCGGCGTCCGTGGCACTCCGGCAGTATCGCAGGGTCATGTCCCAGGCCCTGCCGGTCGATGACCCCGAGTGATGCGCCTCCCCGTCCTGCTGCTGTCCGCGACCCTCGTCGCACTCTCCTCCTCCCCGGCCCTCGCGGCCCCGTCGCTGCGGCAGGACGGGCGTACCGTGCGGTTCGCCGATCCGACCGTCACGGCGACCACGACCACGACCCTGCAGGGCGACCTCGTCGAGCTCAGCCACGGCCCCGAGCGCTATCTGCTCGAACGTCCGTCCGGTGAGCTCGTGCCCGTCGACTTCGGGGACGTGGAGCTGCCCGAGGCCTCCCTCGACAACCCGGTCACCGCGACCGTCACCGACGCCGGGGAGGTGCGCCGCGCGACGCTCGACACGTCCCCGCGCTCCACGACCGGCCCCGTCAGCTCCCACCGCGCGTACGTGGCGAAGGTCGGCAACCGCGGCACGCTGGACAACGGCGACGGCACCGCCGCGACCGACGCGCAGATCGGCGCGCTCGTCGACACCGCCCTGGCCCGCTGGCAGGAGGAGAGCAACGGCGCGATCTCGAGCTTCACGCGCGTCGACCTGCGGACCTTCTCGACGGCGTCGGACTGCTCGAGCGGCTCGACGCTCTACAACGAGGCCGCCACGAACGCCTACCCGGGCGTCTCGTTCTCCTCCACGTCGGGCAACCACCTGATCGTCGTCGGCGGCACGACCTGCGGCGGCGGGATCGGGACGGTCGGCACGAGCATCGCCAGCGGCGGCCGGCTGAACTTCAACTGGAGCCCGACGAAGAACCTCCACACGCTGCTGCACGAGCTCGGTCACAACCTCAGCCTCGGGCACGCGCACGCCTGCACGGACGCGCTGCCCGGCTGCGCGAGCGTCGGCGAGTACGGCAACCTCTACGCGATCATGGGGGCGACGGTCGTCGCCGACCCGCCGTTCACCCCCGCGGCGCTCGACAGCTTCGAGCGCGCCCGGCTCGGGATCGCGGACCCGGACGAGATCGCCGACGTGCGGCTGCCGGCCGGCCGGCGGACCGTCCGCGCCACCTACGACCTGCGCGCCCGCGGGACCGCCGCCGGCCTGCGCGGGCTGCGGCTCGTCGACCCGGTCGGCGGGGCGGTGCGGTTCGTGGACTGGCGCAGCGGCGGCGCCCGCGACGCGCTCTCCTACTACGCGTCCTCGCTGGCGACGTTCCAGACCCGGATCCCGAACCCCGGGATCACCGTCGAGCAGGTCGAGGCCGACGGGCGCACCGCGACGCTGCAGGCGTACCCGAAGACGAACCCGGCCGCCGGCGACGTGTTCGGCCTGACCGCGGGCCGCGCGTTCACCCGGGGCGGCACGACGGTGACCGCGGTCGCCCTCGGCACCCCGGGCGACCCGAGCTCGACCGCGCGCGTCGAGGTGGCGCTCACCGACCCGACCGTGGCGCCCGACACCGCGATCGTCGCCGGGCCGGACGAGGGCGCGACGATCCTCGATCCGTCCCCGGTCCTGCGCTTCGGCCCCGACCCCGCCGAGCCCGGCCTGCAGCTCGACTGCCGCCTGGACGACGCGGCGTGGGCGCCGTGCACGAGCCCGCTGACCCTGCCCGAGCTCGCCGACGGCCTGCACGTCTTCCGCGTCCGCGCGCGCGACGGCGACACGCTGCTGGACGACTCCCCCGCGGTGCGGACCTTCGCGGTCCTCCGGGGTGCGCCCGCCCCCGCGGAGGACACGGCCGCCCCGGCCGAGCCGCCCCCTGCCGCCGCGACCCCGACCACCGTCCCTGCCATCCCGGTGACCGCCACGCCGGCGACCGCCGTGCCCGCGGACGCCCGGCGACCGGCGAAGCTCACCGTGCGCCGCGCGTCGCTGTCGGCGGCCAGGCGCCGGCTCGTCGTCGTCGCCCCGATCAGCGCCCGCGCCTCCGGCGCCGTGCGCGTGACGCTGCGGGCGGCCGGACGGACGCTGCGGTTCCGGGCGCCGGTCGTCCCGGCCCGGGGCCGGGTGACGATCCGCCGCACGGTCGGCGCCGCGATCGCGCGCGCCCGCACCGCGACGTTGACGCTCGCCTACGCGGGCGACGCGGACACCGCGCCGCAGACCGTCACGGTCCGCCTGCCGCTGCGCCCCGGGCGCTGAAACGACGGAGGGCCCGGCGCGAACGCCGGACCCTCCGATCAGACCTGCAGTCCCCGGGGGGACGTGGCTACATCATGCCGCCCATGTCGGGCATGCCGCCACCCATCCCGCCGCCGTCCTTCTCGGGGATCTCGGCGACGATGGCCTCGGTGGTGAGGATGTTCTTCGCGATCGACGCCGCGTTCTGCAGCGCGGAGCGCGTGACCATGGCCGGGTCGATGACGCCCTCGGCGATGAGGTCGACGATCTCGCCGGTCGCGGCGTTGAGGCCGTGGCCCTTCTTCGCCTTGCGGACGTCGTTGACGACGACCGAGCCCTCGAGGCCGGCGTTCTCGGCGATCTGACGGAGCGGCTCCTCCAGCGAGCGCAGGATGATGCGCGCGCCGGTCTGCTCGTCGGAGTCGTAGTCGTCGAGCTTCAGGGTGTCGGCCGCCTGGAGCAGCGCGACGCCGCCACCGGGGACGATGCCCTCCTCGAGCGCCGCACGGGTCGCCTGCAGGGCGTCCTCGACGCGGTGCTTCTTCTCCTTGACCTCGGTCTCGGTGGCCGCGCCGACCTTGACGACCGCGACGCCGCCGGACAGCTTCGCGAGGCGCTCCTGGAGCTTCTCGCGGTCGAAGTCGGAGTCGGTGTTCTCGACCTCGGACTTGATCTGGTTGATGCGGCCCTTGATGGCGGCCGCATCGCCGGCGCCGTCGACGATGGTCGTGGCGTCCTTCGACACGACGACGCGACGGGCGCGACCGAGCTGCGTGATCTGGGTGTTCTCGAGCTTGAGGCCCATCTCCTCGGTGATGACCTCGCCGCCGGTCAGGATGGCGATGTCCTCGAGCATGCGCTTGCGGCGGTCGCCGAAGCCCGGCGCCTTGACCGCGACGCCCGTGAAGGTGCCGCGCAGCTTGTTCACGACGAGGGTCGCGAGGGCCTCGCCCTCGAGGTCCTCGGCGATGATGAGGATGCTCTTGCCGGACTGGATGACCTGCTCCAGGACGGGCAGGACGTCGCGGACGGAGCCGATCTTCTGGTTCGCGATGAGGATGAACGGATCCTCGAGCACGGCCTCCATGCGGTCCTGGTCGGTGACCATGTAGGGCGAGACGTAGCCCTTGTCGAACTGCATGCCCTCGGTGAACTCGAGCTCGAGGCCGAAGGTGTTGCCCTCCTCGACGTTCACGACGCCGTCCTTGCCGACCTTGTCGATCGCGTCGGCGATGACGTCGCCGATCTCGTCGTCACCGGCGGAGATGGACGCGACGCGCGCGATCTGCTCCTTGCCGCTGACGGGCTTGGACTGCTTGGCGATGTTGTCGACGATCGAGTTGACCGCCGTCTCGATGCCCTTCTTGAGCGCGAGCGGGTTGGCGCCGGCCGCGACGTTCTTCAGGCCCGCGCGGACGATGGCCTGCGCGAGGACGGTCGCGGTGGTGGTGCCGTCGCCGGCGACGTCGTTGGTCGCCGTGGCGACCTCGCGGACGAGCTGCGCGCCCTGGTTCTCGAAGACGTCCTCGACCTCGATCTCACGAGCGATGGTGACACCGTCGTTGGTGATCGTCGGGGCGCCGAACTTCTTGTCGAGGACGACGTAGCGGCCCTTCGGGCCGAGCGTCACCTTGACGGCGTTGGCGACGGCGTCCACGCCGGCCTCGAGGGCCTTGCGCGCGGACGAGTCGAACTTGATCTCCTTATGAGCCATATCTGGTTCCTCTTCCTACTTCGTGACCTTGGCGAGGACGTCGGACTCGCGAAGGACCAGGAGGTCCTCGCCGTCGACCTTGATCTCGGTGCCGCCGTACTTGCTGTACAGGACGGTGTCGCCGGCGGCGACGTCGAGCGGGATGCGCTTGCCGTCGTCCTCGAGCTTGCCGTCGCCGACCGCGAGGACCTCGCCCTTCTGGGGCTTCTCCTTGGCGGTGTCGGGGAGCACCAGGCCGCTGGCCGTGGTCTCCTCCTCGTCGATGGCGCGGACGATCAGGCGATCACCCAGCGGCTTCAGGTTCAGGGACATGCTTCCTCCGTGGGGAGCAGGTGGTTCGGTGACGTCGGGTTTGGCACTCACCGGTCGAGAGTGCCAACCACTCCGCCGCAGGATACACACCGGAGCGTCTCGCGCCAGTCCGGTTGGCACTCTTTTCACACGAGTGCCAACGACTGGCGGGGGTCCGGTCGCCGGGTGACCCCGCCGCAGCCGGCGGACGTACCGCTGAGGTGGTCGCCCGCTCCGCCGTCATCGCCGTCGTCGCGGCGCTGAAGCTCGCCGTCGTCCTCGCCGTGCTCGGCGCCACGACGGCGGTCGTCGCCGTCGCCGCCGCGGCGCTCGCCGCGCTCGTGCTCGCCCAGGGAGCCCGGACGGCCCGCCGCGGGTAGCCTGCGGCGACCGTGTCCGCCACCCCCGAGATCGCCAAGGCCCGCGTCCGCGAGCTCCTCCTGCGCGCCGCCGACAGGGCCGGGCTCGAGGTCCGGCGCCGCGGCCGCGGCGTGCGCCGCACCCTCACCGAGGTCCTCGAGCACTACGCGGCGCTCGGCGTCGCCCCCGCCACCCTCGTCGACGTCGGGGTCGCCGCGGGCACCCCCGTCCTCTACGACGCGTTCCCGCACGCCCGCCGGCTGCTCGTCGAGCCGCTGCGCGAGTGGGAGCCGACACTGCGCGACCTCGTCGCCGCCGCGCCCGCCGGATCCGCCTACGAGCTGTGCGCGGCCGGCCCGCAGCCGGGCGAGCTGGAGATCGGCGTCCACCGCGTCCTGGCCTGCTCGAGCATGGTCGGAGACCGCGCCGGAGACGGGGCCGACGTCGAGCGGCGCGTCGTGCCCGTCCGGCGCCTGGACGACGTCGTCGCCGCCCACGGGCTCGACGACGGTCGTCCGGTCGTGCTGAAGGCCGACGTCGAGGGCGCCGAGCTCGAGGTCCTCAAGGGCGCCCCCGCGACGCTCGAGCGCACGCAGCTCGTGCTCCTGGAGGTCTCGCTCTTCGCGCTGAACCCCGGCGGCGCGCAGCTCGCCGAGGTCGTCGGCTGGATGGCCGAGCACGGCTGGGCCGTCGCCGACCTCTACGACGGGCACGTCCGCCCGCTCGACGGGCAGCTCGCCCAGATCGACATCGCCTTCACGCGCGAGGACGGCCCGCTGCGGGCCGACCACCGCTACGCGCGGCCCGAGCAGGCCGACGCGCTCTACCGCTCCTGGGGGCTCTAGCGGCCCGTCAGGCCGCGCACGGGCCGCGGCTCGCGCGGCCGGTAGCGCAGCGGCCCGACCGGCCGCCCCGTGTCGTCGGTCTCGTAGCCGACGACGGTCAGCAGCTCCGCGCGTTGCAGTCGCGCGACCGCCTCGAGCGCGGCCGCGGGCCGCAGCCGCGACCGCTCGGCCAGCTCGCGGACCCCGAGGGGCGCGCCGGCGCGGTCGAAGGTGCGGAGGAGCTCGTCGTCGGTCACGCCCCGGTGATCGGCCGGGGCGCTCGGCGGACCCACCGGGACGGACGGGTGATGGAGGTTCCGGCCGTCAAGCGGCACGGAACCTGTGCGACCGGGATCCGGGCCGGCCGGCGGCAGTGCGCCCCGGCCGACCCGCGACCGGCGGTCGCTAGTTGAGCCCGCCCGCCGCGATGACGTTCCCGCCGCCCGCGGCGATGACGCCGAGGCCGTTGTCGGAGATCAGGTTGAGCCCGCCCGCGGCGACGACGTTCGCGCCGCCGGGAGCGATGACCTTGGCGCCGTCCGGCAGCGTGATCAGGTTGCCGCCGCCCGGGGCGATGACCCCGAGGCCGTTGTCGGAGATCAGGTTCAGGCCACCCGCCGCGATCACGTTCGCGCCACCGGCCGCGACGACGTTCGCGCCGCCCGGGGCGATGACGTTGCCGCCCCCGGAGGCGACGACGCCGTTCGGGCCGATCCGCCACAGGCCGCTGGTCACCCTGGTCACCTGCGCGGCCTGCGGGTCGCCGCTGACGGTGCCCCGGCCGAGCGACATGATCGACACGCCGAACTGCTTCGTCGCGCCGACGACCTGCTCGGTGGCCCCGCCGGTGAGCTGGGCCACCTGTCCGCCGAGCGCCTTCAGGCACGACGTGATCGCGGCGAAGAACTCCGGGAGGCCCGCCGCGCTCGCGCGCGGCGCGCTCGACAGCGTGAACCGCCGCGAGGATCGCGACCAGGTGTACGTGCGGCCCGTGACGGTCGTGAAGCCGCCCTTCTCGCCGCGGTCCCGCACCCGGAAGCTC